>CACJRM010000058.1 GCA_902595805.1 uncultured Alphaproteobacteria bacterium | reverse complement strand
TCAATATGTTTATTTTGATAACTTAGAAGATTTTACAATTAGTGATAGTCTTCAAAATAAATTAAACTTTTCTATTAATGAGTTTAACCAATTTAAAGAAATCGTTTTAAATTTATGTAAGGCCTATGTCGAAATAGATGCTTCTTTAATTGAAATTAACCCTCTTGTTGTGACAAAAGATGAAAAACTAATTCTTCTAGATGCTAAAATTAATATTGATGATAATGCTCTGTATAGACAGGCTGACATTGAAAAATTAAAAGATACTTCAGAAGAAAATGATTTGGAACTTGAAGCTTCTGAAAACGATATGGTTTATATTAAGCTCGATGGGAAAATAGGTTGTATGGTTAATGGAGCTGGACTTGCTATGGCAACTATGGATATTATTAAACAATTTGGAATGGAACCAGCCAATTTTTTAGATTTAGGTGGTACAGCTAATAAAGAAAGAGCCATTAAAGCTTTCAAGATCATTCAATCAGATAAAAACGTGAAATCAGTTTTTATAAATATTTTTGGAGGAATTATCCATTGCGATATGATTGCTAATGGCATCATTGATGCAATTAAAGAATTAGAATTTAAACTTCCTGTTGTTGTGCGTTTTCAAGGAACAAATTCTAAAGAAGGAAGAGATATTATAAATAATTCATCATTAGGATTAATTTCAATTGATGATTTTTCAAATGCAGCTCAGAAAGCTGTGGAGTTATCAGAATAATGTCAATTTTAGTTAATAAAAACACAAGACTCATTTGCCAAGGCTTTACCGGTTCACAAGGAACATATCATTCTGAACAAGCTATAGCATATGGTACAAAACTTGTTGGTGGTGTCACGCCTGGAAAAGGAGGTCAGACCCATTTAAATTTACCGGTGTTTAATACTGTTGCCGATGCAGTGAAACAAACTGAAGCAAACGCAACAGTTATTTATGTTCCTGCTAAATTTGCTGCTAAAGCAATCCATGAGGCCTTAGATGCAAATATTGAATTAATTGTTTGTATTACAGAAGGTATTCCAGTCTTAGATATGATTGATATAAAAAAAAGAATTATTAAAAATAAAACATATTTGATTGGACCAAACTGTCCAGGGTTAATCACACCTTCCGAATGCAAGATTGGAATCATGCCTGGCTTCATCCATAAAAAAGGTAAAATAGGTATAGTAAGCAGATCAGGAACTTTAACTTATGAAGCTGTTGCACAGACAACAGAGGTAGGATTAGGTCAATCAACATGCGTTGGTATTGGTGGAGATCCAATACATGGGATGGATTTTGTAGATTGTATAAAGTTATTTTTAGAAGACGATGAGACCGAGGGAATCTTAATGATAGGTGAAATTGGTGGTGAGGAAGAAGAAAATGCAGCAGAATTTATTTCAAATTCAAAAAGAAAAAAACCAGTTTCAGCATTTATAGCTGGACAATCGGCACCAAAAGGAAAGCGTATGGGTCATGCAGGTGCTATCGTTTCAGGCTCAAAAGGTACAGCACATTCCAAAATTAAATCTTTAGAAAAGGCTGGAGTTTTGGTGTCAAAATCCCCGGCATCATTGGGAAAAACGATGAAATTAGCAATGCAAAATGGGAATAATTAGTTTCCATTAGTATGATTGTTATGAGAAATGGTTTTAGTTTAATAGAAATCTATGAATGATACTTTCTTAAATAGTGCTAATGCGCCATATGTGGCCGAACTGTATTCTAAATTTAGAAATGACCCTGAAAGTGTGGACACAACTTGGAAAGATTTTTTCAATAATTTAAATGAAGATGACTACTCTGTTCTTAAAGATTTTGGAGGACCAGAATGGAAAGAACGTCCATCAAGTATAATAGATAAAAATTACATAACTAAGGTTATAAAATCAAATGCGAATTACAATTCTGAAGAATTTAGAGTTTCAACTTTAGATTCAATTAGAGCATTAAGGTTAATTAGAGCTTTTAGAATTAACGGACATTTGATTGCAGATCTTGACCCCTTAGGAATATCTGAAAGAGAGTATCCTCAAGAATTAGATTATAAAAGCTATGGTTTTAATGAATCAGATTTAGAAAAAGAAATATTCATTGATGGAAGTTTGGGTTTAGAAAAAGGTAAATTAAAAAATATTATTAAAATATTAAAAGAAACTTATTCTGCTTCAATTGGTGTTGAATTTTTACACA
>CACJRM010000057.1 GCA_902595805.1 uncultured Alphaproteobacteria bacterium | reverse complement strand
AAGTAAATTAGCTTCTAAAAGTATAAATGCTAAAAATAATAAAAATGTCATTAATTTAATATTAACTTTGTTAACAAAATAAGATAACTGTCTAATTATATGTCTAAGAGCAGTACTTATATAATTGCAGAGGCAGGTATAAATCATAATGGAAAATTAAAACATGCTTTAGATTTGGTGAAGGCGGCCAAAAAAGCTGGATGTGATGCTATCAAATTTCAAACTTATATTACTGATCTCAGGGTTTCAAAAAAATCATCGATATATGAAATATTAAATTGGTAGAGTGTAAAAGATGCTATACTCATTATATTAATCCATATTTAAATGATACTGGTTTAAAAAAAGCATATTCCAACTATTCTCTTATGGATTACCGATCTAAGGGTAAAGGTCTAAAAAATAGAAAAAAAATGTATCTTCAAGATTTTGAATTAATTTCTATTTTCCTTAACAATAATAAAAACTTAAAAATATTAGATATTGGAGGAAGTGATGGGAAATTTTTATCATTATTTGATAAAAAATATAAAAAATTTATTGCTGAAATTGATCATTCATCATTCAATAAAAATAAAGATATAAAGTATGATTATTTTGATGGAACAAAACTACCTTATAAAAATAATTTTTTTGATTTGGTACTACTAAGAGGTGTTATTGAACATATAGTTGATCCTATTTCCTTAATTAAAAATATTAAAAATAAATTAAAAAAAGGTGGAAAATTATTTATTACTGCAACACCAGATAAAGATAGTTTTGCTTATTATATTTATAAAGATAAATGGAACCAATTTAATCCATTGTTTCATTATACGTATGTAAGTTCGAAGGTTTTGAATAATGTAGTAAAAAAACAGGGTTTTAAAAAAAATATTATTATTCATCCCTATATAGATACTCCATATGAAAATTTTCAGAAGGATTTTAATAAAATTAAAAATGATATAAAAAATAATAAAAAACATAATATTTCTCCTCCATTTTATGGAACTATGCTCTCTGGAATATGGTCAAAGATTTAAAAAAACAAACTGAAAAATTCTGGTCAGGTTCATCAGGAAACCAATATATACTAAGAACAAACAATAGTGAGCATTTGAAGTCTAATATAAGTTTTTTTAAAAGAGTTATAAAAAAAAAATATAAAATTAAAAATATTTTAGAATTTGGATGTAACATCGGACTTAATCTTGAAGCAATAAATTATATAGATAAAAAAATAAATTTAACTGGAGTGGACATTAACAAACAAGCAATAGATGTTCTAAAATCAAAAAATATTGCAAATGCTTATAAAGATACTTTATATAATTTTAAAACTAGAAAAAAATTTGATTTAACTTTTACAAAGGGTGTATTAATACATATTCCACCAAAGCACTTATCTGAAATTTATCAAAAACTTTTTAACTATAGTAATAAATATATTTTGATTGCTGAATATTTTAGCCCTAAACCTACAAAAATTAAATATAGAGGTTTTTCTGACCTCTTATACAAAAGAGATTTTGCAAAAGATTTAATCAAAAAATATAATATGGATCTTGTAGATTATGGATTTGTATATAGTCTTGACAAAAAAAACCCACTGGACGATATTAATTGGTTTCTTTTGAAAAAAAAAGTATGAATTTAGCAATTATACCTGCTCGATCAGGGAGCAAGCGAATACCAAATAAAAATATAAAGTTATTCAATGGTAAACCACTAATTAGTTTTTCAATAGAAAAAGCAATTAAATCAAAAATTTTCGATGAAATAATAGTATCGACTGATTCAAAAAAAATTGCTACAATTTCAGAAAAATATGGCGCAAAAATTCCATTTATTCGTCCTAAAAACTTATCTGACGATAAAACAAGGATAACTAAAGTAATTAAACATGCACTTCTTTGGTTTAAAGAAAGAAATTATGCAATAGATTATGCTTGTTGCATATATGCTACAAATCCACTTCTTGATATTAAATATTTAAAAAAAGGATATAATGAACTAATTAAATCAAAAAAAAATTTTTCTTTATCAGTTTGTAAATATAACCATCCAATACAGAGAGCTTTAACCATTAATAATAAAGGTAATTTAAATTCTATAAATCCAATAAAAATATCAAAAAGAACACAAGATTTAAAAGATTACTATTTTGATGCCGGACAATTTATATGGGGTACCAATAATGCATTTATAAATTTGTTAGAACCATTATCTAAACATTCAAAGCCTGTAATAATTCCTTCTCATAAAACCTGTGATGTAGATGATTT
>CACJRM010000056.1 GCA_902595805.1 uncultured Alphaproteobacteria bacterium | reverse complement strand
TCTGCTTTAATCCACTCTTCAATCTTATAATGAATTTTTTCCATCATTTGATTATCACTGATATTGACATCATTGTGATAGAAAGGTTCAAGAAAGGTAAGCTCAATTTTTCCATTATTAATTCTTTTATTTTTAATTGGGATTATTGGTAATTTATATTTTCTGGCTAGTTTTAAAAAACCTGTTTGTGTTTTAACTTTACGTTTAAAAAATAACACTTCTTCTCCAGAAGAATCTTTTTGATCAATTACCACCAACATTGATAAAGAATTTCTTATAGCTGCAGTTATATCTTTAGCACTTTTTTTCCCTTTTGGAGTATAAAAACTCTTAGACGATACAAGTGAATTTGTTCTAATTTTTAATAACAGTTTATCTAAAAAATGATTATTAATATGCCTATATACTGCACCTAGATTAATACCAATTCTATCCAGACTCGGTACTACGACTTCCCAATTCGACTGATGAATACATATAAATATTCCTTGGGAATTATTTTTAATTAAATTTTCAATATTTTCAATTTTATTGTACTTGATTTTTTTTTTATCAAATAAATAGTTTAACTTTGGGATTTCTGAAATTGTTCTTCCTAGATTATCCCAACTTTTTTTAACTATACTTTTAATTTCTTTTTCTTTCATATTGGGAAATACATATTTGCAATTTTTAATTGCAGTCTTATTTGCACCAGATAATTCACCAAAAGTACTAAACAAAAAAGAAGCAAATTTAGCTGATATATTTAATGGCAAAATTTTAAATAAAAAAAATATTAAAAAAACCATAATATATTCAAAAAAATAAATTATATTTTTCATGATGCTAAATCATTTATTTTATTCTCTAAAATGTTACCTAGTATTTCTTTAAGTAGATTTTCATCTTCAAATTTAATTTCCCCTTTCAAAGTGCTTACTAAAGATCGATATGATTTCGGAATTCTAACAAAATCTTTTTGTGTAGTAACTAGCACTGATTTTGTAAGATTTGCATTTTCTGCTAAATTTAACATATCATTTTCATCAAATATATGATGATCAGGGTAACTAATTTTTTTTTCTAAAATAGCACCTTGTTTAGAAAGTGAATTATAAAATTTCTCTGGATAAGCAATACCTGCAAAAGCTGTCACTTTTTGATTTTTATATATTTTATTATCAGTGCTTATTTGAAATTTAGCATGAATAATAGGAACAGTGCTTGGAATTTTATCTTTTACATCTTGAGATATTTCTCCAATTACGATTACAAGATTTGCTCTGGAAATACCACTTGATATACTCTCTCTAAGAGGACCAGACGGGATTACCCTTTTATTCCCAAAGCCTTGTTCGCCATTAATTACTATAATTGAAAAATCTTTTTGAAGCGCTGGATTTTGAAAACCATCATCCATAATTATACAATCGGCACCTTTTTCTTTAGCCAAAATAAAGGATTTATTTCTATCTTTACCAATCCAAGTAGGTGCAACTTCAGCTAGTAATAAAGATTCGTCACCAACACTTTTTGCAGAGTGCCATTCCTTAACAAGAACATTAGATGTTTCAACACCACCATATCCTTTTGAAACAAAGTGAGGATTATATCCGTTAAGTTTTAATAAATTTCCAATTTTTAAAGCAACTGGTGTTTTGCCTGCTCCTCCAACTACTATATTTCCAATGCAAATTATTGGTATCCCAGAAGATGTTTTTCTGCTGACAAAATTTCTTATTTTTGTTCCAAATCTAAATATTAACGAGAGTGGATACAAAGAGTTAGAGAAGTATGTATCATTTTTTTTATACCAAAATTTAGGAGCTTTAAGCATTTTAATTGATATACTTTTCAATATCTTTGAAAAGCATTTCTTTTTCAAAGAAAGATCTATTAGAAAACGCAAGTGCATTTGCTTGAATTTTTTTTATTTCCAAATTATTATTTAGTAATTCTTTCATCTTTATATCAATATCCTCAAAATTATTTACCACTATACATGAATTCGCTTTTACCATATCTTCATAAATATTAGTCCAATTATCAACATAATTACCACTAATAATTGCACATCCATAACTTGCAGGCTCTATAGGATTATGTCCGCCAATATTTTTTAAAAAAGAACCACCTAAAATAACTAAATCACTAATTTTAAAATATTCATCTAATTTTCCAAAACTATCAATTATTACGATATTATTTTTTTTAAATTCATTTTTAGATTCTAAAGAAATATTAAATCCTTCTTTATTTAATTCTTGCTTAATTGTACTAATTCTTTCTGGATGCCTTGGTGCAAGATAAATTTTTA
>CACJRM010000055.1 GCA_902595805.1 uncultured Alphaproteobacteria bacterium | reverse complement strand
TTCATTGACATCATTATTAACCAAGATTGATCAAACAATTTTTTATATTTATTTAAAATATCTTCTATTTTTTTAATTGCTGTTTTTTCATTTGAATCAATTAAATGAAGAAAAGTTTCAGCAAATCTTGCTAAATTCCACAACGTTATTTTTGATTGATTTTCAAAAGAATATCTTCCCATTTTATCAATTGAGCTAAAAACTTTTTTTGGATTATATTCATCTAAATATGCTGCTGGACCATAATCTATAGTTTCACCAGATAAAGACATATTATCGGTATTCATTACACCATGAATAAAACCAACTCTCATCCAATCTACGACTAACTTAATTTGTAAATCACAGATTGTCTCGTAAAATTTTAAATATTTATCATTATTATTATCTATATCAGGATACAGCCTTGAAATTGTATAAGATATAAAGTTTTGAAATTCTTCTCTATTTTTTAAAAGACTTCCGAATTGAAAAGTTCCCACTCTAATATGCGAATTCGCAACTCTAATTAAAATTGCGCCTGGCTCTAATCTATCACGCAATACATTTTCACCTGTAGTAATAACAGCTAGTGCTCTGGTTGAAGATATGCCAAGATTATGCATAGCTTCACTCAATATGTATTCTCTTATCATTGGACCTAATGCAGCTTTTCCGTCTCCATTTCTGGAGTAGGGTGTCTGGCCTGATCCTTTTAACTGTATATCTACCCTTTGTTTATTATTAGTAATATGTTCACCAATAATTACAGCTCTACCATCGCCTAAAATTGTAAAATTTCCAAATTGATGTCCAGCATAAGCTTGAGAAAAGTAATTTTTATTTAATTTATTTTTTCCCAAAAGAATATTACACTTTTCATCATCATCATATTTACTAAAATCTAAATTTAACTGCCTTGCAAGATCACTATTAAACAAAACTAATTTTTTATTACTAAAATTTTCAGGATTAACTTTACTATAAAAAATACTAGGTAATTTCGTATAACTATCTTGAAAATTCCAAACCATTTTGAATAAATATATATAAATTTTTTAAATTTAACATCTACAACTTTAGTATATAAGTGTTAAGTCAGCAATGAATACCATAATTGATATAGTTAATCAGTCAAAACATCCAATAGATAGTTATGAATATATTCAATATTGCAATGATGAAATTAAAAAAAATTCTATACTAATATTAAATAATTTTTTAACAAATGGCTGCTTAAATGAATTAATTACTGAAGCAAATGGATTACAAGATCAAGCTTTCTATTGTTCTCAAAATCATACCATCTTACTTAATAAACAAGATAAATTAAGTGACTTGAACGATCCTTTAAATAGAGAGGTCGTAAGTGATAAAGGTTGTGTTCCTCATGATCTGTTAAATCAGCAATCAAAATTAAATATTTTATATCAATCAAATATTTTTAAAAATTTTTTAAAAGGTGTCTTAAATTTAAAAGATATTTATCCATACAGTGATACTTTATCCTCCATAAATTATAATTATTATCAAAAATCACAACAGCTAGGATGGCATTTTGATAATGCATCATTTGCTATTACTTTAATGATACAATCATCAGATAAAGGTGGTGAATTTGAATATGTTAGTAAAGGAAGAAATTTTTCAGAAAACTATATTGATAAATCATATATTAAAAATATTTTAGATAGAAAAATTTTACCACAAAAAGCAGACGTTGATGCCGGTACTCTTATATTGTTTTATGGCAGAAACTATTTGCATCGTGTAACACCAGTAGAATCAGAAAAACCAAGAATATTAGTAACACTAAATTATAATGAAGAAGAGGGTACAATGCTCTCAGAAAATGCAAGATCAACGTTTTTTGGTAGAATAAACTAATTATGATTAAAGAAAAATAATTGTTTTCCATTTACTCGATAATTATTAATCAATTTTTTTGCTTCTTTGGATGTTATCCAATCAATATATTTTTTAGCTTCTTCAATATTTAAATTATCATTTATCTTATTACTTACTAAAATTATTCCGTATTGATTAAATAATGGTGGTAAATTTTCACAGACAATTTTTAGATTTTCTTTTTTATTAAAAGCTATCCAAGTGCTTCGATCACTAAGAGTGTACGCTTTTTTTTGATTAGCAATTAATAATGTTGATCCCATTCCTTGACCAACACTGAGATACCAATTTTCTTTATATGGTACATTTATATTTGATAATTGCCAAAGCTCTTTCTCCTTTTTGTGTGTGCCACTTTCATCCCCCCTAGATATAAACAATAATTTTGATTTTTTTATTTCAATCATTTTATTTTCAATTGAAGAACATGTTTTTTTATCTTTTTTTGGTCCTATCAAGACAAAATCATTATACATCAAATCATGTCTTAAGATTCCATATCCCTGATTCATAAATTCTAGT
>CACJRM010000054.1 GCA_902595805.1 uncultured Alphaproteobacteria bacterium | reverse complement strand
ATTAAATGAAAGAGGTCCTTTAGTTATTTCTTATGGAAAAGGAATATATGTTTACGATACTAAAGGTAATAAATATCTAGATGGGAATTCTGGTCTATGGAATCAGTGTGCTGGTTTTGACCATCCCGGATTAATTGAAGTTGCAAAAAAACAGTATGAAAAATTTGCTGGTTATCATTCTTTATTTGGAAGATTGTCTGAAGAAACGTTGCAGCTATCTGAAAAAATTATTGAAGTATCACCTTTTAATCAAGGTCGTGTATTCTTTTGTAATTCGGGATCTGAAGCGAATGACACCATGGTCAAAATGTTATGGATGTTAAATGCAAGAATTGGAAAGCCAAATAGACGAAAAATTATAACAAGAATTAATGGATATCATGGAGTTACTTTAGGAGCTTCTTCAATGACAGCTAAACCATATAATAAAGAGTTTGGTTTACCATCTGCAGAATTTATTCATATTGAATGTCCTCATTATTGGAAATATGGATTAGATAATGAAACGGAAGAAGAATTTTCTCTTAGGATGGCGAAAAATTTAGAAGAAAAAATCATCAAAGAGGATCCAGAAACTATTGCAGGTTTTGTTGCAGAACCTGTTCAAGGTGCAGGAGGTTGTATTCCGCCTTCAAAATCGTATTTTGATTTAGCTCAGTCTATATTAAAAAAATATAATATTCCTTTTATTGCAGATGAAGTAATTTGTGGATTTGGAAGAACTGGAAATTTATGGGGTTGTGAAACCTACAATATCAAACCAGATATAATTATCTCATCTAAATGTTTAACAGCTGGGTATTTTCCTATGGGTGCAGTTATAGTTAATAAAGAATTTTCAGATAAATTTGTTGAAATATCAGAAGAAGCAGAAGAATTTCCACATGGTTTTACAGCTGGTGGTCATCCTGTTGGATGTGCAATTGCTTTGAAAGCAATAGATGTAATTATGAATGAGGGTTTACTAGAGAATGTAAAGTTGATGGAACCCTATTTTTTTGAAAGATTAAATGAATTTAATGATTATGAACACATTGGAGAAACTAGAGGTATAGGTCTTATGGCTGCATTAGAGATGGTAAAAAATAAAGATACAAAAGAACCATTTGAAGGTCATCTTAATATGGGAGATAAAGTTGCAAATTTATCAATTGATAATGGATTAATTTGCAGACCTTTAGGTCCTGCAATTGTTTTGTGTCCTCAGTTTATAATTACTAAAAATCAGATTGATGAAATATTTGACTCACTTCATAAAACTATAAAACAAGTTTTTAATTAAGTTTCATATTTAACTATAAAACCTGAATACTTCACATTACTAATGATGCTATTTGGAATAACTCCTTCAACTAAAGCTAGTGATGGACCATCTTTCGCTTTTTCAGTAATAGATAGTATACTTTGCATATCTCCTTGAATAATAGCCTCAATCTCATCTTTACTTTCTTTATTTTGAATATAACCGTTTAAACCTAAAGAGATTGCTAAATCACTAAACCAATGTCTAAACCCAACTCCTTGAACTTTTCCTTTAATTATTAAGCGATAAGTTTTTATTTCATTTGTATTCATCAGATTAACAATATAAGTAATTTTTAATACATACAATCCCAATTTTAATTTAAAATATGTTGAATAAGCAAATAATATACTGCTCATCAGGAATAATTTGTGGTGGTTTATTTTTTGTTATTCATGATGCAATTATTGATCATTTATCTTATTTAAATTTTAAATTTTATCATCATGTTGTTTTTGGGAGTCCATTATTATTTCTATTATTTATATATTTATTCTTATCTGGAAATTTTAAAAAATATCTTTCATCATCTAATTACACAATCTTAATTATAAGAGGTACAATTTTTTTACCTATACCATTTATATTATTTGTAAGTTTACAAAATATTTCTTTAGCAGAATGGACAACATTAAATATGCTATCACCAATTTTAGGAATGATTTTGGCTATAATTTTTTTGAAAGAAAAAATTAATTTTTTCACGGTAATTTCGATAACCTTAGGGTTTGTAGGTGTTTTATTTATTCTTCAGCCAGGATTTAGTAATTTTAATATATATTACTTAGGTCCATTGTTTGGAGCTTTTACTTTGGCTTTACAAAGTTTCTTAGCCAACAAATTTCATAACATATGTTCAACTTTGGGTTTTTTTATATACGGAGTATTACCCGTTAACTTATTGTCCTTTGTATTATTTTACTATGATCCTTTAATTGATTTTGAATTAATTAAATTATCTATGTTTGCTAATTTTATTGTATTTATTGGATTTTATTGTTTTACTTATGCTCTTCAAAATTCGCAGAAACATTTTTCATCTGTTTTTGGTCTATTATATTTACAAATATTTTGGTCTTTTATAATTAGTATATTTATTTTTAATGAACATCAAA
>CACJRM010000053.1 GCA_902595805.1 uncultured Alphaproteobacteria bacterium | reverse complement strand
TCTTTGGAAGAATTGCTTCCCAGGTTGGGTCTGGATTACCATCAAATAGGGGCTCACCAGAAACTGCATAATAAATATCTTCAGCTATATTTTGTACATAATCACCAATTCGCTCTAGGTCTTTAACCATATATAAAAGACTTGTACATGCTGTGATTCTTTTTGGTTCTTCCATCATGTAGGTTAATAGTTGTCTTAATATTCCAAGATATTCTTCATCAATTTGTCTATCCATTAACCAAACTTTTTTTGCGGCTTGATCTGAAAATTCTAAAAAAGCTTTTATTACTTCACTAATCATTATATTTACTTGTGCACCCATATTAATAATATCTCTCGAAGGTTTTTCTGGCAAAACTATTTCTGCTACTGCTACTCTTTTGGCAATATTTGTTGCATGATCTCCTATTCTTTCTAGATCTTTATTGATTTTAATTGCTGAAAAAATTGTTCGTAAGTCTGCAGCCATCGGTTGTCTTTTGCCAAGTATTTCAACTAAGCTTTGATCAAGAGTATTATATGCTTTATCAATTACATTATCGTTTTCTATAATTTTTTCGGCAAATTCTGTATCTTTATCCTTTAAACATTGAAGTGAGTCTTTTAGTTGATTTTCAACTAAACTGCCCATATCAACAATATTATTTTTAATGTCTCTAATTTCTTCATCATATGATTTTACAATGTGTCCTTCTTGTTTCATTATCCAAATCTCCCTGTAATGTAATCCTGTGTTTTTGTATTATCAGGATTTGTAAAAATTTTGTTTGTCTCACCCGTTTCTATTAATTCTCCTAAATGAAAGAAACATGTTTTCTGAGAAACTCTTGCTGCTTGTTGCATAGAATGAGTCACAATAATAATTGTATAGTTTAATCTTAATTCATCAATTAATTCTTCTATAATAGCAGTTGCTATTGGATCTAAAGCAGAGCACGGTTCATCCATTAGGATTATTTCAGGATTAACAGCAATTGCTCTTGCAATACATAATCGTTGTTGTTGACCGCCTGATAAACTTGTTCCAGGTTCATTTAATCGATCTTTTACTTCATCAAATAGACCTGCCTTTTTTAATGATGAATGTACAATTTCTTCTAATTCATTTTTTGAGTCAACTAAACCATGTATAGTTGGGCCATAAGCAACATTATCAAAAATAGATTTAGGAAAAGGATTTGGTTTTTGAAATACCATTCCAATTTTAGATCTTAGACTTACAACATCGGTTTTTTCACTAATAATTTCTTCGTTATCTACTTTTATTGATCCCGATACTTTACATATTTCAATTAAATCATTCATTCTGTTTATACATCTTAAGAAAGTTGATTTACCACATCCTGAAGGACCGATTAATGCCGTAACTTCTTTCTCCTTGATATCCATTGAGATTCCAAAAAGGGCTTGTTTGGATCCATAATATACATCTACACCATTTGCCAATATTTTAGAGTTACTCATGTTTTACCACTTCCTTTCAAATCTATTTCTTAAGAACACTGCAATGGCATTCATCATAAACAAAAATATTAAAATTACCATTATGGCTGCAGCTGATTTTTCTTGAAAACCTCTTTCTGCACTTTCCACCCAAAGATATATTTGAACAGGAAGTGCTGCTGAAGGTTCTGTTAAACCAGTTGGAATATTGGGAATAAATGCAATCATACCAATCATTATAAGTGGTGCTGTTTCACCTAATGCTTGTGCTAATCCAATAATAGTCCCTGTTAAAGTCCCTGGTAGTGCAAGGGGTACGACATGATGAAATACCGCTTGTGTTTTTGTTGCTCCAACTGCAAGTGCTCCTTCTTTAATTGAAGGAGGAACAGCTTTCAATGAAGCTCGGCAGGCAATAATAATAGTTGGTAACGTCATTAATGCTAACACGGAACCTCCAACTAACGGTGTGCTCCTTGGAAGACCAAAAACATTAAGCAATACACCTAACCCAAGTAATCCAAAAACTATTGATGGGACTGCTGCAAGATTTGAAATATTTACTTCTATTAATTCAGTTATTCTATTTTTTGGAGCAAATTCCTCAAGATAAACAGACGCTCCTATAGCAATTGGAAAAGATAAAATAAAAACAGTAAAAAGAGTAAATAATGATCCCATAAATGAACCAGCTACACCAGCAATTTCAGGATGCCTTGAATCTGCTTTTGTAAAAAAGAAATTATTAAAAACTTGTTTAACTCTATTTTCTTCAACTAATTGATCAACATAACTTAATTGAATATCATTTAATTTTCTTCTATCTTCTGGCACATCCCTTCTTGAATTACCTTTTAATAGTTGATCCACATCACTGTGGGCAGTTACCCAAATTTGTTGCTTTGTATTAATAACTTCAGGATTATCTAAGAAGTAGTCTTTAATTTCGTTATCTACATTTATAGAAAATAATTTTTTTACTAATTTAATATCTGATTTTGAGAGATCGGGGAAAAAATTTTCAATTGCCTGTTTTTTAACTCTAAAAAATTTTCCTTTTTCCATTTCTTCATCTGAGGAGTCAGGAGTTAGTTTTAAAACCTCTTGATTATAATCAACTTCTAGGAGAACA
>CACJRM010000052.1 GCA_902595805.1 uncultured Alphaproteobacteria bacterium | reverse complement strand
CCTCAATTTTTAATCAAAGATATAGTAATCAATCAGGTTAAAAATCTAAAAAATAAACATATTTTAATTTTTTTTAAAAATGATTTGGGCGAAAATTTAAAAGGTATATCATTCAATAGTATGAATACCCTTATTGGTGATTATCTTTTGAAGTTTAATAAATTTAAATTTCATATTTTGTGTTCTATTAAAAAAGATAACTTCTCAAGTAGTCAGATGCCCCAAATACTGATCCATGATGTGAAAGTAATCAATTAAATAATTTGAAAAAAATCAAAATATCTACTATATACCAACCACGTGTCCCCTTCGTCTATCGGTTAGGACATCAGGTTTTCATCCTGAAAAGAGGAGTTCGACTCTCCTAGGGGATGCCACTAATCTAGGGGCATAGAATTATTGACCCTACCGAATTTCTAGATTGTATTAACTCGTGAGCCTTACTAGCTTCAGATAATTTAAATTTTTTGAATATATTAGGCTTAATTTCTTTATTTTTAATTTTTGAAAACAATTTGTTACTACATTCTGTTAGCTCTTCTGAATTTCGAGTATAATGCATTAATGTTGGTCTAGTATAATATAAACTTTTAGGATTAAATGTGCTATGAAGATTGACATCATTTACCATTCCTGAAGATTGTCCGAAAGATACCATTAGCCCTCTAAATTTTAAGCATTTTAGAGATATATCAAATGTATCTTTACCCACTCCATCATAAACAACATTTACTCCTTCATTGTTTGTTAATTTTAAAACATTGCTATGAACATCCTCTTCTTTATAATTAATTGTGAATTCACATCCATTTTCTTTTGCTAATGATGCTTTTTCATCAGTACTAACAGTACCTATCATTTTAGCTCCTATGGATTTTGCCCATTGACTTGCAATTAATCCAACACCTCCAGCAGCTGCATGAAATAAAAAAACTTCACCTTTTTGCAATTTATACAATCTTTCAAAAAGATATTCGACTGTCATCCCTTGTAATAATATTGAAGCAGCTTCATCATTTGAAATATATTCTGGTAATTTTACAACTCTTTTAGAATCAAAATCTCTAACTTCACAATAGGCACCAATTGGAGGGCTAAAAGAGTAAGCTACTCTATCACCAACTTTTAAGTTCGATACATTATCTCCAATTTCTATTACATCTCCTGCTGCTTCTACTCCTAAACAAAAAGGTATTTCTACAGGTAACGGGTATATTCCTGTTCTATGATACGTATCTATGTAGTTAATACCAATTGAAGTTTGGTTAATTCTGACCATATTTTCTTCAACATTTTTAGGTAAGTCATAGTTTTCATATTTTAAAACTTCTGGACCACCTAGTTTACTGACTACAACTCTATTTGGCATAATTATTCTTTAAGTTTTTATATACTAATTCGAATTCTTTTAAACATTCTGGATTAGCCAATGATTCTTCATTTTCAATACTTTCACCATTAATTAATTTTTTAATTAAAATTTCAACTATTTTACCACTTCTAGTTCTTGGTATTTCACTTATAGCATATATTTGTGAGGGAATATGTTTGTAAGAAAGATTTATTTTTATTTCATCTATTATTTTAGACCTTAAATTTTCATTAAATTCAAAATTTTTATTCAAGACAATAAATAATATAATTTGTGTATCATTTTTTAATTTATATTCCACTGCAACAGCTTCCTGAACTTCTGTAATATTTTCAATTACTCTATAAATTTCTGCAGTACCTATTCTTACTCCTCCAGAATTTAGAGTTGCATCTGATCGGCCATATATAACATAACCACCATTTATAGTTTTTTCAATATAATCTCCATGATACCAAATATTTTCATATTTACTAAAATAAGAATTAAAATATTTTTTATTATCATGATCGTTCCAAAAATATAAAGGCATTGATGGAAAAGAAGATTTACATACTAGTTCCCCTTTTTGATTTTCAATTGAATTTCCTTTTTCATCAAATACATCAACATCCATTCCAAGAGCTTTACATTGAATTTCACCACTATAGACATCCATTAACGGATTACCGGTAACAAAACACGAAACTAAATCAGTACCACCACTTATAGATTCAAGATGAATATTTGATTTGATATTTTCATAAACGTATTCAAATGATTCATTAACCAAAGGAGATCCTGTTGAAGCTAGTGTATTTAAACTATTTAATTTAAAACTTTCTTTAATTTTAATTTTATTATTTTTTAAAGTATCTAAATATTTTGCACCCGTGCCAAAAAAATTAATACCTTCTTTTTCTGTTATTTCAAAAAGATGTTTATGGTCTGGAATAAAGGGTGATCCATCATATAAAATTATTGTTGCTTTTGACGCTAAAGCAGAAACTAACCAATTCCACATCATCCATCCACAAGTAGTAAAATAAAAAACTCTATCTTTTTCATTAATATCACAATGAAGTACATGTTCTTTTTTGTGTTGAATTAGCGCTCCACCAGAACTGTGAACAATACATTTTGGTACTCCAGTAGTTCCACTTGAATAAAGAATATACAGTGGGTGATTAAAATTAAACTTTTCGAATTTACTATACTCAAATTCTTGTTGTAAAATATTG
>CACJRM010000051.1 GCA_902595805.1 uncultured Alphaproteobacteria bacterium | reverse complement strand
TTTTACCTTTTTTCTCACCAACAAAATTTGTGAAATCCCATACATTATTCCAAAATTCATTTTTATGTTTTATGCTCCAATTATGCAAGTCAGCATAATTTTTTATATTTAAATTTTTATCTAGTTGATTTATAAATTTGTGGAGATTTGTTTTTTTATTATTTGGAGACCACAACTTTATGTTGTGCATAACAATTTAATTCTTTTTTTGGTCTTCTTTAAGAGATCTAACTCTGACAATAACATCAATATTATGCAATGAGAGACAAGCAGGAATAGAAGGTATATCAAGATTAATATTTTTTGTAGGTATATCATGAATCTTACCTTCATCTTCAATATACAAGTGATAATGAGATTTATTATTATTACAATAGAGTGATTTATTTTGATCAACAACTATTTCTCTTATTAATCCTAATGAGGTAAATTGTTTTAGGGTGTTATAAATTGTAGCCATAGAAATTTTTCTATCTTCTTTTTTTACTTCATCAAAAAGATTTTCAGCAGAAATATGCCTGTCACCTTTTTCAAAAATTAATTTAGCTAAAATTCTTCTTTGTTTTGTTGGTCTTATACCACTTTCCTCTATTTTTTTCAGTGCGCGACTGTAAGGACTTAGAGGATCAATTACTTTGTTTTCTATTCTCATAATATTATAATAAGTAATGAATTACATTTTTTCTGCAATTTTTCTATATTTTTTTTTAGGTTTCCTTTTATATATCTTTCAAAGACGCATCGTTTTTAACAAATCAGGGCATCCGGGCAAACCAAAGGATTATAACTTAGATAATACAGAAGAAGTTTATATCAAAACTGAGGATAACTTAGAGCTGTTATCATGGTATCATAAAGGGAATAATTCACTTCCTTTACTAGTTTATTTTCATGGTAATTCTTTTCATATCGGAGATAGGGCTTATAGAATCCAGAGGTATATTGAAAAGAATTGGAGCGTGCTTTTAGTTTCTTGGAGAGGTTTTGGTGGTAATGAAGGAAATCCAACAGAAAAAAATTTATATAAAGATGCAGAAGCAGTATTAAAATGGATTAAAAATAATACTGAATTTAAATTCAAAGAATTAGTAGTTTATGGAGAATCACTCGGATCTGGCGCTGCAGTAGAAATAGGTACAAAGTACGAATTTTTATCTATTGTTTTAGAAGCACCATTTACGTCTATCAATGATATTGCAAAAAAAAGATATAAAATATTTCCCACAAAATATTTAGTTAAAGATAAATTCGATAACTTCAGTAAAATTGATAAAATAACCTCTCCATTGCTTATTATTAGTGGAAAAAAGGATGAAATTGTACCACATGAACACAGTATTAAGCTCTATGATAAAGCAAAAGTTATAAAAAAGAGTGTTTTCATTGACGAAGCAATACACAATAATCTATATGATTTTGGGATTGAAAAAGACGTAATTGGCTTTAGTTTAAAATTATGGAAATAGATCTAACAACTTCATATGTAGGCATTTTAAGCCTTATTGTATTTGTTCTTGCATATGCTGTTGTAATGGCTGAAGAATTTAGCCATTTAAGGAAATCTAAACCAGTTATTATTTCGGCTGCTGTAATATGGGGTATTATAGCTTTCCATTTTTCTTCTGATAAGCAATATGCCAAAGAAATTGAGTATGCTTTAGAGCATAATATCTTAGAATTTGCAGAACTTTTCCTATTTCTTCTCGTTGCTATGACTTACATCAATGCTTTAGAAGAAAGAAAAGTTTTTGATGTAGTCAGATACCAATTAACATCAAGGGGATTTAGCTTTAGACAATTATTTATATTCACAGGTATAATTACTTTTTTCTTATCTCCTATAGCTGATAACTTAACAACTGCACTAGTCATGTGCTCTGTTGTAATGGCCTGTGGTAAAGGTAATACAAAATTTATATCGATTGGTTGTATTAATATAGTTGTTGCAGCAAATGCAGGTGGTGCTTTTAGTCCATTTGGAGATATAACTACCTTAATGGTATGGCAGGCTGGTATTGTTGAATTTTTTACATTTTTTAAAATATTTTTTCCTTCTGTGGTTAATTACATAATTCCTGCAGCAGTTATGTATTTCTTTATTCCAAATGATAAACCACAAATTAGTTCTGATAGAGAATATATGAAAAGAGGTGGACGAGTAATTATCTTTTTAGGTTTGCTTACAATTTTTAGTGCTGTAAACTTCCATAATATTCTTCACTTGCCTCCAATGCTTGGCATGATGTTTGGTCTTGGTCTACTTGGGTTATATTCTTTTTATTTACAAATTACACATGATCCATCTGTTGAAGACGAAAAATTTGATTTCTTTAGAAAAGTTTCAAGAGCTGAATGGGACACTTTATTATTCTTCTTTGGAGTTATTTTAAGTGTAGGTGGTTTAGGATTTATAGGTTACTTAACTGTTGTTTCAGAATTTTTATATATTGGTCTTGGCCCAACAATGGCGAATTCTATAGTAGGTGTTCTTTCAGCTATCGTAGATAATATACCAGTGATGTTTGCCGTAATTACTATGAGACCGGAAATGTCAATTGATCAGTGGTTACTAGTTACATTAACAACAGGAGTGGGTGGTAGTCTATTGTCAATTGGTTCAGCTGCAGGTGTAGCACTTATGGGACAAGCGAGAGGATATTACACTTTTTTTGGACATTTAAAATGGACTCCAGTTATATTTATTGGTTATGTAGCAAGTATTTATCTTCACGTTTTAATGGCAGACTTGCCTTGGTAATTTAAATTATCAATTAATAAAAAAATAATCATGCTTAGTATTAAAATTACACCAGCAACAAAAGAAGCTTCGTTAAATTTATAGACACTAATCAA
>CACJRM010000050.1 GCA_902595805.1 uncultured Alphaproteobacteria bacterium | reverse complement strand
CTATTAAGGCCACAACAATTTGAACTGTAACTGTTGTTACGTTTTCAAAAGGATTGCCCGTAAGATTGGGGGCTGTGCCTGCTGCAACTACAACAATCATAGTCTCCCCTATCGCTCTGGATATTGCTAATAAAAATGCTCCTACAATTCCAGGTAAAGCTGCTGGTAAAATTACTTTTTTAATAGTTTCTGCTTTATTAGCGCCAATACCAAGAGATGCTTCCCTTAGACTTTGTGGGACAGAGTTTATTACATCATCAGATAAAGAAGAAATAAAAGGAATAATCATAACCCCCATTACCATGCCGGCTGCAAGAGCGCTTGTTGGTGAAGCATCAATTCCAATTGATTGTCCAAATGCTTTAACGAAAGGTGCAACACTAACAAAAGCAAAGAACCCGTAAACTATTGTTGGTATCCCTGCCAAAATTTCGAGAAGAGGTTTAACTATTTTTCTAACTCTTTGACTTGCGTATTCTGCTAAATAAATTGCTGTTAATAATCCAAGAGGTGCCGCAACACACATGGCTACTACCATTACTAAAAATGTTCCAGCAAATATTGGTACTGCACCAAAGGATCCCTCTGCAGCTGTTTGACCTTCTCTAATTGGAATAAAAGGATACCACTCAGTACTAAATAAAAATTCGAATATTGATACTTCTGCAAAAAAGCGAAGGCTTTCAAATATTAGTGAAAAAACTATTCCTATTGTAGTGAAAATAGCAACAGATGAACAAAATATAAGTATATATTGAATATATTTTTCAATTGTATGTTGAGCATGAAATTCTGGTTTTAATTTTTGTGAAGCGTATAAGGCTCCAAGTAACATTATAATGATTATTGAGGTATAAAAAGATATTTGACTTATTTGTCTTAAGGAAGAATAATGAGATGCAGCATTAATTATTTCTATAGATTTACCATCAGCAAAAGAAGGGTTATTAGCAACATTTCTAATCTCTGCTAACAATAATCCTTCGTTGTAGGCGGCACCCTCAATAAATTCAAAGTTACTAATAACTATGTTTTGAATAATCTGTTCTTGAAAAATAGCCCATGAAAAATAAACAATTAGTGCAGGAAACAAACACCACATTAAAACGTATTGTGCGTAATAATTGGGAAGAGATTTGCTTTTCGTACCTTGTTTTTTAGAGTTTAATTTAATTCTTGATCTTCCGTATATAAAGGATGAGAAAATTCCGACTGCAATTAAAACTAAAGACCAAAAAAAACATTTATAACTTAGTATTAAAAAAAAGGGGGCTTGTATGCCCCCATTTTATAAAAATTTAAGATTTTTATTTATAATTTGTTTGATTAGAAATAGCATCAAGAACAGCTGCTCTATCCGCAGGACTTAGTTGAACAAGTCCAGCATCTAGTAAGTAACCTTCTGTTGCTTCTTCACTTACAAACTCATTAACATAATCCATTAAACCAGGAATAACACCAATGTGTGCTTTTTTAATGTAGAAGAATAAAGGTCTTGCTATTGGATATGAATAATCTTGGATACCTTCCATAGAGATTTCAACACCGTTAATCATTGACGCTTTAACTTTATCAGAATTATTAGATACAAAACTATAACCAAAGATACCGAATGCACCTTGTTCTTTAGTTATATGCTCAACATACAGTTCATCATTTTCACCACCTTCAATAACATGGCCATCTTCACGATACGCTTGACAATCACCGTCAGCAACTAACATATCTTTAACACAACCCTTTTTCATTACAAGTGAGTCAAATGCATCTCTTGTTCCAGAAGTTGGAGGAGGTGCCATGATAGAAATTTCAACTTTTGGTAATCTTTTATCTATTTCATACCAAGTTGTTGGAGCATTTGCATTATCTCTAGCCATTGCCTGCCAGATTTCTTCTTTAGTTAAATCAATGCCACCTTTCATTGTAGCACCGTTAGTATATTTCCATTCATAATCTGCAGCGTATGCAAAAGCTATACCATCATTACCAACTCTAACTTCGATGATATCGGTTACACCGCCATCTTGGCAAAGTTTGAATTCTTTATCTTTTTGTGCTCTTGAAGAGTTAGTGATATCTGGATGTTCAACTCCAACACCTGCACAAAATAATTTGTGTCCTCCACCAGAACCAGTTGATTCAATTACGGGTGCTTTCATTCCTTCTGATGCCATTTTTTCAGCAACTAAAGTAGCGAAAGGATAAACTGTAGAAGATCCTACAATTGAAATATAGTCTCTTGCTGAAACTGAAGTAGTTCCAAATAAAGCAAGGACAGCAATTAATTTGATTATATTTTTCATATTAAGCCTCATTTAAAATAAGGTTGTCCTACAGAATATATATTAAGGATTTATTACAGTTTGCTGAAATACTGGTAAAGAAATAGTAAATGTTGAACCCTTATCTACCTTGCTTTTTATCGATAATTTACCATTATGCCTATTAGTTATATGTTTAACAATAGATAAACCCAAACCGGTACCGCCTTGATTTCGAGATCTATTTTTATCTACTCTATAAAATCTTTCAGTAAGTCTAGTTAAATGCTCTTTCGATATGCCTTCTCCCTTATCTATAAAACTTATTTGGCAAAAGGTGGTATTGTCATCAATTACACTCTCAAGCTCAATTTCAATAGTAGAATTTTCTTTACTATATTTTATTGCATTATCGGTTAAGTTTAAAAAAACTTGAATTAGAGCATCTTTGTTTGCTGATATTGTAGACTTATCAAAATCATCCTTGATTTGAACTTCAATTTTTTTTGCCATTAACTTGTTTTGTAAATTATCTACTACGCCATCAATTAATTGCCTTATATTCGCTTCTTGAAATTCTATCGGCTTATCTTCAGTCTCATATTTACTTAGTAATAATAAATCTTCGACTAATCTAGTCATACGCCAAGCCTGATCTTCCATTGTGTCTAAAAATTTACCAACCGTTTTGTCATTGATCTTATCTTCATTGAGTGAATTTTTAATTGTTTCAACATAGCCTAGAATTGAGGAAAGAGGAGTTCTCAATTCATGGCTCACGTTGGCCACAAAATCTGTTCGCATTTGTTCGTAGTTTTTAAGAAGACTTTGATCGTTTAGTGATATTAATAATTCTTCATAATCTTTTTCAACAAATATTAAGTCAGCAATAAA
>CACJRM010000049.1 GCA_902595805.1 uncultured Alphaproteobacteria bacterium | reverse complement strand
GTTCAATTGAATTAACAGAAAGTGACAAATTTGACTTTAGAGGTGCTTGTTTTCTGATTAAATTACCATTAAAAAGTCAACATAATCATAAAGGGATACAATCATGAGTGAAGATTTTAAGGTTAAAGATATAAGTTTAGCTGATTTTGGTGATAAAGAAATTGCAATAGCTGAAACAGAAATGCCTGGTTTAATGGCATTAAGAGAAGAATATGGTGATTCTAAACCTCTAGATGGGGCAAGAATCGTAGGTTGTTTACACATGACAATACAAACTGCTGTTTTGATTGAGACTCTGGTATTTTTAGGCGCTACTGTTAGATGGAGTTCATGTAATATTTTTTCCACTCAAGACCACGCTGCCGCAGCAATAGCTGCCAAAGGCATTCCAGTATTTGCTTGGAAAGGAATGACAGAAGAAGAATTTTGGTGGTGTATTGAGAAAACATTAGAAGGCCCAGATGGTTGGAAGCCAAATATGATCTTAGATGATGGTGGAGATGCTACAAAAATAATTCATGAAAAGTATCCAAAAATGTTGGAAGAAATTTTAGGTTTATCCGAAGAAACAACTACAGGTGTCCACCGTTTGAAAGAAATGGAAAAAAATGGAACATTAAAAGTGCCAGCAATAAATGTTAATGACTCAGTTACTAAGTCTAAATTTGATAACTTATATGGTTGTAAGGAAAGTCTAGTAGATGGAATAAGAAGAGGTACTGATGTAATGATGGCTGGTAAAATAGCCGTTGTAGCTGGTTATGGGGATGTTGGAAAAGGTTCAGCAGCTAGCTTAAGGGGTGCAGGTGCACGTGTTTGTGTGACTGAAATAGATCCAATTAATGCACTTCAAGCGGCAATGGAAGGTTATGAAGTTGTTACAATGGATGATGCTTGTAAATATGGTGATATATTTGTTACTGCCACCGGTAATCTTGATGTTATTACGCAAGATCATATGAGACAAATGAGAGATCGTGCTATTGTTTGTAATATTGGACATTTTGATAACGAAATACAAACAGAAGCTCTTCAAAATTACAAGTCCGATGAGATTAAACCACAAGTTAGAGAAGTGGAGTTTCCAGATGGGAAAAAAATATTATTACTATCAGAGGGAAGACTTGTTAACCTCGGAAATGCTACTGGACATCCAAGTTTTGTTATGAGCGCATCATTTACCAACCAGGTCTTAGCGCAACTTGAACTTTGGAAAAATTCTAAAAATTATGAAAATAAAGTTTATGTTTTACCAAAACATTTAGATGAAAAAGTTGCGTCATTACACTTAAAGAAAGTTGGAGCAAAACTTACCGAATTAACTGATAAACAAGCAGAATATATTGGTGTTAGTAAGCAGGGCCCATTTAAAGATAATACTTACAGATATTAGGAGTTAATATGAAAAGATCTTATTTATTTACAAGTGAATCAGTTTCTGAAGGCCATCCAGATAAAGTTTGTGATAGAATTTCAGATATGGTTGTTGATACTTATTTATCTTCGGGTGACCCACAAACACGCGTAGCTTGTGAGACTTTGACTACCACCAATAAAGTAGTTTTAGCTGGAGAAGTAAGGGGGCCATCAGTTCCTAAAGATCAGATTATATCCCAAGTTAGAGATTGTATTAAGGATATTGGTTATGAACAAGATGGTTTTCATTGGCAGAATTGTGATATTGAAAGCTTTCTTCATGAGCAGTCAGCTGATATTGCTATGGGTGTTGATTCTGGTAGCAATAAAGATGAGGGTGCAGGCGATCAAGGAATCATGTTTGGTTTTGCTTGTAAAGACACTGAATCATTAATGCCAGCACCAATACATTATTCTCATCAAATATTATTTAAAATGGCACAAGCCCGTAAGGATGGATCTGCATCTGGTTTAGAACCTGATTCAAAAAGCCAAGTTACAATGCTTTATGAAAATGGAAAACCAAGCAAGGTTACATCTTTAGTAATCTCTTCACAACATAAGGAAGGTTTGTCTCCTGCTGATGTAAAAGAAATTGTTAAACCTTATGTATATGAGTGCATACCTAATGAATTATTAGAAGGGTTTAAAGATGAAGAATTCTACGTTAATCCTACAGGAAACTTTGTAATTGGAGGTCCTGATGGTGACTCTGGTTTAACTGGACGTAAAATAATAGTTGATACATATGGTGGCGCAGCGCCCCATGGTGGAGGTGCATTTTCAGGAAAGGATCCATCTAAAGTTGATAGATCTGCAGCATATGCTGCTAGGTACTTAGCAAAAAATGTTGTTGCAGCGGATCTAGCTGATGAGTGTACTATACAATTATCTTATGCAATAGGAGTATCAAAACCTTTGTCGGTCTATGTTAATACTAATGGTACAAATAAAGTTGATGAACAGAAAATCGAAAAATCTCTGCAAGATTTATTTGATCTAAGCCCAAGAGGAATAAGAGAGCATTTGAAACTGACAAATGCAATTTATGTTCCAACTTCTGCTTATGGACATTTTGGTAGAGAGCCAAGTGACAAAGGACATTTCACTTGGGAAAAAACTGATTTAGTGGAAGCTCTAAAAGATATTGCATAACAAAATTTGCAAAAACTAAGTAATCAAATTTTAGATCTTCGTGAACTTGAAAAATTCACTACTAATTTAAGCAAAAATATATCTTTTGGAGATGTTTACTTATTCCAAGGGGAATTAGGTGTTGGTAAAACTACATTTGTAAGATTATTAATTAATAATCTTTATAAATTGAATAATCAGCCTAAACCAGCTTCAATTATTAGTCCAACATATCCAATTTTGATTACTTACGAATTGAGTTCATTACAAATCTATCATTATGATCTTTATAGAGTTAAAAATTTAAAGGAATTAGATGAATTGGATTTTTTTGAAAATCTAAATAACAATATTACATTTGTAGAATGGCCTGAAATATTAATTAATTTACCATTAAATAAAAAACACTATTTAATAAATTTATATATGATTTCTGAAACTAAAAGAAAAATTAATATTAGTTTTAATCAATAGTGTAATGAATTCTGATCATAACAATTTAGAAAAAATTGAGGATGGATTATCTAAAAAATTAATTTATAGAATTACAGAAAAAGAGAATACCAAAATATTAATTGATTTTTCTAAAGATAAACAAGAGTTTAA
>CACJRM010000048.1 GCA_902595805.1 uncultured Alphaproteobacteria bacterium | reverse complement strand
CTTGGTTTGTACATGTGCGTTTCATCATGTGATGTCCCAGAGTACCAACTTTGGGCATATATTTTTTCATTATTGAATATCTTTGTTTTGGCATCCAAGGAAATTCATCAAGAGATAAACTTGGCTCAACGCCTAATCCTAATAATATAAAGCCAAATTCTTCACCAATATCTTTTAATTCTTTTAAATGTCTATTAGTTTCAGTACAGGTTTGATGGATATTTTTTAATTGTGCTCCAGATAATTCGATCTGACCACCTGGTTCTAAAGTTATACTTTCACCAAATCTTTCTAGCGCAATTATTGTAGTATTTTTATCATCATACTTTGGTTTCCATCCCTTATTTACAAATTTTAAAAGAATATCTTTTATGCCATTGGGCTCTTCATATGATAATTGATGAAAACTGTCTTTTTTTAGAACAAATTTCTCATGTTCTACTCCTATGCGTAAATCATTCTTATTTTTGATTCCTTTATAAAAGTAATTTATCAGATCATTTTTTTTAAGCATTGATTTAAATTAAATAGTTCAAATCATATTAAAAATAAAGTTGCTAATCCAAGAAAAGAAAGGAAGCCAAATACATCTGTTATTGTAGTCAAAATTACTGCAGATGCCAAAGCAGGATCAATTTTTAACTTATCTAAAACTAATGGAATAGCTATTCCTGAAAAACCAGCGATTAGTAAGTTTAGTATCATAGCAAGACCAATTATTAAACCCAATAGCAAATTATCAAACCAATAAATAGAAATTAAAGATATTATGATAGCGAATATTATACCATTTATACCACCAATTAGAGTTTCTTTAGTTATTATTTTTATCGCATTACTAGTTGTTAGTTCTTTTACAGCAATAGCTCTCACTGCAACTGTTAAAGTTTGCGTACCAGCATTAGCGCCCATAGAGGCTACTATTGGCATTAAAATTGCTAAAGCTACTACTTTTTCTATAGCCGCTTCAAACAAACCTATAACTATTGAAGCTACCACCGCAGTCATTAAATTAACAATTAACCATGAAATTCTTGATTTAGTTGTAGAAATAATAGATTCATATAAATCTGTATGATCTACACCTCCAAGCTTTAAGATATCTTCCTCTCTTTCTTCTTCTATAACCTCAACAACATCATCAACAGTGATTGATCCAATAATTTGTTTTCGATTGTTGATAACAGGAGCACTGACCAATCCGTATTTATTAAATAATAAGGCTATATCTTCCTGATCTGTATTTACATCAATTAATCTTAATTCTTTATTAGTTATTGAATTTAATTGTACTTCTCTTTTTGAACCCATTAACCTTCCTAAAGGAACAACACCTTTTGCTTCTTGGTTGTTATTAATTAAATAGATATCATAGAAATCTTCAGGTAGTTTTACTTTATTATTTCTCAAATAATCAATTGCTTGACCAACATTCCATAATTGATTAACGGAAACAAATTGTCTTTGCATTAATCTTCCAGCAGAATCTTCAGGATACTTTAATCCTTCTTCAACCAAAGTACGTTCTTCTTTATCTAAATTTTCTAAAAATATAGTCTTATCTTTTTCTTCTAAATCTTCCGCTAAATCAACAGCGTCATCAATATCTAAACTTTTTGCATTATTAGCTAATTGTTTTATGTCCAGAGTTTCTATTATTTCTTCTCTAATACTATCATTTAAATAAGTTAAAATTTCAGGATCAAAATCTTTATCAATTATATTCAAGAGGCTTAGTCTTAAAACTGGATCTAAATTTTGAAGAATGTCAGCAATATCTGCATTATGAATATCTTTTAAATATGATAAAACGTTATCATATTTATAATTTTCTAAATAATCAGATACTAACTCAACAGATTTAGATGAAGAGTCCTGATCTTTATTTATAATAATTTCTTCCATATTAATTGGTGCGGCTGAGAAGACTTGAACTTCCACAGGATTAATCCCACAGCGACCTCAACGCTGCGCGTATACCAATTCCGCCACAGCCGCATATATATTGGAATTAAATATCAGATAGGATATTAACTATCAATAAAGTTAAATAATAGATGAAACAAATTGAAATTAAAATATCTAACAATCAAATAAATTATGAAGACGCAGTAAGATATATGGAGTCAAGAGTTGTTAGTATAAGTAAAAATCAATCGCGAGAATTATTATGGTTTCTAAATCATAATCATATTTTTACTCAAGGTACAAGTGCTTCAGAAGAAGAAATATTAAATTCAAAAGTTGTTAAAATTATTAAAACTAATCGTGGAGGCAAAACAACGTACCATGGCCCTGGGCAAAGAATTGTTTATTTAATGTTAAATTTAAATAATAAAAATAAAGATATTAGAAAGTTTATTACAATAATAGAAGAGTCTCTTATTGATTTTTTAGCTCACTATAATGTTGAAGCACAAGCCTTTAAAGATAGAGTTGGTATTTGGGTAACAAAAAATAATAATATGACATTTGATAAAGAAAAAAAAATTGGTGCAATTGGATTACGGATAAAAAAATGGATAACATACCATGGATTAAGTTTTAATATTAATCCTAATCTTAAATATTATAATTATATTCACTCATGTGGGTTAAGAGAATATCAAAATACTTCAATGAAAGAATTAGGTATTAAATTAGAGCAATCTGAATTTGATAATGAATTTAAAAAAATTTTTATAGAAAAATTAAAAACTTTTTAAATAATTTTTTAAGTTTTTATTTATTTTAAAATTATTTTTTTTTATGAAATGAAGAAAGTAGTCTGGCAACTTTGAGATAAATTCAAATTTTTTGGTATCTAATGTAAATGTTAGTGCAAATGCATGTAACATTAAGTTTTCTTTTTTGTATTTAGAATAGATATTGTATTTATTATCTCCAACTATTGGACATCCAAGATTTTTAGATACTATTCTAAGTTGATGAGTTTTACCAGTTTGAGGATTGAATAATATTGATGAAATTCTTTTATTTTTATTTATGAGTTTGTAGTTTGTTAAAGTATTTTCAATTTTAAATTTTTTATTTTTAATATCTAATTTTACTTGAGAGTAATTATTTTTAGGACTGCCTTCGCATAAAGCAATATAGAACTTAGTAATTTCTTTTTGTTTGAAAAGAGTAGATAGTTTTTTTGCAAAATTAAGATTTTTAGCAATAAGAAGA
>CACJRM010000047.1 GCA_902595805.1 uncultured Alphaproteobacteria bacterium | reverse complement strand
AATCATATGATGTATACGCAGTTTCATTTATTTTAAAAATAATTTTATTTTCCTTTGAATTTATTATTTTTGAATAAATTAAAATTATTAATAATATTGAAATAATTATAAAAATTTTTTTATTGATTTTTCTCAAATTTATCATTGTCTATCTTATAATTTTCCCAATTAATATCTAAATTATCAATATTTGATAAAGCTAGATTGTTTGATTTGTAACTACCAATATTTTTAAATGAAAACATTAAAGTTAATATGTCTTGTGGTTTTAAATTATCTTCTTCATAAGATTTTCTATTAAAATCTAAATTAATTCCAAAACATTCATCAAAATAACTATATCCTATTGTGTACTCTTTATTTATTTCTTTTTTTAAATCGTATAAACCTTTAAAATTAATTTTAGAAAAATTATTTATTTTTTTACTTAAAAAAGAATAGTTCAAAGTCTCTATATCTTTTGTAATTATATTATTAATTTTTGAATTTTGATCAAGATATAATAAATTTATTTCTCCTAAGTTAGTAGTTGATTTATAATTTATATTTTGTTTTTTCAAATATGAATCATTTATATCAAATCTAAAATTATAAGATAATTCATGTTTTCCTAAATATTCAAATGATCCTAATAAATCACTTAAATTATCATCATTGCCCTGCTCATTATGAAAATTACTATTATCAGTAAATTCGTATGATTGAGATACTGAAGATTTAAAATTTTCTGTGTTTGTATCTAATCCATAAGTTATTCTTTTTGAATTATCCATTTTGTCAGTACCACTAAATCTATTTAAGTTATAAATATTTCCAAAACTAAAATCATTATTTGTTGAATCTTCATTAGATAATTTATTACTATTTGAGATTCCCGGTGAGATAGTTAAATTTAATTTTGGATTAAATGTTAAGTCTTGAAAGTTATTTTTTAATTTAAATGGTGTTTCTGTTGATATTCCAAATATTGGAAATAATCTAAAATAAGACCCAGACTTAAAATTGTTATTACTAATAAGTTTTTTTTCAGTATTAAATAATTGACTATATATTTCGTTTTCAATATGGATTTTAGTACTATTATAAATAATTGATTTTTTTAAACTGAACTTATGAGATATTTTTTGTTGTTTTTTTGCATGAACTAAAGAGCTTTTATCTCTGAAAATATTGTAAAATTCATAAGTAGAATTTGTTAAATTGCCATATTTATTAGAGTAACCTGAAAAATATCTAATTTTTGGTAATACAGTTGGTATGGTTTTATTATCTTCATTTTCTTGATTCGTTTGATAAAAGTTTAAACTAACTTTAAAATAATCATCTATTTTATTTAAATTAAACCCCTCAAGGTTAAAATTTGTTGATAGTGAATTAGTGTAACTTAAATCATCATTAGGTTTAGTTCTTTGTATATAATTTTTAGAAGTCTCCAAAGCTGAGTCAATTTCAATTCTAAATTTTTGATTTAAGTTTTTTTTATAATTAGTTATTAAACTAGCATCTGTTAACCAATCATTATTATTTTCTTTTTCAAAATTAGAATCAAATGTTATTTCAGATTTAAAATGACCACCCGATATCATTTGATTATAATCAAAAACAAATCTTTGAGAGGAATCAACTCCTCCCCCATAATTAATTATAGGGGTGAACAGCAATTCCTTATCTATTGAAATATTGAAATAATAAGGAAAGGAAATTGATTGTGAAGTTTTTGTATCAAAAAAATTAAGAGAAATTGCTGGAATTAAAAATCCAGATTTTCGATTTTTTCTTAAAGGTGAAGGAGTAACAATATATGGAATATAAAATATAGGTGTATTTAAAACTCTCATTTTAGAATGTTTTTGATATAAAAATAGGTTTTCATTATCGTGAAGAATTTTTTCTCCTTCTAATTGCCAAGTAGGGCAAATAAAATTACCAACTTTAATTCTAGATTTGCAGGGTGAATAAACTCCTTTTGATATTATATCCACTTTTCCGACTCTTTTAATTTTTTCACCTATTATTCTAGAGCCATCTTTTAATCTAATTTTTGGATTATTAAATTCAGCAGTTTCTAAATTTTTAAGAAAGAAACCATTTTCACCTTCGAAATAATTATTGTTTTCATCTCTAAAGACAAATTTTGAAGGTAGAATAATTTTATTAGTCAGCTTATCATAAATTATTAAGTCAGATTGAATTAATTTATTTTGTTGGAATATTTTTGCATTACCTTTGGCAATCAAGTTTTGATTTTCATCATAGGAAATTGAATCAGCATATACTAGTATTTCTTTTGCATTGTTTATTATGGGTGTAAATAATAAAGTAAAAAATAATATATATTTTATTACAAAAAACTTATTAAACTTAATCATTTTCAATTTTTATTACTTGGTATAGACCAATAAAGAAAGGTATTAAAAATATAATTAAATATGAAAGAAAAAAATTTAAAGACAAATTAATTGTTAACTTTGTGATAATTTCCTTTACTAAAAAAATAATAAAACCAAATGAAATAGATATCAATAATACTTTAAAGAAATTTTCATTCCTTTGAAAATTGCTTGTGAAACCTAAGATCACAAAAGATAATACAACTATGAATATAGGTTTAAGAATTTCTGATAGATAATATAATCCGATCTCGGGTGAATATAAATTAAATTTTGAGAGTGTGTTTTTGTGATTTAAATATTTATAAAATGGAACAAGTTTATATTTTGATACTGAATTAACTATATTTTCCTTATTAAAATTTATATTTAAATTATAATCATTTAATTTAGTGTATTCTTCTTTCTCCAAATCATAATATTTAACATTATTTAATAGGAATAAATTACCTTTAAATTCACCAGTATCTGCTAATATAAATTTATTTGATTTATTGCTTATTAATAATATTTTGATATTTTTGGCATTCATATCTCTTAAATCTATATTTTTAATATTAATGAAGCTAGATTTATGTTGATCAATTTGATTTTTGATCCACATTTCATTGTCAGTTATCTTTATTGAATATAAACTACTATCTTTATTATCTATTTTAGAATCATACTTAGACTCCATAAAGACAGCCAGTGGATTAATAAAAAATAAAAAAAATAATCCCATTATAAATACCGCTGACGCAATTGGTATAAATATATCAAAAATTGAATATCCTAAATTTCTCATTGAAACAAATTCATTGTTGTTAATTAAATTCCTTATCAGAAATGATATACTTACAATTGTAGCAAAAGGAATAATTTCATTTAAAATCGAAGGGTATTTTAAAACAGAAAGAAAGATAAAATTAAAAATGTTTTTTTCTTCTTCTGCAATGATTCTCGATAATTCTAAAAGGTTAATGAAAATTATAAATATT
>CACJRM010000046.1 GCA_902595805.1 uncultured Alphaproteobacteria bacterium | reverse complement strand
TCTATTTCTTCAATAAAAAAACCAGATAGATTTGCTCAAACATTAGTTAATTTAGAATTCTCCAATGGCTCAATAGATTTGGACTATAATTACAAAATTACTTTACACAAAAAAAATAAGAAGAAGATTTATGATGGAAAACCTAAAAAATATAAATGGATTTCAAAGCCTTGGGATCAAATTCAAGAAAGCGTAATTAATACACACAAACATTTCATTTATTCACTAATAAATAATATTGAACATGACACCAGTGGTGAAGATAATATAAAAAGTTTATCATTAGTCTTCCATTCATATAAATCTGATAAACTAAGAAAAGAAATTAAAATTTAATTTTAATTAAAATTTAAATTATAAATTTTGAGATCTCATCTCTAATTAACTTACTTAAGAGACTGTAACCAAGTACATTCATGTGTAATGGATCTTCTGAATAAAATTTTTCAAACCCAGCATCAAGCATAGGAGAACATAGATCAATATAGCGCCATTGACTAAAATTTTCAATTTTGTTTTTAATCCGTTCATTTGCATCAAGAATTGTATTTAAATAATTATTCCTAAATACACTTGGTTTAATGGATACAAAAAAACATAATGTATGCGGTAATTTTTCATTAACCTCAGAAGCAAATAATAAAAATTCATTTTCTAAATCTTCCGCACTCATTCCACTACCTATATCATTATCTCCAGCATAAAAAATCATCTTATCAGGGTTATTAGGGACTACTATTCTGTTAAAATATGTACGGCAAGATACTAATGTGGAACCTCCAAATCCTAAATTTAATAAACTATCAAATGACAAATCAGTTTTTGCATTTTCCCAATCTTTAAAGGTTGAGCTTCCAAATAAGACTATTTTGTTATTTTTATATTGATCTGAATGTAATTTAATTTCTAATTCTCTCACGTCTGCTTCAAATTCTTCTTCAATAGGACTAACTAAATTTAAGTTACTTACTACATCTTGATCATCAATTTTATTTTTTGATGCTGATTTTGCTAATTCAATTGCTTCTTCAACATAAGATCTAAATGTTTTTCTATATTTAGATAGGAAATTTTCTAACTCTTTTTTATTTTTTATATCATTTACAAAATCTTTTATTTTGATTGGTTCTTTAATAACTGCAGAATAAATTGTATCAGAAATTGAATAATCAAAATTGGCTAATGCGATTGGAACAAGAAGAGGCTCTGGTTTTAATTGATCTGCTAATAAAAATGCACCTGGTTTTAAAGGACCTGGAGAGTTTGGGGTTAAATTATCTTCAGTTTCAGAAGTGCCTTCTGGTGCTATAACTAAAGGTCTATGTTGATCAAAAATATTTTGAGTTTCAATAAATAATTTATTTTTTCTTTTCTTTTTTTGTTCATTGGTTTCATTTAAATAGTCTGACTCTGGTGTATGAACGAAAATATAATCTAAATTCTCATAATAATTATATCGCCAAAATTCTGTATTTCTAGAATATCGAGCTATTCTTTGACCGCCATCACCATATTTTGGAAATAAAATTTTTGCACTAATAAAATGACTATCTATACTAAATTGATGTCCATTAGCTAAACCATTTTCTTCAATACTTGCCAAATGATTATAAAAAAATATGTTTGTAGGCTCGTCAGGTAAATTTTTCATACCTTTAATAACAAAAGGTACTTGATCAAATGCTTTTATAAAATCTGAATTTGTTAATTTTTGTAAAGCTTGTTTATTTATTGAATCATACGAAGTTGCTACTCTGTTGTATATTTTATTAAGTTGTTTGAAAAATCTATTTTTTCTTTCTATACCACTCAATGTATCAATCATTAAACTAGCTATAGATTTTTCATCATCGTTACCTGTAATTATTAAATCATAAATTGTATCGAATGCTAAAGAATGAGTTAAATGATTTTCTAATAAATGAGGTATTGTATAAAGTTTTGAATTACTTGGTATTGTTGCAGAATTATCATCTAATAAATATTGAAAAAACTCTTTTTCATTTTTAGCTGGATACGTTGTTAAGCCTGTTGAACTTTGAATATAGCGACCTAATTGCCATAATTGTCTTTTAAAAAATTTGATTGCCAATTCTGAATTAGTTTTAATTAAATTATCAATAAACTCATTTGAAAATTTTAAAATTGTTGTATCTCTTGTCGATTTCAATGAATATGGTGACTCAATATCATGCAAACCTGCAGATAAGGATAGTGCTACTCCCGGTCTAGCTATTGATCTTGAGTTATTTTCTATCTGATCATCTTTTAAATTTGTAAAAGAAGCTTCAACTTTACCTTTTAATAAAATATTTATTCCATCTGATTTAGTGCCTTCTAGTGTTATATATTCACCCGCAGAAAATAGCCTAACGTTTGCATAGTTTATTAATTCATCTAAATCGTTATCATCAAGAAAAGCTAAAAATGCAGAATTTTTAATTCTTTTTGTATTTACAATATCTCCACCAGTTTTAACACCATCTGCTAAATTAATATTTTTTTGTTCAATGGGTTTTTCCAAATTGCGTGATGACCAAATTAAATTAATAGATTCAAATAATAAATAAGAATAAAAAAAACTTGCATAGTCAGGATCTATCTCTTCTAATTCTTTTAATTTTTCTATTTTAAAAGAGATATACTCTGAATTACCCTTAATAAATATATCTGACATATATCTACCTGGCGCATTTAAGCCTGAGATACCAAGAGGGGATCCAGAATTTTTTAGTGTTGCTAAATTATAAAAAACATTATTATGATATTTTACGAATTCAGCTTCACCTTTCAAAAGAATAAAAATGTGATCTGCAATACCATGCTGTTCAGCAATTTTGATATCTTCATTATTCTTATGTAATTCTGTACCAGAATTGATTAAATCTTCAGTATTTTTTTTTGGAGATAAAGAAAAACCTTTATCTACTAATACTAAAGAAATTTTTTCACTTAAATTCATTTTTTATCTAGCTTAATAAATTTCCCTTTTTATTTAAAGAGAAAAATATTATCTTCTTATAATTGACTTAAAAATATTAATAAAAGATAACAGTATTATTTTTAATCTAAATATACTTACAATGGATTGAGCTAAATATGTCAATGCAGCAGCTCTTAAAACAGATTTACATTGGTACATATTCTTTTCAGGAACATATCTTTTAAGTATTGGTAAAGCTCTCTTAAAACTTGCATCAAATTCTACAGGAAGAGTAATCAAATGGATTAACACGTTTGTAGATAAACATCCCATTATTATTATTGCAGCAATAAGAGTAATAAATGGACTTTTAGTAAAGGCAAATATCGATGGAAGTCCAATAATTAATAAAAATGATCCAATTCTTTGAAATATCATTGTTTTTTCAATTAATGATTGTCTGAGTATAAGAGGCCTATATTTTTCTTTATCTTGAATTGCATGACCAATTTCATGAGCAACAACGGCAATGCTTGTTATACTTTTTTTATCAAGTTTATCTGTAGCGATATGTATTTTTTTTTCTTTAGGATTGTAGTGATCTAATTGCGGAATTGGATTAATTGAAACATTAGTAATTTCTTCTTCTTCAAGTATCTTTTTTCCAAGTTCTCTCCCAGTGAAGGGCATATCAGGTAAAATTT
>CACJRM010000045.1 GCA_902595805.1 uncultured Alphaproteobacteria bacterium | reverse complement strand
CTATCAAAAAAATGTGATAAATTTTTTATTACAGAACTTACTTTCATCAATATCTTTCTTCTTTAGGTATCCATTTATTTTCATTATTTTTATAAAATATTTCCTGATTAACAAAAGAGTCAATTATTTCTTCATATTTTTCTTTGCTGATCATTAAATATTTACAAAATTTAATTACATTTTCTTCGTCAACTTCCCCATCTATATTTTTTACAATTTTAAGCGCTTCATCTCTTTGTATAACACCTTGTCTTATAGCTATATTCAGTTGATCAGTTGCTCTTCCATATCCATATTTAAGATATTTTATCCTTTCTCTAATATCAATAAACTGCATATCACAATTTTCTTGCGTCATCCACGAACCTTTAGGTGCTGTTTCTAAAGGTTTCCAATTTAAATTATTCATAACAAACTTAGTATGTTTAATAGGTTCCCACTTAAAAAAATGTCCATAAAAAATACCTTTAATCTGATATTTTTCAATATCTTCATCTTTAGGGTAAACTAACATTTTAAGATCTTCACTGGTAATATTATCATCAACCATATCTTCTTCTCTTATACCTCTCATACCTCCAAATTCTTGTCTCCATTTTTTATTCATTATCATGTTATCTCTACTATAATCTGGACCGCCATACTCGAATATAGGATTTTCACCATACACAACCAGTGGAACTTTAAATTTTACAGCGATATGCATTGGGACCGTCCATATACCAACATGATTAACCCAATACGGATCTCCAATAATTTCAAAACCTTTATAAACTAGATCCCTAATAACTTTTGGATTAAGAGTAAAATGCAAATGATCGACACCTATTTCTTTTAAAGCATTCAAATTATGTAACCCTATTGGAGTTTGATCAAATTGATCAAATGTAACAGCCAAAGTTCTTAAGTTGTGAATTTTAGACATAGCGTAAACTTGCCATATGCTATCTTTACCTCCGCTTACAGGAACAATGCAATCATATTCATTTTTTGATGATATTTTTAGTGATTCTTCCAATAAATATGAAAATTCAAGCTCTCTTTTACTCCAATCTATTTTTTTAAAATTTTTTTCGTTATGTTTTCTTTCTGCTGAAATACAGGCATCACATTTATTAAATTTATCAAAAAAAATGTCTGGTTTTGTATCTGGGAAAAGACACTTGGTACAAAACTTCATTATTTAAGTCTTACATTAATATTATTTTGATGCAAATATTCTTTTATTGAAAGAATTGATTCGCCAATCCAAAAAAAAACAGATCCAGCAGAAATAGCGTTGGCACCTTCTTTAAATATTTCCAAAGTATCTTCCTTACTTCCGCAACCACATGAAATAATTATAGGAATATCCGTAATATCATTAACAAACTTAAATAATTCTAAATCAAATCCCTTATATGTTCCTTCTCTTAAAATAGAATTCACAACAATTTCCCCTGCTCCAGCCTTAGTAACATTATTAACTATCTCTAATATAGAAAGTTTAGATTTTTCTTTACCCGAGTTATAGAAACACTGATAATTTCCTTCATTATCTAAAGCAACATCCAATGAGAAAACTACGGATGAACTTCCGAAGTTTTTTACAACTTGTTCTATCAATTTAGGATTAGTATAAAAACTACTTCCAATTAATACCTTTTCAGCACCTAGCTCTATAATTGTTTTAGCATCTTCTAATGTTTTTATTCCTCCCCCTACAGTTAGTGGCATATTACAAAAGCTTGTAAAATTTGAAATTAAATTATAATTTATTTTATTAAGATTATATGCATCTATATCCACAATAATCATTTCGTCTGCGAGTCTTTTTGAAAAAACTTTTACAGTTGATATTGCATCTCCAACAATTCTCGGATTATTATATTTAGTGGTCTTTACAACTGAGCTTCCTTTTATAAGTAAAGATGGAATTATTCTTACCTTAAGCATTCAAATTATAAGAAAATTCTTTAAAATTTTAATTCCTGCATTTTGACTTTTTTCTGGATGAAATTGAGTTCCAAATATTTGTTCATCTTTTTCAATAACTGCACACATTGGTAAATGCTCATAAGTAGTGGTAACATATTCAATATCATTTTTAGGTATTGAATAAAAACTATGAACAAAATAAAAATTTGAATCAATATCAATATTTTTCAAAAGAAGCATTTTGTCAAAATTTTTTAAATCTAAATTGTTCCAACCTATATGGGGAACTCTCAAATTAGCATTTTCTTTGATACTCACAACCTTGCCATTAATTAGATCAAGTCCTTCAGTTTTATAATTTTCATATCCTAATGAAAATAAAATTTGCATACCTAAGCATATACCAAAAATATGCTTACCCTTTTCAATATGATTCTTTATGTAATCGTCAAAACCCAATTTTTGTAAATTTCTCATTCCATTATTGAATGCCCCAACTCCAACAAGTAAAATTTTATCTATTTCATAAAAATCTTTAGGATTACTTGAGAATACTATTTCACAATCCAAATTTTTAAAACTTGAGTATACAGATTTAATATTTCCAATACCATAATCAATTAAACCTATTTTTACTCTAGACATAGCAGTGTGATAATGTAATAAATTTTTATATAATTTATATTAATAATTAAAAATGTACAAATCTAATACTTTAGCAGAAAAAAAAGGTGGGGCAATTATTAACGATCTTGATAGTCTCAAAATATATGATGAGTTTTTAACCTCATGCAAAATAGATAGAATTCAAAAGATTATTGCTAAATATGAACTTTTCAAATTAGTTATAGATAAGCCAGGCGATATTGTCGAATGTGGTGTTCATAGAGGTAGTGGTGTATATCTATTTGCTAAATTACAAAAAGTTTTTAGACCTAATAATTTATCCAAAATCATAGGTTTTGATTTTTTTGGAAAGACATCTAATGAACATATGAAATTCAAAGACGATCAAGAATGTGTTGATGAACACTCGAAATCAGAAGATTTTAGATCAGAGATTTTGAATAATTTGAGTAAATTGGATATTGAAAATATTGAACTTATCCCAGGTGACGTAAAATATACAACCCAAAAATATAAAGAAAAAAATCTTGGCTTTAGAATATCTCTACTAGTTTTAGATGTTGATAATTACGAAGGTACATTAAATTGTTTAATTAATTTATATGATAATGTTATTAAAGGTGGAGTAATAGTTTTAGATGAATATTCTTTAAGATCATACGGAGAATCAGATGCAGTTGATGAATTTATAAAAAATAAAAATATTGAACTTAAATCCCTACCATGGGCAAACACCCCATCCGCATATTTTGTAAAAAAATAAAATGACATTAGATTTAACAGGTAGTACCAAAAAAGTAACTGACAAACTTAGATCTTTTAAAGCTAAAATACATTCTTTTGAGCTTGCTAGAAGAGAAGATTACAAAAATTTAAATTATAAACCAGTTTTTAGATCCTCAGCAATTTTTACTGCCATTAATAACAAAGATATAAAAACAAAAATTACGTTCTTAAATTATTGGAAAATAAAAAATAATAATAAGCTAGTAAGTGGTTTATTTACTTTAAGGGATAAAGAGGGAAATCTTATAAATAGAGTATATGAAAAAGAATTTAATTATACATATACATATGATTTATTAAATATTCTAAAGATAAATAAAATAAAAAATAACTTTTTAGGGACAATTGAATGTGAATTTTATTCAATAAAAGATTTAAAATTTTCATTTCCTGCATTACAAGTTTTTTATGAAACTAAAGATGGCGTAGGTTGCGTACACACAAATCAAAGAATTTTTAATAACATCGAAGATTTATTTGAAAACAAACCTCTA
>CACJRM010000044.1 GCA_902595805.1 uncultured Alphaproteobacteria bacterium | reverse complement strand
AATTAATAGATTGCCCCCATATATATTTGGGGAGATAAATTCATTAAAAATGAAGCTAAGATCAGAGGGGAGGGATATTATTGATTTTGGAATGGGCAACCCTGATATGCCAACACCCCTTCACATAAGACAGAAATTGAAAGAAGTTATAGACAAGCCAGGTGTTGGACGTTATTCAGTTTCTAAAGGCATTAATGGACTTAGAAAAGCTCAAGCTAAATATTATAAAAAACGATTTAATGTTGATCTAAATCCATCAAGTGAAATTATAGTAACAATTGGTTCAAAAGAAGGTTTAGCAAATTTAGCGCAAGCTATAACCTCAAGAGGAGATAGGATATTATGCCCTGATCCATCATATCCTGTCCATCCATATGGTTTTATGATTGCTGGAGCTAAACTAACACCTTTGCAAACATTTTTTAATGGACAATTTGATAAAAATAAATTTTTATTAAATATAGTTAATAATTTACAAAAATATTCTTCAATAAAAGTTATTATCGTTTCTTTTCCATCAAATCCAACTGCTCAGATAGTTGATTTAGATTTTTATAAAGAATTAGTAAAAATTGCAAAAAAATATCAAGTTTATATTCTATCCGATTTAGCTTATTCTGAAATTTACTTTAGTAATAATCCACCTCCATCAATATTAGAAGTTAATGGAGCAAAAAGCATAGCAGTTGAGTTTACAACCTTATCCAAAACTTATGCTATGGCTGGATGGAGAATAGGTTTTGCGGTTGGAAACAAAACTTTAATTGAAGCATTAACAAAAATTAAATCATATGTTGACTATGGTGCTTTTACACCAGTTCAAGTAGCAGCCACTGCTGCTCTAAATGGATCTCAAAAATGTGTAGAAGAAATAAGGGAAACATATAAAAAAAGAAGAGATGTTTTAATAGAATCTTTTGAAAGGGCTGGTTGGGATAAAATTCCAGAGCCTGAGGCATCAATGTTTGTATGGGCTCCTTTACCTAAAAAATATAAAAAAATGGGTTCTATGAAGTTTGCCAAAAATTTAATGATAAACGCCGATGTTGCAGTAGCTCCTGGTTTGGCTTTTGGAAAAGGAGGGGAAGGTTTTGTTCGTATTGGTTTAGTAGAAAATACTCAAAGAATAAGACAAGCGGCTAAAAATATTAAAAGATATTTTAATACTTAATATTAAACTGATAAAATCTTAATATAATGTGATAATTTTTCACCTGCATCCCAGGCATCGCTTAGACTTTTTCCTAAAACCCAGTCTCCACTTAAAAATATTTTATTATCCTTAGAATTAATCCAATTTTTTTTTGAGATAGTATTATAACTCATTTTTGTTTGCGCATATAACCACCTGTGTGATTTAATAAAATTTATTTCATTCTTTATATCAAATGTTTCTTCAAATATTGATTGGGCATATTTTTCTAGTTCAGGTTTGTCTATATCAATATTATTTTTTGTATATTCAGAACTCATATTTAATACCCAACAATCATTGGATAATTCATTAAATTTTATATTTTGATTCATAAAGAAACTAATATCTTTATGAAGATTTAATCCAGCTTTAATTTTAATGTTATTATTATCTTTATAGCTTAACATTACAGTATGTATTGGATCATAAGATGGCTCGCTAACAATCTGAGTAAAATCAATTAATTCTTCTGAAAGCTCTTTTGATTGTAAATATGGTATACAAATTAACACATAATCAAAATCTTTAAATTTTTCCTTTTCAGAAAATAGTGAGAAGAGATCATTACTATTTTTTGAAATTTTAATTATTTTTGAATTAAAATAACTTTCCAATTTTAAATTATCAAAAATAGAATTTGGAATAGAATTCATTCCATTTTGACCAATAATAATTTTTTTTCTAGTCTTTTTATTTTTTAAATAATTTGTGGCAAAATCTATTTCTATTACTTGTCCCAAGTTATATCTACTTATTACTTCATTTAATTGATTAACAGAATGATTTGTTGATAGATAATGTGCGCCATGATCAAAAAGATAATTATCATGCTTTCTAGTAGAGACTCTTCCTCCTGGTCTCCATGATTTATCAAAAATTGTAATATTATGTTCTTGAAGATTATAAGCAAGAGACAAACCAGTCATCCCAGCTCCAATTATTGCAATATTTTTCACTTAATTAATATTAATTATTTGAAAATTTTTTTTACCAGAAGATTTTATTTTTTTTAAACCAAACTTACCACATAAATTTTTGTATCTTTGTTTTGACGGTAAGTTAATTGTCTTAAAGTGTATATTATCATGACCAAACAGCATTTTCTGACCATTTATTTCATATAATTTTTTATAAATACTAGATTTTCTTCTTATAACCATAATTTAATAGAAAAAATATATAGTTAAATTTAAAGCAGCAAAGATAAATACTATCGCAATAGCTGCGTATAAATTTCTTTTGTTCATATCTATTTATAATTAAAATTATACTTAAAAGTCAAGATACTAAATTAATTTAAAATTAATGATTTTAGGAAATCTAAGTTTTCAATTAATCGTCTTAATTCTTCTGGATCTAGTCCTTTTAAATTTTCTTTAAATAAATTTTGATAGTCTAATGTATCAATACGATCCGTATAAATTTCTTTTAAAGAAATTGTATTTGAATTATCATAATCATAATTCCCAATTAATATTTTTGATAATGCAGGAAATATTAGTGATGTAGTTGTATAAGTTGCAAATCCTATTTCTCTGTCTTCGTCTTGTCTTTTGTCAATAAAGGTAAAATAAATAGCTATTCTTGCTGCACGTGTTAATTCTGCTACAGATAATTCATCATCTTGTGATACATCTAAAAATGAAAAAGTTTCATTAATACAATTTGCGGGATTGCTATCATTATTACATGTTTCAATTAATTGAGAATTCATTAAGTTAATAATTTCACCATAAATAATTTGAAAGACACTAGGGATTGATTCACATTTTTCATAAACAGAATACTCTGATGAATTTAAAAAAGAATAATCTATACCATCCCAACCATCAGGAGCAGTAACTTCAAGTAAATTATCACCATCTTTTTTTAAAAAATAATAATAACTTCCATCTAATTCTCCCCATTTATAAGCTGACCAATCTTGAACCTTTGATGTTTTGGACACATTAAAGCCAACATATGTCTCGTCAATCCACATACTTGTATTATTTGATATTATAAATACTTGATATTCTGCGTCACAATCATCACTCCAAATACCTTGCATGTCTTTTGGAAAATTATCTTCAAATATTAATTCTGCATTCAGGTGAAATGGCAATAATAAAAAAATACTAAAAATTAATTTTACTAAATTATTCTTCATAAGGCATAACTCTTATTACATCTCCGTAAATAATTACAACTCTTTGCCCATTCGGAAGAGCATTATTATCACCTTGTACAAAAGCTTTTTCTTGATCATTTTGGCAATTAGAAGTGTTATTACCACATTCATCAATATTCACTATATATTGAAAGCCATCATGATTGCCAATTTTAGCTTGAATTACTGAGCCCATAGCGGCTCCTCCAATAGATCCATATACTATAGCAATATCTTGACACTTAGTTCCTAATATTTCTTCTTCTCCACATATTTGAGAAGCTAAAAGACCTCCTATCATTGCTCCAGCAGTTGCTCCAATCCAATCACTTTCACCTTCAATTTTTACTGGAAGAGAGGTTTTAATTGTTCCATATTCAATATTAGTTACTTTTTGTGCATCAGATTTTTTTACTTTATTTGGAGATGTTGTATTACAAGACATTAGTGCAAAACTAATTATCATGGAAATTACCAATAATTTTATTAATTTGGTCATTAAATTACAAATTATTATAGTTAAAAATTGTCTAAAATAAGCAATTAATTTTAATAAATCATATA
>CACJRM010000043.1 GCA_902595805.1 uncultured Alphaproteobacteria bacterium | reverse complement strand
TGCAGATAAAAACTATGAAGTCGTAATAAAAAAAATAGAATTTTTTGCAAAAAAAAATAACAGTGTTTATTTTATACCAAATTTTGGATATCGATTTTATCCATCAATTTTGAAAAATGTAAATTGTATAATTGGAAATTCTTCGAGTGGAATTATTGAGGCACATTCTTTAAAGACATACTCATTAAATATTGGTGACAGACAAAAGGGTAGATATCAGAATTCTTCTACTTTTAATTGTGATTTTAATTACAAATTTATTTATAAAAGTATACTTTCTATATTTAAAATAAATAATAAATTCATCAAAAAAAATATTTATGAGAAAAAAAATACTTCAAATTTGATTTTAAAAACAATTAAAAGTTTAAATAAAATAAATATCAATTATAAAAATAAATAAATGAAATCAGTAAAAAATTTTTCAATAAATCATAACAGCTCTTTAATTAAAGCAATGAAGCAGATGAGTAAAATTGGTACAAGATGCTTAATTGTAGTTGATAAAAATGATAAATATCTTGGAACTCTTACAGATGGTGATTTAAGAAAATCAATTTTAAAGAAATCTTCATTAAATATAAAAATAAATAAAATATATAATAAAAATTCGACTTATTTTTATAAAGATGATTTAAATATCAAAAAAATTAAAAAACTATTTATATCTAGTAAATTCGATTTAATTCCAGTTCTTTCAAAATATAAAAAAATAATAAAAGTAATTGAAATAGATGAACTTTTACGAGAAAGTAAATTAACTAATGAAAGAAAAATTAAAAATATTCCTCTTTTAATTATGTCAGGAGGGAAAGGAACAAGGTTAGATCCTTTTAGCAAGATTTTGCCAAAACCTTTAATACCAATTAAAAATAAACCCATAATTGAACACATTATTGAAAAATTCAATCAATCTGGAATTAATAATATATATCTAACTTTGAATTATAAAGAAAATATTATTAAATCTTATTTTAACGAAACTAAAAAAACTTCAAATATAAAATTTATTTCAGAAAAATTATTTCTAGGTACAGCTGGTAGTATTTCTCTTTTACCTAATTTAAAAAATAAACATTTATTTGTAACTAACTGTGATATCCTAGTAGATGCAAATTACAATGATATGCTAGATTTTCATATAAAAAATAAATATGATATTACTATAATTACATTTACAAAAAAAATTAAAATTGATTATGGAATTTTTGAGGTAGATGAGCAAGGTCAATTTACAAATATTAATGAAAAACCTAGTTTAAATTATTTAATTAATTCTGGATTATATTTACTAAAAAAAGATATTATTAAATTAATACCAAAAAATACTTTTTTCAATATGAATGATTTAATCAAAAAAGCCAAATTAAAAAATTATAAAATTGGACTATATCCAATTCATGAAAGCAACTGGATAGATGTTGGTGAGTGGAAAGAATATAGTAAGGCAATCAAAAAAATGCAATGAAAAATATTACCAACGCTTTTATTTTTGGCAGAGCTAATTCCAAAACAATCAAAAACAAAAATTTAATAAAGATCAATAATTTGACTTTAGTCGAACATGCAATTAAAATTTGTAAAAAAATTAAGACTATAGATAATATTTATGTTTCTTCAGATTCAGATAAAATTCTTAAATTAGCAAAAAAGTATAATATCAATCAAATACAAAGACCTGCATATTTGTGTACTGATAATGCTTCTGAATTCGATGCGTGGAAGCATGCTGTTAGATATGTATTTAAAGAATTTGGAATTTTTCATACATTTGTTTCTGTTCCCCCAACATCACCACTCAGGAATGTTAACGATATAATTAATTGTATAAGTAAAAGAAAAAATAAAATAGATATGGTATTTTCTATTTCTAAATCTAATAACAACCCTTTCTATAATATGATTATGTTAAATAATAAAAAAAAAATAATTCATTTTAATGACAAAAAAAAATTTATAGCTAATAAGCAGAATTATAACTCTACTTATAATATTACTACAGTTGCATATGCAGCCAATCCAAAATATATTCTTAAAGCAAAAAATATTTTTGATGGACAGATATCCTATAACATAGTACCAAAATCTAGAAGTTTAGATATAGATGATAAAGAAGATTTAGAGCTAGCGAGAAAATTATTAAAAAAATGAAAATCACTTTTTTAATTGATATTAAAGACAGTATATTTCATGAATTTATTAATAAATTTATTTTAAAGTTAAACAAAAAATATAATGTAAAATTAATTAACAATATCAATAAAATTGAAAAAGGTGACATATTAATTTTAATTGGTTGTAAAACTATTTTAAAAAAAAAACATTTAGCTCTAAATAATAAAAATTTTGTAGTTCATCCTAGTAAGCTTCCAAAAGGCAAAGGTAGTGCAGCTATAGTTTGGAGTGTTCTTAATGGAGATAAAAGATTATATATTTCTATTTTCGAACCCAATGAAAAGATTGATGCAGGACCAATTTATATTCAAGATTATTTTACTATTAACGATACAGATCTTTCAGATAATATTAGAAAAAAACAAGTTAAAAAAACTTTTAATTTAATTGAAAAATTATTGAAAAATTTAGATAAAATTAAACCAAAAAAACAAAAAAAAATCAAAAAAAATAATTTTTTTAGAAAAAGATTTCCAAAAGACAGCGAATTAAATATAAATGAAAGTATAAAGAAACAAATTAATAAATTTAGAGTTTCAGATAATGAAAGATACCCTTCATTCTTTTATTACAAAGGCAAAAAGTTTATATTAAAAATCTATCATGGCTAAAAAAAAATATATATTTGAAAATCCTGTTGGAAGTGTTTTAGGTGATGAAGAGATTAAAGCAATTAAAAAAGTTTTAACAGCAAATACTTCTTTAACAAGAGGTAAGGAAGTTGATTTATTTGAAAAAAAATTCTCTAAGTATATTGGTTCAAAATTTTCAATTGCAGTAAGTTCATGTGGCGCAGCATTAGAATTATCAAGCAAGATATTAGAATTAAAAGAAAATGATGAGGTAATATGCCAGGCTAATTTATTTTGGCCAACATACAATCATTTGATAAAAAAAAATGTAAATATTAAAATTGCAGACATAAATCCAAGAACTTTAAATATAGATGTAAATTCACTAAAAAAAATATTATCAAAAAAAACTAAAGCTGTTTACATTATGCATCATGGAGGTAACCCATGTGATTTATTTAATATTAAAAAATTAAAAAAGAAATTTAAATTTAAATTAGTAGAGGATTGTGCTCATGCATGTGGTTCCTTTTATAAAAACAAAAAAATAGGGTTTGATAGTGATATTGCCTGTTTTTCATTTTCAACCCTTAAAAATATTACTACGCTTGGAGAAGGAGGAATGATAGTAACTAATTCAAAAAAATATAATGAATATGCCAGATTACTGAGAACCAACTTCCCAATTGGAAAAAGAGTTCAAAAAAAAATATTAAAACTTGGTAAATATAATAGACCAACTAAATTAGATTATTCATTTTCTGGAGATGCTTGGAATACAAAATATTGGAAAGAAATTTCAGAAATAGGGTCTACATTTAGAATGTCTTCTCCACAAGCTGCTGTCGGCGTAGTACAGTTAAAAAAAATTAATCATTTTAATTTAAAAAGATTAAAAATTTCAAACTTATTTCAACAAACTATTTCTAAATGTGAATTGCTAGACAATTTATATATTGAAAAAAATAGTAAATCTTCATGTCATTTATTTTGTTTCTTTATAAAACAAAATAAATATGGAAATAATCAAGATTTTATAAAAATACTTGATGAAAAATTTAAAATAAAAATTGTAAATAGATTTTTTCCAATGAACTTATCTTCAATAATGAGAACTAAACAAACATCATCTAATTTAGCACCAATAAATCTAAAAGTTTGGTTTAATGAGTTAATTAGTTTACCAATTTATCCACAAATGAGAAAAATTGAAATTAATTACATACG
>CACJRM010000042.1 GCA_902595805.1 uncultured Alphaproteobacteria bacterium | reverse complement strand
GATAGAGATCCTATATTTTTAGAAAAGTTACAAAATGCTTATAATAGTGCTCAAGATAAATATGAATTAGAAATTCAATTTGAGCCAAATGAAACACGTATAGAATCATTACGTACATCAATGCTAGCAGGTATGGGTCCTGATATTGTTGAAACACCTGGTCCTTCTTATGTAAAAGAATATCAAGAAGCAGGCATGTTGGAAAATCTTGATTCATATGCTGCTGAATTTGGATGGAAAGATAAATTAATTCCATGGGCATATAGCTCAGGAGTTTTTGAAGGAAGTTTATATGCTATTCCTAAAACTCATGAGTCAATGGTAATGCTTTATAACAAAACTCTCTTTGAAGAAAATGGATGGAAAGTTCCAACTACATTAGAAGAGTTAGAGGATGTAGCTGGAAAAATTAAAGCTAAAGGAATGGATGTTTACACATACGGCTCTTCTGGTTGGCAACCAACTCATGAACACCTAGTTGGAATTTATTTAAACAATTATGCTGGTCCTCAAGCTGTTTACGAAGCAATTACTGGTGAAAGAGAATGGACTGACCCAGTATTCGTTGAAGCTTTAGAACTTCTTAAAAGACATATGGTTGATGAAGGCTGGTGGTCTGGTAGTTTAGAAAACTACTATGCTATTGGATGGGATGATTTCCATGCACAATTTGCTACTCGAGGTGCAGCAATGATGACAATTGGAACTTGGACATTCCAAGCAACAAGCTTAGGTATTGGACAATCTGGTGATGAATGGGGTTGGGCTCCTTTACCATCTCTATCATCTAACTCTGGTGGACCAAACTTTATGATTGCAATTGGTACTACAATGTCAGTAAATGCTGCTGCAAAAAATAAAGATGGTGCAATTGATGTTTTAAATTGGATTATGTCTAATAAAGATGTTGTAATTGATATCGCTAGTGACTTTCAATTTGGAGAGTTTGTAGTACCACTATTACTTGATGAAAGTGATATTCCAAGCACCATATCTCCTCAAGTAACTAGTTACTTAAATGAGTACGCTAGAATTACAGGAGAAGGTAATTATGGATACTGTACATGGACTTTCTGGCCAGCTGAGCCAGGTGTTCATATATGGAAAGATATGGAAGTTGTATGGGCAGGTGATATATCTGTAGAAGACTTCATGTATGATCATCAAAAAATGTGGGATAAGGCAAGAAAGAAAAATGAAACATTGCCTGTTCCATTAAGAGACTAATATATATTTAAAAAACGAAGCTCTTTGAGCTTCGTTTTTTTATAATTTTCTTTTAAATATAATTTAATGAATTTTTTATCAAAGAAAAGTTACATTGCTTGGTATTTTATAATACCAGTAGTATTTATTCATTTATTTGTAATAGGAATTCCATCTATTTTAAGCCTTGCATTATGTCTTACTGATTGGAGTGGATTAGGTAAAATAAATTACGTTGGTTTTGAAAACTTTATAGAACTTTTTGATGATAGATATTTTAAGAAAGCTATTTTTCATAACATTTTATGGACAATTATTTTTTTAACTGTTCCAGTTTGTATTGCACTTATGTGTGCATATTTACTTACTGGAATTAAACGTGGCCAAATGTTCTATCGTTTAGCCTTTTTTTTCCCTTATATGCTTGCAAGTGTAGTTAATTGTCAAATTTGGAAATATCTTTTCCATCCTATTCATGGATTAGGTGGTTTTTTTGAGTCTATAGGAATTGAAGCTTTGGCCTCTTCTCCATTTACAACCAAAGAAACTTCACTTTACGCTGCTGCTTTTGTAGATGGTTGGCATTTTTGGGGATTTTTAGTCGTGATATATTTAACTGGAATGTATCAAGTTGATAATCATTTATATGAAGCAGCCGATATAGAAGGTGCCAGTAAGTTTCAAAAATTTAGGTACATAACTCTACCTATGATTAGACCAATATTTATTTTTAGTCTTATGATTATAATTATTTGGTCTGTACCTGTATTTGATTATGTTTATATTTTAACTGGAGGTGGACCTGCTTACAGCTCAGAAGTTGTTGCTAATTATCTTTATACTCATGCCTTTGTAAGATTTAACGTAGGTTATGCATCTGCGGTTGGAACCTTAATGTTTATTTATGTAATATTTATTGTTGGAATATTTGGTCTTTTAAGAAAATTAGGGTGGGAAATATAAATGTTAGTTTCAAATTTCAGAAGAAAAGAAGCAATTCCAAATCATTTTATATTAATTTTATTTGCGCTATTAGCTGTACTACCAATATTAGTTTTATTTTTTAATTCTATTAAACCTTTTAGTGAGTTTGGCTTAAATCCTTTAGGTCCTCCATCTGAAATTAGGTTACAAAATTTTCCAGATGCTTGGATTGCTGGAGAATATACAAAAATTTTTTTTAACTCAGCAAAACTTGTATTTGGATCTGTTATTTTATGTCTGGCTGTCTCTTTATTAGCAGGATTTAGTTTAGCAAAATTAAATCCAAAAGGATCAACTATAATTGCGATATATTTATTAGTTGGTATCAGTATACCTGCTCAACTTTATATACTTCCTTTATTTCTACTATGGAAAGAGTTAAGTTTATTAAATACACATATTGGATTAATAATAATATACTCTGCATTAAATGCTCCTTTTGCAACATTTTTAATTAGATCTTATATGATTAGACTGCCAGATGAATTATTTGATGCTGCAAAACTTGATGGTGCGAATACATTTCAAATTTTTTTTAGAATAGCATTACCATTATCATGGCCTGTTATATTAACTGCTGGATTAATAATTGGATTAGCAGTTTGGAATGAATTTTTATTTGCCCTTACTTTTATAACTGATCCAAATTTTAAACCAATGGCTACTATTCTATTTTCATTTCAAGCTAGATTTGAAAATAATTATGCTTTACAAAGTGCAGCTGCAATAATGATGGTAGCTCCAATAGCGATTTTATTCATGTTGTTCCAAAGAAGATTTATTTCAGGATTAACAAGTGGGGGATTAAAAGAATAATGACTTTTAAATTAGATAAAAATTTTGAGGAAAAGGTTTACGCAGGTGTATTAGGTAAAATAATTGGTGTATTTCTTGGGCGTCCATTTGAAGGTTGGTCATATGAAAGAATAATGAAAGAATTGGGACCTATAAATTACTATGTAAATGAAAAATTAGATTTCCCCTTACCAGTTTCAGATGATGATATTACCGGCACATTTACTTTTTTACGAGCCTTTAGAGAATGTAATTTCAAAAAAAACATTACTGCTAAAGATATAGGTAAAACGTGGTTAAATAATATTATTGAAGATAAAACAATTCTTTGGTGGGGTGGAAAAGGACATTCAGCAGAGGATACAGCTTTTCAAAATTTAAAACAGGGCATCGATGCACCTGATAGCGGCTCAATCAAAACTAATGGTAAGGTAATTGCTGAACAAATAGGAGCTCAAATTTTTATTGATGGTTGGGCCATGGTAGCACCTGGAGACCCAGAAAAAGCAGTTCATTATGCTAAACTTGCTGCAAGTGTTAGTCATGATGGGGAGGCAATTTATGGCGCACAAGTTATAGCTGCTCTAGAGTCAATGGCCTTTGTCGAAAGTGATTTAACAAAGCTAGTTGAGCAAGCTAAAAAATTTATCCCTGATAATTCAGTAATATTTAGATTAATATCTGACATTCAAGAATGGCGATCAGGAAATTTGGGCTGGGAACAAGCAAGAGAAAAAATTGCTGAGCATTACGGATATGATAAATATTTAGGTAACTGCCATATGGTACCCAATCATGCTTTAATTATTATGGCTTTATTGTTTGGAGATGATGATTTTCAAAAAACTATGATGATTGTGAATACAGCAGGTTGGGATACAGATTGTAATTCAGGAAATGTCGGTTGTATTTTAGGAATTAAAAATGGAATAGAAGGACTTAAATCAGGTCCTGATTATTTATCTCCTATAAATGATATTTTATATTGCCCCTCAGCATCAGGTGGTGAAACTCTTACCGATGCACTAACAGAAACTTACAAAATAATTAATACAACTAGAAAAATTAATGGTTTAGAAGAAAATTTACCTAAAAATGGAGCTCGATTTCATTTTGATATTAAAGACT
>CACJRM010000041.1 GCA_902595805.1 uncultured Alphaproteobacteria bacterium | reverse complement strand
TTCAGGACAGAATTTAGTTATTCTTTTCGTAATTCTAGCATTTTTGATTTCATTAAATATGCTGTTTCAACAAAACCCCATAATTGTAAGTAAAGATATACCATCATCTAATATAATTAACTTTGTAATAAGCTCTTCTATTGGCTTTTTATCTGCAATAATTGGTATAGGTGGTGGTAGTTTTAGTGTTCCAACTTTAACAATGTTTTCAAAAAAAATTCATGAAGCAGTTGGTACATCTGCTGTTTTTGGTTTTTTAATTGCTTTTCCAGGAACATTAACATTCATATATACTGGGTTAAATATTAATGAACTTCCCATTTATTCTTTTGGTTACGTAAATATTATAATAGTTTTTTTTATATCAATAACTAGTATATTTACTGCTGGAATTGGTGCAAAAGTTTCATCAAATATAGATAAGTTAGTATTAAGAAAGATTTTTGCTATTTTTTTGTTGTTAACTTGTGCTAGTCTGATTATTGAACATTTTATAATTTAAATGAATTTTGTTGCAGATAGACTGAATAAAATAAAACCTTCAATGACTGTCGGTATAAATGTCAAAGCTAAGGCTTTGAAGGACGAGGGTAGGGATGTAATTGTTCTTGCTGCAGGTGAGCCAGATTTTAACACACCAAAAAATATAAGAGACGCAGCTAATATAGCGATGGAAGAGGGTAAAACTAAATATGTACCTGGCAAAGGCACACCAGAATTACAAAAAGCAATTCAGAAAAAATTCAGAGAAGATAATAATATAGATTATCAATTAGATGAAATCATATGCGGTGTCGGAGGTAAACACATTATTTATAATGCTATGATGGCAACAATTAATCCAGGAGATGAGGTTATTATAACAGCTCCTTTTTGGGTTAGTTATCCAGATATTGTTTTATTAGCAGAAGGCAAACCAGTGATAGTTGAATGCCCTGAATCACAGAATTTTAAAATTACACCAGAGCAATTAGAAAAAAATATAAACTCTAAAACAAAGTGGTTAATGTTAAATAGCCCTAGTAATCCAACTGGCTCAGTTTATTCAAAAAAAGAGTTAGAAGACTTAGCGCTTATCTTAAAAAAACATCCTAATGTTCTTATAATGTGTGATGATATATATGAAAAAATTGTTTACGGCGGAGTAGAATTTCATACTCTTGCTTCAATTGAACCTTCACTTAAAAACAGATGTTTAACACTAAATGGTGTTTCAAAATCATATTGCATGACAGGATGGAGACTTGGATATTGTGGAGCTCCAAAAGAGATTATTGCTGCTATGAACAAAATACAATCACAAAGCACAACATCAACTTCTTCAATCACAATGGCTGCTGCAGTTGAAGCAATAACTGGCCCACAGGATTTTATAGACGATCATAATAAAAAATTTTTAATACGAAGAGACTTAGTATTGAATAAGTTAAATCATATTGATGGAATTACATGTCAAAAACCAGAAGGAGCTTTTTACGTTTATCCTAATTGTGAGGGTATAATTGGAAAAAAGACACCGAATGGAAAACAAATTTCCAATGATGAAGATTTCATGACCTATCTTTTAGAAGATCAAGGTGTAGCAGGAGTTCATGGTGCAGCATTTGGATTATCTCCTTATTTTAGATTATCTTATGCAACTAGTGATGCAATTCTAGAAGATGCGTGCAACAGAATAAAAGAAGCTTGTAATAAGCTTACTTAAGATCTTTATCAGCAATTATTTCAGCTAATCTAAGTAGATTAGTAGTACCAGCACTTCCAAATGGAACACCAGCCGAGATAACTACGTTATCTCCTGGTTTTACTAATTTTTTATTTTTTGCAATTGAACATGCAATATTAACCATATCTTGTGCATTTTGAGCATCTTCTTGAGTATGACAGGAGTTTACACCCCAGTATAATTGCATTTTTCTTGTAGTATTAATATTTGGAGATAAACCAACAATTTGAACTGGTGCTCTTTCTCTAGCCATTCTAGTCGTTGTTCTTCCACTTACAGAAAATGTAATTATTGCTTTTGCATCTGATTTTTTTGCAATTGAGTAAGCTGCTAAAGTTATTGCATCTGTATTATCAACATCATCAATATTTTCTTGAGTAATTTGTAAATCATAATTATTTTTATCATTCTCAACATTTTCTATTATTTTATTCATAGTTCTTACTACTTCTATTGGATGTGCTCCAACAGCAGACTCACCAGATAACATTACTGCATCTGTTCCGTCGTAAATAGCATTAGCAACATCAGATGCTTCAGCTCTCGTTGGCACAAGATTTTCAATCATACTTTCAAGCATTTGTGTAGCAACAACAACTGGCTTACCAAAGTGCCTACATCTTTTAATAATATTTTTTTGAACTATCGGAACTTGTTCTGTTGGCATTTCAACACCCAAATCACCTCTAGCTATCATAATACCATCTGCAGCATTTATAATATCATCAATATTTTTTACTGCTGAAGGTTTTTCGATTTTAGCCATCACGAGTGCTTTATTGTTAATTATTTTTTTTAGTTTGTGAATATCTTCTGCTTGTTGCACGAAAGAAAGTGCAACCCAATCAACTCCCATATCTAATGCCTTCATTAGATCAGATTTGTCTTTTTTGGTAAGAGCGTCTATTGGAAGAATAACATCTGGAATATTTACACCTTTGTTATTTGAGATTTCAGCATCATTTAAAACTTCTGTTATTAAACTATCTTTTTTTTGTTCAATAACTTGTAATCTAATCCTTCCATCATTTACTAATAAAATAGTATTAGTTGTTAAAAAATCATATATTTCTTCATGGGGAAAGTTAACCCTATTATTATCTCCAGGTTTAGTTGAAAGATCTAGTATAAAATTTTGACCTTTAACTAAATTTTCTTTTTTATTCTTAAATGTACCCACTCTTAACTTGGGCCCTTGTAAGTCAGCTAATATGCATGATGCATGATTATGTTTTTCTTCAAGAGATCTAATAGTTTCATAATTTTTTCTATGAGTTTCTAAATCACCATGTGAAAAATTTAATCTAAAAACATCACATCCAGCCACAAATAAATCTTCTATTATTTTTTTATCTGATGATGCAGGTCCTAAGGTAGCTAAAATTTTAGCATTTCTGTTACGTTTCATTAATTATTATATATATATCACAAAAAAAGATTTATATAATTTATTTACGTAATATGACTAAAAACTTTGATAGAGATTTACTTGCTGATGTTGCAGAAAGATTGATTCATCATCTAAAAAATAGAACAGATGTTCAAAATATTGATTTAATGAATTTGTCAGGTTTTTGCAGAAACTGTCTTTCAAAATGGTATGTTAGTGCTGCAGAGAAGAAAAATATTTCTATTTCATACGATGAGGCACGAGAAATGATCTATGGTATGCCATACGCAGATTGGAAAACAAAATTTCAAAAAGAAACAACTCCTGAACAAAAAGAAAAGTTTGATAAAGGAAAAACTTAATATAGTTTTTCTAAATTCTCTCCATACATCTCTTTTACTTTAAACCTTCTTACTTTCATGGAGGGAGTCATCATATTGTTTTCAATTGTAAACTCGTGATCAATGAGAATAAATTTTCTTATTTGTTCAATACTAGAGAGGCTTTTATTGACTTTATCTACAACTTCCTTCATCTTTTTATCAAATGAAGAATTTTGAATTATTTTATTCAAATCCCCCTCAACATTATTTTCTTTTGCCCATTCTAAAGCTAAATCTTTATTAGGCACCAAGATCGCAACTAGGTAATTTTTGAAATCTCCATATAACATTGATTGAGCAATTTCAGGTTCAATATCTAATTTTGCTTCTATTCTTGAAGGAGAAATATTATCTCCACCAGCATTTACAATAATATCTTTTTTCCTATCCGTTATTTTTAAATAGCCTTCGTCATCAAATTCACCAATATCACCTGTATGAACCCATCCATCGATTATAGTTTTATTAGTTGACTCAGGATCATTCCAATAACCATTCATAATTAGTTCACCACGAGCTAAAATTTCTCCATCTTCAGAAATTTTCACTTCATTTCCTTGAAGAACTTTTCCAACAGTATCTAATTTAATTTTTTCAGGAGGGTTTGCGGAAATAACAGGAGCCGTTTCAGTTTGTCCGTAGCCTTGAAGTAGTGGAAGACCAAGGGCGCTTAGGTATAATCCAACTTCAAAATTTAGTGCTGCGCCTCCTGATATCAATGCTCTGAGACTTCCACCAAATCTTTTCTTAACTTTTTTTCTGACTATTCTATCCATCAATCCGTTCATAAATCTTTCAGAAAAGCTCATCTGCTCACCAAAATATTTTTTCTTTCCTAGATTTAATGTAATTGCAAAGAAGCGTTGACTCAATTTACTTTGGTTTTTAAGACCTTGTGAAATACGTGTGTGTAAAGAGTCATAAAACCTTGGAACAGCTGTCATAAAATGTGGCGCTGCCTCTGCCATATTGACTAATAATTTATCTATACTTTCAGCGTAATAGATTTGTGCACCTTGCCCCATT
>CACJRM010000040.1 GCA_902595805.1 uncultured Alphaproteobacteria bacterium | reverse complement strand
AATTATGCAGGATGGTTTTGGTTTCTTAAGGTCTTCAGAGTCAAATTATCTTCCAGGACCAGATGATATCTATATTTCTCCATCTCAAATTAAAAAATTTAGCTTAAGAACGGGGGATAGTGTTGAAGGTGAAATTAGATCTCCAAAGCAAGGAGAAAGATATTTTGCCATAACTAAAATTAACAAAATAAACGGCCAAGAAACTGATTTAGTTAAAAACAGGGTTAACTTTGAAGATTTAACACCATTGTATCCAGAAGCTAGGTTCAAACTTGAACAAGAAAAACCAATGCCGGATAACACAGAAAGAATAATTGATATTATTGCTCCTCTTGGAAAAGGACAAAGACAATTAATTGTTGCACAACCTTTCACTGGTAAAACAATAATTATGCAAAAAATTGCAAATGCTATAACTGCTAATAGTCCAGACGCTAAACTGATTGTTCTGTTAATTGATGAAAGACCAGAAGAAGTAACTGATATGCAAAGATCTGTTAAAGGTGAGGTAATTAGTTCAACCTTTGACGAACCAGCTTCACGCCACGTTCAGGTTGCTGAAATGGTAATTGAAAAAGCTAAAAGATTGGTTGAATATAAACATGATGTTGTAATCCTTCTTGATTCAATCACCAGACTTGGAAGAGCTTATAATACTGTTGTTCCATCTAGTGGAAAGGTACTAACAGGTGGTGTTGATGCCAATGCCTTACAAAGACCAAAAAGATTTTTCGGTGCTGCAAGGAACGTAGAAAAGGGCGGATCACTTACAATTATTGCTACTGCTTTAATAGATACAGGAAGTAGAATGGATGAAGTTATTTTTGAAGAATTTAAAGGTACTGGTAATAGTGAAATGGTTCTAGATAGAAAACTTAGTCAAAAAAGAACCTATCCAGCTTTTGATATTGGTAAGTCAGGAACAAGAAAAGAAGAATTATTGCTTGATAAAGACGAGCTTGGAAAAATCTTTATTTTGAGAAAAATACTAGCCCCAATGGGAAGCACAGAAGCCATGGAGTTCTTATTAGATAAAATGAAAAATACAAAAACTAACAACGAATTCTTCCAAAGCATGGGAACTAAATAAATATAATTTTTTTATAATTTTTCTTATTTACTTAATATCATCTTGGGTTTAATTCCCAAAAAATGAAAGCTTCCAAAGAGACAATTTTCGCTCTTGCTACGCAAAGAGGTAAGTCAGGTATAGCTGTTTTTAGGGTTTCGGGAAAGGGCTCTCATACAATTATTAAATCAATATCTTCTAAAAAAAATTTTAAAACAAACTTTGCTACATTAAATGATTTATTGGACGGAAAGAGCGTTGTAGATCAGACGCTAACAACTTTTTTTAAATCACCAAAAAGTTATACGGGGGAGGATATGGTGGAAATATCTTGTCATGGAAGTATTTCTGTAATTAACAAAATAACTAAAATCCTATTAAAAAAACAGATCAGACTTGCTGAGCCTGGAGAGTTTACCAAAAGAGCTCTAATCAATGATAAGGTTAGTGTTTTAGAAGCTGAAACAATTAATGATTTAGTTAATGCAGAAACTGAAAATCAAAGAAAGATAGCCATTGGTAATTTAAGTGGAAATTTAGATAAATTAGTTAATGAAATATCAAATAAACAAAAAAAACTTCTAGCAGATATAGAAGCCATAATTGATTTTGCTGACGAAGACCTTCCTAAAGAAATATATAAAAACATAAGAGAACAAAATAAGAACATATATAAACAAATTGAAAATATTATCGAAAGATCAGCTTTATCTAGACAAATTCATGACGGTTTTACAATAACTATTATTGGAAAGCCAAACACAGGTAAGTCTTCATTTATTAATTATATTAATAACAAGGAAGTTTCTATAGTTACTAATATACCAGGAACTACAACAGATTTAGTAAGCTCCACGCTAGATATACAAGGGGATAAATACACATTCATTGATACAGCCGGAATAAGAAAATATAGAAATTTAATTGAAAAAATAGGCATTGAAAGATCCTTAGAGAGTGCTGAAAAGTCTGATTTAAATATAGTTTTTCTCAAAAATAATGAAAAGAAAAACTACAGCAAAATCAAATCAAAAATATTTGTTAAATCAAAATATGATACTAATAAAAAGAAATTTAGTGGGGTATATAGTATTTCATCAGTATCTGGTTATGGAATTGAGCCTCTTATTAAAACCATATCTTCTAAATTAAAGAAAAAACCAATTTCTGGACCAGTCTTTTCACGTGAAAGACATATGGAAAGCCTAAAGAAATCCCTTGTATTGCTTAAAAGTTTAGATTTAAAAGAAATAGATATTGCTGCTGAAAATGTTAGAAGATCAATTAAGTATATTGATGGAATTAATCAAAAGTTTGATATTGAGAAAATTTTAGATATAATATTTAGTGATTTTTGTATTGGTAAGTAATTTCACGTGAAAATAAATATGGACAACAAATTTGATGTAATTGTGATTGGTGGAGGTCATGCGGGTGTAGAAGCAGCGTGCTCATCTGCAAGAACAGGGTCAAAAACAGCCCTAATAACTCATAAAATTGAAAAAATAGGTGAAATGTCTTGTAATCCTGCAATTGGAGGCCTTGGAAAAGGACATCTTGTAAAGGAAATAGATGCTTTAGACGGAATAATGGCTAAAGCTACAGATAGATCCTGTATACAATTTAGAATGTTAAACTCCAGTAGAGGTGCTGCTGTAAGGGGTCCAAGGGCCCAAACAGACCGAATTTTATATAAAAATGCTATAAATAAGCTCGTATCTGACCAAAAAAACCTTCAAATTATCGAAGGATCAGTTGAAGACTTAATTGTTTCAAACAATAAGGTAATGGGCGTTGTTTTAGATGACAACAAAAAAATATCCTCCAAATCTGTAGTTTTAACCACAGGTACTTTCTTACATGGATTAATAAGAATGGGATCTGAGAAGCAAGAAGCAGGAAGAGTTGGGGATAAACCATCAATAAAGCTTGCAAAAAGGCTTAAAGAGTTAAAGTTTTCAATAGGCAGATTAAAGACAGGAACACCCCCAAGATTACTTAAAAAAACTATAAATTTCAATGATTTAAACGAACAACACCCAGACAAAAACCCTATTCCATTTTCTTTTATCAACAGAGATATCCACATTACTCAAATATCTTGTTTTATTACCCATACTAATAAAAACACTCACAAAATAATTGCTCAGAACCTTAACCTATCACCTATGTATTCAGGTGAGATACAATCAATGGGAGCTAGGTATTGCCCATCTATTGAAGATAAAATTCATAAATTCAAAAATAAGTCATCACATCAGATATTTCTTGAGCCAGAAGGATTAGATAGTGATCTAATATATCCAAACGGAATATCCTCTTCACTTCCAACTGAAATTCAAGAGCAATTTGTTAAAACGATTAAAGGTTTAGAAAATGTTACAATTACACAACCCGCTTATGCTATTGAATATGATTTTGTTGATCCACAAGAACTAACACACACTCTTGAAACTAAAAAAATTAAAAATTTATTTTTTGCAGGACAGATAAATGGAACAACTGGATACGAAGAAGCAGCTGCACAAGGTATAATGGCTGGAATAAATGCATCGCTTAAAACAACATCTAATAAAGAATTTATAATACCTAGATCTTCTGGATATATAGGTGTTTTGATAGATGATTTGGTTACAAAAGGAACTAAAGAGCCATATAGAATGTTTACTTCAAGGTCTGAATACAGACTTTTACTTCGGGCTGATAATGCAGATTTGAGACTTACACCTCTGGGAATTGATATTGGTTGTGTTGACATAGATAGGCAAAGAAAATTCGAAAAAAAATCTATAAGAATAAATGAGGGTTTTAATTTTGTTAAAAATCACAAATTTTCACCAGACGCACTCCTTAAAAAAGGGATAAAAATAAATAAAGATGGAAAAAAAAGAAATATTATAGACCTCTTATCCTTTTCTAATATTACAACCCATAAGCTTAAAGAAATACTTCCGGAGTTAAATGACCTAGAGGATGATGTAATGGAGCAAATAGAAATAGAGGCTAAATATGCCGGTTATCTTGATAGACAAAGAATGGATATACAAGATTTTGAAAAGGAAGAAAATTTAAAAATTCCTAAATCTACTAATTATAAATTAGTCGGAAGCTTATCTAATGAGATAGTTGAAAAACTATCAAAAATTAAACCACCTACGCTTGGCGCAGCCTCAAGAATATCGGGCGTAACACCAGCAGCTACCATAGCTCTTCTTAGGTATATTAAAAAAAATAAAAATAAAAAAGCAGCATAATTTGGATAAAGCCACTGTAATAAAAAAGTACAATCTTAACAGAAAGCAAACTGATTTAATCGATAGCTACATAATAAAGTTAACAAAAAGCAACCAAATACACAATTTAGTAGGACCCTCCACACTTGATGTTGTTTGGGATAGACATATTAATGATTCATTACAATTATCTGAATTTATTTTGAAAAAAAATGCATCAATAATAGACCTTGGTACTGGAGCCGGGTTACCAGGGGTGATCTTACATATTTTTGGTCATTCAAATATATTATTGATTGACTCAAAGATGAAAAAAATAAACTTTATCAAAGAATTTGCACACGAGCAGAATTTAGAAATAAAAACTATTTGTACAAGGGTTGAAAAAATAAAAAATCAAAAATTTGACTTTATTATCTGTCGTGCCTTTGCTCCATTAGTAAATTTATTAAATTATTCACGATTTTTTACTAAAAAAAATACATCACTACTTTTTCTAAAAGGAAGAAGTGTTAAGAAAGAAATACATGATGCAAAAAAATCCTTTAGCTTTGAATA
>CACJRM010000039.1 GCA_902595805.1 uncultured Alphaproteobacteria bacterium | reverse complement strand
TCAGATGTTATAAAGTATCCTATTAAAAATGAACCGATTATATTTACAGATATAGTTCCATAAATACTTGATGCAAATATTGTTTTACTAATATTTGTTAGGGTATATCTTAAAGTTGCTCCCAATGCACCACCGGTGGCGACTAAAATTAAGTTGAGCAATATAATTAAGCTTGAGGTTGATCTTCTACTTCTTCAGTAGATTTTTTTTCAATAACTGGGCCACTATCTAGACCTTTGGCTCCTTCATCTCGATCAACAAGTTCAATTACAGCTGTTGGAGCATTATCTCCAAATCTGTTTCCTAATTTAATGATACGAGTGTATCCACCAGATCTAGTCTTATATCTTTCTGCTAGTACGTCGAAAACTTTTTTAGACATTTTTTGATCTTGTAATATGGAGATAGTTTTTCTTCTAGATATTAAGTCACCTTTTTTGCCAAGAGTAATTATTTTTTCTACAAATCTTCTTAATTCCTTTGCTTTAGGTAAAGTAGTACTTATTTGTTCATGTTTTATTAGCGCATTAGACATATTCATAAACATAGCTTTTCTATGTGAAGAATTTTTATTAAGCTTTTTATTTTTAATATTGTGTTTCATTTAGTATTATTTGTTAAATGGATCCTCATACTTTTTAGCTAACTCATCAATATTCTCAGGAGGCCAATCTGGAACTGACATACCAAGGTTTAACTCCATATGCTGAAGGACTTCTTTGATTTCGTTCAAAGATTTTCTTCCAAAATTTGGTGTTCTTAACATTTCAGACTCAGATTTTTGAACTAGATCGCCAATATAAATTATATTATCATTTTTAAGGCAATTTGCAGATCTAACGGATAATTCCAATTCCTCCACTTTTTTTAGTAAATTAGAATTAAATGAAAGTGATTCAACTTTTGATTGATCAGGAAGTACTTCTGGTTCATCAAAGTTAATAAATGGTTGAAGTTGATCTTGCAGTATTCTAGCAGCCAAAGCTATTGCATCATCTGGAGTTATTGCACCATTTGTTTCAACCTCAAATATTAGTTTATCAAAATCAGTCACTTGACCTACTCTACTATTCTCAATTTTGTATGAAGCCTTTACAACAGGACTGAACATTGCATCGAGCTTAATTTCTCCAATTACCTTGTTTTCATCTTCTGCAACTTCTGCTGAAACATAACCTTTTCCTGTCTCTACATTAGCTTCGATTTCCACATCAGCATTTGAGTCGAGAGTCATTATCAGCTGGTCTGGATTCATTATTTCAGTTTCAGAGTCAGTTTCAAAATTACCAGCTCGTAATTCTCCTGAGCCCGATGATTTTAAATACATTTTTTTTAAGCCTGGTGAATGGACTTTAACAGCAACAGATTTTAAATTTAAAAGAATATCTGTAAGATCTTCTTTTACACCATCTATAGTCGAGAATTCGTGCACAACACCTTTTATTTTGATAGAAGTTATAGCGGCGCCCTGTAAGGATGAAAGTAGAATTCTTCTTATTGAATTTCCCAATGTTAATCCAAAACCTCTTTCTAAAGGTTCAGCAGTAAGTTTTCCAATCCTACCAGTACTCTCCTCAACATTAACTTCCATTTTTGTGGGTTTTATTAATTCACTCCAGTTTTTCTGTAACACTTAAATGCTCCTTTTTTTAAACTCTTCTTCTTTTTCTTGGCCTGCAACCATTGTGAGGTATTGGTGTAACATCTTTAATTGAAGTTATTACATACCCAATTGACTGCAATGATCTAAGAGCCGACTCTCTTCCAGATCCTGGACCAGATACTTCAATTTTAAGATTCTTCAATCCAAACTCTTTTGCTTTGTTTCCAACATCTTCAGCTGCGATCTGCGCAGCATATGGAGTCGATTTTCTTGATCCTTTGAAACCTTTATGACCAGATGAAGACCAAGCTAAAGCATTGCCTTTGTCATCAGTAATGGTGATAATTGTATTATTAAAAGAAGAAACTATATGGGCAACACCCGAAGAAAGTTTCTTTTTGATTTTTGATTTTTTTTTATCAGCCATTTTAACCTTTAGTCACTTTTTTCTTTCCTGCTATAGCAACTGCTTTACCTTTTCTAGTTCTTGCATTTGTGTGAGTTCTCTGACCTCTTACAGGAAGTTTTTTTCTATGCCTTAGACCTCTGTAACATCCTAAATCATTTAATCTTTTAATATCTAAAGATACTTTTCTTCTTAAGTCACCTTCAACTGAATAATCTTTGTCAATTAAATCTCTTATTTTATTTACTTCGTCTTCATTAAGTTCATGAACTCGCTTAGAAATATCGATTGAAGCATCCTTACAAATATCAAGTGCAAGTTTATTACCTATTCCATATATATATGTAAGTGCAATGTTTACTTTTTTATTAGTAGGAATATTAACGCCTGATATTCTAGCCATAAAGAAATCCAAAAAAAATGAATGAGGGTGAATACATGATAATCGTATAATTAGTCAAGAAAAGATGTGTAAAAAAATGGCTGATTTTCATGAAAATTTTAATATTTGTCTAATTTTTTGAGTAATTTCTTGAATTTGTAAAGATCCGTCTATCTCATGAAAAATATCTGGATATTTTTCTTTATAGAATTCAGATACTTTTTGTGTGGAACTAATATATTCATTATATCTAGTTTCTATAACTTCAATTTTATCATCATCTCTACTTTCCTCTGATGATCTTTTTAGAATTCTTGATTTTAAAGTTTCAAAGTTGATTTGAATGTCAAAGATATAATTAATTGAATTTGAAGTCTCTAAGAGAAATTTATTTAGAAATTCTGACTGCTTTAAAGTTCTAGGATAACCATCTAAGATAAAACCTTTACTTGCTTCTTTATTTAATCGTAAAGAAACAATAGAATTTAAAATATCATCGGAAACTAAATTACCTGAAGACATTATTACTTTCAATTCGTTTGCCAATTTATCCTGTTCTAGTAGTTTCTTTCTTAATATATCTCCTGTTGAAAGATGAGCTATATTAAGTAGTTCTGAAATTATTTTTGCTTGAGTACCTTTCCCAGCACCAGGAGGGCCAAAAAAGATCATGTTGCTCAATTTATCTTCTACCTTTTAACTTTGTTTTTTTTAGCAATCCTTCATATTGATGCTGAAATAGATGTGATTGCACCTGCGTAATGAAGTCAATCATGACCACTACAACGATGAGTAGTGCAGTTCCACCTAAATAAAATGGTATTGAAGTTCTTGATAACAAAAATTCAGGGAGTAAAGCTACAAATGTTAAATATATTGTCCCAATAGTAGTTAATCTTATTAAAACATACTCTATATATTTAGCAGTATTTTCACCTGGTCTTATACCGGGAATAAATCCTCCATATTTTCTTAAGTTTTCTGCTTGTTCATCTGGATTAAAAACGATTGAAGTGTAGAAAAATCCAAAAAAAATAATCATCGCAGCGTAAAATCCTAAATAAAGTGGCTGACCTCTACCTAAGTAACTGGAAATCAATATAAAAATATCGCTTGAAGATCCTGCTCCAAATCCTGACATAGTATTAGGTAAAAGTAATATAGATGATGCGAATATAACTGGTATTACTCCAGCTGTATTAATTTTTAAAGGCAAATGCGAACTTTGACCACCATATATTTTGTTACCCACCTGTCGTTTTGGATATTGAACAGGTATTCTTCTTTGTGCTTTTTCAACAAAAACTATAAAAATTATTAAAAGTAAGATTAAAATCAAAATACCAAGAATGAAAGCGATACTTAATTCTCCAGTTCTTCCAAGTTGTAGCGTGCTCACAAAAGCACTTGGTAAATTAGCAATAATCCCCGCTGTAATTATTAGAGAAATCCCATTACCAACACCTCTAGATGTTATTTGTTCACCCAACCACATCAGAAAAATAGTACCTCCTACGAGAGTAATTACAGTTGTTAATCTAAAAAACAAACCAGGCTCAAATACTATATTCCCGTAAGTTGTTTGCATTGACTCCAGACCAATGGAAACTCCATATCCCTGAACAGCTGCAATTAAAACTGTAACGTATCTAGTAAATTGTAAAAGTTCTCTTCTTCCTTTTGTGCCTTTTTCCTTGAGTGATTTTAAATAAGGTACTGCTGATTGCATTAGTGTCATAATAATAGATGAAGAAATGTATGGCATTACACCTAACGCAAATATTCCCATCCTACCAAGTGCCCCTCCAGAGAAAGTATCAAAAATTCCTAAAATTCCAGATGATTGTTGTTCAAAAAATTGTTGGAGTGCTAATGGATTTATACCTGGGATTGGTAAAAATGTGCCTAATCTAAAAACTATTAGAGCCCCTAAAGTAAATAGAAGTCTTTGCCTTAATTCTGTAGCCTTACCTAAAGCACCAAAGTTTAAGTTATTTGCCAATCTGTCTGTTGCTGTTGCCATTTATTTTTTTGTTAAATTAACTTTGCCACCTAACTTTTCTATCGTTTCGATTGCTTTTTTTGAAGCAAAAGAAATTTCTAAAGAAGCAGATTTTTCTAATTTACCTACATTAAGAAGTTTTAGATTTCCTTTAGATTTATTCAATATTTTTCTTCTAAATAAGTCTTCTTCTTTAATTGCCTGGGGGTCCAATTTGTATTTATTAATTAAGTTATTTATCGTATTAAAATTAATATTTTGGACTTTTACTTTAAAATGATTCTTAAAACCTCTTTTTGGAAGTCTTCTATAGATTGGCATTTGACCACCTTCAAAACCATTAATTGATACACCGGATCTAGATTTTTGTCCTTTAACGCCTCTTCCAGATGTTTTTCCAAGCCCAGATCCTGAGCCTCTACCGCGCCTTTTATTTTTTTTACTTGATGTAAGTGTAGATTTAATTTCGTTGATTTTCATATTAATTTTTGATTACTTTTGTTATTTCGTTTATTTTTTTTGATCTTTTTGATGCTACAGATTTAGGAGACTCTGACATCTTAAAAGCATTAAGAGTTGCTTTAAGCATATTGTGTGGATTTGAGGTACCAGTTGATTTAGCTACAACATCGAGACAAATAGAAGCTGCAAGAAAAGCTATAACTAGATATTTAAAAAGAGCAGGTAGAATGTGGATACGTATATTTCCTGACGTGCCTGTATCGAAAAAACCAGCTGAGGTTAGAATGGGTAAAGGAAAGG
>CACJRM010000038.1 GCA_902595805.1 uncultured Alphaproteobacteria bacterium | reverse complement strand
TTGTTAAAACTCTTTAATGAATTTCTGTAGAAATTTTTTGTACTTTTCCATTTTTTAAAAGAGTTTGGAGAAATTCTTGCATTTAAATATAAACAATTGATATCTTGCACTCTTATTTTATTAAGCATATTTGGCCAAATATCTGACTCTATCCATAAAATCAGATTTGGTTTCCAAAAGTTTAAAAATCTTGAACACCACAGAGACACATCAAATGGGATGTATTGATGAATAATTTTATTTTTATAAAACTCCTTAATATATTCTGCTGAAGATTTTGTTGTTGTAGTAACTAAAATATCAAATACTTTATGATATCGTTCTATAATTAAATCTGAAGATTTAAATTCACCAATACTTGCTGCATGTATCCATAAAATTTTTCTCTCAGAATTTTTTTTTACTGTTGGTTTTCCAAACCTTTCAATAAATCTTACTCTATCCTCTTTTTTTCTATAGATGCGAATAAATATATTTAAAATAATTACTGGTATAAGAAGAGTGCTGAGTATTTGATATATTTTAAGCATTTAGATTTTTTTCTGCTGATTCCAGGCAGCCATTAATTTTTTCTTCCAAGAAATTCTTATATTTGTCTAAATCATCATCTTTAGTAGAAGAAGGAATAGTAATTGGTTCACCCCAGACAAATCTACATTTTGAAAATGGATATGTTATTAAAAATGAGTCCCAAGATTTAAGTTTAAAATTTTTATTTGAAGCAAAGCCAAGTGGTATAATTGGAACTTGAGAATGAATTGCAATTTTTATAACTCCTTCTGAAACTTTCTTATTAGGTCCTCTTGGTCCATCAGGAGTAATACCAATATAATTTCTATCTTTTAAAATTTTAAATACCTTCCTTAATGATGGCGATTTATTTTTTGAGATTATAGAAACATTTTTTAAATTAAAATGACCCGCAATATATGCACCAAATCGACCATCACTATGGCTAGATGCCAACATATTTAACACGGCTTTACTTTTCCATACATGTCCTATCATCATCAATTGACCATGCCAGAATGCTAAAATAAACGGTTTATTCTCTCTCCACAATTTTTCTGGTAACTCAGAATTTATAATTTGTATTTTAGAAGTGTAGCATACGAATAAGATATATAGGTAACCTATAAAAGCTAAAATTTTTTGAGATATAGAAAATTTAAAAATTTTTTTTTTAAAACTCATTTTCCAACTGTTCTCTTAGTTGTAATTTTTTATAAATAGCTGATTTTACAATTAATTCTTCATGTGATCCTTGACTTTCAATTTTACCTTTATCCAAAACGTAGATTATGTCTGCGTCTTCTATTGTGCTTAATCTATGTGCAATTATTAACTTAGTTTTATTTTTCATAAGATTATTTATTGTTTCATGAATTTTATTTTCAGTTATGTTATCTAATGAAGATGTAGCTTCATCCATAATTAAAAGTGATGCATCTTTTATTAGAGCTCGGGCAATAGCAATTCTTTGTCGTTGTCCACCTGATAATTTTATACCGTTTTCTCCGATAACAGTATGTAGTTTTTGATCTAATTCTTCTGAAAAACTTTTTACTCCAGCATTTTTAGCAACTAAACTAATCTCTTCATCACTTGCTTCAAGGTTTCCATATTTAATATTATTAAATATACTCTCGTTAAATAAAATAGTTTCTTGTGTTACAATTGAAACACTGCTTCTTACATCTGTTAGATTTAGTTCTTTTATATCTTTAGAGTTTATTAATATAGAGCCTGAATAATTATCATATAATCGCAAAATTATATTTGCTATCGTCGATTTACCAGAGCCAGATAAGCCAACTAGTGCAACTTTTTTTCCTTTTGGTATTCTTAAGCTTATTCTATCGAGCACTGTATTATCTTTATAGGCAAATGAAACATCTTTTAAAACAATGTCACCGTCAAGATCTATGGTTTTTTTTGTAGAAATATTCTCCATATTTTTTTCGCCTGTATCTAAAAGTTTAAAAATTCTCTCAGCTCCAGCTAGACCTTCTTGGACACTTATGTTTAGATTGCCAAGTGCCTTTACCGGTTGATAAGCCAGAAGCAGACTTACTAAAAAACTCATAAATTGACCTGTTGTCATACTTTCATTTAAGACAAAAACACCCCCAGCATAAATTGAGAGTGCTACAGCTAAACTTCCAATAAATTCCATCAAAGGGCTTAAGCGATTGCTGATAAAAGCAGATTTTGTAAAATATTTTTGAATGAAACTAATTGTTTCAAAAGCTCTTTGTTTTTCATAGTTTTCTCTTGAGTATGCTTTTACTTGTCTAATACCTTTAATGCTCTCAGCTAATACATTAGAAAAAACTGCAATTTCATTTTGGATGGTGTAAGTAATTTTTCTAATACTCTTCCCAATTTTTCTTATGGGCCAGATTGCTAAAGGGAATGCAAAAAAAGCAAAAAGAGTTAGGGTCCAACTTTGGTAAAACATATTACCTAGTAAAAAAATAATAACTAAAACATCTTTTATAATTCCTGTTACAGATTTAACAATTGCAAGTCTTAAGTAGTAAGTATCATTGATGAGCCTTGAAATTAAATTACCTGACTTAGAATCACTATAAAATTTCATATTCAAATACATGAGTTTTTCAAACATCTGTGTTTGAAGTTTTGCAATTATAGAATGTGCAACTTTACTCATTTGATAAGAGTGAGTATATGTTGCCAATCCTTTGCAGAGGGTTACCATAATAATTGCAATTGGAATTAAAAATAACATTTCTTTATTCCCTTTTATTAAGACTTCATCAAGCGCAGGTCTTACTAACCAAGCATGTAAACCTGTTGCTGCTGCAGAAATAACCATCATAAATAAAGCTAAAATTATTTTGAGTTTATGACTCATTAAATATTGAAACACTATTCTTGAAGAAACTGATTGTTTTTTTTCTGAGGACATTAAATAGTTTGTAAAAGTAAAAACAACATAATTGCAAAAATATTATTTTGTCTGAAATAATAATTTGAGCTTAACGGTGATGTTATATCCCATTTCTGAATTGCTATATACGTACAAATTGCGATAGTTGCTATAATAATTGAACTTAGTAAAAAATTTGAGGAATTCCATACAAAATAAGACAGTATAATTAAGATAATAAGATAGCATGTTTGAACAAATCTTTTACCATTTTTATCAAAATAAACTGCAGTAGATTTGATCTTATTTAAAACATCATCTGCCTTATCTTGGTAAGCGTAAATCGTATCATATGCTAATGTCCAAAATATACATACAAAATACAATAAAAGAAAATCAAATGTAATTCGTGTATTAAATTGCATTGAAACTATTAGCACACCCCAACTAAAAATAATTCCAAGGAATAATTGTGGGAAGAAAGTTATTCTTTTCATAAAAGGATATAAAATCACAAATGGCACACTTAACAAACCCAATACAATTGATTTATAATTAAACTCAAGAAGAATGAAAAAACTAATTACCAATAATATTATTAATAATAATATCGCTTCAGTAATAGAAACCTTTTTTGATGCTAAAGGTCTAAATTTGGTACGTGTAACTTTTTGATCAAAATCAATATCAATGATGTCATTGATTATGCAACCCGCACTTCTCATTAAAAAAGAACCAATTAAAAAAAGTAAATACCAAAATAATAGTTTAGAAATTTCTATTTTTAGTAACGCTAAACCAAACCAGCAAGGCCACATTAATAGAAGGAAGCCAATAGGTTTGTTAAGTCTGATTAACTCGCAGTAATCAAATATTTTTTTTACAACTAAGTTATCCCACATATATAAATATAATGTTATAATTCTAAACTATTGTAATGAAAATGTCTAAAACACGATTATTTGTATCAAAAAAATTATCAGCCAATATTTTAATTTACATAAAAAATAAACAGCACCACTTTCTGAAAAATGTTCTTAGAATCAAAAAAGAAGATAACATAAATTTATTCGATGGTTTGACAGGTGAATGGCTATCTAAAGTAATTTCTATCAATAGAGATAACATTGTTTTACAAATACAAAACAAATTGAGAGATATTCCTCAAGAATCTGATTTATGGCTAATATTTGCTCCAATCAAATCTTATAGAATGAATATCACCATTCAAAAAGCTACCGAGCTTGGCATCTCTAGATTTATTCCAATTTTGACAGAATATACAAATCAATCAAAAATAAATTTTAAAAATTTCGAATTAAATATGATTGAAGCATCAGAACAATCTGAGAGATTGTCCATTCCAACTTTAGATAAAATAATTAAACTAGATGATTTAGTTAACAACTTTCCATCTGATAGAGGGTTAGTATTTTGTGACGAAGGAAATGTAAATTTACCAACTATTTACAATGCATTAAATAATGAAACAAAAAAATACAAAAAATGGTCTGTCATTATTGGACCTGAAGGCGGTTTTTCTGAAAAGGAACGAAGAACTATCTCTTCTTTGTCTTCATGTATATCCGTCTCTTTAGGAAAAAGAATTCTACGATCAGACACTGCAACTACAGCTGCAATTTTTTCTATTCAATCTGTTATTGAATAAATCATAATGAGCGACAACCTGTCCTAGAATTTTGCCTCTAAATCACTGGTTAATTTACTGAATAATTTATTTATTAGTGTATACAATAATTAATTTAGATGCGTATTTTATCCTTTATTATTGCTACATTTATGACCTTTGCTTCTTCAGCAAATGGTATTTCTGATTGGCAGTTAGGTTTTCAAACACCTGCAAGTGATGTTATGAGAAATGTTTATGACCTTCATAATTTTGTATTAATTATGATGACCGCAATCACGATATTTGTTCTGTTTCTAATCTTTTATGTTGTATTTAGATTTAGAAGAAAAGTAAATCCAGTTGCTTCTAAAACTACTCATAACACATTTATAGAAATACTCTGGACTGGAATTCCAGTAATAATATTAATTTTTATGGCAATCCCATCTTTTAAGTTAGTATATCAGCAAGATGTAATACCCGAAACTGATATGACTATTAAAGTCATAGGTCATCAGTGGTACTGGGAGTATCAATATCCAGAACATGACGACATTTCTTTTGAGAGTTACATGATACCTGATGATGAATTAGAGCCAGGAGACATTAGATTATTAACAGTAGATAACCACCTAGTTTTACCAGCAAATAAAAATATTCACGTATTGGTTACTGCTGGAGATGTGCTTCATAGTTTTGCTATGCCTTCTTTAGGTGTAAAAAAAGATGCGGTTCCTGGAAGA
>CACJRM010000037.1 GCA_902595805.1 uncultured Alphaproteobacteria bacterium | reverse complement strand
GTTTATCAAAATAATATTTGTGTTTATGCTGTCAAAATTCTTTTCAATGTCATTTAAATTCATAAAAAAAAGATCATAATCAGAAAGCAGTTCAGTAAAAAAAAGTTTTATATTTTTATTTAAAAAAATATTTATTTTATTTTTCAATTTCTTTCTCCAAATAAAATTGTTCCAAGTCTAATGTATGATGGCTTAAATGGAAGTGCTTCTTTATAGTCTCCACTCATACCTATACTGAGTTCTGTTAGATTATTCTCTTTTGCTAAAATTTGGAGTTGATTGAAATGATATTTTGGATCTTCTCCAACAGGAGGTATACACATAAGGCCTTGTATCTTTAGGTTCATTTCATTTTTTAAAAAAAGTAAGAAATCACGAACTTCTTCAGGAAGAATTCCACTCTTTGTTTTTTCTTTACCAATATTTATTTGTACAAAAAATTTTTTTTTAATTATTAAATCTTGATATTTAGAAAATTCTTTTGCAATTTTTTCTCGATCTATTGTGTGAAAAACATCAAATAAAGATATTGCATCCTTAACTTTATTTGATTGTAATGGACCTGTTAAGTGTAATTCTATTTTAGGATTTTCTTGTTTTATTTTCAAAAATTTGGCTTTTGCTTCTTGAACTCTGTTTTCTCCAAAAATATGTACTCCGTAGTTGATAGCCTCTAAAACGCTTTCAACAGGGTGGTTTTTAGAAATTGCAACAATTTTTGCAGTATTACTATGTTTTTTTAAAATTTCCCTGATTTCATTGAATTTTTCTATATTAAACATAAAATTATATGTTGTAAAAAAACAACATAATTTAAAAAAATATATTAAATTATTATGCTTTTTTTGAACTTTATTCAATTTTTAAATAATACACTCCGTAATACAAGTTTGTTTCTTGTATTTAATGAATATTCATTAACTCAAAAGGAGTAATTATGAAAAAAGAACTATTAATGGGAACTGCTCTAGTTTCTACGCTTGGTGCTGCTTCAGTTGCTGAAGCCGTAACAGCTACTATGAGTGGTAACCACAAAACTGGTATTGAATTTGATTCACCAACAGGTGGAACAGATACAAACGCTCAGACTTTTGATAACAACTTTACTGTATCATTATCTGAAACTACTGATGGTGGTATGACTATTTCATCTAGCTTTAAAGTAATGGATGAAACAACTAAAGTTGATGGTGATGCAGGTTTTACTTTAGCATTCACTGATGGCTCAAAACTTGATGTAATTGCCGCTGGTAACGCATCTGGTTCACACGCTGTATCTATTCCAAGTTCAGCTGGTGCTGAAGGTGTAGCTACTACATCTACAAACTCAGCGCAAACTGGTTTAGATTTTGCTACTGCATCAACTAACTTAGGTGTTGAATACCACACAGCTGCTGATTTCTTAGCAGACGGTTTATCAATGTCTTTCTCAGCTTCAACTGACTCTGGTGCTGCAGCTACAATCACTTACAGAGTAGACAGTCACTATGCAATTGGTGCTACTTATGTAACTGATTTAGGTGATACTGCGTTAACAATCGGTGGTGGTTATTCTGCTGCTGAAGGTTCAACAACTGGTGCTGCTGTAAGATCTGAAACAGGTGGTTTCCATGTCGGTATTAGTGCTGTAACTGGTGATTTAACTGTTGCTGCTGGTTTTGCTGATGGTGATAAAGCTGGTGTTAACTTAGCATCTGCAGATGAATATAATGCTGACGTAACAAAAGTTGGTGTTAAATATGTATCTGGTGATCTAACGTTTAATGTTGGTTTTGCATCTGGTGACGCTGAAGACAAAGCTATTGGTGCTACTGGTGGAAGTAACGATGCTAAAGACGTAACTTCTGCAAGTGTATCTTATGCTGTAGCTGCTGGTGTAACTGCATTACTTGGCTACACTTCAATGGAAGCTAGTGATGAAGGTTCATCTACTGATGATGGATCTGCATGGTACATCGGTGCTAACATGGCATTTTAATTAAAGATTTTATATCTTTTAAAACGGCACTTTAACGAGTGCCGTTTTTTTTATGTTTTACTTTTGGCTCTCAATACAATAATTAGTTTCACATGTTTATAATCAGGTCTATTCTAATATTTTCTTTATTTTTTATATTTTCTTGTAATAGCAACAAAACGGAAGAGGAAATGGAAGAGTTATGGTCAAAAGCTCAAACAAAAGAAATGATTATAAGAAGATCGGGTACAAAATTTAATTCAGCTCAAGATATGGATTTAGCTATGAGAGATGCTGAATTAAGACTCCAAAGTGGTGGTGGTTTGTTAGGTAAAAAAGGCTTGTCCATTGGTGGTATCTTAGGAAATAACAAGAATAATAATACTGAGAGTATTAGTTCACCTACTAGTATGCCAATAAATGTTTATTTATGGAGAGGGGCTTTAGAAACTGTTGATTTTATGCCACTGAGTTCTGCAGATCCTGTCGGCGGAACCATTATTACTGATTGGTATTCTACAACAAGCAATCAAGACGAAAGGTGTAAGTTAAATATTTTTATTACTGGAAAAGTGCTTAACACTGAAAATTTAAAAGTAACGTCTTTTTGTCAACAATTTGAAAATCAAAAATGGGTAAACAAAAATATAAACAAAGAAAATAATATTAAAATTGAGAATGCAATTTTAAATAAAGCAAAAAAATTAAAGCTTCAGTCTAATTAAAAGTGTCATCAAGATACAATCATAAAATAATTGAAACAAAGTGGCAAAAAACTTGGTCTGATAATAAAGTTTTTAAAACCTCAAAGGATCCAAATAAAAAGAAATACTATGTACTAGAAATGTTCCCTTATCCCTCCGGCAAGATCCATATGGGCCATGTAAGAAACTATACATTAGGTGATGTTGTAGCAAGGTATAAAAAAATGAAGGGATATAATGTGCTTCATCCAATGGGTTGGGATGCTTTTGGTTTGCCAGCAGAAAATGCTGCATTAACAGAAAATAAGCACCCTGAAAATTGGACATATCAAAATATAAGAACAATGAAAAATCAATTATTACAAATGGGATTATCCCTAGATTGGGATAGAGAAATAGCCACGTGTCATCCTGAATATTATAAACATGAACAAAAATTTTTCATTGATATGTTTAAGGCTGGATTAGCTTATAAAAAAGAAGCAGAGGTTAATTGGGATCCAGTAGACAAAACTGTATTGGCTAATGAGCAAGTAATTGATGGAAAGGGCTGGAGATCTGGTGCAGTAGTTGAAAAGAAAAAGTTATCTCAATGGTTTTTAAAGATAAGTAAGTATTCAGATGAGTTGCTGAAAGATTTAGATAAATTAAAAAATTGGCCGAATAAAGTAAAGACGATGCAATCAAATTGGATTGGTAAGTCTGTAGGTGTTGAGCTAGATTTTAAAATATCAAATAGTGATTCAATTATAACTGTTTTCACTACAAGGCCTGATACTATCTTTGGGGCAACTTTTTTAGCACTTTCTACTGAACATGAGTTAGTAATTGAAATATCAAAAAAAGATAAGGATTTAAAAAAATTTATAAAAGAATGTAAAGACCTAAATCCAGAAAAAATAAAAAAGGGTTTTAATACTAATTTAACAGTTCAACATCCTTTTATTGTTGGAAAAAAACTGCCTGTGTTTGTTGCTAATTTTGTTTTAATGGAATATGGACTTGGTGCAATTTTTGGATGCCCAGCTCATGATCAAAGAGATTTGGATTTTGCTAATAAGTATAATCTTGATGTAATTCCAGTTGTTAAACCAGATAAAATTTTAAAAAATGATTTCAAAATTGATGTTGATGCTTATATGGAAGATGGAATAATTATAAATTCAGATTTTTTGAATGGACTTAATATTACAGATGCTAAAGAAAAAATAATAAATAAGATAGAACAGAAAAAAATTGGAAGAAAAAAAGTAAACTTCAAGTTAAGAGACTGGGGAATTTCAAGACAAAGGTTTTGGGGCTGTCCAATACCTATTATTTATAGGGAAGATGGTGAAATATTACCGGTTGATGATGAGTCGTTACCGGTAAAACTTCCTGAAATTAAAAATTTTACTGAATCATCTAGTGCATTAAGTAATATTTCAGGTTGGAGAGATACCTTATGCCCAAAGACGGGCATGAAGGCAAAAAGAGAAACAGACACTTTCGATACATTTTTTGAATCATCTTGGTATTATTTTCGATATTGCAATGCGAGATTAAACAAGCCTTTTGACAAAGAAGATATTGATTATTGGTTGCCGGTTGACCAATACATTGGTGGTATCGAGCATGCTATACTTCATCTGTTGTATTCAAGATTTTTTACAAAAGCTTTAAGAGATCTTGGTTATTTTAATTTAAACGAACCTTTTAAAGGATTGTTTACACAAGGTATGGTTACTCACATGACATATAAAAATAAAAAGGGGGAGTGGGTAGAGCCTAAAGATATAAATAAAGATAGTGGTGAGTTAAAGGATAAAAATAATTTTATTGTTCAAACTGGTAAGATTGAAAAAATGAGTAAGTCAAAAAAAAATGTTGTTGATCCAAATGATATCATTAATCTGTATGGTGCAGATACAGCAAGGTGGTTTATGTTATCTGATAGCCCCCCAGAAAGAGATTTAGAGTGGACTGATACAGGCATAAGTGCGTCTTTCAAATTTATAAACAAAATATACGAATTTGTTGAAAAATTTAAATCTTACCAATCTAATAAATCTGGAGATTCTGGTATAATCCAAGATCTCAAAATTATTATTAACCAAGTATCAGAATATATAGAGGCGTTTCAATTTAATAAGTCTGTTGCAAAGATTTATGAGTATGTAAATCTACTTAATGATTCAATTTCTAAAAATAAAATAGCAAAAAAAGATTTTGAGTGGTCTTTAAAAAAACTATCAATAATTTTACATCCTTTTGTTCCACACATAAGTGAAGAGATTTGGTCAAACCTTGGAAGCTCAGGATTGTGTATTAATGAAAAGTGGTTAAATGAAAAAGTGAATAAAAAAACTAATTTTAAAATAGCTATTCAAATCAATGGGAAAACAAGAGAAATAATTGAGATCGAAGAAAAAATGTCAAAAGATGAAGTTCTAAACATGGTTAAAAGTAATGATAAGATTATTAAAAACTTATCAGGAAAAAATATTAAAAAAGAAATATATGTACCGGGTAAGGTTATAAACTTGGTAGTATAATGAAAAAAATAATTTCTCTGTTTTTATTCTTATTAATATTATCATGTAATAACATAGATTTTATTTATACCAATGATACCAATCTTATAAATCCGCTTTATAACAAAACAAAAATTGATGTGTCTGGTGTTGATTTGGTTTTCATGCGCTCTTATATTCCAGTAGTATTTGGAAATAATAAAAATAATGAATTTGATCTTTTAATAGACATAAAAGAAGAAAAGACCAAAAGAGCAGTAGAAACAAATCAAGCAACTTCAAACCTTAGATATGAATTAAGATTTAACTATACTTTAGTATCAAATAAGAA
>CACJRM010000036.1 GCA_902595805.1 uncultured Alphaproteobacteria bacterium | reverse complement strand
AACAAAATGAATAATTGCTAGAAGTTGTTTCACCCACAATTTTATTTTTATAATAAATAGGCTCATCGTGTAATAAAAGAGGATTTCCTGGTGTAGATTTTTCTAAAACAAAATTTGTTAGTTGTTTCTTTTTAATTCTATTTTTTGTTTTTAAAGCATCTTTTCCTATAAAATCTATTTTTTTATTTAATTTAACAGTTAATTCTAATCCAGCTTCAAAAGGGTTTTCAGCTGGAGAAATATCATGACCCCAATGCAAATATCCCTTTTCCATTCTCATGATATCTAGTGCATGGGCACCAGCATGTGAAAGGTTATATTTTTCTCCAACTTTAACTAACTCTAAATAAATTTCTCTAGATATATTTATAGGAACATAAATTTCCCAACCAAGTTCACCAACAAAAGATAATCTTTGGAAGATTAATTTATTATTTTTCAATGATATTTCTTTAGCAGTTCCAAATTTAAACTTGTCGTTTGAAAAATGTTCTCCAAATATTTCTGTTAGAATTTCTCTACTTTTAGGACCAAAAATTCCAAAGCAAGCTAAACTTTCAGTGATATCAATTAAAGTTGTGTTTTTACTTAAATTCTCTGCAATATGTTTTTTATCATGTTCTCTCACAGATGAACCCGTTACAATACGAAAAGAATTAGTATCAATACAAGTAATTGTTAAATCGGCAACAATGCCACCATTTGAATTAAGCATTTGCGTATAAGTTGTATGACCGGGATAATTTTTAATATTATTACAGCATAATCGTTGAAGATCGTTGAAGGCAGTGTCTCCCTTAATTTCAAATTTTGCAAAGGCACTTAAGTCAAATAAACCAGCGTTTTTTCTTGTATTTATTGTTTCATACTTTGCTGCATCATACCAATTTTGATAGCCGTAACTATACTCATATTCTGGTTTGTTACCATTTATAGCATACCACATTGGTCTTTCAAAACCGGCCACTTGACCAAAGCATGCCCCTTCTTTTTTCAAATCATTATGAAAAGGAAGTAGTTTAATATTTCTCGAAGATTTATGTTGTTTGTAAGGCCAGTGCATTGCATATAAATCTCCTAATGACTCAGTAACTCTTTCAGTTATAAATTTTGTCTCAGAGTGAAATTTTTCAAATCTTGAAATATCTAAGGAGTAAAGATCATCATTAACCTCACCGTTCATCATCCATTCTGCAGTTACCTTACCTGCACCACCAGCACTTTGAATACCAATACTATTAAATCCACAACAAACATAAAAGTTTTTTATTTCTGGTGTTTCTCCTAAAAGATAATTTGTATCTGGAGTAAAAGCTTCAGGACCGTTAAAGAATTTTCTTATACCTACATTTTCAAGGGCTGGTATTCTTTTCATAGCATTTTTTAAATGCGGTTCAAAATGATCAAAATCTTCAGGTAGTTCTCCAAAAGAAAAATCATTGGGCACTTTATACGTATCAGTAAATGCAGGTTTAGCTTTAGGCTCAAAAATTCCTACTAAAATTTTTCCCACATCCTCTTTTAGATATAAGCAATTATTGTAATCTCTAAGAACTGGAAGTGATTTAGAAATTTCTTTTAATGGCTCACTTAATATATAGAAGTGTTCATTTGGATATAGCGGTATACTAACGTTAATATCATTTGCTATCTGCCTAGACCACATTCCAGATGCTAGAACAATATACTCACATTTAATTTTTCCATGTTTTGTATCTACACCCTCTATTGATCCATTTTTAGTTAGGATTTTATTTACAGAACAATGTTCAAATATTTGAGCACCATACATTTTTGCCGATTTAGCAAGAACATTTGTTATACCAACAGGATCTGCTTGACCATCTTTTGGAATAAATATCCCACCAACAACGTCATCAGTATTTATAAGAGAGTAAATATCCTTAATCTGATTTTTTTCTAATTCATTAACTTCTATATTAAATCTTTGAGCAAAGGTAGCTTGCCTTTTTAATTCTTCTAATCGATCATTAGTTGTTGCTATAGTTAAAGAGCCGTTTTGCTTTAAACCTGTTGCTAATCCTGTTTCTTTTTCCAAGTCTTTATATAAATTTAACGAATAATTTCTAAGTTTTGTAATGGTTGCTGATGCACCAATTTGACCAATCAGTCCTGCTGCATGCCAAGTAGTTCCAGAAGTTAATTGATCTCTTTCTAGCAAGATCACATCTTTCCATCCAAATTTTGCTAAATGATAAGCTACAGAACATCCAGCTATACCACCACCTATTACAACTACTTTTGCAGAAGTAGGAATTTTATTACTCATTTGTAATATTATAGATAAAGATTTTCAGTATGAGTTTCAAAATAAAAATCTAGATCTTCTATATTTATTTCATCTATTTTTGATGGTTCCCAAATAGGATTATGATCTTTTGAAATTAGCACAGAATTTACACCATTATCAAAGTCACTACGATATACTATTTTTTGACTTAATTGAAATTCAGTTTCTAAACATTCTTTTAACGATTTACCTTTTGCATCATCTATAAGTTTAGTGCTTATCGCAAGACTCATTGGACATTTAGCTAAAAGAATATCTAAAATTTTTTTTGAAAACTCTGAGTTATGACTTTTTAAATTTGATATGATTGTTTGAATATTTCCATTGAATAGTTCATTTATTAAATTCATATTTTTAATTAGATATGTATCATTCTTTACTTCAAAATTATCGTGTGAAATTTCTCCTCTTTTAATAAATTTTTCTTTAACATCTTCTATTTTATTACTTTTAAAGTAGTGAGTTGCTAATCCGAAAAAAATTAATTCATTTAACCCTAAAACCTCACCCGTTAAACCAATATACTTACCAATGTTACCTGGAAGATTTGATAAAAAATAACTTCCACCAACATCTGGAAAAAAACCAATGGCAGATTCTGGCATTGCAAATTTTGAATTATCTGTTGCCAATCTGTGATCACCATAGATTGATAAACCAACCCCACCACCCATCACTACACCATTCCAAACTGAAAGAAATTCTTTACTAAATTGGCTTATTAAATAATTAAGTTTATATTCAATTCTAAAAAAATCATGTTTTAAAGAGTTTTCTTTTCCATCAAGAACAAGAGATTTTACATCACCTCCTGCACAAAAATGTTTACCCTCTCCAACTAACAATACTCTTAAGATATTATCTTTTTCTTCCCATTCTAATAATTTGTCATGGAATTTTTTTGCCATTTCTAAATTGAGAGCATTTAAAGCTTTAGGACGATTTAGTTTAATAATTCCAGTTTGGTTAGTTTCTGAAAATACAATATCCATTAATTCTTTTTAAACTGCAAAACTTTATTAGAAAGACCCACTTCTTTTGCCTTTAATCTATTAATTTCATCTCGTAATCTTGCTGCATCTTCAAATTCAAGTTTTGAAGCAAATTCATTCATTTTTTTCTCTAAATTTTTAATATGTTTATTAAGATCCTTACCAACTAATTCTTTAGCATTATCAATTTCAACTGTAACATGATCTTGTTCAGCTGTGTTCTCAATTATTTCTTGAATATTCTTTTTAATACTGATTGGCGTAATTTTATTTATTTTGTTATATTCTAGTTGTTTTGTTCGTCTTCTATCCGTCTCTTCGATTGCTTCTTTCATACTAGTGGTAATATTATCAGCATACATTAAGACTTTACTCTCAACATTTCTTGCAGCCCTGCCAATAGTCTGAATTAAACTAGTTCTAGAACGAAGGTAACCTTCCTTATCAGCATCTAATATAGCCATTAAAGCACATTCAGGAATATCTAAACCTTCTCTAAGAAGATTTATTCCTACTAAAACATTAAAAACTCCTAGTCTTAGATCTCTTATAATTTCTATTCTTTCTAATGTATCGATATCAGAGTGAAGATACCTTACCTTTAATCCTTCTTCATTGATATATTCAGTAAGATCTTCGGCCATTTTTTTTGTAAGTGTTGTGATTAGAACACGATGACCTTTATCTATAGTCTTTTTACATTCATCAATTAAGTTATCAATTTGATGTTTAGTTGGCCTTATCTCTATAGGTGGATCAATTAAACCTGTTGGTCTAATTACTTGTTCAACAAAGGTGCCACCTGTTTTTTCAAGTTCATAATCTCCTGGTGTTGCACTTACAAATATAGTTTGTGGACGCATTGCATCCCATTCTTCTCTTTTTAAAGGTCTGTTATCAACACAACTTGGTAGTCTAAAACCATATTGAGCTAAAGTTGATTTTCTAGAAAAATCACCTTTGTACATTCCTGCTATTTGACCACATGTCTGATGGCTTTCATCTATAAACAATAAAGAGTCTTCTGGAATATATTCATAAAGTGTAGGAGGAGGCTCTCCCGGCTGTCTTCCTGACAAATATCTAGAATAATTTTCAATACCACTGCAACTACCAGTAGTTTCCATCATTTCTAAGTCAAATGTAGTTCTCTCATCTAACCTTTGTCTTTCTAAGTATTTTTTTTCTTTTTCAAAAATCTCCAATTGTTTTTTTAGATCATTTTTAATCATTGTAATTGCTTTTTTTATAGTTGGCTTTGGGGTTACATAATGAGAGTTTGCAAAGATTCTTATTTGTTCAAGTTCTGCGAGCTTCTCTCCAGTAAGTGGATCTACCTGCGTTATACTCTCTATATCATCTCCAAACATAGATATTTTCCAAGATATATCTTCATAGTGTGAAGGAAAAATTTCCAAAATATCTCCCTTAGCCCTAAAGCTACCTCTTCTAAAGTCCATGTCACGACGTTTGTATAGAAGTTCTACTAATTTTCTGATTATAATTTCTCGGCCTATTGACTGATTTTTATCCAAAGTAAAAGACATTGAGGAATAAGCATCAACTGATCCAATACCATAAATACATGAAACTGATGCTACTATAATTGTATCTCTTCTTTCTACTAAAGATCTAGTAGCTGAGTGTCTTAGACGATCAATTTGTTCGTTTATTGAGGATTCTTTTTCAATATATGTATCAGTCCTTGGTACATATGCTTCTGGTGTGTAATAATCATAATAACTGACAAAATATTCGACAGCATTATTTGGAAATAAATTTTTCATTTCACCATAAAGTTGTGCCGCTAATGTTTTGTTAGGTGCCATTATTAAAGTAGGTTTTTGAACTTTTTCAATTACTTTAGCCATTGTAAAAGTCTTACCTGATCCAGTGACACCTAAAAGAACTTGTGCTTGTTCCCCTTCGTTTAGATTTTTAACAATACTATTAATTGCTTCTGGTTGGTCACCACTTGGATTAAAATCACTAACAATTTTAAAAGGTGTTGTTATTTCGGAAATGATATTATGTTTTTTTTCTGCTTTATTCATTAATATTAATATAATTATTTAAATAATTGTACTTTTCTAAAAAACTACCATCCGTTGTTATAGTTCCATTTAATATTCTCCCATCATCTTCGTTTAGTAAAAAAGGAAGAACTTCTTTGATAATACCTTCACTAAACTCAGCGCTTGAATCCCTTGGTAATTCAGATGGTAA
>CACJRM010000035.1 GCA_902595805.1 uncultured Alphaproteobacteria bacterium | reverse complement strand
CATTGGTGGTAGATACGAGATTATTGTAATGCGTCTTACGGATGTACAATTGACTATCCCAAGTATTTTAATGGCTTTACTTGTTGACGGAATTGCTAGAGCAATTATCTCACAATCGATGCATGATGAAATGGCAATTTATGTTTTGATTTTTGCCATTGGTATTTCTGAATGGCCCCAATTTGCAAGAGTATCAAGAGCATCAACTCTAGTAGAAAAAAATAAAGAGTATGTTTCAGCATCTAGAATTATAGGATTATCAAATATTCTAATTATGTTTAAACATATATTACCAAATATTCTTAGACCTATATTAGTGATTGCTACAATTGGATTAGCACTTGCAATTATTACAGAGTCTACACTAAGTTTTTTAGGTGTTGGTGTTCCACCAACAACACCCTCACTTGGTACTCTGATAAGGTTTGGAAACAATTTTTTATTTTCAGGAGAATGGTGGATTACCTTTTTCCCAGCAATTTTTTTAATTGTTCTAGCTTTATCAATTAATTTATTAGGGGATTGGATGAGAGATGCTCTAAATCCAAAATTAAAAAAGAGATGAGTTTTTTAGAAGTTAAAGATTTAAACATAAGTTATCCAACACGAAAGGAAACTATAGTTGCAAGCAAAAATGTAGAGTTTTCTTTGGAGAGAGGGCAAATATTAGGAATTGTCGGTGAATCTGGATCTGGGAAATCTACAATAGCAAATGCTATAATCAACTTGATTGATCCTCCAGGTGAAATTACAAATGGTTCAATTAAAATAGATAGTATTGAATTAAGAAATAATGAAGAAGTAATCCAAAAAATTAGAGGAAAAAAAATTGGATTTGTTTTTCAAGATCCTCAAACTTCTTTAAATCCCTTATTTAAAATAAAAGATCAATTAATTGAAACCATTCAAGCTCACTTAAATTTAAGCTATCAAGAGGCGCTTAGTAAATCAATACAATTACTAAAAGAAGTCGGTATAGAGAATGCTGAAAAAAGAATAGAGGACTATCCACATCAATTTAGTGGTGGTATGCGTCAAAGAGTTGTTATAGCTCTTGCAATAAGTTGTGAGCCAGACTTAATCATTGCAGATGAACCAACAACAGCTTTAGATGTAAGTATTCAATACCAAATATTAGAACTTCTTAAGGATCTCACAAAGAAAAGAAATCTTGGTGTTATAATAATAACACATGATATGGGAGTAATAGCAGAAACTACTGATAAAGTTATTGTAATGCGATATGGCCATATTGTAGAGCAAGGTGAAACTAAAGAATTGCTAACAAATCCAAAATCTACTGAAGCAAAAAGTTTAGTAATTTCAGTACCTCCTACAAATAAAAAAATTGATAGATTCAAATTGATTAGTCCTGATGGAAAAGAAATTACATCAAATTCTACAAATCTTACAAAAAATATTATTAAAACTTGGGGCGTAAGAGAAAATAAAAACCAAAAATTACTAGAACTTAAAGATGTTACTAAAATATTTGATGATCAATCTTTAGGAAGCATTTCTCCATTTGGTTCTAGAAAAAAAATTGATGACCAAATTGTTAGAGCAGTGGATAATGTATCGTTTGATCTTATTGAAGGTGAAACACTTGGATTGGTAGGTGAATCCGGCTCTGGTAAATCAACTATTGCAAAAATTATTACAGGATTAGTTAATCCAAATAATGGATATATTAAATACAATAACGAGTCATTGTATAACTCGAATAACAAATATCAAATTCATAAAAGCAGAGGACAAATTCAAATGATTTTTCAAGACCCATATTCTTCTTTAAACCCAAGATTTAAGGTTAGAGATATAATTTCTGAACCAATAAAATTTTTTCAAAAAAATATTAATAATAATGAACTAACAGAAAATATTCATGATTTAATTGATATTGTTGGCATGACACGACAATCTCTAGATCGATATCCACATGAGTTTTCTGGTGGACAGAGACAGAGAATATCAATAGCTAGAGCTCTGGCTACAAGACCGCGTTTATTAATTTGTGATGAGCCCACTTCAGCTTTAGATGTTAGTATTCAAGCTCAAATTTTGAATTTATTGAAAGATATTCAAGATGAACTCCATCTAACAATGTTGTTTATAAGTCATGATCTTCCAGTAATACGTCAAATGTGTAATAGAATTGTTGTTCTTAAAAATGGGTTAGTATGTGAAAGTAATGAAACTGAAAGTTTGTTTAATAATCCTCAGCACGATTATACAAAACAATTAATTAAGTTAATGCCAAAAATAGAATCACTTATTTAGTAAAGTCTAATGAATTATCAAATTCATTTTTTACTAAATTTATAAAGTCTTCAGTAAACTTCTTTAACTTTTGTTTCTTTGAAACAATAATTCCTACTTTATTATCTAAAAATAATTTGTGATTAACTTTTTTAAATACTAATTTTTTACTTTCAATTTCTTTAACTGATCCCGCACTTGTAAAAAAAGTTAAATAATTACTATCTTCAATTAGATAATTTTTTATAAAAGAAAAAGAGTTTGAAATAAGATTAGGATTGATAGAATATAATTTTTCTCCTACGTCTCTTTGTATAGAATTCCAAAAAGTAACTGTCCCTGGATGAAAAATTAGGGGAAATTTGAAACAATCCTCTAAATTAATTTCTGATTTACTAGAAAGAATATGTTTTGAAGAGCATAACACACCCATAGGAAAATTATATAAGTAAAGCACCTTTAATGTTTTAGGTAAATCTTTAGCGAATGTAATGCCAAAATCAGTTTTATTTGTAATCAGATTGTCTAAAATTGTATCAGGTTGTCTTGAGGATATTTTTATTTTTATATCAGGATATTCTTTTCTAAATTTTGATATTATAGGTGATAAAAATTGAACAGCAAATGTTTCACCTGTTGAAATATTAATTTCTCCAGAAGTTGTTGTCTTATTTTGTTTTAAATCTGATAGGAAATTTTGATTAATTTCATTTTGTACTTTTAAATGATCAAATAATAATTTTCCTTCATTTGTTAATTCTAATCCTCTAGCATTTCTAATAAATAATTTTGTTTGAAGTCTATCTTCTAATTTTTGTATCTGTCTTACAATAGCTGATGAATTTATATTTAAATTTTGTGAAGCTTTTCTTATGGAACTATCAAGAGCTGATTGATAAAAATATCTGTATTCGATAGACAGCATATTAATAGTATAATTTAGTGTTGATAATATGTCATCACAAAATTGATAATATTCTACTTTTTGCATTTAATTTTCGATGTTACTTATTGTTAATGGACTATAGGCAAAGAGCATTTTTAAATCAGGATAGATCTATTCGCATAAAACACATGGCATTTGCTGTAAAAAGTGTCGATGAAGCTCTTGTGAATTATCAATCTTTATTATCTGTTTCTGAAAAAACCGAAAAAGTCATTTGGGAGAAAGCAGAAACAAAAGTTGCAATATTTTACATTAATGACATTGAGTTTCAACTCTGTGAGTCTCTAAATAAGAATGGAAGATTTACTGAATGGATTAAAAAATATGGAGAAGGCTTACATCATATTTGTTATGAAGTAGACAATATAGATAAAGCACTAGATCATGCTCAAAAACATAATGCTAAATTAAGAATATGTGAAGCATGTAATGTATATGGTAGTCATGCTCATCCGGAGGGTTTTGTTGCTTTTCTTGACGATGAAGCGGCTGGAACAGAAATCGAATTTATGCAGGTCTACTCAGAAGAAGAATTAAAAAAGTATAAAGTAACTGGAGTTTAATAATGTCAAATATTATTGAAATAGGTTCAGCAAAAGCTATGCCTGGTGAAATAGTTGAAGGAAATATTTTTGTTGAAAAACTTGCAGGTGGAAGTGATTTAACAATTCCCGTCACAATCATTAATGGAGCAAAACCTGGACCATGTTTTTGGATTAATGGAGGGATTCATGGAGATGAACCTGAGGGTATTCTTACTTGTTCACTATTAAAAGAAAAGATTAAACCAGATGATCTTTCAGGTTCTATTGTTATGATACCAGTGATGAACGTGCCAGCAATGGAAGCAGCAGAACGTGGCAACCCATTAGATACATTCTCATACGATATGAATAGAATATATCCTGGAAGAAAAGAGGGTTATTTAAGTGAAAGGATTGCACATACTCATAAAGAATGGATGATTAAATACGCAGATATGGAAATTTCTATTCACTCAGGGGGAGCTCACTCCTATCTTGCAGAAGCTATGTTTGCAGCTAAAGATGATAAAACACAAGAACTTGCAAGAGCAATGGGAGAAGATTGGAAAGTGTGTTTGTATTCTAATATAACCTCAAAAAGTCCAATGGCAGTAATGGCTGAAAATGGAAAGCCTGCACTGACAGTAGAGCTAGGTGGAAGATCTTCAACTGCCCCTGGAGCATTTCTCAGAGTGGGACAAACATTATTAAAAGCATGTATCAATATTTTAACTCATTATAAAATGATTGAAGGCACACCGCATTATCCTGAAATAAGATATAAAGGTTTTCAGCAAGCTCTTTTAGCACCTAAAAGTGGTGTATTTCTTCCAAATCCAAATGTAAAATTCTTAACTATGATGAAAAAAAATGATGAGATTGCAAAAATCATTGATTATCAAGGTAAAGAATTATGTATACTAAAGGCACCAGAAGATGGAATGTTTTTTGGTTTACGAGCTTTACCAAATGTTACAATAGGAGATTGGTGTTGCTTTTATGCTATAATAGAGGGTGAATGGTAAAAAAAATTAATGAAATCATTTGAAAGAGACTTAGTAGGATATGGTCAATCAAGTCCAAATCCTAAATGGCCAAAAAAATCAAAACTAGCTATTAATTTCATAGTAAATGTAGAAGAAGGATCGGAGTACTCTCCTTTACTTGGAGATAAAAAATCTGAGGCAGGACTTTCAGAAGTTCCTGGAGGAAGACATAAAGAAAACCAAAGAGATTTAGGAATTGAGTCAATTTATGAATATGGTTCAAGAGTAGGTTTTTGGAGATTAACCAGTCTTTTTGATAAATACAGGATTCCACACACCTATTTTGTATGTGCACTTACTTTACTACAAAATAAAGAAATATGTAATTATATTAAAAAATCTCAAAATGATATTTGTTGTCATGGGTATCGGTGGGAAGAACATTATAAATTAACTAAAAAAAAAGAACAAAATCAAATTAGCAAAGCTTTTAATTTAATACATAAATTGACAAATAAAGCTCCAAGAGGTTGGTATTGTAGATATGCTCCAAGTGAGAACACCCGAGAACTAATAGTGCAAAATGGAAACTTCTTATATGATAGCGATGCTTACAATGATGATTTGCCTTATTGGGTTAATGTTAATAAGAAAAAACATTTAGTTGTACCTTATTCTCTTGATACAAATGATGTTCATTTCAAACTTCCTTCTGGTTTTAGTGGGTCAAATCATTTTTATGAGTATGTTTGTGATACTATAAATTATTTATATAAAGAAGGTGCTCATAAACCAAAAATGTTAAATATTGGCCTTCATCCAAGACTGATAGGAAGACCTGGAAGAATTGTGGCAGTTGAAAAAATAATTAATCATATTAAAAAACTAGATAAAGTTTGGGTATGTAATAGAGAAGAAATAGCATTTCACTGGATTAAAAACTTCAATGAATAATATTCAATACACAAAATATCTTTTTGATTCTGTTAATAAAATTTCTTTTGCTAACCCTGGTGTAATAAGAGATACTTATGGAAAGGGTGAAAATTTAACACATGATTTTTTAATAAAAGAAGCAAATAAAT
>CACJRM010000034.1 GCA_902595805.1 uncultured Alphaproteobacteria bacterium | reverse complement strand
TGTTTCATTAAAACTTCTCCCATCGTTTGTTTATTTATTGATTGCCTGGAGTATTTATAATCTTTTATTTAACTCTGGATTAAATAAAAAAGATTCATTAGCGGGTTGTTTAATTTTTTTATTTATTCCCGCAGTTTCTTTTTCATCTTTTATTATTAGTACTGATCTTTTTTTATTATTATTTTGGACACTTTCACTTAATGAATTAATTAAGATCAATGGTGAGCATGGTTTAAAAAATTTTATATTATTAGGTATTTTTCTTGGCTTAGGTTTTTTATCAAAATATGCAGCTATATATTTTGTAATTTGTTTATTTGTTTTAATTTTATCTGATAAAAGATTTAGAAAAATTTTTTTAGATAATTTATTAGGTTTTTGTCTTACATTTTTATGTATATTTGTAATTATCTTACCAAATATTATTTGGAACTTTAATAATGACTGGATAACACTTCAACACACTTCTGATAATGCAAATTTTGGAAATATTGAAATAGATCTCATTAGGGGTTTAGAATTTTTGTTAATTCAAATTTTAATGTTAGGCCCATTTATGGTTTTGGGGGGATTTTTTGGATTCAATGAACGGAGTTATATTCAAAAAATTTTTTTAATATTTTCAATGCCTATAATTTTAATTGTTTTGGTAGAAGCCATTATTGTCAGAGCAAATGCAAATTGGGCAGCTCCTGCTTTAATTTCTTTGTTTGCTCTTCTATATATTAGAATTAATAATTCTTTTTTAAAAATAGCTAATTACTTATTTAATTTTATAGTCTGTTTTATTCTTTTTATAATGGTTGGAATTAGCTATCCCTCTAAAATTTTTGACCGAATAAGCGGTATAAACGATTATGCTTTAAAAATTTACAACAATTCTTCAAATGGTGTTATTACAAATTTAGTAGTGTCCGATCGACTTTTATTTTCAAGCCTTAATTTTGAATTAAGAGATAAGAATATTAATTTCTTTATGCCACATAAAGAAGGAGATGAAATAACAAACCACTTTAAAATAGTGTCTCCTCTTAATAAAAATATAAATGAAAACTTTACTTTAATTGGAAGCCCTTCAGATATAAATTATTTAGAGAATGAATATAAATTGCTTAAAATAAATTCACCTGATCAAAAATTTACAAAAACAAAACTTAATGTTTACGAGGTTGTGTTTGAATAAATTTCTAGTTTTTTTTGTTTTATTTGTAGTTAATACATCTTATGCAAATAATTTTATTGCAGAATACAAGGTCAGCACAACAGGAATTAAAATTGGTAATTTTAGTTGGTCATTAAATATTAATGAAAATATTTTTCAAACAGAAATTAATTTAAAAAACTCTGGTATTTTTTCACCCTTATATAAATTTGAAGGAAGCTACCTTTCAACTGGGATTATTGAAAATAGCATATTTAAGACCCAGAATTATCAACAGTTTTGGAAAACTAAGAAGAAAACAAAAATAGTTAAGATGTCTTTTGATGATTATTTAATTGAATTAAAACAAGAACCTAAAGAAGAAGAAACAGCTAGAGTAAACTTAGAAAACTTATATTTATATTTTGACCCAATCACCTCTTTTATAAATATTTTAAATGGACAAAATGAGGCAAGAACTATTGATGGAAGAAGAATTTATAGACTTAAAAAAAATGAAGACGAAGAGGGAAGTATAGTTTTAAAAATTGAAGACTATGTAAATATTTGGGCTGACCATAAAAGAAATGATTTGAAAAAAATTGAATTTTTTATTGGAGATGAATTTCTTCCATATGAAATTCTTATTCATTTTAAAGAAAGAGTGTTTAGGTTAGAAAGGATTTAAAGCTTTTTTTTTCTTAAATAGACAAAAAGAGCTCCGTCACCCCCATGTTCAAAACCTGCGTCTTGATATGTTAAGATATATTTCTTAAGATCGTCTTCGTTTATCCAGTTTATTATTGAATTTTTAATCTTTCCATAAAAAAGTTTGGGGTTTGTGTCTTGCTCATTTTCAATTTTTTTATGAACGCCTTTTCCAGTAATTATAAGCAAACATCTTTTATTCTTGTTATAATTTTTTTTCACCTCACTTGTAAATTTTTCATGCGCTGCGACTAAACCGTACCCGTGAAGATCAATTCTTCTATCTATATTAATTTTTCCCCGCTTAAGCTCCTTATTAACCTCACCAAATGATAGTTTAAACTCTGAGCTACTAGCTTTGTCTTCAGTTATTATTTTTTTGCTGATATTTTTAGTATTGGTTTTTTTATCTAATTTTACATTTTTTTTATTAGTTGTTTTCGTTTTAACTATGGAGGTATCTTTTTTAAAAGGTTTTACACCCTTCATGTTTTTTAGAAAAAAATCTTCTTCCATTATTTTTTTGTATAGTTTTTAATTAAATTCTTTACTCTTTCTGGTGTTTGCAAATACCACAAACTGTCTAACATCTCTAGTGATGCCATGAATTTTTGTTTTTTGTTTAGAAAATAAAGCATTTTATTAAATTTAGAGACGCCCTTTGCTCCAAGTTGAAAAATCATTTCTATTAATAATTCCTTCTCTGAAGTTGTGTGATCTTTTTTAAAAAAAATTTTTTTGTATTGTTCGTGTGCTTTTTTAAAGTCTATCTCAAACAATTCTTCGAAATATTTTTTTTTAAATTTTTTAATATAATATTTATTTTCTTTTTCTGTAATAAGATGACCATAACCAATAGTATAAAACCCTAATTGATCTTGATAAGGCTTGTCAGAATAACCCTCGTTTTTTTTAATTCGGTCTTTGAGTTCTTTAAAGGACAACTATTAAGTTTGAGTTAATATCCATACAGGACTAGAAGAGTTTACTGGTTTTTCAAAAGTCCAGGTATCTTTATTTTTAACAATAGAACCCTCATCATTATTTAACATCTGTTCACTAATAAAATTGACTGATATTGATATTGTGTCATTTTCTACTTTTGCATCTGCAATTCCTTCTACAATAAGTGAATAAAATTGAGATTCTGGATTGTTTGTTTTTTCATCAATCGCTTTTTCAAAAGCAGAGTAAACATCTTTAGACACAAGGTTTTTCAGTGTTTTTTTATCTCCATTGTTGAAAGATGAAATTATAATTTCAAAAGCTTTCTTGGCACCATCAAGAAACTCTCTGTGATTAAAATTATTTACTTTTTTGTATACTGCTTCAAGCTTTGTCTCATTATCCATTAGTGATGGTGTTTTTTGAACATCTTCTTGTTTTTTGGTTTCTTGAGGTTTTGGCTCTGAAATATTTTTTTGAAATCCTGTTCTTTTCCCCAGAACACCCCTTAGTCTATAAATAATAAATCCAGCAATAGCTGCAAAAATTAGAATATCAAAAAATTGAAGGTCGCCGTAAATCATTTGATTTTAATATAATAACTTTTTTAAATATTAATAGTTAAATTTTTTCCAAAGTGGGTTTTTTAGTTTTTTTAACATTTCTTTATGGGCAAGATAATCTTCTTTATTAACTTCTATTATTTTGGTTTTTGTTTCGTTTTTGTTGTTAATTTGTGTGTTTTTTTCGTCAATGTTTGAATTCAGCTCCATAGAAAATTGCTTGCCCCCTCTTAACTCTAAATAAACTGCGGCTAGAAGTTGCGAGTCAAGCAAGGCTCCGTGAAATGATCTATCTGATAAATCAATGTTAAACCTTCTACACAAATAGTCGAGATTAGCTATTCTTGTGTTTAGAACTTCTCTTGCAAGAGAAACTGTATCAACTACAGGATTATCTAAATGAGGCAATCCTAAGATTGATAACTCATTATTTATAAAACCTAAATCAAATGATGCATTGTGAATTATCAATGTGTCGTTTTTCAAAAAATTTAAGAGCTCCTTGTGGTTTTCTTCAAATGGTTTTTGTTGATTAAGAAAATCATCTGAAAGACCCACAATGTTTTTTGCTCCTTCGCTTATACTTCTGTCTGGTTTGCAATAAAATTGGAGTGTGTTTCCTGTAGGAACATAGTTTTTGAGTTCAACACAACCAACTTCTATTATTCTGTCACCGGTCTTATAATCAAGGCCTGTGGTTTCTGTATCAATTACTATTTCTCTCATTGTGTTGACTAAAGTTTACTTATTAGCTTATTAATCTTAATTTTATAATCCTTTAATGTCGAGTTGTTATAAATAACATAATCAGATTTCTTTTTTCTTATAACATCTGATGTTTGAGATCGAGTTATATTCTTAAATTGGTTTTCAGTCATTTTTCTCGTTTTTTTTAATCTTTTTAATCTCACTCGTTTGGAGGCTATTATCGATATTACTTTGTTGAACTGTTTCTCTAAATTGTTTTCAAACAATAACGGTATATCAATAAATATTAATCTTGTTTTTTTTTCTTTTTCTTGTTTTATAAAATCAGACCTCTTTTTTCTTACTATTTTAAATATGTATAACTCGAGCTTTTTTCTTATCTGTTTATTTTCAAAAATAATCTTTGATATAATTCTTTTATCTATGTTTTTTTTTGAAATGGAATTAGACAAACCTATGGTATGTAAATAAGTAACAAATTTTTTATCAGGGTTTTTATATATTTTGGCCACCTGCTCATCTGAACTGTGAATTTTAAAGCCTTTTTCTTTTAATTTACTACAAAAGGTAGATTTACCAGACCCTATGCCGCCAGTTATTGCTATGGTTTTTGTCATTAAATTTTTTTATAAATAGAGTTAAGCATTTTTTTATCTACAGATGGGTTTTTACCAAACCACATTTTAAAACACGGCTTAGCCTGTTCGATCAACATTGATATTCCATAAATCTTTTTGTTCTTTGGAAACTGTTTAAGAAATGAAGTGTTTTTGGGACTGTAAACAATGTCGCTTACTATTGTGGATTTGGTAATAAGTTTTAGGTGCTTTTTCAATATGGGGTTTATTGGTGTGGTATTAATTATTAAAAAAACTCCTTCAAGGTGTGTTTCAAGATCGTTATATGTTTTTGTGTACTCAGTCTTGTTTGAGTACTTAATTTTTTTCTTAGATCTATTGAAAATCAAAATATCCTTAAACCCCCTCTTCTTTAAAACATAGTGAATGGCGTGTGAAGCACCTCCATATCCCAGAATAACAACTTTTTTGTTTTTGGTTTTTTTAATATTTGGCAGACTTTTGTAATATCCTGACCAATCAGTATTGATCCCTTTTATAGTTTTTTTATTTGTTACACAATTTACCGCACCAATTTTTTTTGCATGGGTGTCTATTTTACCAAGGTGTTTGATAATTTTGCTTTTAAATGGAATGGTCACATTTAAGCCAAGTGTATCTTTTTTTTCCAAAACCTCCTTTATTTTTTTATGAAAGTTTTTTTTTGTAAGCTCCAAATATCCATAACTTGCTTTAATGTTATATTTTTTAAACCAATAGTTAAATATTGTTGGTGAAAGGCTTTTAGATGCCCTGTTCCCAACTACGTAAAGTTTTTTCATTTTTTTGAATATAAATAATCTAGCAAATTAAATAAAGGCAATCCCATAACATTAAAATAATCTCCTTTTATGCTCTCAATAATATTAGGTCCCAAGTTTTCTATTTGATAACATCCAACGGAGCTTAGTATTTGTTTACCTGTTCTTTTTAAGTATATTTTTATTTCACTGTTATTAAGCTTTCTTATTTTAACATGTGTTTTTTCGTAATTTTCCCAAATCTTAGAGCCATTTAAACAAATAGTTAGTCCCGATACTATTAGGTGTGTCTTTCCTGATAGAGATATGATTTTTTTTCGGGCTTTCTCAATAGAGTTTACTTTATCTAAAATTTTTCCATTGTGATAAATTACGGTATCACAGCCTAAAACAATTTTGTTGGCATACGGTTTTTGTTTACTTACACTTCTTGCTTTTTCATAAGAAAGTTTTTTTGCAAAAATCTCGGGCCTTGTTTTTCTGTTAATGGTTTTTTTAATATCTTCTTCGT
>CACJRM010000033.1 GCA_902595805.1 uncultured Alphaproteobacteria bacterium | reverse complement strand
AAAGATTTCATTCAAAAATTAGAAAATTTCAATATTAAATAATTATAATAAATGGTCTCGTGGTGAAATGGATATCACACGTGTCTTCGGAACATGGATTTGGGGTTCGAGTCCCTACGAGACCACCAATTAAATATTTATTTTTTCTGAATACTTTGAAATTATTAACTCAGCAATTTGAACAGCATTAAGCGCTGCTCCTTTGCGCAAATTATCCGATACCACCCATAAATTCAAACCATTGTCTATTGATTGATCATTTCTAATTCTACTAATATAAACTTTATCCTCTCCTGCAATTTCAACAGGAGTCACATAACCTTCGTCTTTTCGATGATCAATTACTGAAATACCATCAGAGTTAGATAATATTTCGTTAGCTTCTTTTTCATCTAATGGTGAGTCAAACTCTATATTTACAGCTTCTGAATGGCCAATAAATACAGCTGTTCTTACACAAGTTGCTGAAACATTAATTCCCTCGTCTAGAATTTTTTTTGTTTCATCAATCATTTTTTGCTCTTCTTCAGTATTACCATTTTCTAAAAAAGCCCCAATGTGTGGAATGGCATTAAACGCAATTTGTTTTGTGAACTTTTCTTTTTTTAATTCTTGGTTTGCATAAACATTTTGAGTCTGATTAAATAATTCATCCATACCTGTTTTACCTGCTCCAGAAACAGCTTGATATGTTGATACAACAACTCTGTTTATAATTGCTTTTTCATGAAGTGGTTTTAATGCAACAACCATTTGTATAGTTGAACAGTTAGGATTTGAAATAATATTAGTTCTGTTTTCATCATCAAAAAATTCATCAAGTACATTAGGGTTTACTTCTGGAACGATTAAAGGAATATTTTGTTGCATTCGAAAATGAGAGGTATTGTCTATAACAATACATCCTTTTTTAGCTGCTTTTGGTGCATATTCTGCAGAAATTTTACCGCCAGGTGAAAATAAACCAATGTCAGCTTTTGAAAAATCAAATTCTGATAAGTCTTCTACAACAATTTCTTTATCTTTAAACTCTACTTTTTTGCCTTTTGATTTTGATGATGCAAGTAAATATAAATTGTCTATTGGAAAATCCCTTTGCTCTAATATTTGAACTATTTCTGTTCCTACCGCACCTGTTGCTCCTGCTACTGCTATGTTGTATTTTTGAGTCATTTAATTTCCAGATAGAATTTTTAATTCTTCAATAACAGCATTACCCATTTCTTGAGTTGTGATAATTTTTTCTGCTCCATCTTTTATATCAGCTGTTCTTAAACCTTTTAGTAATACATTCTGTACAGCTTTCTCAATCATTTGACTATCTTCTTGCATATCAAAACTATATTTCAACATCATAGCAAAGCTCATGATCATTGCTAAAGGATTTGCTTTAGATTGCCCAGCTATATCTGGTGCACTACCATGAACGGGCTCATACATTGCTGCTCTAGTTCCATTTTCTTTAACTGGTCCAAGAGCTGCTGAAGGAAGCATTCCTAAAGATCCTGTTAGCATAGCTGCAGTATCACTTAAAAGATCACCAAATAAGTTATCTGTAAGTATGACATCAAATTGTTTTGGATAACGAACTAACTGCATTGCACAATTATCTGCAAGCATGTGTTCTAAATTAACATCAGAATATTCCTTTCTATGTAAATCTGTTACGGTATGTTTCCAAAATAAACCTGTTTCCATTACATTTGATTTTTCTACTGATGTGACTTTATTATTACGTAACTTTGCTAAATCAAATGCCACTCGTGAAACTCTATTAACTTCTGATGTGGTATACAGTTGAGTATCAACTGCCTTACTTTCAGTCTCACTAATTTTTGATATACCTCTTGGTTGTCCAAAATATACACCACTTGTTAACTCTCTTATTATCAAAATATCTAATCCTTTAACAAGATCAGATTTTAAAGATGATGAATCTGAAAGAGCATCTAAAACAACCGCTGGTCTTAGATTAGCAAAGAGATCAAGGTCTTTTCTTAATCTTAATAAGGCTGCTTCAGGTCTTTTATCTCTTTCTACGTTATCCCATTTAGCGCCTCCTACCGCACCAAATAATACTGCATCACAATCCATAGCTACTTGCATTGTTTCATCACTTATAGAATTACCTTCTTTATCGTATGCCGCACCACCAACTAATCTTTCAAAAATATCAAAAGATAAAGATTTAGTTTTTTCCATCCAATCAATGATTTTTAATACCTCAGCCATAACTTCATTGCCAATTCCATCACCAGGTAAAATTAAAATTTTTTTATTACTCATTTTTGACTACACTATCCAAGGTTGGATACTGTGTATTTTTTCTTCGTGAACATCAATTTTTTTATTTTTTTGGAGCGTCAAACCAATATCATCCAAACCCTCTAGCAAACATTTTTTTCGAAATGCATCAATTTCAAATTCTATTGTTTTATCATTTTGATAAGTGATTTTTTGATTTTCTAAATCAACTGAAACATCATTTTTATTTTCTGCTTCGTTCATTAATATATCTACCTTTTGTTGATCTAACTTAATTGGCAGTATTCCATTTTTAAAACAATTATTATAGAAAATATCTGCGAAGCTTGGTGCAATTATTGACTTAAAACCAAAATCTAAAAGTGACCATGGTGCATGCTCTCTACTTGATCCACAACCAAAATTTGCCCCAGCAATTAAAATTGTTGAAGTTTTATAAGGATCCCAGTTAAGAACAAAATCATTCTTTATGTTACCTTGAATATCGTATCTTAATTCATGAAATAAGTTTTTTCCTAAACCAGATCTCTTTATTGTTTTCAGAAATTGTTTTGGAATAATCATATCGGTATCGACATTAATCATTGGTAATGGTGCAGGGATACCAATTATTGTTTTAAATGATTCCATTTATAAATCCTCTGCTGTTGCAAAAGAACCTTTGATTGCAGAAGCAGCAGCTATTGCAGGACTAACAAGATGTGTTCTACCTTCTCTACCTTGTCTACCTTCAAAATTTCTATTTGATGTTGATGCACATCTTTCTTGCGGTTTTAACTGATCTGGATTCATAGCTAAACACATGGAGCAACCTGGCTCTCTCCAATCAAATCCTGCTTCAATAAAAATTTTATCTAAACCTTCTTCTTCAGCTTGTTTTTTAACTAAACCTGAACCAGGAACGATCATTGAGTCTACAGAAACTTTTTTGCCCTCTACAACTTTGGCAACTTCTCTTAAATCCTCAATTCTTCCATTAGTACAAGAACCTATAAATACTTTATCAATTTTAATTTTTTGTATTTCTTGTTTGGGTTCTAAACCCATATATTCAAGAGAACGCTCCATAGCCTTCTTTCTATTTGGATTACTCTCTTCCTGAGGATTTGGTACTATACCATTTATAGCAACAACGTCTTGTGGGCTTGTGCCCCAAGTAATTTGTGGCGAAATATCTTCAGCATTAATTAAAATTTCTTCATCATATTTTGCACCCTCATCAGAAGGAAGAGATTTCCAAAATTCTACAGCTTTGTCCCAATTATCTCCTGATGGAGCATACGGTCTACCTTTAATGTATTCAAAAGTTTTTTCGTCAGGGGCGATTAAACCAGCTCTAGCACCCGCTTCAATACTCATATTACAGATTGTCATCCTTCCTTCGATAGAAAGAGAGGAAATTGCATTACCAGCATATTCAATAACATAACCAGTTCCACCAGCTGTTCCTATTTTTCCAATTATATGAAGAATAATATCTTTTGCTGTAACACCTAAGTTTAATTTACCTTCAACAGAAATTCTCATATTCTTTGCAGGTTTTTGTATCAAGGTCTGAGTAGCTAATACATGTTCAACTTCACTTGTGCCGATACCAAAAGCTAAGGCACCAAATGCTCCGTGTGTTGCGGTATGACTATCACCACAAACTATTGTCATACCTGGCTGAGTAATACCTTGTTCTGGTCCAACTATATGAACTATACCTTGTCTGCTATCTAATAATGGAAAAAGTGTGACTTCAAAATCTTTGCAATTTTTTTCTAGTGTTTCAACCTGAATTCTACTTTCTTTATTTTCTATACCTTTAGATCTATCTGAAGTTGGGACATTATGATCAGCTACAGCAAAAGTACTTTCAGGCCTTCTAACTTTACGGTTATTATTTCTCAAACCTTCAAATGCTTGAGGGCTTGTAACTTCATGAACAAGGTGTCTATCAATATATATAAGACAAGTTCCATCTTCTTGTTTATCAATAAGATGATGTTCCCAAATTTTATCAAAAAGAGTTTTAGGATTATTTATTGTCATCCGATTTATTTTCGGCTGCTTTTTCCTCTTCTTTACTAGATTCCTCTGCAGCTTCTGCTTTAGATTCTTCTGCTGGTTTGGCTTCTGCTTCTTCTGCATTTGTCTCTGCTTGTTTTGCTTCTACCTCTTCAGCTTTTGGTTCCTCTGCAGCATTTGTATCTGTATCTGCAGTTTTTGTTTCTTTTACCGGAGGAGTCTCATCTATATATTCATATTGATCAGCTTCATCGCCCCTATCTTTATCTGCGATCCTTGCTTTCTTTCCGGATAATTCTCTTAGATAATATAGCTTAGCTCTTCTTACATCGCCTTTTCTAACAACTTCAATTTTTTCTACTAATGGACTGAATAAAGGGAATACTCTTTCAACACCCTCTCCATGAGATATTTTTCTAACAGTAAAGTTAGAGTTTACTGAATTATTTTTTCTTGCAATACAAATACCTTCAAATGCTTGAAGTCTCGACTTACTTCCCTCTGTAATTCTTACAGTAACTTTTAGAGTATCACCTGGGCGAAAAGCAGGAACTCTTTTTTTTGAAGTTAACTTTTCAATCTGTTGTTTTTCAAATGTCTCTAATAAATTACTCATTTTATATTTCCTTTTTATAAAGATCTGGTCTTAATTCTTTAGTTTTTTCAACCGATTTTTCTTTTCTCCATTTATCAATTTTTTCATGATGACCTGATGTTAAAACATCTGGAACTTCATGTTTATTTCCCTGAATATCTTCCCAGGTTTGCGGTCTGGTATAATGAGGATATTCAAGCAGATTATTAGAAAAAGATTCTTCTAATAAACTTTGTGGCTGCCCTAATACTCCAGGAATGAGACGAATACAACCTTCAACTAACACCTGGGCAGCAATCTCACCACCAGAAAGGACGTAATCACCGATACTTATTTCCTGAAAATCAAGAATTTCTATAGCTCTTTGGTCAACCCCTTCAAATCTACCGCATAAAATAAGCATTTCATCGTGTTTTGATAAATTATTAAGTTTGGCTTGAGATAATTTCTGACCTGACGGTGTTAGAAAAATTTTACAGTAATTATTGGTTTTGAAAGTGATTGAATTTAATGCTTTTTCAATCACATCCGGACGAATAACCATTCCAGGGCCTCCCCCAAAAGGTTCATCATCAACACTTCCTCTTTTGTCAATTCCAAAATTATGTAGATTGACTATCTCGAGAGAAAATTTTTTATTGTTTAATGCATTTCCGATTACAGAATATCCTAGTGAACCAGGGAACATTTCAGGATAACAGGTTAAAATTACTACTCTCATTTTAATCTAGAATACCAGGTATTGGATCAGCTATAATTTCTTTTTTATTAATATTAACTGATAAAATATTTGTTTTATCAAAAGGTATAAGAATAAGTTTGGTATTATATTTGACTTCTAATAAATCACCTGCCCCAAAATTTTGAACACTTAAAACTTTTCCAATACTAGTATTGTCTTTCAAAAAAATCATGCATTCGATTAGATCGTTTATGTAAAACTCATTATCTTTTGTTTTTGGAAAAAATTTCTTATTTGAAAAAATTTTTTGACCTTTAAGCTCTAAAACATCTTCTCTAGAAAAGTATTTTTCAACTTGAACAACACACTTATTATTTTTAAATAAAATATTTTTAAAATTCCAAGCAACTGAACCATCAAAATTATAATAGTTTTTTAAATTTTTAAAAACTTCAAAAGAGGTAGTCATCATATTAACTTTTATTTCACCTTTTAATCCTAAAGGAGATCCAAACTGACCAACAAGAATA
>CACJRM010000032.1 GCA_902595805.1 uncultured Alphaproteobacteria bacterium | reverse complement strand
AGAGCAAATTGTTAAACAGGCATGTTTGTCTGGTATTGAAGATATTATAATTGGAACAGCTCATCGAGGTAGACTAACACTTCTATCAAGTGTTTTGGAAATGCCTTACAAAAAAATATTATCAAAATTTCAAGGATCTTTAAACGATCCTAATGAGGTACTAGGTTCGGGTGATGTAAAATATCATTTAGGAGTTTCTGCTGATCGTGAATTTGAAAAAAAGAAAATTCACTTATCGCTCACTTCTAACCCTTCCCATTTAGAAGCAGTTAACCCAGTTGTGGCAGGAAAAGTAAGAGCTAAACAAACTTTAGCTAAAGATAAAACAACAGATAAAGTTATAGGTTTATTAATTCATGGAGATGCAGCAATAGCTGGACAAGGGGTTGTGGCCGAAACATTTGCTATGTCACAATTAAGAGGGTTTAAAACAGGTGGCACCATTCACTTTGTAATTAACAATCAGATAGGTTTTACAACTATGCCACAATATGGACGATCAGCACCTTATTGTACTGAAATTGCAAAAATGGTTCAGGCACCGATATTTCATGTTAATGGCGATGACCCAGAAGCAGTAGTTCATGTTTGTAGACTTGCAACGGAATTTAGAAATAAATTTAAAGTCGATGTTGTTGTAGATATGTTTTGCTACAGAAGATCAGGACATAACGAAGCTGATGAACCTTCTTTTACTCAGCCACTAATGTATAAGGCTATCAAAAAACAAATTACTACACGAAAAAAATATGAAAAAAAATTAATTGAGAATAATACTCTTTCAGAAGAAGAATCTAGAGACATTGTAGCTTCTTTTAAAAATTTTTTAGATAAAGAATTTGAATCAACTAAAAATTATAAACCAAATAAAGTAGATTGGTTAGAGGGAACTTGGACAGGTTTATCTACTGCAACATTTGATGCAAGAAGAGGAAAAACATCTGTAAAAGAAAAAACATTAATTAACGTTGCTAAAAAAATTCATGAAATACCTGCAGATTTTAATGCTCATAGAAGAATAAAAAAAATTTATGGAGATCGATTAACAAGTGTCATCAATGGAAAGGATATTGATTGGGCAACCTCTGAAAGTTTAGCTTTAGCTACACTTTTAGATGAGGGATACGGTGTTCGAATATCTGGACAAGATGTTGGAAGAGGAACATTTAGTCATAGACATGGTGTACTATACGATCAAGAAAACGAAAATCGTTTTGTTCCATTAAGACACTTTCAAAACAAACAAGGTTACTTTGAAATAATAGATAGTTTTTTATCTGAGTTTGGTGTTCTTGGTTTTGAATATGGATATTCGCAAGTTGATCCTAAGACACTTGTTATATGGGAAGCACAGTTTGGTGATTTTGCAAATGGTGCACAAATTATGATTGATCAATTCATAAGCTCTGGAGAAAGAAAATGGTTGAGAATGTCTGGTATAACATTGCTTCTTCCCCACGGACATGAGGGTCAAGGTCCTGAGCATACAAGTGGAAGATTAGAAAGATTTTTACAGATGTGTGCAGAAGATAATATGCAAATTGTTAATTGCACAAGTCCTGCTAATTATTTTCATGTTTTAAGAAGGCAGCTACATAGAAACTTTAGGAAACCTCTAATTATATTTACACCAAAATCTACACTTAGACATAAATCTAATGTTTCTAATATTGAGGATTATATTAATGGATCAACTTTCCATAGAATTCTTACTGATAAATTATCTGTTAAAGAAAAAAGGAAAAATAAAAGATTAATCATTTGTTCTGGCAAAATATATTTTGAAATTGCTGATCACATAGCAAAAAATAAAATTAAAAATCTATCCATAATAAGACTGGAGCAGATTTATCCATTTCCTTATGAAAACTTTAGAGATGAATTAAAACATTATACGGATGCTGAAATTGTCTGGGCACAAGAAGAGCCAAAAAATATGGGTGCTTGGGGTTTTGTGAAAGGTAGATTGGAAAGTGTTATGCAGGAAGCCAAAGTTAAACAAGAAAAAATATTCTATGTTGGTAGAAGTCCAGCTGCGTCTCCTGCTGCTGGTTCTTTAGAAAGACACTTAAGTAACCAAGAAACTATTATAAAAATGGCAACTGAAGATTCGATTAGCAAAATTATCAAATCTTGGGCAGGTATTTCAACAAAATTAAAGACTAATCTGCCAATTGAATAAATTCACGTAAATGTTATTAAGCATTTAATTAATGAGCACTGAATTAATAGTTCCAACACTTGGAGAGTCAATTACTGAAGCAACTGTTTCAAAATGGCTTAAGAATATAGGCGATAATTTTGAAGCAGATGAACCTTTAGTTGAAATTGAAACTGACAAAATTACAGTTGAAGTACCAGCACCTCATGCAGGATCTCTAAAAGAAATAAAAGTTTCTGAAGGCACTGACGTTGAAATTGGCGGTATCTTAGGAATCTTAGTTGAATCAAAAGGCAAAACACCAAGTCTTAAAAAAACTGAAACTAAAGAGGAAAAAGTAAAAGAAGAAGTAAAAGAAGTTAAAGAAGTTAAAGTTGAAACAAAATCTTCGCCTGCCAAATCTTCACCATCTGCAAGAAAAATAGCTGAAGAAAATAATATTAAACTTGAAGACGTTATCTCATCCCGATCTGATGGAAGAATTAATAAAGAAGATGTAGTTTCTCATCTCTCTTCTTCAAATAAAACAACCACTAACAAAGGTGAAAGAGAAGAAGTTGTTAAAATGTCAAAAATCAGACAGACAATATCTAAACGCTTAAAGGATGCTCAAAATACAGCAGCCATACTTACGACTTTCAATGAAATTGATATGTCCAAAGTTATGGAAATTAGAAAATCAAAAAACCAAGAATTTCAAAGTCGATATGAGGTCAAATTAGGTTTCATGTCATTTTTTGTAAAAGCGGTAGTAAAAAGTTTGCAAGAGTATCCAGCTGTTAATGCTGAAATTAAAGATGAAAATATAATTTATAAAAATCATTTTGATATAGGTATAGCTGTTGGAACTGAAAAAGGACTAGTCGTACCAATACTTAAAGACGCCGATCAATTGAGTTTTGGAGAAATTGAAACTAAAATTATTGATCTTAGTACAAAAGCCAAAGATGGAACGCTGACAATGGACGATTTGACTGGTGGAACTTTTACAATTTCAAACGGCGGCGTTTACGGATCAATGCTCAGCACCCCAATAATCAATAGACCTCAATCTGGAATTTTAGGGATGCATAATATTCAAAAAAGAGCAGTAGTTGTAAATGATGAAATAGTAATTAGGCCAATGATGTATGTTGCATTAAGTTATGATCATAGAATTATTGATGGAAAAGAAAGTGTTGGATTTTTAGTGAAAGTGAAAGAACTTCTAGAAGATCCATCCGAATTAGTATTAGGAATATAAAATGGAAGATTTTGATTTAATAGTAATTGGTGCTGGACCTGGCGGATATGTAGCTGCAATCAGAGCAGCTCAACTTGGAATGAAGGTTGCTTGTATAGAAAAAGAGCCATCACTTGGTGGAACTTGTTTGAACATTGGATGCATACCTTCTAAAGCATTATTAAATTCATCTGAAAAATTTGTTGAAATTTCAAATCATGCTGCAGAGCATGGCATAAAAACATCAAAGATAGATTTAGACCTAAATGTTTTGATGGATCGCAAAACTAAGATTGTAAAAAAACTTACAACAGGGATCAGTTTTTTATTTAAGAAAAATAAAATCACACATATTCCTGGCATGGCTTCATTTGTAGATAAAAATATTATTTCTATTACAAATGGAAAAAATGAAATTACTGCTAGTGCTAAAAATTTTATTATCGCAACAGGATCATCTTCGATTGAGATACCAAATATTCCTGTTGATGAAAAACAAATAGTATCTTCTACAGGTGCTCTTTCTCTATCTAAAATACCAAAATCACTCCTAGTTATTGGTGGTGGATATATTGGACTAGAGATGGGATCAGTATGGAGTAGACTAGGTTCAAAGGTAACAGTTGTTGAAGCTCTTGATAGAATTGTTCCAACTATGGATGGTGAAATCGCTAAAGAGTTTATGAAAATGTTAACTAAACAAGGGTTAGAATTTAAATTATCGCATAAAGTGAGTTCTGCAAAATCTGGTAAGTCTGGAGTAGATGTTGAAATGGAAACATCAGATAAAAAGAAAATAAAAGAAAACTACGAAATAGTTTTAATGTCAGTAGGAAGAAAACCAAACACAGAGGGACTGGGTCTCGAAAAAATTGGTATTAAATTAACCGAAAAAAAATCCATTGAAATTAAAGATAACTTTCAAACTTCTGTTGAAGGTATCTACGCCATTGGTGATGTAGCACCGGGACCAATGCTAGCACACAAAGCTGAAGAAGAAGGAGTTGCTTGTGTTGAATTTATAAATGGTCAAAAACCTCATATAAACTATGACGCTATACCAGCGATTGTTTATACCAATCCAGAGATTGCATCTGTAGGTAAAACAGAAGAACAACTCAAGCAAGAAAAGAAAGACTTCAAGGTTGGAAAATTTCCTTTTATGGCAAATGGTCGTGCCCTAACCACTTCTGCATCAGAGGGATTTGTCAAAATTTTGGTTGATAAAAAAACAGATGAAATTTTAGGTGCTCATATAATCGGTCATGATGCTGGACAACTAATTGCAGAAATTGTTACCACAATCGAATTTGGTGGAAGTGCAGAAGATATTGCTAGAGTATGTCATGCTCATCCAACAACTAGTGAAGCGGTAAAAGAAGCAGCTTTAAGTGTTGATGGTAGAGCAATTCATATTTAAGTGATAAATAAAGTAATTAAGTTAATTTTTATATTTTTAATAATCTCATTTTCTAATCATTCATTTTCTCAAGAAACTAAATTTGAAAAAAGAATTAAAAAAGATATTGATAAACTTTCTAAAGTAAGTGGTTTCATAGATAACGAATTAAAACTCTATGATGAAGAAACAATTTTAGATAAAAAAAATACCATCGTCATTATGTATAATCATGGTTCATGGAAGCCTGAAACAAGAAGAGAAGAGTGCATTAAAGGTGCTGGAAGAATTCCTGAAGCTATATCTAGTCTCCACAATAAAAAAATAGGCAATATGATAATAAGAATATACCGTATGTGTTCAGGTGTGAGAGGTCTCTCCGATCATCATTTTGACAGAGTACACAAACTTTTTGAGAGTGAAGGTAATCCAAATGGTTTTATTGATCTTATCGATTACGATGGAATAAAAATATATGACAAAATTCAGCAACATTTAAGAAGACAAATTGTAATAGATACAATTGATGAATTGGCAGAAAAAGGCTACAATAATATTCTTCTCTCTGGTTTATCTGCTGGTGGTTTTTTATCATTTTATTTAACAGCAAATTATCCTGACAAAATTGATGGAAGTATTATTTTCAACCCTGCAGCTTATGGAGGAAAACTGAGAAAAAATTCTGCACCACGCCAAGTTTTAAGAGATTATTGGGAAAAAGAAATGTCTAAATTTACTGAAATTAATTCCTTATTATTTATCCATGATGAAGATGGATGGGAAGATAGTACTACCTTATCTTTTTTAACAAAAATGAATAAAGTCCAAACAATAGATTATACCAATTTTGGATGCGAACTTCCTTTTGGTGGTAAATACAATGCTCATATTTTTCCTGTTTATCCAGAAAAGGATAGTTGTTTTACCAAATGGGAGAAGAAAAATAATTATATAATTGACTATCTAAAAAATATTTTTAACTAAATTTTCGCTAACTCCATTCCTTTTTTGTATTTTTTTGAAGAAGTTTTAACAACTGCTTGACCACATCTCATAACCTTTCTTTTATGATCAAAAGTCATTTTTGGCTCTCCATGTAATTTCCAACCATTAGATAATGCCTCTGTTACTCTTTGACAAAAATCAACAGTGTCATCATCTGTAATAAATCTATAGCCTTTCATTTTACCCCCTTTTCATTTGATACTTAACAAATTTATTTCTATAATTTTGATTAAGTACTCAACAAGATCAGTTTGCATATCAACTGTGAATTTATTTTTATCTTTTGATCCCATAGCCAAGATAATACTATCCTTATGCAATTTAACTTTTAATAAAATATATGATTTTATCGTTGCTGATTTATTA
>CACJRM010000031.1 GCA_902595805.1 uncultured Alphaproteobacteria bacterium | reverse complement strand
GCAATAAATACGAAAGGCATCAAAAAAGGTAATGTAATATTTTTAAATACTTGCCATGAATTGCATCCGTCAACTTTGGCAGCCTCAATTGGGTCTTTAGGAATGCCTAATAAACCTGCTAATAATAAAATAGCAAATACTGATGTACTTGACCATATTTCAGCAGCCATTATTGAAACGTTTGCTAAAATGCCATCAACAAGCCATGGTATTGGTTGTATGACTCCAAACTCTCTCAAAAAATTATTCATTAAACCAATATTGTCATTAAAAATGTACTTCCATTGAAATCCAACTAAAATTGGAGAAAACATCATTGGAAACATCATTAGTGTTCTTAATGTTCTCTGTCCGTAAGTAATTTTATTTATTAAAAGTGCTATTCCTAGACCAAAAACTAATTCTAAATTAAGAGCAATAGCTAGAAATAAAACTGTTCTTCCAAAAGCTATCCAAAAATCAAGATCTCCAATTAATCTTTCGTAATTTCTAAATCCAACAAAACGATAAAGAGTATCGGGTTTTGTTAACTTAAAAGGTGTAAAACTTGTCCATAAAGATAGGAGCAATGGTAATAAAACAACACAAGTAAGTATTATTAAAGTGGGCATAAGTAAAACCCATGGTCCGTTTAGAAATTTTCTCATGATAGATTTGGAAACCTAGCTCTAGTGAATAGAGCTAGGTATTTTATTAATCGTTAGAAGTAACCAGCGTCTTCCATAATTTCAGTTGCTTTTTTAGAAGCAGTAGCTAGCGCATCTTCTGGAGATTTGTCCCCAAGAATTGCAGCTTGAAGTTCTGGATATAGAGCGTTAGTAAATTCAATCCACTCAGGAATTAGTGGTGGAGTGAATGCATCTTCAGCTAATGACATTTTGAAAGTTTCAAATACCATTAACATAAACTCATCACCTTCAGCTTTCTTTTCAGCAATGATCGCATCCCAAATAGCTGGACGAGTTGGTGATAGTCCACCTCTTGCTTCAATCATTTGTGCTTTATTACTAGTCAAAGCCCATAAGAAAGATGCAGCTGCTTCTTTATCCGGACATGACTCTGTCATTGAGAAAGAGTGTGATCCTGACCAACCAGTTCTTAAACCACCAGAACCCATTGGAGCACGTACAAGTCCAATATCTCCAGCAACTTTTGAGTTTTCTGGATCATTAAAGAAACCTGCCCATCCTGCCCAGTCAAGATTCATAGCAATTGTTCCACTTGCAAAACCTAATCCGGTGTCATCCCAAAGATAGTTTAAAACACCATCAGGAACTGCTTTTGCATTATACAAATCAATGAACCATTGAAGAGCTTCAACACCTGCTGGAGAATTGAATATTGGACGATAATCTTCGTCAAATAATGCTCCACCATTTGCAATTACTAACTCATAGAATCTACCTGCTATCGCTTCTTCTTTACCAACATATTGAGTTCCGTAGAAATCAGGCGGGTTTGAGAAAAAGATAGCCTGATCCTTAACTTGATCCCAAGTTTCAGGTGGTGTTAAATCATAGCCATACTTTGCTTTAAAGTTAGCTTTATTATCAGCATCTTCATATAAACTTTTTTGATAATATAAATTACTCACATCACTGTGTCTTGGCATTTGTACTAGTCTTCCATTAACAGTAGAGTGCTCTAATATTAATGGTGTGTAGTCTGCTAAAACAGATGCAGGCATAATATTATTCAAGTCTGTGTAAATGTCACCATACTGAGATGCAAAACTTGTGTGGTTTGATGCAACACAAAAATCTAAGTTGCCTGAAGCAATATCTTTCTTAATCTCTTTGTCTAATTCAAAGTGATTTTTTTGTGTTACAATTTCAATTTTTCCACCAGTGTTTTCTTCCCACCATGGAATTACTTCGTTGTATAAGCCTTCGTATTGACCTCCGCCGATAAGTTTAACTCTAAGAGTTACACCAGAATAATCTCCCCATAATTCAGTTTCTGCTTTTGCTGAAAATGAACCAAAGAAAGATACGGCAAGAACCAATGATAAAAATAATCTTAACATCATTCCTCCATATTTATTAATTTATGATAGTATGATGCAATTATTTGAAAAAAATACAATAACTTTAGGAAAAAATTACATTAATAGCGAACAATCGTCCCAGGTTGAGAATTAGACTCAAGACAAGCATAAACTAAGGCCATTGTATTATAAGCATTATCTACTGAATGAGTTAATTCAGCCTCTTCTCCTGATGCATATCTTTGTAAGCTAGACATAGTGCCTATAAATGCATCTGGGAACCAAGTTCCAACATTCTTGACTTTGGTCCATTCAGTATCTTTTGTAGAAATTTCAATCTCTTCCGGTTCACCGTTTGGATAATTAAGGAGTAACCCAAATTTAATGTAAGCTGCTCCATCCAAACCTTCAACCCTTGCATACGCATGTGAGTGTTTCATACCATGCGAAGAATTATCATGAGTATGATTTATAGATAAACAACATCTGATATCATCTTGATATTGAAGAATTATACTTGATCTAGCATCGGCTAAGTTTGGTAAGTTAGGATGTTTTACTGATTTACAATGTACACTAGTTGGATTCCCAAGAACTGATCGTATCCAATCTAAATAATGAATTGAATGAAGAGGTACTTCAACGTTATCTAATGTTTCTAAAAAAGGCCATAAGTGCCATGGCGTTCCAACACTTAAACTTATCTCCAATTCTGTTAACTTACCTAACATATTTTTATCTATTGCCTCTCTTAAAGCAATCATCATGGGACTAAATTTCAGTTGTAGATTAACACATGCAATAATATTTTTTTCCTTAATGATTTCTTTAATTCTTTTTGCTTGAGTCATACTATTACCCATTGGTTTTTGTAATTGGCAAATAGAATTATTTGGAATCTTTTGAACAATACCTAATAGAACTTGAGGAGGAACTGCTATATCAAAAACTACATCTTTTTCTGCTAATGCTTCTTCTTCACTAGAGTAAATCTTTTCAATAGAATAATTTTCAGCACATTTTTTTGCTTTTTCTACATCAGGATCATAAATCCCTCTCACAGGAAAGTTTGCTTTTTTATATGCTGGCAAATGGGCGTCGCTTACTATTCCGCCAGCACCAATGATTACAATTGGTTTTTTATTTTTTGGAAGCTCCCAAACAGTATTTAAATTTGCTATATCTTCAGTACTAACTTTTTCCATAAGAAATATTTCTAACTAAATTTTTTAAAAAAGCAATAAATCATACAGTAATAAAAATTTAGATCAGAAAAAATTATGAATAACTAATAATTTTGTTTCATTTCAATGTAAATTCTGTGTTAAGTTAACTATAAAAATTAAGGAGGGTATATGGCTATACAAAGATATGGAATGGCTGTCAGGTTGAAAGATGAGAAAAGACAATATTATATCGACAATCATGCAAATGTTTGGCCTGAAGTTTTAGAAGAGTTAAAAAAAATTAATGTTCAAAATTATAGTATCTTCTTAAAAGAAGATTTTATGTTTGGATATCTGGAGTATACAGGGAATGATTTTGATGGTGATATGGGAAAGATGCAACAAATACCAATTGTAGATAAATGGACTAAACTAATGATAGATTGCTTTAATCCTTTCCCTAATAATGATGATAATGAATCCTGGGTTATGATGGATCAAATATTTTTTATGGAATAATTGATGACTGTTTTAGTTACAGGTGGTTTAGGATTTATTGGATCTAAAGTTGTTTTGCAATTACTAAAAAGAGATATTGATGTTTTGGTGACAGATCTCGATATTGTAAAAAATAAAGATAAACTTGAAAGTAACATATTAAAAATTGGTAAAAATAATAACAAAGTAAAATATCAAAAATTAGATATTACAAATTATAAAGAAATTGAAAATATTTTTCAAAATAATAAAATAGATTCAGTTATTAACTTAGCGTATGGAATAGGAACTATATGTGAAGAAAATCCATTACTTGCAAGTAAAATAAATATTGTTGGTACTACTTCAATATTTGAAATGATTGTGAAGTATAAGATTAGAAGATTAGTATTTGCAAGTAGCGAAACTGTTTATGGTGCTCATCAAGAATTTTTTGGAAACAGAGCCGTAACAGAAGAAGATTACTCAGGTATTAATAATCACTTTTATACATATGGTGTGATGAAACTCCTTAATGAATTTATGGCTGAAAAATATATCAAAAAACATGGATGTAGTATTGCCTATACCAGACCATCCGTTGTCTATGGTTATGGTAGGCAGAATACTGCAATAAATTGGGCCGAAGATTTTGCTGCTAAGCCCGCTTTGGGACAAGCAGTTCATTTACCATTTTCAAAAAAAAATAGAGACAATTGGATCTATGTAGAAGATTGCGCAGAGCAACTTGTTCGTTTAGCATTAAAAGAAACTTTAAATTTTTCTTGCTTTAATACAGGTTCGGAAACTTTAGATGGTACTCAATTAGAGGCAACTGTAAAAAAAATAATTCCGGATGCTGAAATTTATTTTGATGAAAATGTAAAATCAACACCATTAATTGATGATCAAAATGACGAAAGAATTAGAAAAGAAATAGATTTTAATCCAAGATCATTTGAAGAAGGTGTTAAATGTCTTATACAAGATGTGAGAAAAAATAATTGATATATGAGTTACACAACAACAGTCACGGGAAGTTACCCAAGGAAAGAAGTACAAAAAGATACACTTCGTAAACCGAGTGTTTCAGAAGAAGAGTCTTTTGAAATGATTAAATGGGCAGTTAAAGAACAGTCTGATCTTGGACTTGATATTATTACTGATGGTGAAGGATACAGAGAAAATATGTATTGGTTCTACCAATTACGACTGGATGGAGTGGATGCTATAAATAAAATTCGCAAAGATTTTACACTCGGTGGTTCACTGAAAGGTGTGGATTTAAGTAAGACCCATGGAACAAAAGGGTTTGGAATTGAATGCGCAGTTGTAAAAGATGAAATTAAAAATCTTAAAACTGGTTTGGCAAAAAAATGGAGGGTTGCGAGAGATAATACTCCTTCAAAGATAAGAGTGAAACAAACAATTACCGGTCCTCATATGCTGGCAAGATTTAGTGTTAATGAAAGACCTGATCTCTATCCAGATGATATTGCACTTGCAAAAGCTTATGCAAATGCATTAACAATAGAACTAGAAGAAGTTGTTAATGAAGGATGCGATTATGTTCAATTCGATGAACCCGTTTGGACAGAAAATGTAAATGAAACGAAATGGGCCGCTGAAATACTAAACGGAATTATTGAAAAATTTCCTAATGTAGATTTTAACCTTCATGTATGTGGCGGTAATGCTCATAGGAAAAGAGGTTTTTTTGGAAAATATACTGATATGATTGAGGCATTTAAGATTTTAAAAGTTGATGAAATACATCTAGAGCACTGCAGCTTACATTATAAAATGTTGGATGTATTTAATGATTGGAAATTTGATGGAAAAGTATCTCTTGGCGTAATTGATCAAAGAATTGATAAAACAGAAACAGAGGAAGACATTATGAAAGCTATAAAACCTGCACTAGAATATTTTCCTAAAGAAAAAATATTATTAACAAGTGAGTGCGGATTTGGTCACGTACCAATAAATATAGTTAAAAATAAAATTAAAATGTTAGTTGCTACTGCAAAAAAGTTATAGTTAGATTTTATAGATTCTTTCAGCATTAGAGCTTGCGATTTTCTTTGCTTCATCATCTGAAAGATTGCCTAGGATAGTATGTGTAACTTTAATCCACTCTTGAATACCTTTGCCAGCATTAACTACTGGATAATCACTTCCCCAAACCATTCTATCAGGACCAAAACACTCCAAAGAATGATCTACGTATGGCTTTATTGTTTCATAAGAAGAAGTGCCGGGTGCACAATAGGCCATTAATCCTGATAATTTACAAGTAACATTTGGAAGTTCAGAAAGAGATTTAATATCTTTACCCCATTCATCGATTTCTCCAGATGCAATAGGTGGAACGCCACAATGATTCAATACTAAATCCATCTGATCACATTCCTTTGCAAATTCTTTTGCAATTTTTAGCTGTGATGGAAGAAAACAAATATCAAAGGGTTTCCCAGCTGAACCAATTTTTTTTACATTATTTCTTAATAACGTATTTTGAGAAAATTCATCAGGCATTACATGAAAAATTCTTCTATATCCAACTACATTCATAGCAATAGTTTCCTCCAACCATTGATCAAAACCATTTTCCTCTTCTGGTCTTATTGAAACAATTAAACCCTT
>CACJRM010000030.1 GCA_902595805.1 uncultured Alphaproteobacteria bacterium | reverse complement strand
TCTGGATTAACAACTAAGGATAAAATATAATATTTTAAAGCTTTTTTGTATGAGTTTTTTTTCCTAAAAATATTTCCTAAATTATTATATGCTTTGTAATAATTCTTATCTAAATCAATTACCTTCTTATAGTTTTTAATTGCTTCATCATTTTTTTCCAATATATTATAAATATTTGCTAAGTTATAATATCCATCACTAAAATTTGAGTTAAGTGTTACTACTTTAATAAATTGCTTTTCAGCTAATGTATAGTTTTGTAATTCAGTTTGAACCACACCGGCTATGTTGTTTACTAAAATTGAATTTGGATAATTTTTAAGTAAGTATTCAATTAGATTTAAAGTTTCACTGTAATTTTTTTTATTAAATACGGATATTAATTCCTCAATTTTATTTTTACTAGGTTCTAGTTTATTCATTTATACAACTGAAGAGATTAGTTTTTTAGTATACAGAGATTTAGGTGAAAGGAAAATGTTTTTGCTTTCATTTTGTTCTACTATCAAACCTTCTTTTAGAACTATTACTCTATCAGCTATAGCTTTTATAACTCTCATATCATGACTAATAAAAATATAACTTAACCTTAGTTGTTTTTGGAGATCATTTAATAAACTTAATATTTGATTTTGGATTGTTACATCTAATGCTGAAGTTGGCTCATCTAAAATTAGTATTTTAGGTTTTAATATTAAAGCTCTAGCAATTGCTATTCTTTGACGTTGTCCACCTGAAAATTCATGGGGATATTTTTCAATAGTACTATCATAATCTAAACCTACTTTATTTAATATATTTTTTATTTTTTCTTCTTTTTCTTTTTTATTTATTTTAGGATAATGAATTAATAATCCTTCAGAAATGATATCTTCAACATTCATCCTTGGACTCAATGATGAAAATGGATCTTGAAATACAATCTGTATTTCCTTTCTTAAATTTAACATTTCTATTTTATTCAATTGACTAAGCTTTTTTTTATTTATTTTAATTGTCCCCTTTGATTTTATTAAATTTAATATTGCTAAAATAAGAGATGTTTTTCCTGAACCTGACTCTCCCACAATACCAATACTTTCACCTATTTTTAGATCAAAACTGACATTTTTAATTGCTTTTACATAATCAACTGTTCTTTTTAGAATACCTTTCTTAATAGGGTACCATACATCTAAATCTTCAACTTTTAAGATAGTATCCGAGTCAAATTTTTTATTCTCTTTAATATTACTCTGATAAGAAACTAATTCTTTTGTATATTCATTTTTTGGATTATTAAATATTTCATTATTTGAACCAAATTCAACAATTCTACCATTTTTCATTACATAAATATAATCTGATAATTTTTTTACCACTGATAAATCATGGCTTATAAAAACTAGAGACATTCCTAGTTTTGATTGTATATTTTTTAAGAGTTCTAAAATTTGTAATTGAATTGTGACATCTAATGCTGTTGTTGGTTCATCAGCAATAAGAACTTCTGGATTATTAGCAATGCTCATCGCAATCATAGCTCTTTGTCTCTGTCCACCTGATAATTCATAAGGATATATTTTTGGCCTTGATGCAATATTACCTAAACCGACTTCTTTTAATAAATTTATAGTTTTTTTCTTAGCATCACTCTTGCTAATTACATTGTGTGTTGTAATAATCTCCTCAATTTGTTTGTTGATAGTGTGCAAAGGATTTAAGCTTGTCATGGGTTCTTGAAATATTGTAGATATTTTATTTCCTCTTATTTTTTGGATTTCACTTTTATTTAATTTTAACAAATTCACATTATTAAAAAATATATTACCTTTTTTTATTTCAGCATCATTAGGAAGTAGTTTTAAAATACTTAATGCAGATAAAGTTTTGCCAGAACCGGACTCACCTACTATAGCAGTAGTTTTTCCTTTTATAACATCTAGATTTATATTTTTTACTACTTCAATATTTCTATTAAATTCAATTGTGAGATTTTTTATTGAAACTATTTTATCCATTTTAATTGAAGGTCTTTCTAGGGTCTAAAGAGTCTCTAATTGCTTCACCAACAAAAACTAACAAACCTAACATCAAACCTAAGGTTAAAAAACTTGTAATTCCAAGCCATGGGGCTTGTAAATTATTCCTTCCTTGGTTCACCATTTCTCCTAATGATGCTGACCCTGGTGGTAAGCCAAAACCTAAAAAATCGAGACCTGATAAAGCTGTCACTGATGCGCTTAAACTAAATGGGAGAAAAGTTACAGTAGCAATAGTAGCATTTGGTAGCATATGCCTAATCATTATTCTGGAATTTGAAACACCTAGTGCTTTTGCAGCTCTAATATAATCAAAATTTCTTGCTCTTAAAAATTCTGCTCTTACTACACCAACATATCCCATCCAACTAAAAAGCAATAAGATAATTAAAAGCCACCAAAAATTTGGTTGAATTACACTAGCTAAAATTATTAAGACATACAAAGTTGGAATGGCTGACCAGACTTCCATGAATCTTTGAAAAAATAAATCAGTTTTTCCTCCAAAATAACCCTGTATTGCTCCTGCAGATACTCCTATAATCATTGAAAAAAATGTTAAAGTAAATCCAAATAATACAGATATTCGGAAACCATAAATTAATCTTGATAGTACATCTCTTGCTTGATCATCAGTACCAAGCCAATTTTTATCTGAAGGAGGTGAAGGAGCTGGAGCGGATAAATCTCTTATTATGGTATTATATGAGTATGGAATTATAGGCATAATCATCCATCCATTTTCCTCAATTAAGTTTTTAACATATGGATCTTTGTAATCTGCCTCTGTTTCAAAATCTCCTCCAAATGTTGTTTCTGAATAGAAAGAAAATATTGGATAATAAAAGTTTGATTTATATTTTACTAATAAGGGTTTTTCATTAGCAATAAAATTAGCAAACAAAGATATAATGAATAAAAAGCTGAATATCCAAAAAGAATAATAACCTCTTCTATTGTTCTTAAAATTATTTAATCTTCTTTGATTTAATTTTGATAATTTCTTCATTGTCTTGATTCAAAATCTATACGTGGATCAATAATTGAGTACATAAAATCACCAATTATTCCCATAACTAAACCGAGTAGTGAGAAAAAATAAAGTGTTGCAAATATAACTGGATAATCTCTAGTCAGAGCCGCTTCGTATCCAAGTAAACCTAAACCATCTAAAGAAAAAATAACCTCAATGAACAGAGAACTTGAAAAAAGAATTCCAATAAATGCTGATGGAAAACCAGCAATAACTATTAACATTGCATTTCTAAATACATGACCATAAAGAACTTTTCTTTCAGTTAAGCCTTTAGACCTTGCAGTAATTACATATTGTTGATTTACTTGATCAAGAAATGAATTTTTTGTTAAAAAAGTCAATCCAGCAAATCCACTCACAAGCATCGCAGTTAATGGTAAAGCTAAGTGCCAAAAATAATCTATAATTTTTTGAAACAAAGTTAATTCATCAAAATTTTCAGAAAATAAACCTCTTAAAGGAAAAATATCATAAAATCTTCCTCCTGCAAAAAATACGATTAGTATTACTGCAAATAAAAAATTTGGTATTGCATAACCAATTGTCACAATTGAACTTGATACTATATCAAACCGTGATCCGTCCTTTATAGCTTTTCTTATACCGAGGGGAATAGATATTAAATATACTAATAATGTTGTCCATAAACCAAGTGATATTGAAACTGGCATTTTATCTAAAACGATAGAAGTAACTTTTTGATCTTTAAAAAAACTTTCTCCAAAATCAAAAGTTAAATAATCTTTTAACATTTTCATGAAACGTTGATGTGCCGGTTTGTCCATTCCATACATCTTTTCTATTTCTTTTATAACATCTGGATCGAGGCCTTGTGCTCCTCTATATTTACTATCATTAACTAATGTAGAATTATCTCGATTAAATTCTAAAGTTTCACCTTCGCCACCACCAGAAAATCGAGCTGTTGACTCAACAGCTGTACCAGTCATTTGTGCAATCATTTGTTCTACTGGGCCTCCGGGAACAATTTGAATAATAGCAAAGTTTATAACCATTATCCCAAAAAGAGTTGGAATAATTAAAAGCAGTCTTTTTATTAAGTAAGCACCCATATTGTGCTATTTTATATTATTTCTAATAAACTTTAATAATTAGTTTGATGTTCTATTTGATTGGATTGTTTCAAATTTTTTCTGATTGATCCACCATGTATCGAAGCCTAAAGAATATTTTGGTTTTATTTTTGGTTTATCAAAAAAATCCCAATATAGAACTCTATATGAGGAGATATGCCATTGTGGAATAACATAATAATTCCATAGAAGAACACGATCTAGAGCTTTGGTTATTGTAATTAAATCTTCTCTATCACTAGCATTAATTAGACTTTCAATTAATCCATCTATAGCATAATTTTTTATACCAACAACATTTCTAGAGCCATCAGTATCTGCTGCATCAGAACCCCAAAAATTTCTTTGCTCATTACCTGGAGATAAAGATTGACCAAAGGTTTGCACAACCATATCAAAATCGAATGTTTCCATTCTTTTTTGATATTGCGCACTATCAATTGTTCTTACTTCGACAATTATTCCTAATTTTTCAAGATTATCTTTAAACGGAAAAACTATTCTCTCAAAAGCTGGTGATCGAAGTAAAATTTCAAACTCAAAAGGTTCTTTCGTGTTAGAATGTAAAAGTTTTCCATCAACTAATCCCCATCCAGATTCTTCTAAAAGTTTTGAAGCTTCTTGCAATTGCATCCTCATATAACCAGAACCATCTGTGATCGGATTTGTATATACTTCTGTAAATATTTCTTTTGGCAATACATCAAAATATGGATTTAAATAATTTAATTCTTCTTTTGAAGGAAGGCCTGAAGAAGCAAGTTCTGAGTTTTCAAAAAAACTATCTGTTCTTTTATATGCATCAAAGAATAAATTTTTATTAGACCATTCAAAGTCAAAAGCATAAGAAAGAGCCTTTCTTACTCTTCTATCTTTAAATTTATCTTTTCTAATATTAAAAGCAAAACCCTGCATCCCTTGTGGATTTTCATGACTTATTAATTCTTTTTTAATTAAGCCTTCATTGACAGCATTTATATCATATGCAGTTGCCCATTCTTTTGATGAATTTTCAGAAAAGAAATCAATCTCACCAGATTTAAAAGCTTCTCTTTCAATACCTCTGTCTTTATAGTAATCATATCTAATTGTGCCGAAGTTATCTTTACCAATTTTAATCGGTATTGATGCACCAAAACCCCAATAATTTTCATCTAGTTCGTAAGTAATTGATCTTCCACTATCAAAAGATTTAATTTTATATGGACCACTTCCAATTGGTATTTCCAGAGATGTTTCTTCAAAGTTTTTATTTTCCCAATAATGTTTTGGTAGGACTGGTAATTGACCAACAATTAAAACTAACTCTTTGTTAGTGTTTGTTGTAAAATTAAATCTAACTTTATTTTCTTGTTCTTTAATTACCTCTTTTACATCTCCATAGTAGTATTTATAAAATGGGTGACCTTTTTCCATTAGGGTATTAAATGTCCAAACGACATCGTCAGCTGTAATTTTTTTCCCATCGTGCCAATACGCTTCATTTCTTAATGTAAATGAAACCCAAGATCTATCATCTGGCCATTCAATCGTTTCTGCCAATAATCCGTATTCTGTAAATGCTTCATCACTTGATCCCGTTGTCAATGTTTCATACAATCCTCCAATTCCAGCTGCTTTGGTACCTTTTAAAATAAATGGATTAAAACTGTCGTAGGTTCCGATGGCACTTCGTACTATTGATCCACCCTTTATTGAATTTGGGTTAATATATTCAACATTTTCAAAATCTTTTGAGTATTTTGGCTCACCATGCATTGCAATTGCATGTGAAATATTAGTATTTCCATGTGCTTTTAATTGAAAAATTAGAGTAAACGTAAAGATCAATGTGAGTATTTTCATAATTGTAATATATGTCTATTTATTAAAAATTAAAATAAATTTTAGTTTATTAATTTAATTATTTCATCATGAAGAGAGCTTGTACTAGAGGCAACTAAACTGCCATCTGAGTCTAGCGATATATCTTGTCCAAACTTATCCGTAATTACTCCACCAGCTCCTTCAATTACATTTACAAGAGCCATATAATCATGCACTTTTAATGTATCTTCTAAAACAATATCAATTAAACCTGAGGCTAACATCCCATACATATAACAATCACCACCAAGTCTATAGTATCTTGATTTTTCTTTGATTAATTCTAAACCTTTTCTAATTTGAGGTTCATCAAAATATAATCCAGATGTAAAAAGATAGGCATCTTTGATTTGTTTAATTGCAGAAGTTTGAACATCTTTTCCATTACATTTTGTGTGTTGATTTTTTATTCCCATCCATCGCTCATTGTGTGCTGGACAATTAATAA
>CACJRM010000029.1 GCA_902595805.1 uncultured Alphaproteobacteria bacterium | reverse complement strand
TAATTTGAATAATATTCAAAAAAAATGAATAAAATATCATAAAGATATGTCAATTAATATTACTACAAGATTAGCAAAATTTGAGGAACTTATTCCAAGTACTATTCCTTTTGTAGAAGGAAAATTAAAGGGACATCAAGATAGGAAAAATTATTCTGTTATAGGCCCAGGTGTTAGTGAAGATGCTAAACAAAATGTTAAAATAGCTGAAGCGCATGGCTTCAATATTGGAGCTGTAAGTGCTGCTCCAATGAACGGTTCTGGATTACATAGCCATACAACTGCTGAAGTATTTATAATTCATTCTGGTGCTTGGCGTTTCTATTGGGGAGTTGATGGCACAGAAGGAGAGGTAATACTTAAAAAAGGTGATATTGCTTCTTTCCCTACAAATATGTTTAGAGGTTTTCAAAATGTAAGCAAAGAAGAAGCGTTAATGTTTGTAGTTTTAGGTGAAAATGATCCAGGTGTAATCACTTGGACTCCAAAACTTTTAAAAGATGCAAAAGATTCTGGTATGGTATTAATGAATGATAATTCTTTAGTAGATACAGAAAAACAGAAAATTACTGATGAAACTAAAATTATTCAACCATTAAAAGAAGATGAATTAAAGAGTTTTGATCATTATTCCTCAGAAGATATAGAAAAGTTTGTCATTCGATTTGATGAAAAAGATAAATACTTTGTTGATGATGAACACTATCAATCCAATAAAATTATTAATTACCTTGATCAATTTAATATTCATAATAAATCATTTATTCCAAACATACCGCATTTAACAGGATTTAGCCTTTCGCTTCTCCATGGAAAAAATGCCCATATACATGAATACAAATTTGAGAAATCAGAAGTATATCATTGTTTATCTGGTGAATGGGAAATAGATTGTGATGGAGAGAAAGTAGTAATTAAGGACAAGGATACTTTTTCAGTACCAAAAAAACTCATCACGATCAATTAAGCAGATAAGTGATGAGGATGGAAATTTATTTATTATAAGACAAACAAATTAAGAATTCAGTTATATGAAAGGTTTTAATAACAAGTTTGAAAATCTTCCAGATTATATTCTAAAAATAACTCATCAGATATGGGAAGAAAAAGATGTTAACTCAATTATGGAATATTATGCTGAAAATATTCCTGTTAGATCACCTATGGGAATCATTTATGGACCTAATACAGTAGTTGATGCAACTAATGCAACTTTAGACGAATTTCCAGATAGGCAATTATTAGGTGAAGATGTAATTTGGATTGGTAACGAAGATGAAGGGTTTTTATCTTCTCATAGAATTCTTAGTAAAGCCACTCATGTAAAAGATGGTTTATATGGGAAAGCAACAAATAAAAAACTTGTATACAGAGTCATTGCTGACTGCGCTTGTAAGAATAATCAAGTTTATGATGAATGGTTAGTTAGAGATCAAGGAGCAATTGTTAGACAGCTAGAAATAGATCCAAAAAAATATGCAGCAATTTTAATAAAGCAAGAAGGTGGAATAAAGAATTGTATTAAACCATTTGATAAGAATTCATCTCAAGAAACAAGTTATGCACCACCAATTTTATCAAAAAATAATATAGCTGATCAATATGCAGAAAATTTAGAAAACATTCTTAATATTAATTCTAAATCTACAATTGAAAAAAATTATGACAGATCAGTTCAACAATTTCAACCAGGAGGTTTTGTTTGTTATGGTATCGATGATGTAACAAATTTCTGGCTAAATTTAAGACAATCTTTCCCAGATGCTCTTTTTAGAATAGAACATAAAAGTTTTACTGTAGAAGAAAATCAACCAAAAAAAGTTGCTATACGCTGGTCTTTAGTTGGGAAGCACAGTGGGAATGGTATATTTGGGCAAGCTTCTAATTCTGAGATTTATATTATGGGAATTAATCATGCCGAAATAGGACCAAGAGGTATAAAGAACGAATGGGTTTTATTTGATGAAACTGCAATTTGGAAACAAATCTTGATAAAAACAGGTTAATTAAAAAATGTCTAAAATATTAACTACACATGTAGGCAGCTTGCCTAGATCAAAAGGACTTTCAGAAATTTTATTTTCTAAAGATCGGGGTGAAAAATTTATTAAAGAAGATTTCAATAATATATTGAAAAAAAATGTTGAAACAATTGTTAAAAAACAGATCGAAGTTGGTATTGATTATATAAGTGACGGTGAAATGAGTAAAATAAGTTATGCCACTTATATAAAAGATAGGATAGATGGTTTTTCTGGAGAAAGTGAAAGAAGAGCACCAGCTGATTTAGATGATTTTCCAGAGTATAAAGAAAAAATAGCTAAAAGTGGGGGTACACCAACGTATAGCAGACCGTGTTGTACTAATGCATTAAAAATCAAAGATAAAGATTCATTAAATAAAGACTTAGAGAATTTTAAAAATTCATTAGATAAAAACAATCATCAAAAAGCATTTATGAATGCTGCATCACCAGGTGTCATAAATGTATTTATGCCAAATAGGTTTTATAAAACAGATGATGAATATTTACATAAACTTTCAGAAATTATGGCTATTGAGTATGAGACAATTACTAAATCAAATATACAAGTGCAATTAGATTGTCCTGATCTTGCATTAGCTAGACATATGAATTTTAAGGAATTATCCGAACAAGAATTTTTAAAACGTGCGGAAATTCAAATTGAGTGTTTGAATGAAGCTTTAACTAATGTAGATGTTAATATGACTAGAATGCATATTTGTTGGGGAAACTATGAAGGACCTCATACACATGATATCCCACTAGAAAAAATATTACCAATAATTTTAAAATCTAAAATTAAATATTTTTTAATTGAGTCATCAAATCCCAGACACGCACATGAGTGGAAAGTTTTTCAAGATATTAAATTACCAAAAGATAAAGTTTTAGTTCCTGGTGTTATCGATTCAACATCAAATTTTGTTGAGCACCCTGAGGTTGTAGCAGATAGATTAATTCAGTTTTCAACGGTAATTCCAAAAGACCAACTAATGGCTGGAACTGATTGCGGATTTAGTACTTTTGCAGGATTTGGCAAAATTGATGAAAATATTTGTTATGAAAAACTTCATTCTTTAGTTGAAGGAACTAAATTAGCAAACAAAGTTATTTAATTTATCTAGATGTTTTTCTTTTTATTAACGTTCCTTGGATTAAATGACTAACGGCCTCATAATCTGGATCTTTTATATTATCATTAATAAGTTGAGTTACTAATTTTGACATTTGTCTCAAGGGCTGTTTTACAGTACTTAAATTGTAAGATGACCAGTTTGCCATCGAGATATCGTCATATCCAAATATTTCAATATCGTTAGGTATTTCAATTTTTGTATTTTTTTTAATGTAATCTAAACATCCAAATGCCATCGTATCATCTGCACAAAAAATAGCTGAGACTTTTTTATTCGTTAAGATTTTTGCTGTTGCAGCATATCCACCTTCATATGTAAAATTTCCTTTTTGAGAGTATAATTTTAATTTTTTTGATTTTTTTAATTTATTTTTAAATCCTTTACATCTTTCATTACTTACATAAGATCCTGTGGGACCTTCAATTAAACCAACTTCCTGATGGTTATTTTTGATTATTTGATCTGCAATTAATTCACCACCAAATCTATGATTACATGCAACTGAACTTATAGTAGGGATATCCCAAGCTCTATTATAGGCTATAATTTGAATCTTTTTATTTAAGCAATTTTCAACAAATTGATCTGTTGGTTTAGTTGCTGAAATTATTGCAACTAATCTTTCTTTCAAATATGGCTGAATGAGCTTATCGTCTAATTCTTCACCATCATCAGTTGTTATCAATAAAATTCTAAAACCCGATAAACGTAGCGCTTCATGCAATTCAGTTAATACCTCTGGATAAAATCGATTGGTTATATAAGGTAAAATAACTCCCACTAGTCCACTATCTTCAATATTTTGAGAATCTTGCAAAAAAGTTTGAGGTTTATATTTTAGTTTTTTGGCAGCTTCAAGAACCCTTAGTTTTGTCCTGCTTGAGATGCTTGCACCTTTAGTAAAACATCTTGAAACAGCTGATTGAGATACTCCTGCTAATTTTGCGACATCTTGGGATGTGGCATTTTTATTCATCATTTTTCCTTTTTTATGTATGCAAATGCTTGAATAATTATTCAAACTGTTGCATTAATAAAATATTATAAATTAATATATTAATAAATTATAGGGGAAACAAATGAAAAAAATACTAGTATTATTTGCGATTTTCACATCATTTTTTTTCTTAGCCGGTACTAATGCAAAAGCTTGCGAGCTAAACAATTCTGTACCAGTAACTTCTTTATCTGCAGGATTTGATGCCTGGAAAGTTGTTACTTCTGCTATGGAAGAGTGTGGAAATTTTACACCTACACTTGATCAAGAATACAGAGATAAGCTTGTTGCATCATTAGAAAGCAACCCATCTCAATTTACAATGGCAGGTGTTTCAGCTTCTACAAATGTATCAGTTCTTGATGCTGGTGTAACTAGACCACTTGACGATCTAGTTGCTAAATATGGAGACTCTCTACAAGATAATCAAAAAATTGTAATTGATGGAAAAATTATGGCAATTGCAATGATGACAAATGCTCAACATTTATTTTACAGAGAAGATATTTTGAGTGATCTTGGTATAGATATTCCAACAACTTATGACGAGCTTTTGAAAGCTGCTAAAGTTATTAAAGATGCTGGAGTTGTAGATTATCCACTTGGTGGAACATTCAAGTCAGGTTGGAATTTAGGAGAAGAATTTGTAAATATGTATTTGGGTTTTGCTGATTCTTTTTTTGATGGAAATATGCCAGCAGTTAATAATAACGATGGCTATGAAACACTTAAGATGATGAAAAAACTAACAGAATATATGGATCCTGAGTATTTAACTTCAGATTCTACATATGTTCAACAACAATTCCAACAGGGTAAGATTGCTCTTGCAAACCTTTGGGCGTCTCGAGCTGGTGCTATGGATAATGCAGAGGAGTCAACAGTTGTTGGATTAGTAAAGTTTGCATCAGCGCCTAAAGCAAAAAAGAATGGTAAACCAGCATCTACATTATGGTGGGATGGTGTTGTTATAGCTAAAAATGTTACTGATGAAGAAGCAGAAGCAGCATTTAAACTAGCTATGGTTGGATTAGATCCAGCAAACTTAGGAGCGAACCCTGAAGCTGCTCCTTGGCTGTCTAATGCGTTTGATCCAGCTCCATCAAATATTGGTGCAATTTTAACTGCAAAATCTGGAGCAGCTCCTTATCCTGCATCAGCAAAAATGAGCACACTCCATGGAGTCTTAGGTGCTGCTATTGGTGATTATTTGACTGGCGCAGCTACTGCAAAAGCTACTCTAGAAAAAATTGAGGCTGATTATATTACTGCAGCAACAGAAAAAGGTCTCTTATAATTTTATATAATTGTATATTACTCCCCTTTTAAAATCTTAAGGGGGGTAATATTAGTAAATGAAAAAATCTACTTTTTTAGTTTTTACAATGCCATCATTTATAATGATGACATTATTTATTGCCTTACCTCTTCTAATAGTTTTAATTCAAAGTTTTCAATTCAACCAAGATGTATTAGAAACGATTGAAAGAGAAAATTGCGATCCTTTTGGATGTAAAACAGAAACAATCACCGTTCCTGTATTAGATGAAAATGGAAATAAAATAAAAAATAATATTTGGGTAGGCTTTCAAAATTATAAAAATATTTTGAAATTTGAACAATTATCATCTGTTATTTCAAATGATGGTTTTGAATGGAGTAAAATAAGATCTATTGATTTTTATAAAGCTCTAAGGTTTACACTAACATTTACATTTATTACTTTACCATTTGTAATAATCTTAGGTTTAATATTAGCTCTATGCGTTAATGTTTTAATTAATAGATTGAAAGGTCCAATAATTTTTATAACCTTGCTCCCATTTATAATTACACCTGTAATAGGTGCTTTATCAATAAAATGGTTATTTATAGGAGATGGTATATTAACTTTATTTTTAGAAAATATTTTAGATAAAGATATTGCCCTATTTTCTCAAGGCTGGACGATAGAGATTCTAATGCTTTTTTATAGAGTTTGGCACACTATACCTTTTGCCTTTGTTATTTTTTATGCAGGACTACAAACTGTCGATAAAGAAAAAATTGAGGCAGCATTTGTAGATGGGGCAAATAGACTTCAGCGTTTAAGATTTATTATAATTCCGCATATCATGCCATTAATAGTATTTGTTGCTTTAATTCATTTAATGGATTCATATCGAGTTTTTGATGAAATTGTTGGTTTTAGTGCTTCTGGATTTAGGATTTCATTACAATGGATGACTTATGATTTCTTGAGAATTGATGATTCTGGAACAAGATCTATTGGAAGAGCATCAGCTACATCTGTTCTTACAATGATAGGAATTATAATAATATTAATTCCAGTTTTAAGAAGAACTTTTAAAGAGCAAAAAGAAAAAAGATTATAATGGAAAGTAAACTTTTTAACTTAACCACGCCTCTTAAAATTATTGTTTCAATTACAATAATTACGTGGTGTATAATTGCTTTATTCCCTCTCTTATGGATTGTTGTAATGTCAATAAAACTTCCTGTTGATTCTTTTGCTTCCAATCCTTTAAAGGTAATAATTGGTCCAAGCACAAAAGAACAGGTTGGAGGTCTATCTTTTGTTAACTTTATTTTTCTTTTTC
>CACJRM010000028.1 GCA_902595805.1 uncultured Alphaproteobacteria bacterium | reverse complement strand
AACTTAAAAATTGATTATAATGCTATTGTTTCATTTGCAGATCCTTCAGCCAATTTTGGTTTAATTTTGCAAAAAAGTAAAATTCATAAGAAAGTAAGTAAAAAATTAGAAACCGATATATCAAAAAAGGATAATGTAATTAATTTTTCAAAATATAAAAAAAATCAATCTAAGTAATAATGTTCAATTAATTCACCATTTTGGTAATCTAAACATAATGGACTACCAGTTGGAAGTTCTATTGAAGATATTTCTTCAGGTTTGTACATGCCAACTTTAATCATAATTGCTCTTAAGGAATTACCATGTGCTGCAATTAAAACATTTTTTTTATTTAAAATATGTGGTTGAATTGTTTCAATAAAGTAAGGAGAAACTCGTTCTACTACATCTTTAAGACTTTCTCCGTTTGGAGGTGGTGTATCATAAGATCTTCTCCATATGTGTACTTGTTCTTTTCCAAATTTATCAGCAGTTTCAGCCTTATTTAAACCAACTAAATCTCCATAATCCCTCTCATTAAGTTTTTGATCTTTTTCATATATGAGTTTTCCCTCTTTATGTAAATTTTCTATCTCTGATGCCTTTATAGCTATTTCTGCTGTTTTATTTGCTCTTGCTAAAACACTACTAAAAATCTTATCAATTTTTATATTATGTTTTTTTAATAAATGTCCTGCACTATTAGCTTCATTAATACCTTTTTCGGTTAATGGAACATCTTTCCAGCCAGTAAATCTATTTTCTAAATTCCATTGGCTTTGACCATGTCTTAGTAAAACAAGTTTGTTCATATGTTTCATATAATATGTTATAAATGGTTTGTTAATAAAAAATGGCACATAAAAAAAGAAAAGAATTTGATAGTTTAGGTTCCAAAAAAATTGATCAAAATAAACTTTGGGGTGCGCAAACCCAAAGATCTTTAGAAAATTTTAAAATCGGCAGTGAAAAAATACCTTCAGAATTGATTATCGCATTAGGTCAGCAAAAGAAAGCAGCTGCAGAAGCTAACATAGAACTGGGTGTAATAGATAAAAAATTGGGATCATTAATATCTAAAGCCTGCGATGATATTATTAATTTAAAACTTATTGAAGAGTTTCCACTATCAGTGTGGCAAACTGGATCTGGAACTCAAACTAATATGAATGCAAATGAAGTAATTAGTAATTATATAATAAAAAAATTAAAAGGAAGAATCGGAAGTAAAAAACCTATTCATCCAAATGATCATGTAAATTTATCTCAATCATCAAATGATACCTTTCCAACAATAATGCATGTTGCAATAAATGAGTTATCAATAAAAAATTTGATTCCAAATCTAAAAGATTTAATTAAAGAATTTCAAAAAAAGAAAAAAATATTTCAAAATATAATTAAAATAGGAAGAACTCATACTCAAGATGCAACACCAATTACCTTAGGTGATGAGTTTTCTGCGTTTTGTATTCAGCTACAAGCCTGTTTAAAAAGAATAGAAGTTTCAAAATCAGAATTAAAATATCTTGCTCAGGGTGGGACTGCTGTAGGTTCTGGAATTAATGCACCAAAAAAATTTGATAAAGTATTTTGTAAATATTTGAATAAGCTTACTAGAGATAATTATAAACCATCTCAAAATAAATTTGAGTCTTTAGCTTCTCATGATCCACTAATTAATTTTTCAAATTCTTTAAAAACTTTATCAATTTCATTATTAAAAATAATAAATGACATTAGATTTTTGGCATCTGGACCTAGATCAGGTTTAGGAGAATTGATATTACCTGCAAATGAACCTGGATCATCAATAATGCCAGGAAAAATAAACCCAACTCAAATTGAAGCTTTAAGTATGATCTGTGTTCAAGTAATTGGAAATAGTACAACAGTAGATATCGCAGGTTCAAATGGTCATTTTCAATTAAATGCGTATAAACCAGTTATTGCATTCAATGTAATTCAATCTGTTAATCTTATAAGCGATGGAATAAAAAGTTTTAATAAAAATTGTTTAAAAGGAATAAAGGCAAATAAAATAATGATTGATAATCATTTAAATAATTCATTAATGCTTGTAACTGCCTTAAATAAAAGTATTGGATACGATAATGCAGCAAAAATTGCAAAAAAAGCATTTGATGAAAATTTGACTCTTAAAGAAGCTGCATTAAAATTAAAAATAATTTCTGAAAAGGAATTTGATAAGATAGTTGATCCAAAGAAAATGATTTAACTAAATATATTCGTAGTTATCTTTATCAGCAAATAAAGACCTTAATAATAAGTTATTTAAATGATGACCTGATTTGTTGCCTAAAAAGTATCCATGAATTGGGGCTCCAGCTAAATACAAATCTCCGATAGAATCAAGAATTTTATGTCTTACAAACTCATCCTTAAAGCGTAATCCATCTGAATTAAGTATTTTACTTTCTCCAACAACAACTGCGTTATCTAGGGAACCGCCTAGTGCTAAACCATTTGATCTCAGCATATCGACATCTCTTTCAAAGCCAAAAGTGCGTGCTGATGCAATGTCAGTTTTATAATTTCCATTTACTAATTTTAATTGACAACTTTGTTTGCTAACTAATTTACTAGGAAAATCAATTTCAAAATCAATTGAAAATTGATTATTTGGTTTTAATTCTACAGATGAGTCATCATTTTCTACTTTAATATTTTTTTTAACTTTTAAAATTTTTCTTCTTTTATTTAAACTTTGAGTGGAAGTTTTATCAATAAGATCAACAAACTTTATTGAGCTTCCATCCATTATTGGGACTTCTGGTCCATCAATTTCAATTTTGATATTATCTATATGCAGTCCAGACAAAGCACTCATCAAATGCTCAATTGTTGAGACACTTGCACCATTTTGATTACTTATAGTTGTGCTTAATTTTGTATTAGTTACATTTGACCATATAGCTTCAATGATGTTGTTTTTATTAAGATCCTTGCGGATAAACTTTATTCCATAATCTGCTTCAGCAGGATATAACTTCATGGTTACATCTACTCCTGAATGTAATCCTATTCCATTTATTGATAATGGTTTGGATATTGTTTTTTGATTTTTAGAATTATTTGATATATCTATCATTTTATAAAAAAGTGCTTATTTCAGCACTTTTTAATTACATATTTTTGACGTTCTTAACAACTAACCTAATATTTCAAAATATTGCAGATAATAGTTTATTTACTAATTAGCCTGTCTTCTAAGGAAAGTTGGTATATCTAAAAGTTCTTCCTCTGTTTCCTGATTAAACTCATCATCTATTTCAGAAGATTCATTTTCTTCAGCACTGAATTCCTCTTTTTCAATAACACTTGAATTTTCATCTTCAGAATTGTTATCCTTAGAGTAATTATCTTCAATCTTTTCCTCTGGGGAGGCAAAAATAGGTTCAGTCTTTGTAAGAATATTATTTTCTTCAGCTATATCTTCAGATTTATTTTCAGTAGAAAGAGTATCAAATAAACTTAATCTTCTTACACTTGATTCATTCGGTTTATCAGTATCGAAAGATGAGCTTGATACTTCTTCGGAAATATTATCAGTTTCAATTTGATCTAAAGTTTCTGGAGCTTCGTTTTGAAAAACTGCTTTATCATCAATATTTTCTTCTAAGCTTGAAGTCTCTATTTGGTTTATATTTGTTTGCTCATCTTCATTAAAGTCATCAATATTTTGATTATTGAGCATTCCTTCATTTGCTATATCATTAATCTCTTCGTCAAGAATACTCACATCTTGTGAGGTATTTTCCTGCAAAATAGTACTTTCAGATAATAAATCAGATTTTTCTATATCTTGTTTATAAATATCATTATTTATATTTATTGGTGCAAAGCTCTCTATCGGTTTAGCTGATATATTGTTGTTTGCATCTATGCCTGTAGCAACAATGCTAACTCTTACAACACCTTCAAGTCTATCGTCGCAAGTAGTTCCGTAAATGATGTTTGCTTCTTCATCTACTTCTTGTTTTATTCTATTTGCAGCTTCATCAACTTCATACAATGTAATGTCTTTACCGCCAGTAATATTAATTATTAGTCCTTTTGCACCTTTTAAGGAAACGTCATCAATTAACGGATTTGCAATAGCAGCTTCCGCAGCCGCAATTGCTCTACCTTCGCCATGTGCTTCACCAGTGCCCATCATAGCTTTACCCATTTCAGACATTACAGTTTTGATATCTGAGAAATCTAAGTTTATCATTCCAGGCTGAACCATAAGATCAGTGACACCTCTGACTCCTGCATACAAAACATCATCTGCCATCTTAAACGCATCAGAGAAAGTAGTTTTTTCATTTGCAATTCTAAACAAATTTTGATTTGGTATTGTTAGCAACGTATCAACATACTGTTGCAATTCTTCAATTCCTTTTTCGGCTAACTTCATTCTTTGAGAACCTTCAAAATGAAAAGGCTTAGTTACAACACCAACAGTTAGTATTCCTTTTTCTCTTGCTAATTTAGCAATTACTGGCGCAGCTCCTGTACCAGTACCACCACCCATTCCAGCAGCAATAAAAAGCATATGACTACCTTCAAACTTTTCACTTAAATCTTGAATTGCTTCTTCTGCAGCTTTCCTTCCAATATCAGGCCTCATTCCTGCGCCTAAACCTTTAGTGCTATTTAATCCTAATTGAATTTTATTTGGACAACTTGAAATTTGTAACGCTTGTGCATCTGTATTAGCTATTAAAAAATCTACACCTTCCAAATTAGCATTAATCATGTTGTTAACTGCATTTCCACCAGATCCACCTACTCCTAAAACTGTTATTTTAGGATGTAAGTTTTGATCTACATCTTGTATTGATATATTGATAGTCATTGTAATCTCCGCCGTTTTAAATAGTTTTTAACGATTTGTGTCCGAAATCGTCAATATAATTTACTACATATAGTATTATCTAAATATACTGATCAAGCCAAGTAAAAAAGCTAGAAATTCCACGTTTTTTTGAGTTTTTTGATTGATTTGCTAAAAAATCAATTTTAAATAAATCTTGGTCATACAATATCGATCCAATAATGTCGCAAAAATTTGGTTTCTTAAACTTATTATCCAAATTTAATTTTTCTAAGGGACTTGATACTCTTACGCCACTTGCAAAAATTGTTTCTACATATTTTTCAATATTATCCATCATTGCCCCACCGCCAGTTAGGACTACATTATTTAATTTTTTATTTTTTAAATTATTATCTTTAATTTTTTGCCATATCATTTCTAGAGTTTCTTCAATACGCGGTCTAATAATAGCGTTTAAGCTTGATCTTGTTATTTGTTTAAATGTATTTTTATCACCTGAAATAATTGGAATATCTATTATTTCATGATCATCACTTGGTGATGAAACTAGAGAGCCATATAAAGTTTTTAACCTTTCAGCACTTGAAATTGTAGTTGATAAACCTCTAGCAATATCTAATGTAACATTATTACTGCCAACACCTATTGCATCTCCATACACAAATTTATTATTCTCAAAAACTGATATAGAAGAGGTTGAATGACCTAAATCTATACAAATAGTTCCAAGTTCTTTTTCATCTTTTGAGAGAGATGATAAAGATGAGGATAATGGAGAAGGAATATAATTATCAATATTAAGTTTCAATTTTTTAATAACACTTGAGATATTATCTGAATATTTTTTTTGAATATAAATTTTATAAAAGTTTATTTTTATATTATCTGAATAATTTCCAATTGGAGCATTAAAATACAGATTATTATCAATATCATACGAAGTTATATTATTAAATATTTCAAATTTTTCACTTTGATTATTAAAGTATTCTGATTGATTAATTATTTTTTTTAGATGTAACTGAGAAATTCTCTCATTTTTTAATTCTATTTCTGAGTGATAATAATGAGAATTAGAATTCAATAGAGATAAATTAAGATTAATAGAGTTTAATTTAGTTTGAGATTGTTTTTCAGCCTCTATTACTAAAGACTTAATCTGATCATGTAAATTTTCAAAATTTAAAATAATATTTTTTTTTATATTATTATTAGGAATACTAGCAATTGATAATATGTTAATATTTTCCGTATTCTTATAATCAGCAATTACACATGATATTTTTGAATTACCAATATCTAAACCAGCTTTAATCATTTAAATTTATTAAAATTGTTTTTTTTAAATTTCTTAAATCATATGTTTTTATATTATTAATATCTATTTCGCTAAGTTTATTTTGAATCATAATAAAATTCTGAATAGATTTATTTGGATCATCCTCTGAAAGCATTAATTTCACATCGCTGTATAAATTTATATCCCATCTTCTTTTATTGATAAATTCTAAACTCTCTATTTGATATTTTTTTTCAAAATCATTATTTTTTAAAATATTAACTAGTGAATTAGCTTTTAAGTTTGAAGAATTGCCCTTAAAAATTAATAATGACTGATGGGTGATATCTGTAATGTAAATTTGATCTATAACTTTTCCATTTTCATCAAAAACAAAGTATTTCTCGTTAAAAAAATAAATTCCTATTGGTTTATATTCTTCAATCCTAATAAATAGAGTATCTTTGTAATTCGTATTTAAATATATTTCTTTGACCCAGTTATTTTCTTTTATTGAATCATTAATTTGATCCAATGGTAATAAAAAAATTGAAGATCCTATATAATTTCTCAGTTTATTCTCTACAAATTTTAAATCGATTTTCTCCAAACCTGAAATATCAAATTTTGTAAATTGATATTGGAAGTTTTCTGAAAAACTCTGAATTATATTTTTAGAAGTTTCAATTAAATTATTTTTGTTAAAATATAGTAAATAAGAAAAAATAATTAAAAATAAGAAAATACAAAAATAAGTAAATGATTTGAAACTTAAGACATATCTTCTTCTATTAATATTGTTCATGCTAATAATTTAAATTTTTGATCAAAATAAAAATGATTTTTGAAAAAGGTAAGCCTTTATAATTAGCTTGTTCGGGTAATAAGGATATAGGTGTAAGTCCAGGTTGAGTATTTGTTTCTAAAAAGAAAATTTTATTTTTTTTTGTATCAAAAATAAAGTCAGTTCGTGCAAGTGAATTACAACCTAAGATTTTATGGGCTTTAGTAGCAAATTTAAGACATTGAGCATAATTTATTTTATTTAACTTAGCTGGCAAAATATGTTTGGCATAACCTTTTGAATATTTTGCTTTATAATCAAAGAAATTATTTTTTGATTTTATCTCTGTTACAGCTAGTGCGTGAATTTTTTTATCCAATTTAATAGTTGAAACTGTAAGCTCCCTTCCAGATA
>CACJRM010000027.1 GCA_902595805.1 uncultured Alphaproteobacteria bacterium | reverse complement strand
TGTTATAAAGAGCTACTATTTTACTAGCAACTATACCCAAAACACCTTGGTGCCAATTTTCTTTGTAAACAATAATAAATTTTTTATTTTCTTGATCTTTTATTTGCTCAATTGCTTCATTAAAGATATTTTGTTCAATTAATTTTCTTTTTTCATTAATTAAAAATAGTTTTCTAGAGATAGTTTCTATTTCAGAATCATCATTTGATATCAGAAGTTTAGAAGATAAAGAAGAGTCATCTATTCTACTCGCAGCATTAATTTGCGGCCCTAAGATAAAACCAATATCCTTGGCTAAAGGTTCATGATTTAAATTAGAGTTATCTAATATTTTTGTTATTGATTTATTTTTTCGACTTCTAATGATCTCCAAACCTTTGCTAACAATTGATCTATTGTAATCGTTAATATTAACAATATCACAAATTGTTCCAACAGCAACTAGGTCCAAATATGACATCAAATTTGGTTCTTTTATGTTTGGAAATAATTTTAATACTCTGATTTGCTTTCTTAAACCCATTAAAAAAAGAAAAGTTACTGCTACTGCAGCAAAATCTTTATAATCATTTTTTTCATCGAACCTATTTGGATTAATTAACGAGTGAACTTTTGGAAGTTTAAATTCACTTAAATGATGATCTATTACTATAACTTCAATACCATTGTAATTAGGCAAATCGATTGAGTTAAATGCTGATGTACCACAATCAAGTGTAAACAAGAGTGTAATATTTTCATTAAGCATTTCATTCATAAGCCTAATATTTGGACCATAACCCTCCGATAATCTGTTAGGTATTTTACAAACAAGATTATTTGTAAAATTATTTAAAAATTTATATAAAATTGAAGCAGAAGTAGATCCATCAACATCATAATCTGCGATTATTCCAATCTTTTCATTATTTTTTAAAGCCTTAATACATCTTTCAATTCCTTTTTTCATATCTTTAAGTTCAAAAGGATCTGGAAGATTATTTAAAAGGTTGGGATTTATATAGTTATCATAATTATCTTCATTGACACCTCTTGAAATAAGAAGTTTTGAAAAAATTTCAGATATTGATTTTTTTTGTGAAAGAGCTTGAATGTACTTAAAGTCTATTTGCTTTTCTTCCCAAAATTTATCAGATAGTGATTTTTCAATATTCACATTAATTAATTATCATGAATAGCAAGAACAGTAATTTTTTCTTTTACAAATTCTAAACCTTCAATTTTATTAATTACATTACTTAATTTTTCTTTCTGAATATTATGAGTAGTTATTATAATAGGTATAGGCTTATCTACTTCAGAACTCTCAGGAAGTTGAAGTATTTTTTTAACAGATATATCAAAATCACTAAAATAATTAGTAATTGATGAAAGAACGCCAGGTTTGTCTTCTGTCATTATTCTTAGGTAATAACTATTAATTACATTTTTTGCTGAATATTTTTCAAAACTTTTTAATTTATCAATTTTAAAACCTAAATTATCAAATTTTTCATTCTGAGATATATCATATAAATCAGACAAGACAGAACTGGCAGTTGGTTTACCCCCAGCTCCTTCACCCTCTAAAAATAAATTTTCTAGATGTGTAGTTTCAATATTAATCGCATTAAGAGCATTATCAACATTTGCTAAGGGATTATCGATTGAAACTAATTTTGGTGAAGTAAAGTTTGAAATCTTTCCTTCAATTATGCAAGCTTCAGATATTAATTTTATCTTATACCCTAATTGTTCAGCAAAATTAATATCTTCAATTTTAATATTAGAGATTCCTTCAATATAATTATTATTAAAATTTAAATTTGATTTAAAACATAGAGTTGATAAGATTGTTAACTTGTGCGCTGCATCATATCCGCCAATATCTAATTTTGATTCCTGATCAGAAGTAAATCCTTTATCTTTAGCAATTTTAAGAACTGCACCAAAGGACAAATTATCTTGCTGCATTTTTGTTAAAATGTAATTTGTAGTTCCATTTAAAATCCCAGAAATTTTACTAATTCTATCTAAATTAATAGAATTTTTTATTGTTTTAATTACTGGTATACCACCTGCAACAGCAGCTTCATATGATAAAGCTAGTGAATGTGTGTTAGCTAATTTAAACAATTCTTTTCCATGATTAGCTATTAATGCTTTATTTCCTGTTACAACATGTTTTTTATTTTTTAATGCTGTTTCAATAATTTCATAGCTAATTCCTTTTTCTTCACCAATTAATTCAACAATTACGTTACAATTATCATCTTTAGACATTTCTCTTGGATCATCATACCAAGTATAATTTGATATATTAAAATTTCTTTTCTTATTTTTTGTTCTTGCAGATATTCCAACTATGTTCAGTTCTATATCTGTTTTATCAAAGAAATAATTTTTATTTTCTTCAATTGTTTCAACTAATGCTGATCCAACATTTCCCAATCCCGCTATACCAATATTAAGTTTACTCATAACTAAATTTAACTTTTATAATCATTAATACATTTATCTATATCTTTTTTATCAGTATTAGAAATACTACAATAATCTAATAATTCTTCATCAGTTAATTTGGCGTCTTTAAAATTAGGGACATTATCAATATCAGGATATCCGCATGAAACGATGAAAAGGGAAAGAAGGAAAACTGTAAAATATTTAATCATACTAAAGATACTGTTTCTTGAATATTTTCTGCTATATTAAAGCATTGTACTGCTTGACCGGCAGCACCTTTGATTAAATTATCTATTGCGCTAACAATGATAATTTTATCCTCACTATGATGATTAAAAATTTTAATTTTACAATAATTAGAATTTTGAATAGAAAAAAAATCAAGGGTTTCATCATTATCGATATATTTTATAAAAGGATTTATTTTTTGTAAGTCTTTGAATATATTTATGACATCAGTTTTTTTTATACTATTATTGAGATTGCAATAAATTGTAGAAATCATACCTCTAAAATTAGGAAGAATGTGAGGATTAAATGAAAACTTTACTTCATTTTCTGTACTATGTTTATTAAGCTCTTGTCTAATTTCTGCAATATGTCTGTGATTATTTGTATTATAATTGTAAAAATTATAATCATTTTTTGATTTCATTTTATTGAAATCAAATTTCTTCCCTGCTCCACTATAACCTGATTTAGAATCAATAATTATATTCTTGGTATCAATTAATTTATTTTTAATTAAAGGTATTAATGGTAATAATATAGAAGTTGGATAACATCCAGGTACCGCTATATTTTTTGAATTTTCTATTTTATCTCTATTTATTTCAGCAAGACCATAGATAAAATTGTTTAAATGCTCTTTGCACTCATGTTCATTGCCATAATTTTCTTTATACACATCAAAATTATCTAATCTAAAGTCAGCTGATAAATCTATAATATTAATTTTATTAAAATATTTTTTTACATATTTATTAGATACCGCATGAGGTAAAGCTAAAAAAACATAATCACTATCTGCAGTATTAAAACTATTATTTGGTCTTAAGATAGGAAGTTGATTATATTCTTGTGTATTTTCAATATTATTTAGATAACTGTCATGAATAGTTTCTGATCCTAGAAAATTTATATCTACGTAAGAATGATTTGATAGGATTTTTACTAACTCCATTCCAACATAGCCTGTAGAGCCTAAAACGGCCACTCTAATCTTATTTTTCATGAAAATTTATCTTTTAGAGAATTGGTAACTTCGTCTAGCTTTAGCTAAACCAGCTTTTTTTCTTTCAACAACTCTTGGATCTCTAGTAAGAAAACCAACTTTTTTGAGAGGTGGTCTATTTGACTGATCGTATAAGCTTAACGCTTTACTAATACCATGTCTAATAGCACCAGCTTGACCGGAAAGACCTCCACCTTTAACTGAAGCCATAATCTCATAAGAATTATCGGCTTTAATAATATCTAAAGGCTGATTAACTATCATTTGAAGCACTGGTCTTGAAAAGTATTTATCTAAAGGTTTACCATTGATTTTGATTTCACCATTACCCCTTTTTAACCAAACTCTAGCAATAGAATTTTTTCTTTTTCCAGTAGCATAAGCTCTTTCTTTGTTATCTAGATTATTTTCAGTTTGATTTTCTTGATTTTCCATAGTTAAATTTTATTTTTAGAATTCATTGATGCTATATCAATTATTTGAGGATTTTGAGCTTCATGCTTATGATTTTCATCCCTATATATCTTGCAATTAGATAATTGTTGTTTTCCTAATGGTCCTCTTGGAATCATTCTTTTTATTGCAAGTTTGATTATTTCATCAGATTTGTTTTTTTCCTTCATTTTATTCGGAGTTGTCTCTTTTATTCCTCCTGGATATCCAGTGTGTCTGTAATATATTTTATTATCAGCTTTTTTGCCTTTTAGATGAATTTTATCAGAATTGATTATAATCAAATTATCGCCACAGTCTTGGTTGGGTGTATATTCAGGTTTATTTTTACCTCTGAGGATATTTGCAGAAATAACAGCAAGTCTTCCTAAAACTGCATCTTTAGCATCAATTAAAACCCACTTTTTCTTGATATCATTTTTTTTCAAAGAGAATGTTTTCATCGCGTGCCAAATACATATATTGAAAAATTAAGTCAATAATTTAATAAAAAAAAACCCTCTAATTAGAGGGTTTTTTAAAGTTTTATAAGTATTTAATTATGCAGTTGCTGAGTCTTTAGCAGCAGCATTCCAGATAATTAATCCAAATAAGATTTTATTAATAAAATCTGCGAGGTTGTAAATCCAGTTAAGAGTATCAGCATCAACTGAACCCATCATTAAACCGAATACATATCCAAGAGGATAAATTGCCCAACCAACTAATACAATTAATCTCATTGCATTGAATGCAGAAGTTACTGATTCTTTAGTTGTAGCAGCCTGACTTGCTTCACCTCGGAAAATTTCCCAAATGATTACAGCCCAACCGATCATACCAATGATGAAGCCAAGTAATACAGAAATATGACCTGCTTCTCCAAGATATCCACCAACAATCATAACAAGCGTACCAATGAGCAATCTGTAGAATGCACCACTAGATACAGCTGCGCCGGCAGCAACTAGAATTAAAAAGAATTCAACCATTTGAAGTGGTACAGTAAGTATCCAGTCAATATATCTATATACTGTTGGTGACTCACCTGTAGCAACCCAAAAGTCTCTCATATACATGTAATGTACAGCAGCTATGAAAGTAATTAGCCCTGCAACAACCATTGAAGTTCTCCATTTAGAAGAAACTCTCATACCTTCATAAAAGAAGAAAATGGTAGATGCCCACATTCCGATTGAAACAATCCAGAATGTAATGCCTACGAAATCGCCTTCACCTAGGAAAGTATCGGCAGCAAATGCTGGAACAGCAATAAAAGCTATAGTCGCAGCAATGATACCTAATAGACTAGTCTTATTTAACATAAAAACTCCTTATAGTTTGTTTCCTTACTAATAAGATGAGGTTCATATATTTTAAATGACGAACAAATAAAACATTAAAAATAACTTTTTTTTTCTTATTTTTTGTATAAATAATTTCAATAAATTATTGAAAAATAACAATTTTTTTTTTATAAATTAATTACTTTTATTGTTTTTCAACAATAATCTCATTTTATTAAGAATCTGATCAATTTTTTCAGCATTATACAAATTTTGATAATCAGGTTTATTATGGTTTGCATAACTGGTTGACTTGCTATTTGAGGATAATATTTTATCTGCCAGTCTTATGGAATTATTATGTTTCTCACCATCGTAAAGTATATTTTTAAGTTTTTCGAGCTTTTTAATGTTTTCTTTATTGAAGTATCTAGTCCCCCCCTTACTTTTAGTAGATATTCCCTCAACTCTATATCTATTTGTTTTAGGATCTAATGAATCCCAATATCTAATTTTGTGCTCTTCAATTTGAAGTAATTTAGATACTTCTGAAATATTTAAGTATTTTTTATTTATCACTAATTTTATTATTAATATATTTTAGTAATATTTTACTGGCCTTAAATGTTATTACATTTCTACTAGAAATTTTATGCTCTTCCCCTGTTTTAGGATTACGTCCGATTCTACTTTTTTTATTGTTAAGTTTAAAAGTTCCAAAATTATGTATTTTAACTTTATTATCGGTCTGAAGTCCTTCTATTATTATATCAATTATATCGTTAACTATATCTAAACACAGTTTTCTATTAAATCCAAATTCGTTTTTCATTGCTTCAGCAATTTCATCTCTAGATATATTTTGCTTATCCATTATTTATTTTTTATAGATTCAATAATTTTTTTATTTAGATTATTTGTAATAAAATTATGACACTGTTTCAACGCATAACTAAATGCAATTGGATTTGCATTACCGTGACTTTTTACAGAAATTCCGTTTAAGCCAATTAAAGTCGCACCATTATAGATATCAGGATTAACTTGATCTTTTAATTTTTTTAAATCTTTCTCTATAAGTTTATAAGAAATTTTATTAATTAATGACTTATTAAATATATCTTTTAAATTGGATGTTATAAAATTTGAAATACCTTCAGCAGACTTAAGCATTATATTTCCTGTATAACCATCAGAAACAATAATATCACAGTCTCCAGATGTAATTTTATTTGGTTCTATGAAACCTATAAAATGTTTATTTAAAAAACTTGATTCTATTAAATCTGCAGCTTCTTGAAGAAATTCTAAACCTTTATTATTTTCAGTTCCAATATTTAAGATACCTATTTTTGGTTTGGTATTTTTATTTATTATTGAATAATAACAAAAACCCATTAGAGCAAATTGGAATAAATTTGAACCACTGACAATTACATTTGCTCCCAAATCTAACATTAGTGAAAAATTTTTTTTATTTGGAACTAATGAACAAATTGCTGGTCTATCAATGCCTTCAATCATACCCATATGTAGTCGAGAAAGAACCATTATAGCTGCTGTACTTCCTGAAGATACAAAACCTGTATTTTGATTTTGTTTCGCAAATTCTAGACCTTTATATATACTGCTATTTTTTTTTGATCTTAAAATGGTATTAACACTATCTTCGTCAGAAATTATGTCTATCGTATTTATAACTTCATAATTAGAAATATTAAGATTATTTTTTTTTATACTTTGATAAATTGCTACTTCATCACCAAAAAATATTACTTTGGCATCTTTTTCTTTCAGTTGAAATAGCTCAACTCCTTTTAACACTTTAAAAGGGCTATTTTCACCACCCATTGCATCTATGGCAATTTCAACTTGCCCTTCAGACATTATTTTAATTTTTTTCTTTTGTTTTCTTTTTTAGAATTTCTCGACCCTTATACATGCCTGTTGAAAGATCAATCATATGGGATAGTCGCGGTTCACCGGAATCCTTATCTAAAATAACATTTATTTTTTTTAAAGAATCATGAGATCTTCTCATATTTCTTTTTGAA
>CACJRM010000026.1 GCA_902595805.1 uncultured Alphaproteobacteria bacterium | reverse complement strand
TTATCACATAAAATATCTCTAAAATTATTTACAATTTTTTTCTTTGCCAATCCTTCAGGGTATATCTCTTGAACGTCAGGTAAGAAGAGTAAATTACATCCAATATTTTCTAATTTAGAAATATCATCATCAATTGTCTTTGGATAAGAATTGAAATCATTTTCATTATTAAATTGAGTAGGATTAATAAATATTGAACAAATCACAAATTCGTTATTTAATTGTGCTTCTCTAATGAGAGATAAATGTCCATCGTGTAAGTTTCCCATTGTTAAAACTAAACCAATAGACTGGCCTTTGTCTTTGATTGAAACTAAATTTGGCTCTAATTCACTAGCTTTTCTGAAAATTTTCATCGATTACATAAGTAAATATTTGACTTATATATAATGAATTCGTATTAGGCCCAGATATTTATTATGAAACGCACTTACCAACCTAGTAGAGTAATTAGAAAAAGAAGACACGGTTTTAGGGCTAGAATGGCAACTAAAGCAGGTCGTCAAATCATTAATAGAAGACGTGCAAAAGGAAGAGCTCAATTAAGCGCTTAAAAAGGCCAAATGGCCCAAACATTATTTACAATTAAGAAGAGATCGACATTCGTTATGATACGAAACCAGGGAGAATTTATAAAAGGTAAAAATATGAATATCCAAATTTTACACAATCAAGATCTAGAAAACTCTATAGGTGTAGGGTACACAGCTTCAAAAAAAATTGGCAACGCAGTAAAAAGAAATAGAGCAAAGAGAATAATGAGGGAATTAGCTAGAAAAATTATTATTAATGGTAAAATTAATTCATATTATGTGTTAATAGCTAAAACGTCATTGCTCGAAGAGAAATTTGATAAACTTTTATTAGAACTTAAGGGAAAAATAAATGGTTAGTAAATATATTTCATTACCTTTAATCATAATAATTAGATTATACCAGTTATTGATTTCCCCATTACTTGGGCAGAATTGCCGGTATTTACCAACCTGTTCTGAGTATTCTATTAAAGCATTAAAGGAACACGGGTTATTTAAAGGATCAATTTTATCGGTGAAAAGAATTTCAAAATGTCATCCCTGGGGTTCACACGGATTTGATCCAGTACCAAAAAAATCTGAGTTAAATAAATGAACGAACAAAGAAATTTATATTTAGCTATTGGTATTTCAATTGCGATAATTATTTTTTTTCAATTATTATTTCCAACTCAGCCAATTCAAACAACATCCTTTGAAGAAGATGAAGTATTAGAGCCTGCAACATCCATTGATGGACAAAGCAGCCAAGCTGTTTCAGAAATACAAAGTAGAGATGAAGCTTTAATTCAAACCGACAGAGTTATTTTTGAAAATGCATCTATTAAAGGTTCTATAAATTTAAAAGGAGCAATTTTAGATGACCTCATATTATCAAAATATAAAACGAGCTTAGAACCTGATTCGAATAATATCCAGCTTTTGTTACCAGATGGGACAGCTAATCCATATTATATTGAAACAGGTTGGAAAGAGCTAAAAAATTCTAACATCGAATTACCTAATTTAGAAACAGATTGGAAAACTAACTCTACCACTCTAAGCCCCTCAAACCCTGTTACACTTAGTTGGACAAATAATAAAAATATAACTTTCAAAATCAACTATCAAGTTGATGATGAGTATATGTTTACAATTACACAAGAAATAGAAAATAACAGTGGTGAAAATATTGAAGTTTTTCCATACAGATTAATCAAAAGAATAAACACACCTGATACAATTAATTTTTTTATACTTCACGAAGGTTTAATTAGTCTAATAAACGACGAATTATTGGAAAAAAATTATGATGATATTGCCGATGATTGTAATTCATCAATGCAAACAAAAAAAGAGTTTTGCGATAATAAAACACAAGGAGGCTGGTTAGGTTTTACTGACAAATATTGGATGTCTGCTTTAATTCCTGATGCTGATCAATCTATTAACGTCAATTATAGATACGGAAATAATGGACGTGATAGCTATAGGGCAGGTTATGTTGGTCAGATATATAAAATTAACTCGGGTGAAAATATATCTTACGGCGGAAAATTATTTGTGGGTGCAAAAAAATTAAATGTCTTAAGTGCGTATGACGAAAATCTCTCTATACCAAGATTTACTGATGCAATTGACTGGGGTTGGTTTAGCTTTTTAACTAAACCTGTTTCATATGCCATTAATTGGTTTTTTGGTTATGCAGGTAATTTCGGTCTGGCAATAATTGCCTTTACCATCTTAATGCGTTTAATTTTATTCCCACTAGCGCAGGCATCTTTTAAATCTATGGCGAAGATGAAAAAACTTCAGCCTGATATGCAAAGATTAAAAGAAACCTATCCAAATGACAGACAAAAAATGCAGCAAGAACTAATGGCCTTGTATAAAAGAGAGGGAGCTAATCCTGTTGCGGGTTGTCTGCCAATTTTAGTACAAATACCAATTTTCTTCTCTTTGTATAAAGTGTTGTTTGTTACGATAGAGATGTATCACGCTCCTTTTTATGGATGGATTCATGATTTATCTGCACCAGACCCATTAGGCTTAATGACTATATTTGGATTAGTTCCTTGGGATGTGCCACCAATACTGTCCATAATTGATATTGGCATTCTTCCTATTATTATGGGCTTCACTATGTGGTTACAACAAAAACTAAATCCTGCTCCCGCTGATCCAACACAGGCTAGAATTTTTGCATTACTTCCATTTGTATTTACTTTTGTACTTGCTGGTTTTGCAGCTGGTTTAGTTTTATATTGGTCAGTAAACAATATTTTATCAATTGCGCAGCAATGGTATATTCAAAGAAGAATTTTAGCCAAAAATGGCTAGCTTAAATAAAAATTTAAATAACTTTTTTAATAATAATAAGTTTTTAGGTTCCTTTCAGTCATTTAAAGACATTCCTTATTCAGATATAAAAAAAGAATGTTGTTTCATAGGCAGATCTAATGTTGGAAAATCTAGTTTAATAAATTCATTAACTAAAACAAAAAAACTAGCGAAAACTAGTAAAACTCCAGGAAGAACTCAGGCTATAAATGTTTTTTTAATTAGTGAAAAAATAAATATGATTGATTTACCTGGTTATGGTTTTGCCAAAGTATCAAAAGTTGCACGAGAAAACTTAATGACCTTAATTGAAGAATATATAGAAAATAGAGATACACTTGATCATGTTTTTTTACTCATTGACTCAAAAGTTGGTATCAAAAATTCTGATATTGATATGTTGGATTTATTGAGTGATTGCTCAAGAAAATTTTCCATAATTTTAACTAAAATAGATAAAATATCTAATAACCATTTAGAATATCAAAAAAAATCAATTTTAAGTTTAATGCAAAATTATGAAAAATCATTTACGAAAATATATCAATCTGAGACTAAAAAAAATAATGGTATTACAGAGATTCAAAGATCTATATACGGGTTTTCACAATAAATATGAAATTTGATTTTTTATCAGAGAGTGATCAGGCTTATTTTATACATAAAGCCTCAACCTTAGTTGAAGCTCTTCCATACATTCGAGAACATAGTGGTGATACCATTGTAATAAAATACGGTGGACATGCAATGGGGGATAAAAAACTGTCTGAGAGTTTTTCAAGAGATATTGGATTATTAAAAGAAGTAGGTGTGTCACCAATTATTATTCATGGTGGAGGGCCTCAAATTGGCGAGAGACTTAAATCAAAAAATATATCAACACAATTTGTTGAAGGATTGCGAGTTACTGATAAAGAAACAATTAAGGTAGTTGAGGAAGTTTTATCTAAAGATATCAATTCAGAAATAGTAGAATCTATAAGTGCCTCTGGAGGAAAAGCGATTGGAGTATCTGGTAATGATAACTTAATCACTGCAACTAAATTGAATGTGGAAATTAAAGATAGTGATTCAAATATTGAAAAAATAGTTGATATTGGTTTTGTTGGACAACCAAAAAAATTAAACAAAGATATGCTAACTAACTTTATAAAAAATGGTCAAATACCTGTCATATCTCCTTTAGGTAAGGATGAAAATAATTTTACATATAATATTAATGCTGACACTGTTGCAGGTTTTATAGCAGGTGAGTTACAGGCAAGTAAATTATTATTACTAACCGATGTACCTGGAATTTTAGACAAAGATGAAAAATTAATCTCATCAATAACTTTAGAAGAAGCTAAAAGTATTGCTAATAAAGAATATATTTCTGGTGGTATGAAGCCGAAAATTAATACATGTATTGATGCAATGAAAAAAGGTGTTAAAAAATCTACTATTTTAGATGGAAGAATTCCTCATTCAGTAATATTAGAGTTATTCACTGAACATGGAATTGGTACACAAATAACAAGTAATTAAATGAGCTTTAAAGATAACATCAATACCTGGATATTTGATCTAGACAACACACTTTACTCTGCAGACAGTGGAATTTTTCAGCAAGTACATAAGTTAATGGGTGAATTTGTAGCTAAAAATTTAAATATGGAATTAGCTGAAGCAAAAAAACTACAAACAAAATATTACAAGCAACATGGTACAACTCTAAGAGGTATGATGGATAATCATGGCGTAGATCCTGATTATTTTTTAGAAGAAGTTCATAAGTTAGATTACTCAATTGTTGGTCCAAATCAAAATCTTAATGATGAATTATATAAACTTGAGGGAAGAAAAATTATCTATACAAATGCAAATAAGCAACATGTCTTAGATGTGTTAGAGAAAATAAATCTAACAAACTTTTTTGATGAAATTTACGATATTAAAATGGCCAATTATATTCCTAAGCCAGAAATTTCTCCCTATGAAAAAATTATTGAATTATTTAATATCGAACCAAATAAATCAGCAATGTTTGATGATATCGCAAAAAATTTAGTTCCAGCAAAAAAAGTTGGTTTCACACCTGTCTGGGTTGATGCGGGTTATGAGAATTTTTCCGATGATATTGAAGCATCTAAAGAATATTTAGATTTTCAAACAAGAGATTTGAGTTTATTTTTAAAAGATGTAAATGAGGGTAAAATATGAGTGATCTCGAAAAAATTATAAATGATGCCTTTGAGGAGAGAGATAATATTAATGTCAATACTGCAGGTGATATTAGAAATGCAGTAGATGAAACTTTAAACAAACTTGATAGTGGAAGCTTAAGGGTTTGTGAAAAAATTAATAATGAATGGCAAGTTAATCAATGGATTAAAAAGGCAATTCTTTTAAGTTTCAGATTAAATGATAATGAAATAATTAAAGCATCGCATGCCACTTGGTTTGACAAAGTAGAAAGTAAAACTGCAAATTGGACTAAAGATGATCATCTAAAAGCAGGATTTCGATATGTACCAGACGCTGTTGTAAGAAAATCTGCATTTATTGCTAAAGGTGTTGTTTTAATGCCTTCTTTTGTAAATCTTGGTGCATATGTTGATGAAGGAACAATGATTGATACTTGGGCAACAGTTGGATCGTGTGCGCAAATAGGTAAAAACTGCCATATTTCTGGAGGCGCTGGTATTGGCGGTGTACTTGAACCTCTTCAAGCAAATCCTGTGATTATTGAAGACAATTGTTTTATTGGAGCTAGAAGTGAAGTGGCTGAAGGTGTAATTGTTGGTGAAGGTGCAGTTTTATCAATGGGTGTATTTATTGGAGCATCTACAAAAATAGTCGATCGATCAACTGGCGAAATTCATATGGGAAAAGTTCCAGCGTATTCAGTTGTGGTTCCAGGTACATTACCAGGAAAAAAAGAAGGGGATATTAATCCTTCTTTATACTGTGCTGTTATTGTTAAAAGGGTTGATGAAAAAACTAGAAGCAAAACATCAATCAATGATCTTTTAAGAGATTAATGTCAGAAATTAATTTTGATCCAGTTACTCTTACACAATCCTTAGTTAAATGTGCAAGTGTAACTCCAAAAGACGAGGGAGCTTTAACAGTAGTTGAAAATCATCTAAGTGCTATAGGATGTGACTGTCATCCATTAACTTTCTCTGGAAACAATTCTTATGAAGTAAAAAATTTATTTGCAACGATAGGAAATGAAGGAAAGCATTTTGCTTATGCAGGTCACACAGATGTAGTTCCAGTAGGAAATGAGAATTCTTGGAAATACCCTCCTTTTTCAGCAAGAATAGATGATGGTAAACTTTATGGAAGAGGTAGTGAAGATATGAAAAGCAGTGTTGCTTGTTTCATTAGTGCCGCTAAAAGATTTGTAGATAAATATAAAAATATTCCAGGTAAGATTTCATTTATTATTACAGGAGATGAGGAAAGAGATTCTGTAAACGGCACACCAAGAATTCTAGAATGGGCAAGTAAACAAAATTATAAATTTGATCATTGTCTAGTTGGTGAACCAACTTCTAAAAATGAGGTCGGCGATAAAGTAAAAATTGGAAGAAGAGGATCAGTTAGTTTCTTTTTTCAGGTTAAAGGTATTCAAGGACATACGGCGAATTCTCATTTAGCTGAAAATTCTTCACATCACTTAGTGAATTTATTAAATAGTATATTAGAAGAGCCGCTAGATGAAGGTAATGAAAATTTTTTACCAACATCAGTGCAAATCGCTACTATTGATATTGGCAATCCTGTTCAAAACGTAATTCCAGAATTAGCTAAAGCAACAGTCAATATTAGATTTAATGATATGCACTCATCTGATTCACTTATAAAATGGATTGATAATAAAATAGAAAAGATTTTCTCTAAACTGGAAAATGCTAGCTGCACTTATACATATGATGCAACAGCTGAGTCATTTTTGAATAAAGCCGGTGATTTATATAATATTATTTCAAAATCAATTTCTGATGTCACAGGTAGAAATAGCCCACCTGAGCAAGCAACCGATGGCGGTACTTCTGATGCAAGATATATAAAGAACTATTGTGAAGTAGTAGAGTTAGGTCTTAGAAATCAAACTCTTCATAAAGTAGATGAATTTGTTTTTGTTGAAGATATTATTAAATTAGAAAATATTTATTTTAGAATTTTAGAAAATTATTTTGATGTTAATTAATATCCATCAGATGGATTAACATCTGATTTTACATTTTTATTTTTTCTTAGTTTTTTATATTTGGAGTACATATATTTAACAGATGGCTCTATAGCTGTTACACCTGCAACGTGTGGAGTAATAGTTACATTTGGCAGTTTCCAAAATTGACTACTTGATTTTAAAGGTTCATTTTTAAAGACATCTAAATATGCATAAAAATTTTTGTTTTTCTTTAAATGATTTAAAAGGTCTTTCTCTTCAATTGCATTTCCTCTGCCTATATTTATTAAACAAGAATTTTTTTTCATATTCTTTAAAAACTTTTTATCTATTATATTATTTGTTTGAGCTGTTGATGGTAGAATAGAAATGATAACATCAGAGCTTTTGATAAAACTTATAATATTTTTACCCGTATATATTTTTACATTTTTTACTTTTGCTCGATTTTTTTTATATGCAACGACATTATAATTTAATTTATTTAGTAATTTTGCAATATGATTACCAAGATAGCCTAGACCTAGAATACCTACCGTTAAATTTTTATTATCAATTGGTGTCCTTTCTCCTGACCAGGATTGTTTAATTTGAGAATTTTGAAAAATTTTAAAATTTAATTGATAATTTAGTATTTGAGCTAAAGAATAATTGGCAATTCTCTCCCTCATTTTTTCATCTTTTATTCTGATTATGGGAATTTTTTTATTATAATTTTTAAGTTTTAGAATGTGATCTACTCCAGCCCCCATAGAAAAAATAACTTGGAGATTTTTTAGTCTTGGAAGAATATTATCTGGTAGATTCCAAATAATTGCACAATTTACATCATGAAAATTTTTATAATCTTTTATAGAAATTATTTTTTCATTTTTAAAATATTTTTTTATTGTTTTTTTCCAAACATCAATTTTATCAAAAGTTGTGTTATGAAATAAAATAGTCATTGAATATCATCTCCTAAGAACTGAATTTGATATCAATAAGAGAGCCGCATAATTGTCGGCTTTAACTAAACTTCAGAAGTTACCTTTTTAAGCCAATCTCTTTCTTGATTATCAAGGTGCGTGTGCAACGTTTCATACACCTTACTATGATATTTATTTAGCCAATCTCTTTCAATTTGATCAAGCATGCTACTCTCAATGAGATCCAAATCTATTGGACACCAGGAGATGTTTTCAAAATATAATTTCTTATCATTATTCTCTTTTATCACGATTAAATTTTCTGTTCTTATACCATATTCATTTTCTTTATAGTATCCAGGTTCATTGGATAAAATCATTCCTGGAAGCAACTCAACGCTATCAAACATTGATTTTTTTGCAATACGTTGTGGGGCTTCATGGACACTCAAAAAACTTCCTATACCGTGACCAGTACCATGATCATAATCTAAATTAATTTCTTGCAGACTTTTTCTTGCTAGATAATCAATATCAGTTCCTTTTGTTCCCTTTTCAAAAACATGATTTGATAATGCAATATGACCTTTAAGAACTCTCGTAAATCTATCTTTTTGTTCTGTTGTTGCTTCACCTAAAATTATAGTTCTTGTTATATCGGTTGTTCCATCAAAATATTGCCCTCCAGAGTCAACAAGATAAATATTATTATCTGAGAAAGATGATTTTCCTTCTTCAGTAACACGGTAATGAGGAAGGGCTGCATTTTGATCAATTGCTGATATTGTATCAAAAGATAGAGAATGAAATAATTCATTTTTACTTCGCAGATTTT
>CACJRM010000025.1 GCA_902595805.1 uncultured Alphaproteobacteria bacterium | reverse complement strand
AATTTTCATAAAGTGTATTTAATAACTTAAAAAACAGTTTATATTTTTAAAATCAGCCCTTGAATTTAAATTCATTTGAGATTATATCCTAACAAAATATGACAAAAGACTTAATTTCCTAATATGCTATTAAATAATAGCTTTAACTCAATATCTACATAATTTTGGCTGTAAACTTCAAAACAAAGAAAGATACTGGTCCAAGAATCAATGAGCAGATTACTGCAAGTGAAGTAAGACTAATATCTAGTAGTGGTAAACAAATGGGGATCTTAAGCATTCGTGAAGCTTTAATTCAAGCAGAAGATGAGGGTTTTGATTTAGTTGAAGTGTCTCCTGAAGCTAATCCACCAGTTTGTAAAATTATAGATTACGGTAAATTAAAATATAGAGAGCAAAAAAGTAAGAAAGAAGCAAAAAAGAAACAAAAAACAATAGAAGTCAAAGAGATTAAAATGCGGCCTGGTATTGATACACACGATTATAATGTTAAAGTAAAAGCACTCTCAAAGTTTATAGGTGGTGGTAATAAAGTTAAAGTTTCTATGCGTTTCAGAGGACGTGAAATGGAGCATCAAAATTTAGGTTTTGATTTACTTAAAAAACTTACAACTGAAGTTGAAGAATATGCAAAAGTTGAAGTAGCTCCTAAGTTTGAGGGAAGACAAATAATGATGATTCTTGTCCCTCAAGTTGCTAAATAATTCTACATATTGCAAAATACTCAATTATCAGTATAAGCCTCTCAAACTTGTTATGGCCTGCGGGGCAGCCTAACGGGTAAACTTATAATATAGGAGATAGTAATGCCCAAGCTTAAAACTAAAAGTAGTTTAAAAAAAAGATTTTCTAGAACAGGTACTGGTAAAATTAAATTTAAACCTGCTGGAAAAAGACATGGAATGAGTAAACGTTCCAACAAATTCATTCGTAACACTAAAAGATCTGCAATTATGTCACCAGGTGATTCTGCTTTGATTGATCATATGTTACCATACAACAAGTAAGGGGAAATCAATGGCAAGAGTATCACGAGGTGTTACAGCAAGAGCTAGACACAAAAAAGTAATTAAAAGAGCAAAAGGTTATTACGGTAGAAGAAAAAATGTTTTTCGAGTTGCTGTGCAGGCTGTCGAAAGAGGTATGCAATATGCTTATAGAGATCGTAAAAAAAGAAAAAGTGATTTTAGGGGTTTATGGATTCAAAGAATCAATGCTGGTGTTCGACTTCATGGTTTAACATATTCGCAATTTATATCTGGTCTTAAAAAATCATCTATTGAAATAGATAGAAAGATTTTAGCGGATCTTGCAGTTAACCAGCCAGAGGCTTTTAAAGCTTTAGTTGATAAAGCTCAATCTGCTAGATAATTTTAATTAATAAAATATAATAGATATTGATGGTATTTGCTGAAAATAAAATTGATGTTTTAAAAAAAATTAAAGCTTCAAAATCCTTCGAAGATTTAGAAAAACTTCGATTATATTATTTAGGTAAAAAAGGATTAATACCGGAAGCTTTAAAAGGATTAGGTTCTTTGTCGATTAAAGAAAAAAAATCTAAAGGACAGGAATTAAATATTATTAAAAAAGAAATTGAAGAAGGTATTAAAAACCAAAGAACAGAAATTGAAAATATTGAAATTTCAAACAGGATTAATTTAGAATCAATTGATGTTACTCTACCACCTAATATTTCTGAAAAAGGAAAAATACACCCAATTAGTCAAACAATATTTAATATTATAGAAATTTTTGGAAATTTAAATTATGCAGTTGAAACAGGTCCAGATATAGAAACAGATTTTAATAATTTTACTGCTTTAAATATTCCAGAACATCATCCAGCAAGAGAAATGCAGGATACTTTTTATGTTCAGGATAATGGAGACAAAAATGTTCTTCGAACCCATACTAGTCCTGTTCAAGTGAGAACTATGCACAACACAAAACCACCTATTAAAATTATTGTGCCTGGCAGAACTTATAGAAGTGACTCAGATGCTACACATGCTCCTATGTTCCATCAGGTAGAAGGTTTAGTCGTTGATACAAGTTCTACTATGGTTGATTTAAAATCAACACTCGTTTCATTCTTAGAAGAATTTTTCGAGGTAAAAAACTTACAATACCGTTTTCGCCCTAGTTATTTTCCTTTTACCGAGCCTAGTGCAGAAATGGATGTAGCTTATACCAAAGTAAATAACAAAATAAAAATTGGTGAAGGAGATAAATGGTTAGAAATATTGGGTTGTGGAATGGTCAATCCTATAGTTTTAGATAATTGTAATATTGATTCAAAACAGTATCAGGGTTTTGCTTTTGGTATGGGAATTGAGCGTTTGTCGATGCTTAAATATGGTATTACAGATTTAAGAAGTTTTTTTGATCCAAATTATAGATGGCTGGATCATTATGGTTTTAGTATTTTGGATAACCAAACACGATCAGGGCTATAAATGAAATTTACACTAGACTGGCTAAAAGATCATTTAGATACTTCTGAAAATTTAAATGCCATAACAGATACTTTAACCAATATTGGTTTAGAGATTGAAAGTGTAGAAGATAAATCAGAAATATTTAAGAATTTTACAGTAGCTAAAGTTTTAAAAGCAGAAAAACATCCTGATGCCGATAAGCTTAAGGTTTGTCAGGTTGAAACAATAAATGGAAATTTTCAAGTTGTGTGCGGTGCTCCAAATGCAAGACAGGGGATGCTAGGGATTTTTGCACCAGAAAATAGTTATATTCCAGGTACAGACTTACATTTAAAAAAAACCAAAATAAGAGGAGTTGAGTCTTGCGGAATGCTTGTATCAGAAAGAGAGATGGGTATTTCTAATGAACACGATGGAATTATTGAAATAAAAGATAATTATAAAATTGGTGATTTGTTTAGTAAAATCTTTAAAATAGATGAACCTGTTATTGAAATTAATTTAACACCAAATAGATCTGACTGTTTATCGGTCAGAGGTATTGCAAGAGATTTAGCGGCAGCAGGAATTGGTAAATTAAAAGACATAAATTATAAAAAAGTTAAAGAATCATTTAAAAGCCCAATTACGTGGAAAAAAGAATTTCAAAATAATAATCTATGTCCTGGAGTAGCAGGTCGATATTTCAAAAATGTCAAAAATGTAGAAAGCCCTAAATGGCTTCAAGATAGATTAACTGCAATCGGATTAAGACCCATTTCAGCTCTTGTTGACATTACAAATTATATTACCTTTGACTTAGGAAGACCACTTCATGTTTACGATGCTGATAAAGTAACAGGCAATTTAACAATGCGATTAGCCAACAAAAACGAGGAATGTTTAACATTAAATGAAGTTAATTATAAATGTGACAGTGATATGATTGTAATTTCAGATGATGAAAATAAACTTCATGGAATTGGTGGGGTCATGGGCGGTCTTGATAGTGGTTGTAGTATGGAGACCAAAAATGTTTTTCTAGAAGTTGCGTTATTTGATCCGGTTTCTGTCACTAAAACTGGAAGAAAACTAAATCTTCAAAGTGATGCACGTTACCGTTTTGAAAGAGGGATAGATACTGACTCCATCTATTGGGGTGTAGATGCTGCAACTCAAATGATTTTAGAATTATGTGGAGGTGAAGTTGGTGAGTTCGTTTCTTCAGAAATTAATATAGAAAAAAATAAACCATTTATGTTTGATACAAATAAAGTGAAGACTTTTGGTGGAATAGAAATCAATAATGAGGAACAAGAAAAAATTTTAGTTTCACTTGGTTTTTCTGTTAATAAAAAAAAATCAAAATTTGAAATTCAAAGCCCTACTTTTAGACCAGATATTGTTGGTGAGGCAGATATAGTAGAGGAAATAATTAGAATTTATGGTTATAATAAAATTCCTCTTAAAAAAGTAACTAATCAAGAAGAAAAAAAACAGATTTTAAATACCAAAACAAAAACTTTTTATAAAAGTAAAAAAATTATGGCTCTGAATGGATATTCTGAAGTTGTAACTTGGTCGTTTATGGATGAAAACAATGCAAAAATTTTATCTGATGAAATAATTAGTTTAAAAAATCCTATAAGTACCGATTTAAATACGATGAGACCATCTACGCTTCCAAATTTATTAGAGGCAATCAATCAAAATAAATCTAGAATGTATTTAAGAGCAAAAATATTTGAAGTAGGTCCAAACTTTTCTAAATCACTACCTGATCAACAAGAAAATGTTGCCACTGCTATAGCTTATGGCTCATCTGATGGACAAAATTGGTTATCAAATAAAAAAAATATTGATGTCTTTAGCATAAAGGCCGATTTATTTTCTATTTTAGCTGATTTAAATGTACCTATAGATAATTTGCTATATGAAAAAATAGAAGGTAAAATTTATCATCCTGGCAAATCATCTTCTTTAAGGCTTGGTAAAAATAAAATAGCTAATTTTGGAGAATTACATCCAGTTCTATTAAAAACAATGGATGTTAATTTCAAGATATATGGTTTTGAAATATATTTGGAGAATATTTCACAATTTCAAGAGAATAAATCTTCTTCAAAAGGAGGTTTTACTAACAATCCCTATCAAATGGTTGAAAGAGACTTTGCCTTTCTTTTCCCAAAAGAAGTAAAGGCTGGTGAGATAATTAAAAAAGTAAAAAAAATAGATAAAAATATAATTCAAAACGTAACGATATTTGATGTTTATGATGGAGATAAACTTCCAGAAAATAAAAAAAGTATTGCTTTTAGGACTTTACTTCAACCTCAAGATAAAACATTCAATGATCAAGAAATTGAGGAATTATCAAACAAAATAATATACGAAATATCCAAATCCCTTAATGCTTCTATAAGAAACTAATGACAGAACTTAGTTCTATTCGTAATTTCTCAATTGTTGCTCACATAGATCATGGAAAATCAACTTTAGCCGATAGACTAATACAATTTTGTGGAGGTTTAACGGATAGAGAGATGAAAGAGCAGGTTCTAGATTCAATGGAATTAGAAAGAGAAAGAGGTATTACAATAAAAGCTCAAACAGTTAGACTTTCTTATAAATCAAATGATGGAAAGACTTATATACTTAATATTATGGACACCCCAGGTCATGTAGATTTCTCATATGAGGTATCAAGATCTTTAGCAGCGTGTGAAGGTTCCTTATTAATTGTTGATTCTACACAGGGTGTTGAGGCACAAACATTAGCTAATGCGTATCAAGCGATTAATAATGATCATGAAATTTTACCTGTCCTAAATAAAATTGATCTTCCCTCTTCTGAACCAGATAAAATAAAATCACAAATTGAAGATGTGCTTGGTATTGAAACAGACAATGCTTCTCTTGTTTCAGCAAAAACAGGTTTGGGCATAGAAGATTTATTAAATAAAATTATAACACTTCTTCCTTCTCCATCGGGTGAAATAAGTAAAGAATTGAAATGTATGTTAGTTGATAGTTGGTATGACAGTTATCTTGGTGTTGTGGTACTTGTAAGAGTTATAAATGGAGAACTAAAAAAAGGTCAAAAAATCAGATTTATGGCAACAGGTGCCACATACACCATTGATAGAGTAGGGATATTTTCTCCTAAGGCAACTGAAGTTGATACACTTGGTCCTGGAGAAATTGGATTTATAAATTCTGGTATTAAAAGTGTTTCTGATTGTAAAGTTGGAGACACAATAACAGATGATAAACTTCCAACGGAAGAAGTTCTCCCAGGTTTTAAACCATCCCAACCGGTTGTTTTTTGTGGAATGTTTCCAGTTGATTCAGATGACTATGAACATATGCGTGATAGTATGGCAAAGCTTGCATTGAATGATTCAAGTTTTTCTTACGAACCAGAAGTTAGCCCAGCATTAGGTTATGGTTTCCGATGCGGTTTCTTAGGTTTACTACATTTAGAAATTATCAGAGATCGTTTTGAAAGAGAATTTAATTTAGAGCTTGTAACTACTGCTCCATCGGTTGTTTATAAAATTTTAATGAAAGATGGCTCAACTATAAATCTTCATAATCCCACCGATATGCCAGATCCTGTTAAAGTTGAGAATATTTCTGAGCCTTGGATAAAAGCAACAATAATAGTGCCTGAAGAGTTTTTAGGATCAGTATTAGAATTGTGCACCTCAAAAAGAGGAATTCAACAAAATATGAGTTATGCAGGTAATAGACCATTAGTTGAATATAAACTTCCACTAAATGAAGTTGTTTTTGATTTTTATGATAGGTTGAAATCTATAACAAAAGGTTACGCAAGCTTTGATTATGAAATTACTGGCTATGAAGTAAATAATTTAGTTAAAGTAGGCATACTTATTAATGGAGATCCTGTTGATGCATTATCTTTAATTGTTCATAAAGATAGATCTGAACAAAGAGGAAGAGCTCTCTGTGAAAGATTAAAAGATTTAATTCCTAGACAACAATTTAAAGTTGCAATTCAAGCAGCTATAGGAGGTAAAGTGATTGCTCGTGAAACAGTAGCTTCATTTAGAAAAGATGTAACCCAGAAGCTTTACGGCGGAGATGTAACAAGGAAAAATAAACTTTTAGATAAGCAAAAAAAAGGTAAAAAAAGAATGAGACAGTTTGGAAAAGTAGATATACCTCAAAATACTTTTTTAAATGCTTTAAAAATGAGTGAGAAATAATTGAAAAATAAAATTTCTGAAGATTTATTAGTAGCAGAAGAAGCTTACAGAAATAAAAATTATATAAAATCCTACTCCATATATAAATCAATTTATAAAGAAAATAATTTGCAAATAATTATTCCTCGTCTAGTAGATATTGCTTATCTAAAATTAAATAAAACAAATATAAAATTTAAAATAATATCTAATTTAATCGATATTGGCTTCAAAAAAAATGATGAAAGTAAAATTCTAACAGAATTAGTTTATTTAAAACTCAAATTACTAAGAGAATTCGAAAAATTTTCTGATTTTTATCAATTTTATTCTAGTACTAATTCAGAACATCGAAATTTTATATTTACCCAATTTGAATATTTCCATTATTTATTAGAGACTGAAAACTACGAAGAAGCAGAAAATATACTTAAGAAAATTCAATCAGCTAACATTAGTTTTCTAAAGATTATTGATATTTTTTTTCTTGATAAAAAGTTTTTTGATCAAATATTGAATAATGAATTAGATGTAAAACATAATATTACTTTTCATGAGGAAAATATAACTTCAAATTTTGACTATATTGTTATTGTTATGGGAAATTTTGAAATTTTTCAAAAAGAAATTATTCCTTTTGCAGAATCTTTAAAAAAAACTTCATCTAATTATTTATTATCTATACTTATCAATGATATAAATAAAGATGAATTTAAAATCATTTATAAAAAAATTAAAAATTTAAATATAGAAAATATCTCAATCTATATTGAAAATAGTAAAAATTTAAATTTAGATAAAAGTGAACTAAAAGCCTTCTATACAGCAAGGCGATTTATCTTAGCTAATGATTTAATGGAAAAATTCTCTAAAACACTCCTAGTTTTTGATGCAGATACAATAATAAATAAAAACTTGGCTGATTATGTAGCATTAAATAGAAATATTGATATTGCAATATGTATTAAAAAATCATTTAGATATTTTCATTTAACAATTTCTGCAAATCAAACCATGTTTAATAATACGATTAATTCAAAAATATTTTTGAAATTCTATAAGAAATATATTTATTATATTTTAAACTATAAAAAAATTAGATGGCATATTGATCAAATTGTTTTGTATATAGCTTTCATTTTCACAAAAAAATATTTTAAAGCTAAAATAATTGATAATTTAAATGAAAATAATTATAAAAATAAGGATTGTTTTTTTTATCATACAGTTCATGATAAATATAGATTAGTCAAATGAAGTAAAATCACTTCTAAATATGGAGAGATGTGAGAGCGGTTTAATCAGCACGCTTGGAAAGCGTGTGTAGTAGCAATACTACCGAGGGTTCGAATCCCTCTCTCTCCGCCATTAAAGTTACTTGTCAACAAAATTCATAATTTAAAATAATCTTGAGCTATAATTACGAAATAATCTGATTTATGTTATTATTATGAAAAAACTAATAATTATTTTATTACTATTTTCTTTAATTCCTTTTATTAATAATTGTGCTGGAGGCGGTGCAGCAACTCCTGCTGGTCCTAATACAGCTCTTGTCGTAAATCCGGCATCAACATATATTAATCAGGGAGCAACAGGATTTGCCACTGTTGTTGGTACTGGCAGAAACGCTGGAACAACAGCAGTAGTTCCACTCTGGAGAACTGGTGTTAGATCAGGAATAGTTATTGGAGGAGCGTTAAGTGGAGCTTTTGCTGTTTGGTAAATTTAGATTATTAATAAACTATAAATAGGCCAAACTTAATATCTTTACAATTTAAACTAAAATTAAATAATATTTATAACTCATTAACTCTTTTAATCAGCACGCTTGGAAAGTGTTTGTAGTAGCAATACTACCAAGGGTTCGAATCCCCCTCTCTCCGCCATCGTTTTAATCATAAATTGCTAGATAATAAAAAAATATTTAAATTTTCTTACACCAAAATTGATACATTCCAGAAAAAATTTTAGGGTTATTTTTTTCAAATTCATCCCATTTATCTAGATCATACATTTCTTTAGATTTATAATATTTTGCTTTAAATTTATTAATGACATATCTATCTTCAAATCCTAGAAACATTAATCCTAACTTTTTTAGATATTTTCTAATTTTTAAAATAGTAAATGTTTGTTCATGAGTATGAAATAATAAATCTCTTACTCCACTATATGAATAAAAATCAGGACTATTTTTAATAGTGTTCATCTCAGGATTATTATTTTCAAATATCTCATTTCTAAGATTAGACATATTTTTTTTTGTAGGTCTAATTTTTAGATCGTATATATTTTTTCTAATTTTTGAAATATGTTGTCTTGCATTTTTACTATATAAACCTATCCACATTAAAGAATTATCATTTAGACAATCAGTTAGTGATTTCCAACCAGTGTAAGGATCATCCATATGGTGAAGAACTCCAACAGATTCGATTAAATCAAATTTTTTTTCTAATTTTTTTACTTCTAATAAATCTCCTTGAATGAATTTCATATTTTTAATACCAAGTTCATTTGCTTTCCTTTTTGCATATGATAAACTATTGAAACTAAGGTCTAATGCATAAATTTCTGCATTTTTATATAATGAAGCTGTAGTAATCGCATGTTGACCTGTACCGCACCCAGCAATTAAAACATTAATTTCACTTGCAAAATTTAATTTATTTACATCAAGATTTAGATATTTAGATTTAAATACATTTTCTATATCTTTTCTTTCAATACTTAATCCAAGATTTGTCCATCTTGGATAAGGATTTTGCTCATATTGATTCTTTACCTTTATTGAGGTTTTATTGTTTATTTGTGAAATTGAACCAATTGATAATATTTGTTTTTTTTCTTCTTTTAAATTTATATATTGAATTTTATAATTTTCTAATACATTTTTTGAAGGCGATAATTTTTTACACCAATCATATGTATGTAATGGAGCATAACAAGATAATATTAAAATTTCTAAATCATTTATTTCATCATTATTTTCAATTTTGTTTTTGATATTATCATCTATTTTATTAATTTTCTCTGTTTCGTCTTTAGTTTCTGTATATATGTATTCATTTAAAAAACATTGCGAAGATAAAGAAATTATAAACTTTAAATAATTCTCATTGAATTTTAGATTATAAATTTGATTTAAAATCTCCTTTCTTAGTATTGTAAATTTTTTTTCAAAATTAAAACTAGGT
>CACJRM010000024.1 GCA_902595805.1 uncultured Alphaproteobacteria bacterium | reverse complement strand
TAAAGATGCTGCTAATTCAAAATTATTTTTTTTTGAAGCTTTATACATTTGATCTGTAAAATTTTTTTGTATTTTTTGAGAATTGCCACTACTTAGAAAATCATCTGCTGCCTCTATTAATTTTGAATAGGCTTCTTTTGTAATCTTTCCTCCGCAGGGACCAGAACATCTTTTAAGATAATAATTGAAGCATAATTTATTTCCTACATTTACCTCTTTATCCGTACATGATCTTAAAAGAAATATTCGTTGTATTGTATTAATAGTTCTATTCACTGCATCTGGACTTGCAAACGGTCCATAATATCTCCCCTTTTTCTTTTGTGGACCACGATGTTTTTCGATTCTAGGAAAATCATGTTCTGAAGAAATAAATATATAAGGGAATGATTTATCATCTCTTAAAAGAACATTAAATCTTGGCTTATGTTTTTTAATTAAATTACATTCAAGGATGATCGCTTCTAATTCTGTATTTGTAACAAAAAAGTTCATTGATTTAGTTAGACTAACCATTCTTTGAATTCTTCTGGTTAGGTTATTGAGAGATAGATAATTCTTTACTCTATTTGATAATACTTTTGCTTTTCCAATATATAAAATATTACCTTTATCATCCTGCATTTGGTAAACACCAGGTTGATTTGGTAAAGTTTTAGATGTAGCTTTAATAATTTCTTGTCCAAGAAGCGTCATTTTATCAATCGTAAATAATTAATTTTTCTTTAAATAGGAATTTTATAAAATTAATAAATAACTAACAAGATTATTGTGGTTCATTTAATAATTAATTTAATGTAGGTAGGAATAATATATTAAGGATTTTATTATGGCAAAAATGACAACAGAAGAGGCTTTCGTAAAAGTTTTACAGAAACACGGTATTCAACACGCTTTTGGAATAATTGGATCTGCATTTATGCCGATATCAGATCTTTTTCCTAAAGCTGGAATAACATTTTGGGATGTTGCTCATGAGTCAAACGGCGGAATTATGGCTGATGGCTATACTAGATCAACTGGTAAAATCGCCATGTGTATTGCGCAAAATGGACCTGGTATAACTGGCTTAGTTACACCTATAAAAACAGCTTTTTGGAACCATACTCCAATGCTCTTAGTTACTCCTCAAGCAGCGAACAAAACTATTGGTCAGGGAGGCTTCCAAGAAGTTGAGCAAATGAACTTATTTAAAGATATGGTGTGTTATCAAGAAGAAGTTAGAGATCCATCTAGAGTAGCAGAAGTTTTAAATAGAGTTATTTCAAAAGCTATTAAAGGATCTGCTCCTGCTCAATTAAATATACCAAGAGATTTTTGGACTCAAATTATTGATATTGATCTGCCACCTATTATTAAATTTGAAAGACCTTCTGGTGGAATTGAAGCAATTAAGGAAGCCGCAAATCTTTTATCTAATGCAAAATTCCCAGTTATTTTATCTGGCGCTGGAGTGATTTTAGCCGATGCTATTGATGATTGTAAAAAACTTGCAGAAAAATTAAGTGCTCCAGTTGCTTGCGGATATCAACATAATGATAGTTTTCCAGGCAAACATCCTCTTGCGGTTGGTCCTTTAGGATACAATGGATCTAAAGCAGCAATGGAAATAATTTCTAAGGCAGATGTAGTTCTCGCACTTGGTACAAGATTAAACCCCTTTTCAACTTTACCAGGTTATGGAATAGACTATTGGCCAAAAAAAGCAGATGTCATTCAAGTAGATATCAATTCTGATCGCATTGGTTTAACAAAAAAAATTAGTGTTGGTATTTGTGGAGATGCAAAACTGGTTGCAGAACAAATTTTTGAAAATCTTACAACAGATGCAGGCGATCAAGATCGAAAAGAACGAGAAGAGTTAATACATAAAACAAAGTCAGCTTGGCTACAAACATTAACTGGCCTTGATCATGAAGAAGATGATCCTGGTACATCCTGGAATAAAGACTCACGAGATAGAGAACCAGACAAAATGTCACCAAGAATGGCATGGAGAGCTATTCAAGCAGGTCTACCTGAAGATGCAATTATATCAAGTGATATAGGAAATAATTGTGCAATCGGTAACGCTTACCCAACATTTGAGAAGGCTAGAAAGTATTTAGCGCCTGGTTTATTTGGACCATGCGGTTATGGTTTTCCATCAGTGATTGGAGCAAAAATAGGTTGTCCCAATACACCCGTTGTAGGTTTTGCAGGTGATGGAGCATTCGGAATTAGTATGAGTGAAATGACTTCTTGCAATAGAGATGGATGGCCAAATATTACAATGATAATTTTTAGAAATTATCAATGGGGGGCGGAGAAAAGAAATACTACACTTTGGTATAATAATAATTTTGTTGGAACTGAACTTGATCCTAAATTAAGCTATGCAAAGATTGCAGAAGCATGTGGATTTAAAGGTGTTAAAGTTCATACTCAAGAAGAACTTACTGAAACTTTACGACAATCTTGCAAAGATCAAATGGAAGGAAAAACTACTTTTATAGAAGTAATGTTAAATCAAGAACTAGGAGAACCTTTTAGAAGAGATGCTATGAAAGCACCAGTTGAAGTTGCCGGAATTGATCCTAAAGATACAGTAATTCAATAATTATTTCTGGTCGTTAATAATTAAGTCTGATGCTTTTTCAGCAATCATCATAGTAGGGGCATTCGTATTACCTGATGTTATAGTCGGCATCACAGATGCATCAACAACTCTTAAGTTATTAATTCCTTTTACTTTAAGATTATCACTTACAACTGAGTTTTCATCATTACCCATTTTACATGTACTTACTGGATGAAAAATAGTGTTTGCAAATTTACCAGCTTCTTTTGCCAGAGATTCATTATCCTTAAATTGTATTCCCGGTCTATATTCTTCTGGTTCATAATTTTTATATGCTTTTGATTCTAAAACTATTTTTCTTACAATTTTAATAGACTTACCTGCAATTTCCCTATCTTCATCAGTAGATAAGTAGTTCATTTTTATTTCAGGATAAATTCTTGTATCAGAAGATTTGATTTTTATTGTCCCTCTACTTGTTGGGCGAACATTTGTAATTGTAGGAGTGAATGCTGGAAATTTATGTAGGTCTGCTTTTCCTAATAAATTAGTACTGGCTGGCGAGATATGAAATTGTAGATTAGGATTTTCTAAATACGAATCACTTTTAACAAACCCACACAAATAACTTGCTCCAACTGTTAAGGGTCCTTTTTTAAAAATTAAATAATTTAAACCTGTTAAAAATTTTTTTGTCAAACTGTGATATATGTCATTCAATGTCTCTAAGTTTTTAATTTTGTACACTGGCCTTAACATTAAATGATCAGTTAAATTTCTCCCAACACCATTAACTTCTTTTACAATACTAATATTATGTTCATTTAACAGTTTACCTGGACCAATACCCGAAGCTTGTAATATGTGAGGAGATCCAATTGTTCCTGCAGACAATAAAACCTCTTTATTTACAGAATATGAAAATTCTTCATTGTTTTTCCATAAATTTACATTTTTTACTTTTAAATTTTCAAAGGTTAAATTTTTAACATGTGCTTTAGTTATAATTTTTAAATTTTTTCTATTTTTGATAGGATTTAAGAAAGCAACTGCAGCACTACATCTATACCCTTTATCAATTGTCATAGGAAAATAACCCATTCCTTCATTATCACCATCATTGAAGTCATTATTTTTTTTATAACCAAACTCTTGAGACGCTTCCAAAAATAAATCTAATAATTTAAAATTTGATCTTATTTTTTCTACTTTGATAGGTCCGTCAGTACCATGAAATTCACTCTTAGAGATTCTGTAATCTTCAGATTTTTTGAAATACGGTAATACGTCCTCCCAAGACCAGCCAATGTTACCTAATTGTCTCCAGTAATTGTAGTCATTTGCATGTCCTCTTATATATAGCATTCCATTAATTGATGAACTACCTCCCAATGTTTTTCCTCTTGGAATAAGCATTTTTCTATTATTACAAAATTTTTCCTCTTCAGTTGTAAAGCACCAATCAGTTTTTGGATTATGCATTGTTTTAAAATAACCACCTGGAATATGTATCCAAGGATTAGTGTCTTTTCCTCCAGCTTCAATTAAAAGTACTTTAATGTTTTCATTTTCAGTTAGTCTATTTGCTAATATACAACCGGCTGTTCCAGCACCAATAATTATATAATCAAAGCTTTCATTCATAGTTTGCAAGAAATATTAATAATTTAAGTATATATTTGTTAAATTATTATGTAACTAACTTTAAACAATTATAATTTCATTAGTGGATATATTAATCTTAATACTTGGCTTAGCAATTCTAGTTGTCGGAGCTGAAATCTTAATAAGAGGGTCGGTTAGTTTTGGAAAAAAACTAAATATTTCTCTTTTTGCTATAGGCGTTGTAATAGTTGCAGCAGGTACTTCTCTTCCCGAACTTGCAAGTAGTATCAATGCAGTTCTAAATAATCATTCCGATTTAGCTTTAGGTGCTGTTGTAGGAAGTAATATAGCTAATCTAATCCTAGTCATGGCAGCAACAACGATCATTGTACCTATAACGAACATTAACAATAACCAAATTAATCAGGCATGGATCAATATAGCTCTGGGTATATGTTTGATAATTATGAGTTATTTTTATTTTAATTATTTATTTGGAATTATATCTCTAATAGCTTTGACTTTAATAATGTATTTTCAAATTAAAAAAGGATCCATACTTATTGATGATATAGACAAGGATGAATATTCAATATTTATTTCATTAATATTAATAATTTTTGGAATTATATTTTTAATTTATGGTTCAGATTTATTTGTTAAATCTGCAATTAATTTGGCTAAAAAATTTAAAGTTTCGGAAGCAGTAATTGGACTCTCTTTAATAGCTTTTGGAACTTCTCTACCTGAGTTGGTTATTGGCATAATGTCAGCATTAAAAAGAAAAGTAGATTTTGCGTTAGGAAATATTTTAGGTTCAAACATTTATAACGTTCTCGGTGTTTTAGGTATAAGTTCGTTTTTTGGAAATTTTGGAATGCCAGAAATTTTAGCAAGACAGGATTTATATTTTATGCTGTTGATAACCTTTGTTATTTTAGTTTTTATGTTAATTTTTAAAAAGCTTGGTAGGTTATACGGAAGTCTGGGTCTAATGTTATATTTAGGCTATATTTATTATATTTATATCTAACAAAATATGAATTTAAATAACCAAGAAGTTGTTTTAGATATCTTAAATATTGCCATAGATGCAGGTAAAGAAATATTAAAAATATACACAAAAAATTTTAATGTAGATTTAAAAGAAGATAATTCACCAATCACAGAAGCAGACATTAATTCTAATAATCTTATTAAAAAAAGATTAATAGAAATAGAAAAAAATATTCCCATTCTAACTGAAGAGAGTTTAGTCAATTGGGAGACAAGAAGAGTATGGAAAAAATATTGGCTTATCGATCCACTTGATGGAACTAAAGAATTTGTAAATAGAAATGGTGAATTTACAGTAAATATTTCATTAATTGAAAATAATTTACCCATTTTTGGAGTTATCTATGCGCCAGAGAAATCTTTATTGTATTATGGAATAAAAAATAATGGTTCCTACAAATTAATTACTCAAAATAATATAAATACACTAACCGAATTTAAAAAATTAAATATAAATAAGAATATTGCTTCTAAAATTAAAATTATCGGAAGTCGTTCTCATTCAAATAAAGATTTTCAAATGTGGGTTGAAAAAAATTTTTCACAGCATGAGCTTATTTCAATTGGAAGTTCATTAAAGTTTTGTTTTTTAGCAGAAGGAAGTGCAGATATTTATCCTAGATTAAGCCCAACTTCTGAATGGGATATTGCAGCAGGACATGTAATTTTAGAGGAAGCTGGTGGTAAATTAAAATCATTTGATAATACAGAAATTTTGTACAATACTAAAGAGAATATTATTAATCCAAATTTCTTAGCTTATGGGAATGTTGCTAAATTAAATTAATATGAAATTATCACATATAGATAAATTAGAATCTGAAAGTATACACATAATAAGAGAGGTTGCTTCAGAATTTGTCAATCCTGTAATGCTTTATTCAATAGGTAAAGACTCATCTGTAATGCTTCACTTAGCTCAAAAAGCATTTTATCCAAGTAAAATTCCATTCAAGTTAATGCATATTGATACAACATGGAAGTTCAAAGAAATGATAAACTTTAGAGATGATATTGCTAGAAACTATAATTTGGACTTATTAGTTCATATCAATCAAGAAGGAGTGCGTAATAATATAAATCCTATTTCTAGTGGCTCAAAAATTCATACAGATGTAATGAAAACACAGTCATTAATACAAGCATTAGATAAATATAAATTTGATGCTGCATTTGGAGGTGCCAGAAGGGATGAAGAAAAATCACGAGCAAAAGAAAGAATTTTTTCATTTCGAGATAAAAAACATCGTTGGGATCCAAAAAATCAAAAACCAGAGCTTTGGAATTTGTTCAATACTAAAATAGATCAAGGTGAAAGTGTTAGAGTTTTTCCATTATCTAATTGGACTGAAATAGATATTTGGCAATACATTTACCAGGAAAACATTCCACTTGTCCCGTTATATTTTGCTAAAATAAGACCAATTATTAGAAGAAATGATATGATGATTATGGTTGATGATGATCGTTTAAAAATTAAAGAAAATGAAAAAATAGAACAAAAAAAAGTAAGATTTAGAACTTTGGGTTGTTATCCATTAACTGCCGCCGTCGAGTCTGATGCATCTACTGTTGAAGAAATTATTATTGAATTACTAGAGTCAAAATACTCAGAAAGACAAGGAAGACTTATTGATAATGATCAAATTGGGTCTATGGAGAAAAAAAAACAAGAAGGTTATTTTTAATGGACATAGAAACTTTTTTTCAAAATCAAAATAATAAAAAACAATTAAAAATTTTAACTTGTGGCTCTGTAGATGATGGTAAATCAACACTCATTGGCAGATTATTATTTGATTCAAAAAATATTTACAGTGATCAGTTAAGTCAAACTAAGATTGAGAGTGAAAAGTATGGCACACAAGGTAAGCAAATTGATTTAGCATTATTAATTGATGGTTTACAAGCTGAAAGAGAGCAGGGAATAACAATAGATGTTGCTTATCGTTATTTTGAGACTGAAAAATGTAAATTTATTATTGCTGATACTCCTGGTCATGAGGAATACACACGCAATATGGTTACAGGAGCATCGAACTCTGATGTTGGAATTATATTAGTTGACGCAACTAAAGGGATTCTTGACCAAACAAAAAGACACACATTTATTTTATCTCTTCTTGGAATTGAAAATATTATAGTTGCAGTAAATAAAATGGATTTAATCAATTATGATGAAAAAAAATTTAAAGATATAATTTCTTCTTTTAAAAACTTTGGAAGAGAATTTAATTTTAATTTACAAAAGTTTATTCCAATATCTGCTTTAGTTGGTGATAATGTATTTCAAAAAAATACAAACATATCTTGGTACAATGGAAAATCTTTAATTGATGAGCTTGAAGAAATTAGCTTAAACAATTCTTTTGAAGAAGAAATTTTCTCATTACCAGTACAATTTGTTAATAGATTGAGCTCTGATTTTAGAGGATATAGCGGTACTATCACTTCAGGGAAAATAAAAGTTAATGATGAGGTTCATGTCTTTTCAAGCAAAGAGAAAATTAAAATTATTAAAATATTAACTCCAAAAGGTGAGAGTGACTTTGCCGTTAAAGGCCAAGCGGTAACACTAACATTGGACAAAGAAGTTGATATTTCTAGAGGTGATTTATTATGCTCTGTTAAAAACCATAATTATTTTTTATCTGATCAATTTGCATCTCATATAATTTGGATGAATAAAGAACAAATGATACCTGAAAGAAATTATATCTTTAAATTTATAAACTTTCAAACAATAGGAAAAATTACAGATTTAGTTCATAAAATAAATATTAATTCATTTGAAAAAATTGCTTCAAAATTTCTAAACTTAAATGAAATTGGATACACCAAAGTTGCGTTAAATAAAAATACAATTTTTAATCCCTATAAAAATAATAAAAAATTAGGAAGTTTTGTCATAATTGACCAATTCAATAATCAAACTGTAGGAGCAGGTGTTATTGAGCATGAGCTTAGAAGAGCATCAAATATTTCATGGCATCAAATGTCAATAAATAAAAATTTACGATCTTCTATAAATGGACAAAAGCCATGTGTTTTATGGTTTACAGGATTATCAGGGTCAGGAAAATCTACTATAGCTAATATAATCGAGCAAAAGTTGCACAAACTAGGTAAGCATACTTACTTATTAGACGGTGACAATGTTAGACATGGATTAAATAAAGATTTAGGATTTACTGATGTAGATCGTGTTGAAAATATACGGAGAATTTCAGAAGTATCCAAATTAATGGTTGATGCAGGACTAATAACAATTGTTTCTTTTATTTCACCTTTTAAATCTGAAAGAAAAATGGCTCGTGAATTAGTAGAAAGTGATGAATTTATAGAAATATATGTTGATACCCCAATTGAGGAGTGTGAAAAAAGAGATCCAAAAGGTTTGTATAAAAAAGCTAGATCTGGCAAATTAAAAAATTTTACAGGGATTGACTCTAATTATGAAATACCATCATCACCTGAAATTATTTTGGAAACAAATATAATATCTGCAGAAGAATTAGCAGATGAGGTCATCCTTTATTTAAAACAATATAATAAAATTTAATTTTTTAATTTTGAAGCTGGTTTTCCATACTCAATATTAAGACCACCATATCTTCTCACTCTAACATTACATTGTTCAGCGTGACCAATAAATCCTTCAAGGTGTGAAAGTCTAGATCCATATTCTCCAATAAGTGTAGCTGCTTCATCGGTTGTAATCTTTTGATAAGTGTGGGTTTTAATGAACTTACCAACCCACAAACCACCAGTATATCTACCAGCTTTTTTAGTAGGAAGAGTATGGTTAGTACCTATGACTTTATCGCCATTAGCAACATTAGTTCTAGCACCCAAAAATAGAGCTCCATAAGATGTCATGTTTTCTAAAAACCAATCGTCTTTTTTTGTCATAACCTGAACATGCTCTGAAGCTATTTCATTTGCTTTAGATAACATCTCCTCATAGGTATCACATAAAATTATTTCCCCATAATCTCTCCAGCTTGTACTTGCTGTTTCTTTAGTAGGTAAAATTTCTAAAATTCTATCAATCTCTTTAAATGTTTCTTCTGCAAGTTTTCTTGAGTTTGTTATCATCACAGCAGGAGAATTATATCCATGTTCAGCTTGTCCTAATAGATCAGTTGCACATATTTCACCATCAACAGTTTCATCAGCAATAACCATTGTTTCAGTTGGACCAGCAAATAAATCGATACCAACTCTGCCATACAATTGTCTTTTCGCTTCAGCAACAAATGCATTGCCAGGTCCAACAAGCATATCAACAGGTTTAATAGTTTCTGTACCAATAGCCATAGCACCAACTCCTTGCATTCCACCCAAAACATAAATTTCGTGAGCACCACCCATTTTCATTGCTGTAACGACAGCTGGATTTGGCTTACCTTTAAATGGTGGGGTAGTGGCAACAATTCTTGGAACCCCAGCAACTGACGCAGTCACAACTGACATATGAGCAGAAGCTACCATTGGGAATTTTCCGGCAGGCACATAGCATCCAACTGCTTGTACTGGTATATTTTTATGACCAAGAATCACACCTGGATGCGTTTCTACTTTTAATTCACTTAAAGTTTTAAGTTGTGCTTCCGCAAATGATCGCACTTGTTTTTGAGCAAATTTAATATCTTCTTTGTCATCATCAGAGACTTCACTCATTAATTGATTTATTTGATCTTCACTTAATCGAAAACTATCTGGTGAATAGTTATCAAATTTTTGTGATAATTCTCTAATATGTTTATCACCTTCTGATTCGATTTTTCTTAATGTTTCCTCAACAATTTTTTTTACTTTATCATTATCTTCAATTCTTTGTTTTTCATCTAAACCTTTTTTTAAATATTCAATTGTCATAATTATTTTTTATGAATTAATTTAAAGATATCAACACCTATTTGATCTAGTATATGTGCTATATCGATTGGTACCCAATTTTCTCTAATCAGCCCTTCATGATGTAAATAAAAATCCATAACTCTTATTGTAATTTTTTTATTAGTTGGCTCATAACCTAACCATTCTTTTGAACCATGAATGCATTCTATGCTATGCCAACCTCCAGTCATTGAATAATTACCATCACCAATTTCAATATAATGTCCAATTTTCCAATAATCCCTTTCTTTAAATGTAAGTCTAAATGGAAGTTGATGATATTCTACATATCCTTTTAAACCTCTTGCAGTTCCTATTCCTGCAGGTCCGTGCCACATCATTTTTGGATGCCAATAATTTTTTTGAGGATGATTAAGTAATTTATCTCTTATATAATCTTTGTTTGAATTTGGATCACTTTCGGGCTTAATATTTAAACTTCGCTGCATGGTTAATGCTTGATTTAAAGATTCTAAAGATAATTCGTTATCAAAATTTTCATTATTTTCTCCATCTCCAGTAATAGGCGCTGACCACATACCTTCTGCTCCTAAAGATTTATTAATTGGCCAGTGTCCAGCTTGTCTTATAAAATCAACTGTATCAATTAAAACATATGATTTTATAATTTTACCATTAGAGATTTGATGAGCTTCGCAAGTTCTAAGATAAATATTTTTTTTTGTGGGTGTAACACCGAGCCATTCGTTGACAAATGTTCCAGTTAGATAGCTAACAAACGATACAAATACTTTGTCTCTATAAGATCCTCCAATTACAATTATATTTCTTCTTTCGAGATCTGGAAAAGCTTCTTTTAGAGGTATCCAAAGTTTATTTTTTATATTCTCAACACCACTTATTTCATTTATTGGATGAAAAGCATTTAATTCAGCTTCTTCATGGTATAAGTTTTTTAAATTA
>CACJRM010000023.1 GCA_902595805.1 uncultured Alphaproteobacteria bacterium | reverse complement strand
TTAACTAATTCTGAATTTTTAATAAAAAAATTTTTATTTTTTTTTAAAAAATTTATTATTTCTTTTTCTCTAATTTCATCGTCATTTGCCATGATTATTATTTTGGCAAAATTTGTTGTCCTGTTTTTTCCCAATCATCTAGAAATGCTTTAAGTCCCTTATCTGTGAGAGGATGTTTATATAATTCGTGAATAACTTTAGGTGGTAGAGTTGAAACATGGGCACCAATCACAGCTGCATCAATAAGATGTTGAGTGTTTCTTATCGAAGCAACTAATACTTCCGTATCAAATCCATAATTTTCATACATTATTACTATATCTGAAATCAGATCCATTCCTTTTTCACCAATGTCATCAAGCCTTCCCACAAAAGGAGAAATAAATGTTGCTCCAACCTTAGCGGCCAGTAGTGCTTGAGCAGCACTAAAACACAATGTTACATTTACCATGATATCTTTTTCTCTAAGAGCTTTGCAAGTTTGAAGACCAGCAGGTGTGAGAGGAACTTTTACAGCAACATTCTTAGCTAATGATGCTAAGTACTCACCTTCTTCAAGCATTTTGTCATACTCGGTTGCTGTCACTTCTGCACTGACTGGACCAGATACTATAGAGCAAATTGTTTTAATTGTTTCTCCCATATCCTTACCACTTTTTGCAATTAGAGATGGGTTTGTCGTAACACCGTCTATCAATCCACTAGGGATTAACTTTTCAATCTCAGGTATATCGGCAGTGTCTATAAAAAATTTCATTGTTTGTTGTATACCATATACAAGTTATTTAGAAAGTTAACATATAAAAAAAACATAAATATAATGTTGTACGATGTAGTAGTAACAAGACCTTTCGACAAAGTTTTCACTTATTCTTCTACAAATGAGCAACTTGAAATTGGTCAAATAGTCTTAGTTCCATTTGGAAAAAAAATAGAAGCTGGAATTATTTGGAAGAAGAATGTTAAAAATCCTGGATATGAAATTAAAGAGGTTACAAAAATTTGTAATGATCTTATCCTTCAGAATTCTGCAATCGATTTTATAAATTGGATCGCAAGTTATACTTTAGCTCCACTAGGTGCAGTTTTAAAATTATTTCTTATTAATAGTGACACAGTTGAATTTGATAAAGAAAAATTAGATAGTTTCAATAACACCGAACCTTCTTTAGTGACCTTGAGTGAAGAGCAAGCAAATTCATTTAAAGAAATCACCCAATCATTTAACAAATCAAACAAACCTGTTTTATTAGAAGGAGTAACAGGCTCTGGTAAAACTGAAGTATATTTTGAAATAATAGATAAATTTTTAAAAGAAAAAAAACAAATATTAATAATGGTTCCAGAAATTAGCTTAACACCGCAATTAGAGACAAGAGTAAAGAAGCGTTTTGGAATGGAAGTGTGTTTATGGCATTCTAAAATTACAAAAAAAAATAGGCAAAAAATTTGGCATAAATGTTTTGCAGGAGATCAAGTTATTGTTATTGGTGCTCGTTCAAGTTTATTTCTTCCTTATACAAACTTAGGATTAATTGTTGTCGATGAAGAACATGACTCTAGTTATAAACAAGAGGACAATATACGTTACCAAGCAAGAGATCTTGCAGTTGTAAGAGCTAAAATTGAAAAAAATTTTATATTATTAGCTTCGGCAACGCCATCTTTAGAAACAATAAATAATGTTAAAATTAAAAAATATGATCAAGTCTATTTATCAAAACAATTTTCTGGAACTCCATTACCTGAAATTTCTATAATTGATTTAAATAAAAATAAACTTGATAAAGATAAATGGATATCACAATCAATTATAGATTCTATTTCTCAGTGCTTAGAAAATAAGGAACAAACTCTCATTTTTTTAAATCGTAGAGGATACTCACCATTAACCTTATGTAATAGTTGTGGATTCAGATATGAATGTGATCAATGTTCATCATGGATGGTAATGCATCAACACAAAAAAGTTTTCTTATGTCATCAATGTGGAACTATAAAAAAATTAAATTTAGATTGTCCTCAATGTAATGAAAAAGATAGTATAAAATTTGTTGGTCCTGGAGTTGAGAGAGTTGCAGAGGAGTTAAAAGAATTCTTTCCTGGAAAAAATATTTCCATCATGTCTAGCGACAATGTTAACACACCAAACAAAATTAAAAAATTTATTACTGATATAAACAACAAAGATATAGATATAATTGTAGCCACACAAATTATGGCAAAAGGATATGATTTTCCAAATTTGTCATTAGTAGGAATCGTTGATGCGGACGCAGGTTTATTTGGTGGTGATCCTAGAGCTATAGAAAAAACTTTTAACCTACTTCAGCAAGTTGGAGGAAGAGCTGGTAGAGGAAAAAAAATTGGTAAAGTTTTTCTTCAAACATATTTTCCAGATCAAGAAATAATTAAGTCGATTCAACTTCGAGAAAGAGAATCTTTTATTGAAAGAGCTTTAGAAGAAAGAAAGAATTTTAACATTCCTCCTTTTGGTTTTATGACTTCAATAATTCTTTCTAGTCATACAAAAGCTTTAGTTCTTAAACATGCTTCAAGACTGGCTCAACAAGATCAAAATAGTAAAAATATTAAAATTCTAGGTCCAGTTGAAGCTCCAATTTTTCTGCTTAGAGGACAATATCGATACAGAATATTATTAAAGAGTAATAGTAGAAAAAATCTGAATAAATTCACAAAAAAAATTGTCGAAAACACTAAATTACCTTCTTCTGTAAAGTTAATTATTGATGTTGATCCCTATTCATTTATGTAATTTACCCACAATTTTAAAAATATCTTCAATTTAACTCATTTGACGCACAAACTGACAGTTTACCTACTTTTTCTGATGTGTTAATAGCCTATCTCTAAACTTCTTATGAACTTAATTTATGGCATCTAATACATTGTCTGGAGACCTAATATCTGAAAGGTACGGAGCAGCTCTCTATGATCTTGCTTCTGAAAAAAAATGTATTGATGATATTCTAAATGACTTTGAATTAGTGCAAAAAGCATTGAAAGAAAGTTCAGAATTGAGACAAGTAATTAAAAGTCCATTAGTAAATTCAGATGAGAAGCTTAATATTTTGTTAAAATTATTTTCTAAAGCAAATTTAAATAATCTTACGACAACTTTTTTAAAAGTTCTTGATAACAATAAAAGAATTTCAAATATCGGTTCTATTATTTTACAATTTAAAAAAATAAACTCTGAAAAAAGAGGTGATATTACCGCTGACATAACATCAGCAAACATATTATCTGATGATGAAAAAAATAATATTACAAATCAACTTAAAAAATCTTTAGGTGAAAAATTATCTTTAAATTTTGATGTTGATGAAGACATTATTGGTGGTTTAATTGTTAAGGTTGGTTCCAAAATGATTGATACATCTATAGCTAATAAAATTAATAAACTTAAAATTGCAATGAAGGGGGCATAATGGAAATTAAAGCTGCAGAAATATCTTCTGTAATTAAAGACCAAATAGCTAATTTTGAAACTAAAGCGGATGTTGCTGAGGTTGGAACAGTACTAAGTGTTGGAGACGGAATTGCACGTGTGTATGGTCTTGATCAAGTACAAGCTGGAGAGATGGTAGAATTCCCAGGCGGCATTAAAGGTATGGCCCTCAACCTTGAAATGGATAACGTTGGTGTTTCAATCTTCGGTGATGATACTGGAATTAAAGAAGGTGATACAGTTAAACGTACAGGAGAAATTGTTGACGTTCCTGTTGGAAAAGAATTGTTAGGACGTGTTGTTGATGGCTTAGGAAATCCTATTGATGGTAAAGGTCCTATTCAATCTTCTGAAAAGAGAAGAATTGAATTAAAAGCCCCAGGTATTATTCCTCGTCAAAGTGTATCTGAACCTATGCAGACAGGTATCAAAGCACTTGATGCTCTTGTTCCAGTTGGAAGAGGACAACGTGAATTAATCATTGGTGACAGACAAACAGGTAAAACTGCTGTTGCTATTGATACAATCTTAAATCAAAAATCTGTAAATCAATCAGATAATGAAAAAGAAAAGTTATATTGTATCTATGTCGCAATTGGTCAGAAAAGATCAACAGTTGCTCAAATTGTAAAAACACTAGAAGATAATGGTGCAATGGAATATACAATTGTTGTATCTGCAACTGCATCAGAGCCTGCACCGTTGCAATTTTTATCTGCTTATACTGGTTGTACAATGGGTGAGTATTTTAGAGATAACGGTATGCATGCATTAATTGTTTATGATGATTTATCAAAGCAAGCTGTTGCTTACAGACAGATGTCTCTATTATTAAGAAGACCTCCAGGACGTGAAGCATATCCCGGAGATGTATTTTACATTCATAGTCGTCTTTTAGAAAGAGCTGCCAAAATGAGTGATGAACATGGTGGTGGAAGTTTGACCGCCCTTCCAATTATTGAAACTCAAGCAGGAGATTTATCTGCTTATATTCCAACAAATGTTATTTCCATTACTGATGGACAAATATTTTTAGAAACAAACTTATTTTTTGCTGGTATTCGTCCTGCGATTAATGTTGGTCTTTCCGTAAGTCGTGTTGGTTCTGCAGCGCAAACAAAAGCAATGAAAAAAATTGCTGGTCCTGTAAAACTTGAATTAGCTCAATATCGTGAGATGGCTGCTTTTGCACAGTTTGCATCAGACTTAGACGCTTCAACGAAACAATTACTTGATCGTGGTGCAAGACTAGTTGAAATCTTAAAACAAGGTCAGTATTCACCACTAACGGTTTCAGAGCAAGTTGTATCTATTTATGCAGGTGTGCGCGGATATCTTGATAAAGTTTCAGTAGGGGATGTAGTCAAATTTGAAGCAGAAGTTTTAAATGAGATTAGAACTAAGCATACTGATTTATTAGATGCAATTGCCAATGAAAAAGAATTATCTAAAGAAAATGATGATAAATTAAAATCAATCTTAGATAATTTGGTTGGAAAGTTTGCAAGTAACTAATCTATGCCAAGTTTAAAAGATATCAAAACTCAGATCAATTCAGTTGGATCTACAAAAAAAATTACATCAGCAATGAAAATGGTTGCTGCAAGTAAGTTACGTAGATCACAAGAGAAAGCTGAAGCAGCAAGACCATATTCATCAAGACTAGAGGAGATGCTTTCCTCTCTTGCATCATCTGCTGCATCTGGGGAAGGTATAATTAAACTCTTATCAGGCACTGGCAATGATCAGAATTATATCGTAGTTCCAGTAAGTGCTGATAGAGGTTTATGTGGTGGATTTAACAGCAGCATAAATAGAGAAACTTTTAAGTTAGTTAAATCACTTGAGAGTAATGGAAAAAAAGTTCAACTAATGCCAGTTGGGAAAAAAAGTAGAGACTTTTTTAATAGAGTAATGAAGGATCAAATTATAGAGAGTTTTGTCGATTTAAATGTTTCAAGTACTGGTTACGAGTCTGCATTAAATGTTTCTAATAAGCTTCAAGAATTATACTTTGAGGGTAAATTTGATAAATGCATATTAGTTTTTAATAAATTTAAATCAGCTATTTCTCAAGAAGTAACACAACAACAATTAATCCCATTAGACGTTTCAAATTCTGAAAAGGAAGAAGAAAAAGAAAATTCTTCAAATGCAATTTATGATTATGAGCCTGATGAAGAAACAATTTTAAAGGATTTACTTCCAAAAAATGTTTCTATTCAAATATTTAAAGTACTTTTGGAAAGTGATGCAGGGGAGCAGGGAGCGAGAATGGCTGCAATGGACAACGCAACCCGAAACGCAGGTGAAATGATAGATAGTTTAACGTTAAAGTATAATAGAACGCGACAAGCTTTCATTACAAAAGAATTAATAGAGATTATTTCTGGAGCTGAATCAATATAAAGGGGGATATATGGCTAACAATTTAACTGGAAAAATATCACAAGTTCTCGGAGCTGTTGTTGATGTAGAGTTCGATGGTGAACTTCCTGCAATCATGAACGCTCTAGAAGTTGACAACAACGGAACAAGATTAATGCTAGAGGTTGCTCAGCATTTAGGAGAAAATGCTGTTCGTACAATTGCTATGGATACAACAGATGGACTAGTTAGAGGTCAAACAGCTACTGATACAGGTGCCCCTATTTCAATGCCTGTAGGCCCGGAAACTCTAGGTAGAATTATGAATGTTGTTGGAGAGCCAGTTGACGAAAGAGGCGACATTGGAACAAGTAAATCTTATCCTATTCATAGACCAGCGCCAGAGTTTGTTGATCAATCAACAGAAACTGAAGTTCTAGTAACAGGAATTAAAGTAGTTGATCTACTAGCACCTTATGCAAGAGGTGGTAAAATTGGGTTATTTGGTGGAGCTGGAGTCGGTAAGACAGTTTTAATTATGGAATTAATTAACAACATTGCAAAAGCTCATGGAGGGTATTCTGTATTTGCTGGTGTAGGTGAAAGAACTCGTGAGGGTAATGACTTGTATCACGAAATGATTGAGTCAGGAATTATTGATCTAAAAGGTAAAGACTCAAAAGTTGCACTTGTTTATGGTCAGATGAACGAACCACCAGGAGCAAGAGCTAGAGTTGCTCTATCAGGACTAACCCAAGCAGAATATTTTAGAGACGAAGAAGGACAGGATGTTTTATTCTTTGTAGATAATATCTTTAGATTTACTCAAGCTGGTTCTGAAGTTTCAGCTCTCTTAGGACGTATTCCATCTGCAGTTGGATATCAACCAACACTTGCAACTGATATGGGTGCCTTGCAAGAGCGAATTACAACTACAAAAAAAGGATCAATCACATCAGTTCAGGCAATTTATGTTCCTGCGGATGACTTAACGGATCCTGCACCTGCTACATCCTTTTCACACTTGGATGCAACAACAGTTCTAAATAGAGCCATTTCTGAAAAAGGAATATATCCAGCAGTTGATCCATTAGATTCTACTTCAAGAATTTTAGATCCACAAGTTGTTGGTGATGACCACTACAGAGTAGCTAGAGAAGTACAGAGAGTTTTACAAACATATAAAAGTCTTCAAGATATTATTGCTATTTTAGGAATGGATGAACTCTCAGAGGAAGATAAACTAACAGTTGCTAGAGCAAGAAAAATAGAAAAATTTTTGAGCCAACCATTTTTTGTTGCAGAAGTTTTCACTGGATCACCAGGTAAATATGTTGATCTTGAAGACACTATTAAGAGTTTTGATGGACTGGTAAAAGGAGAATATGATCATATGCCAGAAGCAGCATTTTATATGGTAGGCGGCATAGATGAAGCAATTGAAAAAGCTAAAAAATTAGAAGCTGAAGCAGCATAATGGCAACAATTTCTTTTGATTTAGTTTCTCCAGAAAACCTTGTTTTCAATGATGAAGTTGGTACTATAATTGTCCCTGGTAAAGATGGCGACTTAGGCATTTTACCAGGACATAGTAAGGTGATGTCCTCACTTAGACCAGGAAGAGTAATGGTATATAATGAAGATAAAAGTTTAATTAAATCCTTTTTTGTTTCTGGCGGTTTTGCAGAAATCAATCCTGAAAAATGTATTGTTCTTGCTGAAAGTGTTGTTGAAGTGAATTCTTTAGAAAAAACATCAATTGAAAAAGAAATACAAGAATTAGAAAATAAGGAAGGCCAAGAAACAGAAGAACAACTTTCTGTGGCTAAAGCAAAATTAGAAGCAATAAATGTAAATTATTACGATAAAATTTAATTTCTTTTTAAATTATACATTAGCTAAATTACTTCTAAACTCTTTTTGAATTTTTATATAAACATTTTTTTTAAATGGTACTGCGTTTTGGCTAATTTCATCATAATTCATCCATTGCCATTCACTAAATTCGGGATTTTCTGTTCCTACATTTATATCGTTATCAATTCCTGTAAAACGAAATAAAAACCACTTTTGAATTTGACCTATGTATTTATCACCCCATGGTAATGTCTTCAGTGTTTCTGTAGGTATGTCATAAGAGATCCATTCTTGAGATGAAGTAATCAAAGATGCATTATTTGTACCAATCTCTTCCATCATTTCTCTCCAAACTGCTTCCTCAGGATTTTCATTTTCATCGATACCACCTTGAGGCATCTGCCAATATCCACTTGGATGATCTAATCTTCGACCAACTAAAATTTGATTTCTTGCATTGAGAATCATCATTCCCACACATTTTCTATATTTTTTTTGCATTATTATTCTTGAGTTTCATTAAAGAGACTTACACCTTGCACAAGATCAAAGGCTCTACGAAGTTGATAATCAATCTCTAAACGTTTTTCAAATTCACTTAATTCATTATCTTCATTTTCTTCTACATCTTCTTCATTATTTTTATCAAGAGAGTCTTTTAGATCTGACTCAGAAAATCTTTTATAATCAAAAGATTCAAATTCTCCTTGTTCAATGATTATATCTGGTACGATCCCCTTACCCTGGATTGATTCACCTGAAGGAGTATAATATCTGGCAGTAGTTAATCTTATACCAGTTAGATTATCACTATTTGAAACTTGAAAAGGAATTATTGTTTGAACTGAACCCTTTCCAAAAGATTGTGTACCTATAATGATTGCTCTTTTATGATCTTGAAGTGCGCCTGCAACAATTTCAGAAGCTGATGCAGAACCACCATCAATAATTACAACAAGTGGTTTTCCATTAGTTCTATCAGATTTTTTTGCACGATATCTTCTTATGTCTTTTTTATCTCTGCCTCTTGTTGAAACAATTTCTCCTCTTTCCAAGAATATATCCGTTACCTTAACTGCTTGTGTAAGAAGACCGCCTGGGTTTGACCGTACATCTAAAACGTAGCCCTTTATTTTATTTTCTTTTTCAATCTTTTTTATAGCATTTAGAAGACCACTTTCTGTTTGTTCATTAAAAGATGTTATTCTTAAGTATCCAATATTGTTAAGCACTTCACTTTTAACTGATCTAATTTTGATATAATCTCTGATAATTTCAATCTCAAAGGGTTCAGTATTTGCTCTTGAAATAGTAATTACTATTGGTTCACCTTTTTTGCCTCTCATTAATTCAACAGCTTCATTTAGAGTTAGACCAAAAACAGGTGTTTCGTCTATTTGAATAATATAATCACCTGCAAGAACTCCAGCATCATATGCCGGCGTATCTTCTATCGGAGCAATGACTTTCACAAAACCTTCTTCCATAGTAATTTCAATACCTAATCCACCAAATTTACCCTCTGTATCCATTTGCATTTCTTGAAATACTTCTTCATTCATAAATCCAGAATGAGGATCTAAACCTGACAACATTCCATCAATCGCTTTTTCAATTAATTCTTGATCTGTAACCTCTTCCACATAGGAAGATCTTACCCTGTCAAACACTTGTCCAAATAGATCTAAATATTTATATTTTTCTTCATCTGAAGAAGATCCATATGTTTTAGGTGAAAGAAGTGTAATGAGGGTGAACAGTAGTATTACTTTTAAAAAAACATTTTTTGAAATTATCATATATTTTAAGCTAGTTTAGTTTGTGAAGAATCAAAGCTTACTTCCCATAATTTTTCTAATGCATATAATTCTCTAATTTCTTGTCGAAACAAATGAACAATAATCTCACCTGCATCAACAATTATCCAGTCACATTGAGGTCTTCCTTCAGGATTTGGACACTTTATCCCTGCTTTTTTTAATTTTTTTACCATTTCGTCTGCTGTAGCATCTGAATGTCTAGTTGACCTACAGGTAGCAATCACAAAGGCATCAGCAACGGATGATTTATTTGATAAATCAATAACTTTTATATCTTCAGCTTTTGCATCACTTAGTATTGATACAATATTTTCTGTCAATGAAGTAATTTTATTAATATTTGCCTCTTAATTTATTTCTTTGATTTCTAATTTCAGATGATGAAATTTTAATTTCTTTATTTTGTATCAAAGTCCATGCAGGAATTTTTTTTAAAACATGTTCTATGTCTTGAGCTATATATTTATTATGAATAAATTTTTTTGCTGCAACACTTTTCAAAGCATTTGTATTATATCCATGTCTTCTAAAAATAACAATAGAGATAATATGAAAAATTGATTGCCATTTTTCCCATTCGTGGAAATTAACTAAATTGTCTGCGCCCATTAACCAAAAAAATTTAATATTTTTATAATATTGAATTAGAAATTTAATCGTTTGATAAGAATATTGAGATTTAATTTTTTTTTCTACCTCTAATATTTTTATAGGAAAATTTTTTGTAATTTTTTTACAATTTTGTAATCTTTCTTCGTATGTTGCAGGTTTTGAAATCTTCAAGGGGTTCTGAGGTGTAACTAACCACCAAATTTCATCTAGCTGTAATACTTTTTTAGCTTCATTTGAAATAAATAGATGCCCTCGATGTGGCGGATCAAAAGACCCTCCTAGCAGTCCAATCTTTTTCAACTAAGGTCTTTCCTGACCATTACCATTAACTACATATTTAAATGTGGTTAAATGTTTTGTTCCCACTGGTCCTCTTACATGTATTTTGTCTGTTGAGATTCCTATCTCAGCACCAAAACCAAATTCACCGCCATCTGCAAATTGTGTAGATGCATTTTTAAGTATTATTGCGCTGTCAATTTTATTATAAAATTTTTCAAAGGTTTTTTCACTTTCTGTAATTATACTTTCCGTATGTCCAGAAGAATAATCATTTATATGCTTAACCGCTTCATCAACTCCTGAAACAATTTTTACTGATAAAATTTTATCTAAATATTCTAATGACCAATCTTCTTCGTTTGCAGTTTTAAAATCACTATCTAAAGACTGAATATATTCATCACCTCTAATTTCACAATTTACTTCTTTTAGAGGTTTTAATATTTTCATTGCTTCGTTTTTAATTTTTTCATCAATTAAAAGTGTTTCTGCAGCACCACAAATTTCGGGACGCCTCATTTTACTATTAAAAACAACTTTTTCTGCAATGCTTAAATCAGCATCTTTATCTACATACACATGACATATACCGTCTAAATGTTTGATAACGGGTATTTTGCTTGCTGAATTAATTTTTTCAATCAAACCTTTGCCACCTCTAGGAATAATTACGTCAACATAATCTCTCATGCTTAGCAAATGATCAACCGCTTCTCTTTCAGGTGTATTAATCATTTGGACACAATGTTCAGGGAGGCCAGCTTCTGTGAAAGAATTTGTAATATTATTTACCAATTCCTTAGAGGAATGAAAACTATCACTACCACCTCTTAAAATTATACAATTGCCAGATTTTATAGAAAGACAAGACGCATCAACAGTGACGTTCGGTCTGGATTCATAAATCACGCCTAATACACCAAGTGGTGTTGAAATTTTACGAAACTGCAAACCATTAGGTCTTTCCCATTTTTCTAATGTAATACCAAT
>CACJRM010000022.1 GCA_902595805.1 uncultured Alphaproteobacteria bacterium | reverse complement strand
TCTTACCCAATCATAGGTTTTACTCCTCAGCATTATTTGTCTGTTTGGGTTGGTAATGAATTTTATAAACAATTCTTAAATACTATGATTGTAACAGGTGGGGTTGTTACAATTTCATTAACTGTTGGAACACTAGCTGGTTATGGATTAGCAAGAAGTAATTCTATGATTGCCTTTTGGCTTTTAATTTTTGCTTTAATTTTTAGAGCCTTACCTCATTCTGTTTTGGTTACTGGTTATTTAGAACCTTTTATAAATTATGGATTATATGGAAAAAAAATTGCTGTTATTGTTTTGTTAGTAGCTATTAACCAACCTTTTACAATATGGATGCTGAGATCATTTTTTATGAATATACCTCAAGATTTAGATGAAGCTGCTCAAATTGATGGATGTAATCCTTTTCAAGCTTTCTGGAAAGTTGTGATGCCTTTAATGTGGCCAGGTGTAATTACAACAGGATTATTTTCTTTCTTGTTAGCTTATAATGATTATCTTGTTGCAGCATTATTATTAGATGGACAATCACAAACTATGGTTCCAGCAATTATGCAATATTTTAATATGGAAACTAAAATGACAGATTTAGTTGAGTCAATTGCTGCTGCTGCATCAATTACCGCACCATTGTTTTTGTTAGTGATGTTTTTCCAAAAACAAATAGTGTCTGGTTTAACTCAAGGTGCAGTAAAGGGTTAACAACAATATGATAATTATTTATTAAAATTATAAGATGAAATACAAAGCATTACTTTTTGGATCAATTGGAACACTGATTGAATCTTCTAATATCCAACGTAATTCATTTAACGAAGCTTTTAAAGAAGCTGGTTTAGATTGGTATTGGGACGAGCAAGATTATAGAATTTTATTAAAAAAATCAGGTGGCACTAAGAGAGTAGAAGATTTTGCAGAAAAAAATAATGTCAATGTTAATGCATCACAAATTAGAGATAGAAAAACAGAATTATTTAGTTCATTCATTATTCAAAACAAACAAAAATTAAGAGAAAGTGTTTATGAAATGATTAGATATACTAAAGATAATAATATTAAACTTGCATTCTCAACTTCTACAACTGTAAATAATGTAGAAGCTGTATTTGAAAGTCTTTCTAATCAAATTTCAAAAGCGGATTTTGATTTTATTGGAAATAGATCATTTGTTAACAATGAAAAACCTCATCCAGAGATATATAAAGTAACACTAGAAAAATTAAATTTAAAACCTGAAGAATGTCTTGCAATTGAAGATACAGAGGAAAGTAGTAATGCCGCTGTTAATGCAAGTGTTAAATGTATTGCATTTCCAGGTGATTTTCACAAAGAAGATAAATTCGATATGTGCATCAAAAAAATGAATTTATTAGATCAAACCATTTTTTCATTGTAAATTATACGCATAAATGTTTCTAAAAAAATTCGAAGTAAAAGATAAGACTGCGCTTGTTACAGGTGCAGGTAAAGGAATTGGTAAAGCATCTGCAATCGCACTGGCAGAAGCTGGAGCAAATTTAATAATTATAAGTAGAACAGAAAAAGATCTTATAGCTGTTAAAAACCAAATTAAAAAAATTAAAAGAAAATGCAACTACTTTGTTTGTGATGTAACAAATTTAAAAGAAATAAAAAAAATATTTTCTAAAATTCCAAAATTAGACATATTAGTAAATAACGCTGGAACAAATAGGCCAGAATATTTTACTAAAATTAAAAGAAAAGATATGAGTGAAGTGGTTGATCTTAATATTAAAGCATCATTTGATATTGCTCAATTAGCAACAAAAATTATGCTAAAATCAACAAATAGAAAAAAAAGTGGTGGATCAATTATAAATATTTCATCTCAGTTAGGTAAAGTTGGAGCTCCTCTTAGAAGTGTTTACAATATGACCAAGTTTGGCGTTGAAGGTCTAACTAAAGGAATGGCTATCGATTTAGCAAAACACAACATTAGAGTTAATTCAGTTTGCCCTACATTTGTTGAAACTCCTATGGTTAAAAAATTTTTCAAAGATAAAAATTTTAAAAAATCTGTTATTGAAAATATACCTTTAGGAAAAGTAGCAACAGAAAGTGATATTGCTAGTGCAGTAGTGTATCTTGCTTCTGATGCTGCATCGATGATAACTGGCTCTTCATTAGTAATTGATGGAGGATGGACTGCTAAATAATGATTTCTAGAGAATTAAAAAATTTTTTTGCCAACTATCAGATTGCAACTCAAACATTTAACAAAAAGACAATTGAAAAATCATTAAGCAATTATTTTACAAAAGAATCTTTATTTAATTTTTGCCATCCTTTTGGAACCTTTAAAGGTTTAAATAATTTTCTTTCTAAATGTATTTTGCCATTATTGGATAGTATCCCTGATCTAGAAAGAAGAGATATGATTATTATGGCGGGAAAAACCCCTGAAGGGCAAAAATGGATAGGTACAATGGGAAATTATATGGGAACTTTTATAAAACCATACTTAGATATTCCACCAACAGGCAATTTAATTCATATGCGCTATCATGAGTTTTTTAAAATAGAGGAAAATAAAATTACTGAAGTACAATCTATTTGGGACTTACCTGAAATTATGATGCAAGCAAATGCATGGCCAATGTCTCCTCAACTTGGTGCATTTCTTTGTACCCCAGCTCCTATGACTGGAGATGGCTTGTCAATAAATGGAGAAAAGAAAGAAAATTTTGATCATGTTATAGATATGTTAAATGATTTATCCTTACATCCTAAAAACCCAGATCCAAAAATTATGAATCTAGAAAAATATTGGCACCCAAATCTTAATTGGTACGGACCAGCCGGAATTGGAACAGGTAGAGGTATAGCAGGTTTCAGACATTGGCATCAAATCCCATTTTTAAGAGCAATGCCAGATAGAAAAGGTGGTTCATCAAATGAAAAATTAGCCACCGATGGCATGGAAGATTTGCAAACACACTGGATACATGAAGGAAATTATGTGTGTGAAACAGGTTGGCCTAATATGAGATTAACAATAACCAATGATGGCTGGATGGGTATTGCTCCATCAAATCAAGCACTAGAAATGAGAAGTCTAGATTTCTGGAGGCTAGAAAATGGTTTGATTAGAGAAAATTGGGTCTTAATTGATTTACTTGATATTTATAGACAAATTGGAATCAATATATTTGACAGAATTAAAGAGTTTAATAAAGCTCGTCAAACAGGACATATCAATTTATCTGATGGATTAGATGTTTTAAAGTAGCTAATTTTCCTTATTAATAAAATAAGTTGCTACGATTACAATTATACCACCAATAAAAGTAATTAAAGTTGGTATTTCATAAAAAATTATAAACGTTAACAACACACCAAATACAGGAAATAGAGCATAAAATGGAAATACTCTATTTACAGGATACATCCTATATAAATAGAACATCGACATGTGTGCAGCAATTGAAACAAAGATACCTGAATGCAATATTAATAACCATGACTGAAAACTAATATTTTTTATTTCGTTTATTGTTTGTCCTTCAAAAATTGATGATGAAATAATTAATAATACAAATCCAACTAGTCCCATTACCGCATTTGTGAGAGTAACTTCTAAATCTTTTAGGTACCTGGAAAATACTTGTGCACTAGCATAGAAGAATGCCATTAACGTAATTAAGAATAATGCAAAAATTTCATTTCTTATTAATGGATCAAAGCCCAATAAAATGATGCCAAAAAAAGAAATAAATATTAGTACCCATTTTTTAATACTTACTTTCTCTTTTAAAAAAAATGAGCTTAATAATATTGCAAATGGTACAGCCAGTTGAGAACCAATTATTATTGGAGAAACTATGTTAGCTTCATTTAATGATAATGTCATAAAGACATTTGCTAAAAAACCCATAGAGATTGAAAAAAAGAGAAGTGGTAGCCAGTATTTTTTTTTAGGAATTCTAAATCTCCAAAAAGGTAAAAGGCATATAAAAACCACTAACATTCTTAAACTTCCCATTAATAATGGGGGTACATTTTCATTAAAAATAACTTTCTGAACTGGATAGGCACTTCCAAATAAAAAAGTGATTATTAAAATTAAAAAGTAATGTCTTAAAAGCATTCGACTTAAAATTTATTTGTTAATTAATTATTTGCAGCAACAACAGCTGCCATAATTGATGCAAGTTTAGAATGTTTAGTATCAGCTCTACTTGGAACAACAACTGGTACTTTACTACCGATTACTATTCCTGCAGCACATGCCTTCATAAAATAAACCATTATTTTAGATAAAGAATTTCCAGTTTCTAAATTAGGTACTAATAATATATCAGCATCACCAGCAACATCATTTTTGATTCCTTTTATTTTAGCCGCTTCTTTAGAAACCGCATTATCAAAAGCAAGCGGACCATGAATAAATGCATTAATTTTTTCTTCAAACGCAAGTTCCATAATTTTTTTTGCATCGACTGAACTTGGCATACTTTCAATTGGATCTTCTGTACCTGATAAAATTGCAACTTTTGGTTTATTACTGTTTAGTTTGTTATAAAACTGAACAGCATTTTTGAGAATCTGTAATTTTATATCAACTCTTGGTAAAACATTTAGGGCACCATCAGTGATAAAAAGAGGTTTTTCAAGTTGTGGTGTAGTCATATGCCAAATATGACTTAATCGTCTACCATCAAGTAAATTAAATTCTTTTTTTAAATAAGAGCGCATTAAAATATCAGTATGGAGGTTCCCTTTAATTATGATTTTACTTTTATTTTCATTAGACATTTGACATGCAACTGAAGCACTTTCCTCTTCATCTTTAGCCTCTACAATATTAAAATTTGAAATATCCAAACTTAAATTTTTTGCCGTTTCGGTAATTAAACTTTTATTTCCAATCAATGTTGGATCGATGAGGTTCATATTTTTACCTTCAATTACAGCTGATAAGATGCTTTCTTGATTGGGGCATACGACAGCAGCGGGTATGTTAGGAGTCTCTAAAGCTTTACTTTTAAGATCTTCTGGTAATGTGCTCATATTTGGTATTCTATCTATACCACTGCTACAATTTTTCCTATGATATTTCTTTATTGTGAAAGAATTATTCTTTGATTTATCAATAATTTCATATACTCAATCATTATTAAGGAAAAAAATGGATTTAGAAAAAAGAACTGAAATACCTAATTCATTAGAAGAGCATTGGATGCCATTTACATCCAATAGAGACTATAAAAATAGTCCAAGATTAATGGTTAAGGCAGAAGGTGTTTATTATACTGATCATTATGGAAATAAATTAATTGATGCTAGCTCAGGATTATTTTGTAGTCCTGCGGGTCATTCAAGACCAGAAATAAGAGAAGCAGTATCAAAACAATTAGAGCAATTAGATTATGTTCAACCATTTCAACAAGGTTTTGGTGGTTCATTTGATTTAGCTAGAAAAGTTTCAAAACATACACCCGAAGATTTAAATAAAATATTCTTTACTATTTGTGGTTCATCAGCTGTTGAAACAGCAATTAAAACAGCCATAGCATATTTTAAAGCAAAAGGAGAAGGTCATAGATCTCACATAGTAGGAAGAGAAAGAGGTTATCATGGAATGAATATTGGAGGAATTTCTGTTGGCGGTATGATTGCTAATAGAAAAACTTTCTCAAATATTCTCATGCCAAATGTACATCATCTAAGACATACTCATTTACCTGAAAATTTATTTGTAAAAGGCGAACCAGAAACAGGTGCTGATCTAGCAGATGATCTTGAAAGAATTGCTGGTAACATAGGTGCTGAAAATATTGCAGCATGTATTGTTGAGCCAGTAGCAGGATCAACAGGAACTTTAGTACCGCCAAAAGGATATTTAAAAAGGCTAAGAGAAATTTGTGACAAACACGGAATTCTTCTAATTTTTGATGAAGTTATTACTGGTTGGGGAAGAATGGGTGCTCCATTTGCAGCTCAAGCTTTTGATGTATGCCCTGATATTATGACAATGGCTAAAGCAATTACTAACGGCGTTGTACCTTTAGGAGCAGTAGCTTCACGTGATCATATCTATGATACTATTGTTGATGCATCACCTACAGGAGCTATAGAATTTTTTCATGGTTATACTTATTCTGCTATACCTGTTTCAATGGCAGCAGGTTTAGCAATGCAAGATATAATCGAGAAAGAAGATTTATTTAATAGAGCAAAGGATATGTCTCCATATTTCTTAGACGGTTTATTTACTTTGAAAGACTTAGATATCATTACTGATATAAGAGGATATGGAATGATGGGAGGAATTGACATTAAAATTGATGAGCGTTTAGGCAAAGCTGGATATGCTTGTTTTAAAAAACTATTTGAAGCAGGCTTAAGCTTGAAAGCAACAGGTGATTGTTTAATTGTTGCACCTCCATTTACTTGTGAAAAAAAACATATTGATGAGATAATTGAAAAATTAAGAACAGGTATCTCAAACTATATGCATGACAGATAATGAAAATAGGTGTCCCCTCTGAGATTAAAGCTCAGGAGTCTAGGGTTGGGCTTACTCCGCAAAGTGTTAAAGAATTAGTAAAGAATAAACATACAGTTCTAATTCAAAAAGATGCCGGTATTGGTGCCGGATTTTCCAATAGTGATTATGAATTATCAGGTGCAAAAATTGTAAATTCAGCAGAGGATATTTTCAATGATTCTGAAATGATTGTAAAAGTTAAAGAACCTCTAATGAATGAAGTAGCAATGATAAGAGAAAACCAAATTTTGTTTACTTATTTACATCTGTCAGCAGCTCCAGAATTGACAAAGGGTTTAATTGACTCAAATTCGATTTGTATAGCTTATGAAACAGTAAGTGATCATAATAATAAGTTACCACTTCTTGCACCTATGAGTGCTGTAGCCGGCAGAATGTCGATTCAAGCTGGTGCTTATTCACTTGAAAAACATAAGGGTGGAAGTGGTTTACTCTTAGGAGGTGCTCCTGGGGTTCAACCTGGAAAAGTCTTAATTTTAGGTGGAGGTGTTGTAGGTGAAAATGCAGCAATAATTGCTACAGGTATGCAAGCAAAAGTTTTCATCGTTGATAAATCAGAAAAAAGATTAGAAGAATTACAAGAAAAATTTGGTGATAAAATAGAACCACTACACAGTGATAAAATAAATCTAAAAGATTATATTTCTGAATGTGATTTACTAATTGGTGGCGTACTTGTTCCAGGCTCTAATGCTCCAAAGATTATAACTAAGGACATGATAAAAGAGATGAAAAGTGGATCTGTAATTGTTGATGTTGCAATTGATCAAGGTGGTTGTGTTGAAACTAGTAAACCAACAACTCATGCAAACCCTACATATGTTGTTGATGATGTTGTTCATTATTGTGTTGCAAATATGCCAGGTGGAGTTCCTAGAACTTCCACGCTTGCTTTAAATGCAGTAACATTACCATTTATTCAAAACTTAGCATCGAACGGTTTTAAAGATGCGTTAAAAAATGATAAAAATTTTATGAATGGTTTAAATATTTTTAAAGGTGCCGTTACATATAAAGCTATTGCTGATGATTTAAATTATGATTATGCTAATCCAGAAACTTTAGTACACTAAAAACTATTAGAAGCTTCTACCATTATCTTTAATTTTATTTTTGCCAAATCTCGAGGTAAGTGACCAAGGCCACAATCAGGAGCAATAATTAATTGTTCCTTATCAATAAACTTTAATGCATCATTTATTCTTGAGACAATTTCTTGTTTAGTCTCAACTTGAGAGCTTGCGATTTTTATTAAACCAAAAATAACTTTTGTTTGTTTAAAATCTTTTAAAAAATTTAAATCATTATATCGATGAGCATCTTCTATAGAAACTGTATCTATAATTGATTCATCTAAAGCTTTACTAATTTTACTGTAAGAATCTAAAGGTGCTTTTGGATAATTTACTGCATCTAATTTATCAGGATAGCCACAACAAATATGAGTAATTTTTTCAATACTTTCATTATTTATATCCTTAAAACATCTCTCTAAATTTTTGATTCCAAAAATAAGAGCATTTTCTGGTTTTCTAGCAAACAATGGTTCATCGACTTGAATATATTTACATCCTGCATCAACCAATCTTTTAATTTCTACATTAATAGCATCAGCTAAATCTTCACCCATATGTTCATCTGAGTCATAAAATGTATTTGCTATGGTGTCTGTTATAGTCATTGGTCCAGGAATAGTAATTTTTAAATCTTTATTGGTTAAACTCTGATTTTTTTTCCACTCTTCAACTAAAAAAGATTCTTTTGCTTTAACTTTTGAAGTTATTGTTGGTAACCAGCATTTATAATTCCCTGTCCTAGCAACTTTTTCTGTGAGATTTGCAAAATCAATTCCTTCTAAATATCTACAATGATAGTGAATATAATTTTCTCTTCTAACTTCACCATCGGTTAGGATATCAATACCGCATTCTTCCTGATCACTAATTATTTCTTTGGTAGCTTTATTAAATAACTCTTCAACATTATCGCCCATTTTTTTTATTTCTTCTTCATAAAATTTTGTTGGGTATTCGGTATCTGTACCACCAGAAGCATTAAACCAATCAGTTATTCTTAAATAACTTGGTTTTGGATAGGCGCCTATAACAGTCGTTAACATATCTTTATTATTCCATTCTTCTGCTAAATGGTCCAGAATTTGTATTAACACCTGAACTAGAAAGTTTAGTATTTGATAATTGTCGTTCCTGATGAAGCATGCGGTGACTTAATAGTTTTGATACTAAATCATTTTTAATGTCTTGAAATTCTTTTACTCTAGATAAATTATTAATTTCATTAGGATCATTATCTAAATCAAATAATAAGCATGGTAATGAAGGAAAATGAACATATTTCCATCTATTATTTCTAATGACTGATAGATTACATTGTTCTGGTGCTAATTTTTTATCTTTAACAAATGAAGTACTTTCTCTAAAATCGTAATCAAAAACAACATATTCTTTATTAGGTGATTTTTCATATTTATGATTTATATTGTGCATCAGTGATTGACCATTCCAATCAATTGGGATTTCACCACCAAGCCATTCTAAAATGGTAGGAGCAACATCTACCGATTCTGTTAAATAGTTAATCTCTTTTGGATTGTTTTGAGGTACATAAATAAATAATGGAATTCTATAAGAGGAGTCCCACCAGCCTAATTTACCCCATAAATTATTTTCATTTAACATCTCTCCATGATCACTAGTAAATATTATCATTGTATTCTCTTCTTGTCCTGATTCTTTAAGAGCATTCAAAATTTTACCAATATTAAAATCAACTTCTGCGCACATAGCAAAATAGACACTCATAATATTTTTGATATCTTGATCTTTTAAAAGATCATAATTAATTTCAGAGAAATTTTCTTTTAATAAAAATTTTTTACATAATTCTTCAAGTAGAGGATGATTTTTTGATAATTCTTTAAGTGAAATATCATTTTTAGATAATTTAATATTATCTGGATTAAATTTACTAAACCATGGATCAGCTACATGAAAGGGTGGGTGTGGTTTTAAAAAAGAAACATGCATAAAAAATGGATCTTTGACTTTTTTTAAATCGTTAACAACTTTATCTGCTAAAAATGCGGTGTCTGAAAATTCAGTTGGAATATAATATGGTTCATAAATATACGCTTGATCATCCTTCAACAAAAAAATAAACGTATCTTCTTTTTTCTGTATCAACTTTATAAACCCATCTGAAATTTGTATCTGCTCCTCTATACTTTTCTAATGTATGTAGAAATGGCCTAGCAGAAAATCCATTATCATCCCAAAACATTGGAATTTGAGGTGCTCCATTTTCATAATCTTTATCTCTTCCTTTAATTGTTGGATCGTAAGGAGATAGAAAATCTGCAAATAGACTACAAATAATCATAAACAGTAATATAGATCCAGCAATCATAGCAGATCTATTTCCAAAAAAGCGTGTTCTTACTAACTGCATCTGTGTTGCAGTATAATAAGCTTCTTTTTTTTGATTACTAACCTCCACCCATAACTCCTTTTCTTATTCTTGGATCAATTATAGCTAAAATAATATCCGTTATAAAATTAACAAAAACAATTGTTGCTGTTAAAAGAAAAATAATTGCTCCTGCTAATTGCTGATCATTTGATCTTGCTAAAGCTTCAATCAATAATGCGCCAGCTTCAGTAAGAATTAAAATTAACGCTACAATTGGTAATGCACTAAATATTCTATTAAGGTCAAAACCTATAGAATTGATTACTGGACCTAAAGAATGTTTTGCAGGATATCTCCACAACAAACTCATTCCTGATATTCCTCTAGCTCTTGCAGCCATTACATATAATTTATCATTTTCATCTAGCATTAGTGCTCTAACTGTTTGAAGAGCAAAGGCAGTTGCATTCCATCCTAAAACAAATATTGGAAGCCAAGCTCTGCTTAAAAAATCAAATAGTTTTGCTGATGACCAGGGTTCGTTTTCATATTCTTGAGAGAACAAACCTGTCATCGTATCTCCATAGTAAACAGTCATAAAAAGCATAATACAGAGTGCTACTAAAAAATTGGGAAGTGCTATTCCAAGATAACTAATAAATTTAAGAGTATTATCTAATGAAGCATATCTTGTCGTGGCCGATATGATCCCAACTGGTATAGCAATTAAATATGAAAATATTAGTGCAACCAAACATATCGTTAGAGATAAAGTAAATCTTCCACTTAATAATTCATTAATATTCATTCTTAAAATACAACTGTCACCAAAATCTCCATTAAAAACTATATTGGAAACCCATTTGCCATATCTATACAAAAAAGGTTTATCTAGACCTAAACGAATTTTTTCTTTTTCTATATCTTCATAAGTTATTTGTGATCCTTGTGTATTTTTAAATGCTAAATATCTTTCAGCACAAGTTCCAGGAACTAATTCCATTAATGAAAAAACAATAAAGCAAACAAGTAACAAAGTTATAACTGCAAGTCCTGCTCGTGTGAGAGTAAATTGTATAAAATTAATCATATTTAATAATTAGGAGACAAGAATAATTAAAAAAAGAAAAGCGGCAATATATAATTGCCGCTTTTTTTATTATTTATTGAGTTAAATTACTCGTCTAACCACCATTGAGTAGCTAGGTATGGATATGTTCTATAATACTCATACGAAGTAGTTTTAAATTGCGTAAAGTTTTTCAACGCGTTTCTATGATAAGTTGGGAAAGGTGCTTTCACTGTACCAATCAATAGACTTTGCTCCGTTAACATTGTTGCAATTTTTTCACCCCACTCATTAGACTCAGCAGTACCAAGAGCGTAAGATTGGAATTTATCAATTCCATCACTTAAGTCATATACCCACTGAGGAGGTTTAGTACCTTCGTCACCATTACTATCAATGTATGCTGCCCAATCTAAACCTTGTGTATGGTTAAAGTAGTTACCAAACGGAGGTTTAAATGTTTCTGGGTTACCAGCAACAATTGCTAATGGTTGACCTTTATCCCAAACATGAACGTCAAGTTGGTTAGCAGCTTGCGAACCACGATATTCATCTGGAGTTACCTCTTTAAAAGTAGTTTTTACTCCTACTTCATTGAAGTATCTTGCAACAAGTTCAACTTCAACACCACCAATACCTTGAGTAGCGTAGTCAATGTTAATAGCTAGAGCATCACCATTTGGTAATTCTCTAAATCCATCACCATCAACGTCTTTTAATCCTACTTCATCAAGAAGAGCATTTGCTCCATCTGGATCGTATTGAGTCATATGCATTTTAATACTTTCAGGAACGAAGTCAGGTGCAGGAGAAAATCCTACAAACTGCTCAACTTTACCTAAGCCGTAATATGCAACTTCGTTGATCTCGTCTCTATTCATTGCAATTGACATTGCTTGACGGAAACGAATATCCCCATAGACTTTACGTTTTTCTGGATCAGGATGTGTTACATTAAAACTAAATAATGCAGCACCACAACCTGGATTGATTTGAACTTGATATCCACCAGACTCAGCACCATCAAGTAATTGAGGAGCAGACTCTAATTGAACAGACTGAGATTTATAATCAACTTCACCATTAACAAGTTTTAATAATCTTATTTCATTTTCATTGATGTATCTTTCATTTTGATAATCAATGTATGGTAATTGATTTCCAGCTGTATCAACTTGGAAAAAGTATGGGTTAGCTGCATAGACTCTACCTTCAGTAGTATCTTCAATCGTCATATAAGCTTCTAAAGAAGGATAAGCTGCATAAGGTAATCCAGCAACTAGATCTGGTTTAGCTAGTAAAGGAGTTGGAGTATCAGTCCAACCTGAGTTACCATAATATGCTGCTAAAGCATCATACCCATCTGCAAATCCTAATGCCTGAGCATTTGCATCAGCATTTGAATCAATTTCCGGATGGAATTGTTCTAGGAAATGTGAAGGCATGAAGAACTGGTTATATGACCATGCGATAGTTGCAGTTAAACCAGGGAATGGAGATGGCAAATTAAATCTTACTGTTTGATCATCAATTACATCAACAGTCATTGGTTCACCACCAACTAATAGATATGGATATGGTTTTTCACGAATCTTTGGATTCATCATCAAATCTTCGTACCAAAACTCAACATCTCTAGCTACAAAAGGTTCGCCATTTGACCACTTGTGACCTTTACGTAACATAAATGTTAAAGTAGTAAAATCATCATTCCACTCATAATCTTTAGCAACGTTTGGAACAATTGTAGTTAAGTCATCAGCAAAACGTAATAAGTTTACGTGTCTTGTAGATAACATATCAGAAGTTCCAGCTTCAGTTGCGTTTGATAAGAAGTTTATTGTATTTCCATATTTACCAATAGAATCATATGGTACTACAACAAGCGGCTCATCAGGTAATCTATCTTCGACTGGAGGTAGACTTCCTGGGTTACCTTGTATTGTAGCGTTTATGCTAGCAATATTAGGATTATCTGAAAACTTCATAGTACAGCCGGCTGCACTTTCATATTCTGATAACTCATATTGCTGAGGATATTTTCCGCCTGTCTGTGCATCGCTCATTGTTGTTCCTATACAATGACCACCTGCAAAAGAGCTTCCACTCCAAACAAAGGTTGCGGCAGAAAATACTAACGCTATGAATAATTTTTTAAACATATATTTTCTCCTATAAGATAAATTTATCGTATGATTTTGTTTGTAAACAATTTTGACTTTTTAGCAAAAATATTTGACGCTTTTATTACAATTTTTTTAAAAAAATTGTGTATTTCTTATTAATTAATTACTTTAATAAACATAAGTAAATATGGAAAAATCCAAAAAATCTGTTCTTTTTATATGTGCTGACCAATGGCGTTCTGACTGCTTTAGCTTACTAAATCATCCATATGCTCTAACACCAAATTTAGACAAGCTTGCTAAACGAAGTGTTGTTTTTAAATCTCATTTTGCAGGAATTGTACCTTGTGGTCCATCTAGAACTACAATGCTTACAGGTTTATATCCATTTATACATCGTTCAGTTTATAATGGTGCTCCTCTTGATAAAAGATTTACAAATATCGCTAAAGAAGTTCGTAAACTAAATTATAATCCAAGACTTTACGGATACACTGATACTTCTTGGGATCCAAGATACTTGGATCCAAAAGATAAAAGAAATTTTACATATGAATCACCAATGGAAGGGTTTGATGATGGTTGTGTTTTACCAGGAGGAAAACCGGAGCCTTGGGCTAACCATCTTAATCAAAATGGTTT
>CACJRM010000021.1 GCA_902595805.1 uncultured Alphaproteobacteria bacterium | reverse complement strand
TCATTGCATTTAATAATTAATTTTAGTTGATCTATTATTATTCTAATATAGTAATTAACTTGATTATATGAAAATAATCGCTTGTAATAGTAGCAAATCCCTAGCTGAAAAAATTTCTAAACATATTGATGTGCCATTGGCAGATGCCTCTGTTAGAACCTTTAATGATAGGGAAATATTTGTTGAAATAAATGAAAATATTAGAGGTGAAGATGTTTTTATTATTCAATCTACATCACATCCAGCAAATGATCATTTAATGGAACTATTAATTACAATTGATGCTGCAAGAAGAGGCTCGGCAAAAAGGATTACTGCCGTTATCCCATATTATGGATATGCAAGACAAGATAGAAAGACTGGACCAAGGACACCAATTACTGCCAAACTAGTTGCAAATTTAATTACATCTGCAGGTGCTGATAGGGTTTTAACTATGGATTTGCATGCTGGTCAGATACAAGGTTTTTTTGACATCCCCTTAGATAATATTTTTTCAGTAAGACCTATAATCGATGATATTAAAGATAAATTTAATGGTAATAAAGATTTAGTTGTGGCTTCACCAGATGTTGGTGGTGTTGTTAGGGCTAGAGCTTTTGCCAAAAGATTAGATGCTGGACTAGCAATTGCTGACAAAAGAAGAGAAAAGGCTGGTGAATCTGAAGTAATGAATATTATCGGAGATGTAAAAGATAAAACTTGTATCTTGCTAGATGATATAGCTGACTCTGCGGGCACACTATGTAATGCTGCTGAAGCTCTAAGTAAAAATGGGGCTAAAGAAATTTATTCTTATATTGTTCACGGTGTACTATCCGGGAATGCGCTAAAAAAGATTGAAAATTCAAATATAAAAGAATTGGTGTTAACAGATACAATTGAGCCTTCTAAGGAGGTAAAAAGCACAAAAAACATTAGACATATTAGTATTGCTCCTTTAATGGGTGATGCGATTAAAAGGATTAACACCGATACATCAGTGTCTGCCCTTTTTGATTAAAATTTTATTTTATGAGTGAATTTAAAGCGATCGAAAGAAGTAAAGATATTGGTTCAAATCATAGTCTTTTAATGAAGGGATTGGTCCCTGGTATTATTTATGGCAAGGGAACTGAGCCTAAGAAGATTGCTGTTGAAGATAAAATACTCAAAAAATTAATGGATACTGGTTCTTTTTATTCAACTATTATCGATCTTGATGTTGAAGGAAAGAAAGAAAAAATACTTCCTAAACAATTACAATATCATCCTGTAAGTGATCGACTTATACATTTTGATTTTCTAAGAGTTCAAGAAAATACAAAAGTTAACGTTGAAATTCCTGTTGAGTTTTTAAATCAAGATAAATGTCCTGGTTTAAAAAAAGGTGGAGTTTTAAATACTGTTAGAAGACTTGTTGAACTTACATGTAATGCAAATAATATACCTAGCAAATTAGAATTTGATTTAATTGAAAGTGAAATAGGTGATGCAGTTAAAATTAGTAATATTCGACTACCTGAAGGAGTTGCTCCTACTATTTCAGATAGAGATTTTGTAATAGCTACTTTAGTACCGCCAACTGTAGAAGTTGAAACTAAAACTGAAGAAACGACTGAAGAAGGTGCAGCAGAAGGTGGTGAAGAAAAATCAGAGGAAAAGAAGGAAGAATCTTCTGATAATAAAGAAGAAAATAAAGAATCAAAGTAACTTTACTTTATATTTCATTATATGTTTTTAATTTGTGGACTTGGCAACCCAGGTGTAAATTATAAAAATACAAGACATAATGTAGGTTTCCAATTAGCGGATAATATAATCTCGTATTTTGAATTTGATAAAATCAAAGAAGATAAAATAAAAGAATTATATTCAGGTCTAATAAATAATCAAAAAATCTTTGTGTTAAAGCCTCTTACATTCATGAATTTATCTGGAAAAGCTGTTTCAGAAATTGTAAATTTTTATAAAATAAAGTTAGACCATACATTTGTTATACATGATGACCTTGATTTAGAATTATCGAGAGTAAAAATAAAACAAGGCGGTGGAAACGGAGGTCATAATGGATTGGAAAGTATTGATCAATTTATAGGGGAAAATTATTTTAGAATACGCATTGGAATTGATCATCCTGGACATAAAGATTTAGTTTCAAGTTATGTTTTAAATAAATTTTCAAAATCAGATGAAGAAATAATAAATAAAAAAATTGATAAAATGGTTAAAAATATAGAATTAATATTTTCAGATATTCCTTTATTTTTAACAAAAATAAGTGAGCAAAATTAATTATGGGATTTAAGTGTGGGATAGTTGGATTGCCAAATGTTGGTAAATCCACTTTATTCAATGCTCTTACTCAATCAAATAAAGCGGAAGCTGCAAATTATCCATTTGCAACTATAGAACCAAATATAGGAAGAGTTGCAGTGCCCGATGACAGATTAGATAAACTAGCGATCATTGGAAAGAGTGAAAAAATAATTCCTTCTTTTATGGATTTTGTTGATATTGCAGGATTAGTAAAAGGAGCCTCACAAGGAGAGGGTTTAGGAAATAAATTTTTAGGACATGTTAGGGAAGTTGAAGCAATAGCACACGTTGTTAGATGCTTTGAAGATACTAACATTACTCATGTATCATCAAAAATTGATCCACTAGATGATATTGAAACAATAAATTTAGAATTACAATTGGCTGATCTTGAAAGCTTAAATAATAAAAAGACTAGTTTAGAAAAAAAATTAAAAGCAAACGATAAAGAAGCTAAACATCAATTTGAGATAATAAATAAAATCTTACAAATGTTAGATGCTAATAGTATCTTAAAAATTGATGATTTTCCTAGTAATGAAATTGACTTTGTAAATAGTCTTAACTTAATTAGTCTAAAGCCAACTATGTACATATGTAATGTAGATGAAGAATCGATTCACACTGGAAACGAGTTATCAAAAAAAGTCATCGAGTTTGCCAAAGAAAATAATCATTCTGTAGTTTTAATCTCTGCATCAATAGAAGCACAAATAGCGGAATTAGATAATGAGGAAGAAAAACTTGAATTTCTAAAAGAACTTAATTTAGATCACACAACATTGAATAAAGTTATAAAATCAGGATATGAACTATTAGATTTGATTAACTATTTTACATGTGGTCCAAAAGAAACAAGATCATGGACGATAAAAAAAGAAACTCTTGCACCACAAGCTGCTGGAAAAATTCACACTGATTTTGAAAAAGGATTTATTAGAGCAGAGACTGTCTCTTATGACGACTACATAGAAAATAATGGTGATGCTGGAAGTAGAGATTCTGGAAAGCTAAGACAAGAAGGTAAAGATTATATAGTCAAAGATGGTGATGTAATGAACTTTTTATTTAATGTCTAAGTGACGTCTCGCCAAAGTCTGTTTTTTGCTAAGTACACAATTGTTCCTAGAATAATAAAGAATAATATTACTTTGATTCCTAAATTTTTTCTTTCTTCCATTTCAGGTTCAGCAGCCCAGTGAAGAAAATGTGTTACATCAGCCGATAACTGTTCTGCATTATTATCAGTGCCATCATCATAATCTACACTTCCATCAGCTATAGGTGCTGGCATAGCTATTTGATTTCCAGCCATCCATTTATTGTACCACATTCCATTACCGACCTCCATTCCCTTTGGAGGCTCAACATAACCTAGAAGAAGGTTATAAATATAATCAACCCCATATTTTCTAGCTTTTGTAATTACACTCAGATCTGGAGGATAAGCTCCATTATTATTTGCTCTTGCCTCGTTATCATTAGCATATGGATTGACAAATCTATCTGCTGGTCTAGCCGGTCTTTCAAACATTTCACCATCATCATTTGGACCGTCTAATACAGTATATTCAGAAGCAATTACTTTTACTTGAGCTTCAGAAAAACCAACATCAATAAGATCTCTGTAATACAGAAGTTTCATTGAATGACATCCTGCACATACTTCTCTATAAACTTTATAGCCCCTTTGAATTGCGGCTCTGTCAAAAGTTCCCGTTACACCTTTAAAAGACCAATCATGTTTTGGCATTTTTTCAGTACTCATTTCTGCAGCAAATAAATTTGAAGAGAATAATAGAAAAATAATAAGTAATAGGCGCATTATAGATTTGTATCTTTTTGCATTGCTGGTGAAGGAATTCCTTTTTCTCCTCCACCAATATTAGGAGCTATATTTTTAGCATAAACATCACTAATACTGAGCGGTAGCTTACTTGGCTTCTCTATCCAACCAACAAAAGGTGTAATGATGAAGAAAAAACCAAAGTAGTAAAGTAAACCTACTCTAGCAATTAAAAGATATAAACCTTCAGCAGGAAGCATACCAACGTAGCCTAATGCAAAGAAGTTAACAAAAAAGCCCATCATAAACCACTTATATATTGGTCTATAATTACAGCTTCTCACTTTTGATCTATCAAGCCAAGGTAGAACAAAAAGAATTACTATCGCACCAAACATTAGGAGAACACCTCCTAATTTATCAGGTACTGCTCTTAAAATTGCATAAAAAGGTGCAAGATACCAGTTTGGAACAATATGAGCTGGGGTAACAAGTGGATCTGCTGGAATATAATTATCAACTTCAGCCATAAGATTTGGCCCAAAGAATATTACTGCAGAAATAGCAACACCAAAAGCACACATAGCTACTGTATCTTTAATTAACATATATGGAAAAAAGTTTACTGAGTCATTGTTAGTTTTAATATCAATCCCATCAGGGTTATTTGAACCATGAACATGGACTGCAGCAACATGTAATCCTACAACACCAAAAATAACAAATGGTAAAACATAATGAAGAGCAAAGAAACGGTTTAAAGTAGCATTTCCAACATTGTAATCACCAAGAAGCCATGTCTTTAATCCCTCACCAATAAATGGAATTGCACTAAATAAATTTGTTATAACTGTAGCTCCCCAATAAGACATTTGTCCCCACGGTAATGTGTAACCAAGAAAAGAGGTTGCCATCATTAATAAAAATATAAATACACCTAAAATCCAATTAAGCTCTCTTGGATATTTGTAAGAACCAAAATACATTGCTCTTACTATATGAATGTAAACTATGATGAAGAAAAATGCTGCACCATTGGAATGAATGTATCGCATTAACCAACCGTAATTGACATCTCGCATTATTCTTTCAACACTATCAAATGCCATATCAGTATGTGGTGTGTAATTCATTGCAAGAAAAATTCCACTTACTATCATTGTAACAAGCGTAATTGTTGCTAATGCACCAAAACTCCAAAAATAATTACAATTTTTAGGCATTGGATAATCACCGTATTCTTTTTTGAAGTAAGAAATAATTGGTAAACGAAACTCTATCCAATTAAGGACGGGATTTTTAAACTGATGTACTTTTCGATTCTTATCCATGTTATCCTATCTTTATAGTATTATCATTTAAAAAGGTATAGGGCGGAACGTCCAAGTTTTTGGGAGCTGGTCCCTTTCTTATCCTACCTGAGGTATCGTAATGTGAACCATGACATGGGCAGTACCAACCATCGTACTCACCTTTCATATCAGAAACCTTCTGACCAAGTGGAACACAACCTAAGTGTGTACATACTCCCACTAAAACTAACCATTCTTCTTTTTGTACTCTATCTGCATCATCTTGTGGATCTCTTAAATCAGAAGCTTGAACCATTTTAGCTGCATCAATCTCATCTTTTGTTCTTTTTTTAATGAAAACAGGTTTTCCACGCCACTTTATTGTTATACTTTGACCCTCTTCAATAGCACTAATATCTACTTCGGTTGATCCTGCAGCTAATGTGTCTTCTGCTGGACTCATACTTTTTAGAAAAGGCCATATAAAAGCAGCTGTTCCTACAGCACCAAGTGTTACTGTACTAAGTTGTAGGAAATCTCTTCTCTTATTTTTGGGTTTTTTAGCCATTTATTGTGAATTTGTTATATCTTAATTACTCAAAAAAATACTTTTTAAATATGTGCCAGCGTGACGCAAGTAAGAAAATAATATAGTAAAAAAACATGAGAATTGCTCTGTTTGAACCCGACATACCACAGAATGCAGGAAACATATTTAGACTAGGTGCCTGTCTTGGAATACCAGTAGATATAATAGAGCCAGCTGGCTTTGTGATTGATGATAAGAGATTAAAGAGAGCATCAATGGATTACTATGATTATCTAGAATTAAAAAAACATTTAAGTTGGGAAAAATTTTATGAGTGGTCAAAAAATAATTCATATCGACTCGTTCTTCTAACAACAAAAAGTAAAAAAAGTTATTTCGATTATAAATTTCAATCAAATGATATTATTTTATTTGGCAGAGAGAGTGCAGGGGCACCTGATTTTGTCCATAGCTCTGTCGATGAAAGATTAACAATACCAATGATAAAGGGGCCTAGATCGATTAATCTTAGTAGTTCAGTTGCTATTGTAGCTGGTGAAATGTTACGTCAATTAACTTAAGCTAAGCTTCCCATCTTTCCTTCTTGATAATCCATCATTGCTTGTTTGATTTCTCCTTCAGAATTTGCCACAAAAGGACCATAACGTGCTACAGGTTCTTTAAGCGGCTTACCTGCTAAAACTAGGTAGGATCCTTTTTCTGATATTGATGTAAGTTGAATCTCATCACTTGATTGATCAAAATAAATCATATAACCTTTATTAGCAATTTTATCTTGCTCATTAAACTGTAACTGACCATCAATAATATAGATCATAAGATTTTGTTCTTTATCAACATTAAACTTTGTCATATCTGGTTTTGAAAATTGAATATCAAATATTGATACAGGTGAATATGTTTGAACTTTGGATTTGGTTCCATTTATTTCACCCACAAGAACTTTAATTTCTATATTTGCATTTTCAGATACTGTTGGAATAGTGTTTCTTTTAATATGTTGGTACCAAGGTTTTACTTTTTTATTTTTTTGTGGAAGATTTACCCAAATTTGTAATCCTTGCATGATACCACCACTCTTCTTAAATTTTTCTGTTACTAATTCAGAGTGGATTAAACCTGATCCGGTTGTCATCCATTGTACATCACCAGTTTCAATTTCTGCTTGTCCTCCAAATGAGTCTCTATGCTCTACTTCACCACCAAGCATATAAGTAATTGCCTCAAATCCACAATGAGGATGTGCTGGTACACCAGTTGCACCTCCTGGCTCATAATTAATTGGGCCGAAATGATCAAAAAGAAGAAATGGATCATTTTCTCTCATTTCGGGGACAGGGAAAGCTCTGGTTACAGGTATCCCGTCACCCTCGAAAGTCTTCATACATTCTTTAATTTCTATTATTTTTCTCATAAATTTGTTTAAAGATTATTAATATATAGATATAGGTATGATTATGAAAAATCAAAATCCAAACCCACCAAAATGTGGTTGCAGTTGTAGCTGTTGCTGTACTTGTGAAGGTGGAGATTGCTGTTAATAAATTATTTTAAATTTAATAATTTAATGAGTGTGATTTGTTAGATTATTAATATCTGACTCCTCTATTTCTTCTATTGATTTTGCAACTCGCCAATTTTTCATTGATCCGTCTTCATTTCTTGCAGTAATTACAGTTTCAATTGGTGGACAATCAGGTTCATGACAACTGAGCTCAGCAATACTTATTATATTATTTTCTGGTAATTTATATTTCTTGGAAATTAAATGTTTAAGATTTCTTATTTTTTCAACATTTTGAGTTTTACGATTAAACATATTTTCTCCTTTAATTGTCTGCCCATAAAGATGATAAAAGAATAGAACCTTTCATATCGCCAATTAATATTTGTGAGTTATCACTAGATATAGCTATTGTTGAAACTTCTGAACCTGTTGAACTTCTAATCATAATTGGTTTTTTGCTTTCATCAATTTCTGCTAATAAAACTGACCCATCTGTAAAACCAGTGAAAACAGCTTTTTCTCCATTAAGTGCTTTAACAAATGTTGCAAGTTCTTTACCACCGTTTGCAACAACAATTGGCTTTCTCCCCATTGGTCCTTCTTTACCATCAAATGGCCAGCAAACTGCATCACTGGATCCAGATGTTACCAAATACGGTGTATCACCAACCCAAGTAAAACTTTTAATTTTTGATGGATAACCTCTCATTGCTAAATCCGCTTTGTCATTTATGCGCCAACCATGAATTTGATTTTCTTGCATTGCAGTTACAATATATTTTGTATCTGGGCTAAACGTTACAGTTCCATGCGATCCTTTCCAGGTAAAATTTGATGCTGTCCATTTATTATTATTAAGTTTCCACACTGTTACTCCACCGTATCTTGAGACCGCAAGACGCTTACCTTTATTATCAAATGCTAATCCAGCAACAGTACTTTGATGCTCTAAAGTTTGAGGTTTATCTTTGTTTTTTGTCCAAATATAAACAGTCTTTCCTGATGAACAAACTTTAGTATCTTTGTGAGAAGCTACACAGTCAACCCACTTTGAACCAAAATTAAAAATTTCATCAATATTTCCATCAGATGATATTTTTAGAAAACGTCCATCGTCTCCTCCCGTTAACACATGATCTTCATAATTTGTCATACTCAACACTACACCCTTATGTGCTTTAACAGTTTTAGGATCAGATCCAGATTGAAAAAATCTTACGGTGCCGTCTCCAAATCCTACCGCTATTTGATCACGAATTGTAACCGCTTCTGTAGCTGGAGCTCCAATATTAAAAATTGAACCTCTTCTTTCAAGTTCAGTTTTATTTGATTCTTGAAGTTTTTCTAAATCAGCGTTCATGCTGATTTACAATTTTCAAAGCCTTCCTTAAGATTCATATTATCAAGATCACGACCAATAAATACTACTCGAGAACTTCTATCTTTTCCTTTAGGCCAAGGTCCCATTGGTGAAGCATCCATAAGCATATGCACTCCTTGAAATACATATCGCTCTTCTTCACCTTTAAAGTTCAAAATGCCTTTTGATCGAAGAATATCCTGGCCCTTAGTCCTAAGTAAATTTCCAAACCAATCTTGAAACTTATCCATATCTAATGGTGTATCAGATACAAAGGATAGACTAGTAACATCATCATCATGTTCATGATCATGATCTGATTCAAGAAAGTCAGGTTCAATATCTAATACTCTATCTAGACTAAATGCATTTAAGCCTACGATTTCATCAAGAGGTGCATCACAACGTGTTGTTTTAATAATCTTTGCAAAAGGATTTATTTTTCTAATACGATCATTAACTTTCACAATGTCATTATCTTCAACAAGTTCAACTTTATTTAACAAAATTACATCAGCAAAAGCAATTTGCTCTTCTGCTTCATGATGATCTACTAGTTGAGAACTTAGATGAACAGCATCAGCAACTGTAACAATTGCATCTAATTTTGTTCTATCAGCAACGTCTTGATCAACAAAAAATGTCTGAGCAACTGGGGCTGGATCAGCTAAACCAGTTGTTTCAACTATAATTGCATCTAGTTTGTCAGCACGTTTCATTAAACCACTAAGAATTCTAATTAAATCACCTCTAACAGTGCAACAAATGCAACCGTTATTCATTTCAAATACTTCTTCATCAGCATCAACAACAAGGTCATTATCAATTCCCTGCTCACCAAATTCATTAACAATGACAGCGTATTTACGTCCATGCTGTTCAGTTAAAATTCGATTTAAAAGTGTTGTTTTTCCAGCTCCAAGAAAACCTGTTAAAACCGTAACTGGAACCTGAGAAGTATTTTCCATATCAATTTCCTTATAATTAGTTCTATAAATTCCACCTTAATACAAGGTGGAATTTATTTAAATATTAAAAATTAACAGCCTTTAAGCTCGTCCCCGAGATTACTAATCAACGTAAAGTAAAGTGACTTACCAGCATCGATGTTAGCACCTAAAGGATCAAAAACTCCTGTTTTGATATTCATATCCTCAGCTATTGTTGAAATAATCTTTGGATTAAATTGAGGTTCAGAGAAAATACATTTTATTCCCTTATCCTTAATAACATCCTGAATATCAGCTATTTGCTTTGCACCAGGTAAAACATCAGTATTCAATGTTAAAGCTCCTGCAGCTCTTACACCAAATCTTTCTTCAAAGTATTGGTAAGCGTCATGGAAAACGACAAATTTTGCATCGGAATTAATATCCTTGCTAACGTCATTTATCAATTGGTCTAAAGCTTTGATTGTTGCATCAGCATTTGCTTCATATTTCTCTTTATTGGCAGGATCTAAATCACCTAACTCATGAGCAATCTCATGAACCATTTCTTTAGCATTCATTGGATCTAACCAAATGTGAGCATCAAATTCACCATGTGCATGACCATGGTCGTCGTGTCCACTGTGATCGTCATGATCATCATGATCGTCATGGTCGTCGTGGTCGTCGTGATCGTCATGATCATCGTGGTCACCAAATATAGATTCTTCTCTAAATTTTAATTTAGCAATTGTTTCAACTTCCATAAACTCTACGACTTCAGCACTTTTTGCTATTGACTCCAGAGGTTCTTCTAATGATGTCTCAATACTCTCACCAATCCAAAATACTATATCTGCTTCTTCTAGCATTTTTGCATGAGATGGTTTCATAGTAAAACTATGTGGAGATATGCTTCCTTCAATTATAAGTCCAGGTTCACCAATTCCATTCATAACATTAGCAATCAATGAATGAAGTGGTTTAATAGTCGTTACAACTTTTAGTTCTGCTCTAGCAGATGCAGTTGCAACAAGAATTCCTGAAAACAAGATAATTTTAAAAACATGTAGAAAAATATTCATTTGTTTCATAAAAGTATTCCTATTAGATTTAAGTGTGTTAAAGTATTGTAATGTTATAATATAACATTTTAAGTTGTAAATAATAAAATGGCAGAAAATAATAATTTATTGGTTAAACTAGATAACTGTGGTGTGTACAAGTCATCCAAGTGGATTGTACGAGGAATAAGCTTGGAAATTCACAAGGGGAAAATTGTTACTCTAATAGGGCCTAATGGTTCTGGAAAAACAACTTCAGCTAAAATGATACTTAAGATACTTAAGTCTGATGAAGGGCAAATAAAAAACTTTGCTTCTAAAATGGCTTACGTACCACAAAAAATTAATATTGATTGGACAATGCCTCTTCGTGTCGTTGATTTTATGAAATTAACAAGTCATATAAATAATCTTGAAATTGTTGATGCTTTAAAATTAACTGGAGTAGATAACCTTCTCTATAACGATATTCATAATTTATCTGGCGGAGAATTTCAAAGAGTCTTAATCGCCAGAGCAATCGCAAAAAAACCAGACTTACTTGTTTTGGATGAACCAGTTCAAGGTGTAGATTTTAATGGAGAAATTGCACTTTATAATCTTATTAAAAAAATTTGTTCAACACTTAATTGTGGAATATTACTGATATCACATGATCTTCATTTTGTTATGTCAGCTACAGATCATGTAATTTGCTTAAATGGTCATATATGTTGCTCTGGAACGCCAAGATCAATTGTAAAGAATTCGGCATACATAGAATTATTTGGTGAACATAACGCCACAACTCTATCACTTTATCAACATGATCATGATCATTCTCATGAAACAGATGGGAGAGTAACAAATAATGTTTGATGATTTTTTTACTAGAGCTCTCATAGCTGGCATTGGTATTGCAATAATTGCCGGACCTCTAGGATGTCTTGTAATTTGGAGAAGGTTATCCTACTTTGGAGATACGCTGTCTCACTCGGCATTATTGGGTGTAACTTTAGCTTATTCTTTTAGCTTTAATATTACATTTTCAGTTTTTATAATTTCAGCTGTTGTTGCTTTACTATTAATTAATTTACAAAAAAGAACAAAACTCGCAGGAGACTCATTACTAGGTCTACTTGCTCACTCTACACTTGCTATAGGTTTAGTATTAATTGGGTTTCTTACATCAATTAGATTTGACCTTATGGGTTTATTATTTGGAGATATACTTGCAGTTGATGTAGAAGATATAACTATAGTTTATTTAGGTGGTGCTACAATATTATTGATTTTGTACTTTATTTGGAAATCTTTATTTTCAGCAACGGTAAATTATGATTTGTCAGCAGCAGAAGGAATGCGACCAGAAGTTTCTAATTTTATATTCACACTCTTATTGGCAGGAGTAATTGCTTTATCTATTAAAATGATTGGCGCTTTATTGATAACTGGTTTACTTTTAATACCTGCAGCAATTGCAAGAAATATTAGCAGCAGTCCTCGTCAAATGGTTATAATTGCAACTTTAGCTGGTGTCGTATCTGTAATTGCAGGATTGTTTGTTTCGCTTGAGATTAATACTTCTTCAGGGCCTTCTATAATTGTAGTTGCATTATTATTATTTATTATTTCACTTATTCCTCTGGAGATAAAGGGTCAGTTGCAAAAATGAAAACTATTTGTTAATTAAAATTATGGCATTAGCATCAGAAAATTTAACCAAAAACCAGAAAACAGTTCTTGATATTTTAGAAAACTCATCAGAACCTCTTAAAGCATATACAATCCTTTTTGATATTCAAAAAAAAGGAATTAAATCTCCTCTTCAAGTTTATAGAGCTTTAGATAAGCTTATAGAAATTGGTAAAGTACACAAAATAGAAAGTAGAAATTCATATGTTGCTTGTAAGCATGAAGGCTGTAATGCAAAAACATCAACATCTTTTTTGATATGTGAAAACTGTGATAGTGTTACTGAGCTAACTGGAAATAATTTGTTTTCTTATTTTTCAAAACAAGCAGAAAAAAATAACTTCAATTATAAAAAACATAATTTAGAAATATTTGGTTTGTGCGAAAATTGTAAACTAAAAAACTAATTTATTAAATTATCAATCTTATTCAGACATTTATTTAATCCTAGATCATATTTTGTTCGTATGAAATGCTCTTGCACTATTTCAACCCATTTAAATTTTTGTAACGTTTGATGAGATATGTAAAAACAATTTAATGGAAAAGACATATTAAACATTTTTAATATTTCTTGCCTTATTACATCGTTGGTCAACACTGCTAAAGATTCGTGAATATATTTTTCTACAATTTTTTGATCACTTAAAGATGTTTTAGGCAAATTAAATAAACCTCTAAATCTAAAGTATCGATAGATTCTTAAGTAATCTTCTTTTATTCTATCCTCTATTTCACCAATAAAACGAATTTTACTTTCATTTAAATCTGATTGGCCATTGTAATAATCATGTAGTTTATTATTGCTTCCAACATATAAAGCATTGAAAGTAAAATCTCTTCTGGCTGAATCTTTTTTCCAGCTGTTGGTGTAAATTACATTTGTATGTCTTCCCATTTGATTAATATCTTCACGTAAAGTTGTAATTTGTATTTTTCGATTATGAGGATAAGCAATTATAGATCCATATTGAATAGCAAAATCATCATATTCAATATTGTTATCTTTAAGTAATGACAAAACATCCTGAGGCTCCAAAGTTGTTGCTGTATCAATATCTTTGATTTCTCTTTCAAGAAGAGCATCACGTATACACCCTCCTACTAATCGAATTTCAATATTATTTTCTTTAAAGATAGATATTAAAAACTTAACATGCTCCAGATTCAATAAATTCGTAATTTTATTTATTTCCATTATCTAGCTATTTCTTCAAAACAATTTATATTACTATAACAATGTCGACTTCTTCAAAAGAAAATGCTCCAGAAATATTTGAGGATATAAAGAAAAATTTAACTAGAGGAGTTAAAGATAGAAAAAACGCCTTTCACACGCCAGTCTTTAGTAATATTGATAGTGAAGGTGGAATTGATTCTAGAGTTGTAGTCTTAAGAAAGTTTGATCCCAGTAGCATGACACTAAATTTTCACACAGACTTTAGATCTCCGAAGGTTCCTAATTTAAAAAAAAATAATAGTTCTCAATTTGTTTTTTATGATCATAAATTAAAAATTCAAATGCGAATCAAAACAACGTCTTTGGTTAATAATCAAAATGATAAAGCTAAAGAAATGTGGGACAAAACAAGATTGTTTAGTAGAAAATGTTACTTAACATTGAAAGATCCAAGTTCAATCACTGAATTTCCAGAAGATGGTATCCCTGAACACTTAACCGGAAAGGAACCAAGTCATGAAGAAAGTGAAAAAGGATATGAAAATTTTACAGTAGTTGAAAATAAAATTAA
>CACJRM010000020.1 GCA_902595805.1 uncultured Alphaproteobacteria bacterium | reverse complement strand
ATATAGAAGAAATTTTATAGACAGATTAATTTTTTCATCAAGTAAAGGATATAATAAATTAATTAACAAATATAAAAAATTATTGATTGAAAGATTTAAAATTCTTCAAGCTAGTAATTTCGATAATAGCTGGCTAGATCAAATTGAAAAAGAGATTTCTTCTAGTGGTTTTGAAATATATAATGCTAGAAATTTTCAATTGAATTTGATTAATGATAATCTTGCTAAATTGAATAATACAAATAAATACAAATTTGTTGTTAATCTTAGAATCAATGACAATTTTTTTAACTCTGGATTGGATATAGATAAATATATAACTGAATTAAATAAAAGTAGATACTTTGATAAAAAAAATGGAAGTACAAAAATAGGTCCACATAGAACTGACATTCAAGCTATAATAGATGGTGATTATGATGCCTCCCTTTTATCGACAGGACAACAAAAAACAGTAGTGCTAATGATATTGATTGCACAATGTCAATATTTAATAAATGATTATAAAATTGAACCAATTTTGTTATTTGATGAAATATGTTCGCACCTAGATTCATTTAATCGTCAAATATTATTAGATATGATTAACAATTTAGACATACAATTTTTTTTAACAGGGACTGATAAAAATTTATTTTCTTTTGTGTCAACAAAAGCCAAATTTTATAATATAAGTAGTTTATGAATTCTGAATATTCATCTGAGTCAATAAAAGTTTTAAAAGGCTTAGAGGCAGTAAGAAAAAGACCAGGTATGTATATTGGAGATACAGACGATGGATCTGGTCTTCATCAAATGATTTATGAAGTATTAGATAACTCAATTGACGAAGCCCTAGCTGGTTTTTGTGATAAAATTGAAGTAATTTTAAACGCAGATGGCACAGCTACTATAACTGATAATGGAAGAGGAATTCCGGTAGATGTTCATAAAACGGAAAAAATCCCTGCTGCACAGTTAATAATGACCGAATTACATGCTGGAGGTAAATTTGACCAAAATAGCTATAAAGTATCTGGAGGTTTACACGGTGTTGGTGTCTCTGTTGTTAATGCTTTATCTGAGACCTTAATTTTGGAAATAAATAGAGAAGGTAAAACATACAACATTGAATTTAAAAATGGAATTGTTAGTAAAGAATTAAATGTAGTTGGTGAATCAACAAAAATTAATGAAAAATATTTTACAGGAACTAAAATAACTTTTCTTCCAACACTTAAGATTTTTAAAGATATTAATTTTAATTATAAAATAATTGAGAAAAGACTTAGAGAATTAGCCTTTCTAAATACAGGAGTTAGTATCTATTTATCAGATAAAAGGCAATCTGAAGAAAAAAAAACTAATTTTAAATATGATGGCGGTATTAAAGAATATGTAAAATATCTTAATGATGGAAAAAATTTAATAAATCAGAAACCGATTTTTTTTAAAGGCGAAAAAAATAATATTGTAGTTGAATGTGCATTACAGTGGACTGATAGTTATCATGAAAACACTATATGTTTTACAAACAATATAATTCAAAGAGATGGCGGTACACATCTTGCAGGTTTTAGAGGTGCTTTAACAAGATCTATTGTAAATTATATTAATAAAAATACCAAATCATCAAATAACATATCAGGTGAAGACGCAAGAGAAGGGTTGACATGTATAATTTCAGTAAAACTACCAGATCCAAAATTTTCAAGTCAAACTAAAGATAAACTTGTTTCTTCGGAAGTTAGACCAGTAATTGAATCAACTAGTTTAAATAAGTTAGAACAATGGATAGAAGAAAATCCATCAGAAATAAAAAAGGTAATAGATAAAATTATTGAAGCATCAAACGCCAGAGAGGCTGCAAGGAAAGCAAGAGAATTAACTAGAAGAAAAACAGGTCTTGAAAATACTTCTCTCCCTGGGAAACTTGCTGATTGCCAAGAAAAAAATCCAGAGTTATCTGAATTATTTATTGTCGAAGGAGATTCAGCAGGGGGATCTGCTAAACAAGGAAGAGACAGGAAGAATCAAGCAATACTTCCTTTGAGAGGCAAGATTTTAAATGTAGAAAGAGCTAATGATAAACAGGTCTTAACAAGTAACGAAATTGGAGCACTTATTACTGCAATAGGTGCAGGTGTTGGTAATCCAACCGATGATAATGCACAAAATAAAATTGAAGGAAAATTTGATGTTTCAAAAATGAGATATCACAAAATAGTAATTATGACTGATGCTGATGTTGATGGCAGTCACATTAGAACTTTATTACTAACATTTTTTTATAGACACATGAAACCAATTATTGATTCAGGAAGATTATTTATTGCTCAACCACCTCTCTATAGACTTAAGAAAGGTAATTCTACTGTTTATAAAAAAGACGATAATGATCTTGAAGACTATCTTATTGAAGAAGGCTTAAAAAATACTATTTTTGAAAATACTCAGAAATCCCAAATTGCAGGAGAAGAATTAAAACAAATTATTTATCTTTCAAAAAAAACTAAAAACTTAGTTCTTCCTTTATTAAGGAGAGTTGATAACAGCGACATAATTGAACATGCGGCGATAGTAAGAGGATTGGATTTACGGAATCTTAAAGATAATAAGATTGGTCAAGAATTAGCAAAATATCTTCAACAAAGATTAAATCTTATTTCAAATATTGCACAAAAAAACTGGATAGTAACTCATACTAATAATTCTATTTTATTTGAACGAACAATTAGAGGTTTCACTGAAAAATATATTATTGATGAAGATTTTGTTGTTACTCCTGAAGCGAGAGCATTGAATGAATTTAAAGATCTTCTAATGGAAAATTTTTATCGTTTGAAAGAAACAGGCTGTGGAATATTAAATCATAAAAATGAAGAATTTAAAATTTATGGACCTTTGGATTTAATTGATAAAGTTTTAGATATTGGTAAATCTGGTCTTCAGATTAATCGGTATAAAGGTTTAGGTGAAATGAATCCAGATCAACTATGGGAAACTACCTTAGATCAAAATGAAAGAGTATTGTTATCAGTTAAAGTTAATGAAGTAGATGCTGCTAATAAAGCTTTTGAAGATCTTATGGGTGGTGAAACTGATGCGAGAAAGAAATTTATTGCCGAAAATTCATTGAAAGTAGCTAATCTTGATATTTAATTTTCAATGAATACAATTTTACTTGGCAACCTAATTAAAATTAGGTGGATTGCAATATTCGGACAGGCTTTAGCCATTTTTTTTGTTTCATTTCTTTTAAAAATTCAAATTCCTTTTTTTGAAACCCTATCAATAATTATATTATCAGTTTTAGTAAATTTTTATTCTTATTTTGAAGAAAGAAAGAATAAATCAATAAGTAATACAAAAGCATTTTCTTATTTACTTTTTGACACATTACAATTGGGTTTTTTATTATTTCTGACTGGTGGAATTATTAATCCATTTTCTATACTAATTTTAGCGCCAGTTATTACCTCGGCTTCATATTTACCAGCATCAATGACAGTTGTTCTATCAACAATATCTATTTTAATAATTATATTATTAAATTTCTTTTTTATACCACTTGATTTAGGTCCAAAATTTTTTTTACCAGAAGTTTATAGTTTTGGATTAGTTTCAGCCTTAATTATTACAGTAATTTTTATAGCTATCTATGCTTATTTATTTGCAAGCTCCTCTAGACAAATTTCAAATGCATTATCAATTTCCAAACTACAAATTTTGAACCAAAAGAAGATGACCGAGGTAGGTTCTCTTAGTGCGGCTGCCGCTCATGAATTAGGCACTCCACTTAATACAATTTTTTTAATTCTAAATGATTTACTAAAAGAAAAAAAATTAATTGAAGATAAAAATATTTCAAAAGATATCATCTTGTTAAAATCCCAAGCAGAAAGATGTAAAGAAATTTTACAAAGATTTTCCAAAAACCCTCTAAATTTAAAAGATAATTTCTTAGAAAAAGTAAAAATATCTGATTTAATTAAGATAAATTTTGAAAAATTTAATAAAAATAAAGAACTTATATTAGAAATCAAACCATCAGACTCTGAACCTGAAATAGTTTATAAAGATGAAATAATGTATGCTCTTGGTAATATAATTCAAAACGCAATATCTTATTCTGTACGTACAACAAAAGTAGAATTAAATTATCAAAAATTAACTGTAAATATTATCATATCTGATGATGGGAGCGGATTTTCTAAAGATATTATTGATAAGTTAGGAGAACCATATGTTTCAAAAAATAAACAGGGAATGGGTCTTGGTATATTTATAGCTAAAAACTTAATTGAAAATATGGGAGGAAATATAAATTTTTATAATTTAAAAGAAAATAACGCTGTCGTTGAAATTATATTTGATAACTCTATCTTAAATATATGAATATGAGACTTTTAATCGTAGATGATGATATGCCTTTTAGAGAAAGGCTAACAAGATCAATGGAAAAAAAGGGTTTTGAAGTTGTTTCATCGCATGGATTTAAAGATTCATTAGCTAAAGTATCTGAAAATAACTTTGATTATGCTGTAGTTGATATGAGGTTAGAGGATGGTTCTGGTTTAGAATTGGTAAAGGAATTACAGAAAATTAGTCCTCAAACTAAATCGCTTCTTTTGACAGGTTATGGAAATATTGCAACTGCTGTAGCCGCAATTAAATCTGGTGCAATTGATTATCTTCCTAAACCGGCTGAAATAGATCAAATTTTCGATGCCCTTACTAATTCTAAAGAAACCTTGCCACCACCACCTGAAAATCCAATGACAGCTGATAGAATTAGGTGGGAACATATTCAAAGAGTGTTTATACAGTGTAATAGAAATGTATCAGAGACAGCAAGAAGACTAAGAATGCATAGACGTACATTACAAAGAATACTGAATAAGCATGCACCAAGAGAATAGTAAATCGCTATCAATTATAATTCCAGTATATAACGAGATAACCTTTTTAGGAAAACTCTTCGAACAACTAAAATTATATTTTAATTTTAAAAATATAGAAATTATATTTGTTGATGACGGATCAACAGATGGATCAACTGAAACTTTAAGAGAGCTTAAGAAAAAAGATGATTATAATTTTTTTTTTAAACTCATTAAATTAGATATTAATTCTGGAAAGGGTAAAGCAATTCAAACAGGAATAAAAAATTCAGAAGGAGAATATGTATTGTTGCAAGATGCAGATTTAGAACTCGATGCAAAAGATGCAAAAGAAATGTTTGATATGATAATATCTAATAAAGACATAAAATGTATTTTTGGCAGTAGATATTTATCAGGTAAATTAAAAAAAAATAATTACTTCTTTAATAATTTAGTTGGTAAAATAAATTCTCTAATATTTAATATTTTCTTTTCTCAATCTTTAAGTGATGTTCATTGTGGATTAAAAATTTTACATAGAAGTGTAATTGAAAAGATTAATCTAAGCTTAAATGATTTTGGTATTGAAATTGATTTAGCATCACAAATTGTAAGAAATAATTTTTTTATTTATGAATTTGGTGTTTCTTATTTTTTTAGATCTAAAGCTCAAGGAAAAAAAATAACATGGATTGATGGTTTAAAATCTTTTTATTATCTTATAAAAGTTAGATTTTTTGATAATTCTGCTTCGACAAATTTATCTATTATTTACTCTTCCATTTATATGGCATTTGTTGGTTCTCATTTTGGTATGGGTTTAGGTAATACGCTATTTATTATTATATTTTTTATATTAGGGTCAATTTTAGGTATTCATTTCAAAATTATTTCTTCCACAATAATTTTTCTATTTATATTTGTTGGTTCGTTGTTTAGTAAAGGGAATGGAACAACACTAGCAGTTATTCTTTTCTTTTTATTTGGATTATTTGTAGCTCAAAAATTAAAAAGACACTTCTTAAATTCAAAATTTACTAATTATTTTTAAATTTACTAAGACACATACAAATTCCAATAATAAAAAATGTGATTACTCCATACCAATTTTTTATTAAACTTCCTGTGGACATAATTGGCCAGAACATCATTAAAATTATAACTAAAGAGATAATTTTATATTTTTTGTCACCAATGTTTTTAATTATAAAAGTTACTAAAGAGATTAAGTACATTAAAAAAAACATAAATACAATTATTCCACCTTCTGCTAACCATTGAATGTAGATGTTATGAGGGTGTGACGCGCATTCATAGTTTATCATCATATTACTGTACTGTTCAATTTGATTACATAGATATTTAAAATTATTAATACCAATACCGGTGATTGGATTATCTAAAAACATTTTGTATGATAATAAATATATTTCACCATAAGCAGAAGTACTAAAATTTTTAATTATCTCAAAAAAACTAGGTTGAATGTTTATAATTTTTGAACATATTTTTTTGTGGTCTTCTTCACATTCAAAAAACTTCTCTATTTTTTGACCTTGATGATATTGAGTAGATTCAACTATTTTAAAATCGTTATAAAAAGGATGTAAATAAACTGCCAAAAATATAAAAAATAAACCAAGAACAATTGATAGAAATATTGATTTTCTATAACCATCTAAAAAAATGAGTAGCATTAACAAACTTAATAAAAATGTTGCAAATGCCATTCTCTCACCTGAAACATAACTTACCAAAAGTATGGAAGATAGATAAATTGAGTGTAGAATTATATTTTGTTCGTACTTTTTTAAAGATATAATAAATGCGAACCCTATTAAACCTAATTTTGACACATATGATCCTGGTATTAATTCATCTCCAAAAGGTCCCGTTAACCTACCATACCAACTTGATTTGAAACCTAAAATATCTTCACCAAAACCATCCTTAGATGTATAATTGAAGAATTGGTAGAATGTGTCTACATTTACAAATATAACAAGTATAAAAATAAATAATAGTGATCGTTGTAAAATTCTTTCGTATTTAAAAAACAAAAAATAACAAAACAGAGGTGTCAATAAAAATCTAATAAAAATTAAAGAATCTTGAAATGAGTTAGTTTTGTTATATGAAAAAAAACTTATAAATATCAAGCTTAGCCAAAATATAATTGTTATTTTGAATAAATTTATTTTTAAAAAATTTTCATATCTTTTAAAATAAACAAAATAAAAAACTCCAAATATTGCACCTATTGTAATAATAATATCAGGTATTGCTGGACCAGTAATAAGGAATAAAGGAACTAATAAAAATAAATAACTAATTAATTTTTCAGTCTGTAGCATCTTTATTATTTACGACTTTTATGAATACATCTTCTAAATCACTTTCAAAAGTATTGATTTCTTTAAAATCTATTTGATTCTTATCTAATATATTGATGATTTCTCTTATATTAGTTTTGTTTTTATCATAGCTAAGTTTTAATTTGCCGTCACTTATATTAGGCTGAAATTTATCTAGATCTTTTGGTACATTTACATTTTTATTCAAAACAAAAGCTACAGATTTTGTTGATATAATATTTAATAAATCGCTCTTAGATCCCTCTATGATTTTTTTACCATTATTAATAATAGTAATATTATCACAAAGATTTTCAGCCTCTTCCAAATAATGAGTTGTTAAGCAAATTGTCCTACCTTCTTTACTAATTTTTTTTATATAGTTCCAAACCGATGTCCTTATATCTATGTCAACTCCTGCAGTAGGCTCGTCTAAAATTATCATTTCTGGATTATGCACCAAAGCCTTTCCTATTAATAATCGCCGTCTCATTCCACCAGATAAGGTTCTGGCATATGCATTCCTTTGATCAGTTAATTTTAAATTTTCAAGAATTTCATCAGTTTTCCTTTTCTTTTTTGGAACACCATATAATCCTGCCTGTAACTCTAATAATTCAGCTGGTGTAAAGAATGGATCAATATTAAGTTCTTGTGGTACTATTCCTATTTTAAATTTACTCAACTTAATATTTTTGTCTATATCAATCCCACAAATATTAACTTCACCTGAGTTTTTTTTAACTAAACCTCCAAGAATATTTATAAAAGTTGATTTACCAGCACCATTAGGCCCCAACAAACCATGAATAGTACCTTTTTCCAATTTAATACTAAAATCAATTAGAGCATTAATTCGTTCAGATTTTTTATAAAAAACTTTATTTACATTTTTAGCTACAATTGAATATTTATAATCTGACATTTATTTAAAATCTTATATATTTAAATTTGTAATGAATAAAAAGAGTAGATTAATATTAGTTGATGGTTCAGCGTATATCTTTAGAGCTTATTATGGTCTTCCACCTATGAATCGTTCTGATGGCACACCTATTAATGCAGTTTTTGGATTTACTAATATGCTTGTTAAACTCATAGAAGATTATAGTGATGACAAAATGATAGTCATATTTGATGCCGCAAGAGAAAATTTTAGAAATCAAATTTATCCAGAATATAAAGCTAATAGAGGAGAGGCTCCTGATGATTTAATACCACAATTCCCACTAATCAGGGAGTGTGTAAAAAGTTTTAACATACCTCAATTAGAAATAGAAGGATTTGAGGCAGATGACTTAATTGCAACTTATGTAAACTTATCAACAAAAGATGGAATTGAGACTATAATAGTTTCGTCAGATAAAGATTTAATGCAGCTTGTTAGTAGAAAAGTAACAATGCTTGACCCTATGAAAAATAAAAAAATTGAAATTAAAGATGTTGAAGAAAAATTTGGGGTCAAACCTGATAAAGTTATCTTTATTCAAGCTTTAACAGGGGACAAAGTAGATAACATTCCCGGCGCTCCTGGTATTGGTCCTAAAACAGCATCTCAGTTAATAAATGAATTTAATGATATTGATGGTTTAATTAAAAATCTTAATAATATTAAACAAGAAAAAAGAAGAAGTATTTTAAAAGAGGCAGAACAGAATATTAGACTAAGTTTAAAACTTGTTACTTTAAAAAATGATATCGAAGTACCTGAGAGTATTGAAAAAATAAGAACATACAACGAATTAAAAAAAGAAAATAATAAAATATTTGAATTCCTTAAAGACCAGGGTTTTAGATCAATATCTGAAAGATTAAAATCTAACTCTTTTATAACTACAGATAATGAAAATATTATTTTAAAAAAAGAACTAGAGCCAAAATATGAATTAATTAATTCAAAAGATAAATTTGAAAAAATTTTAATTGAAATTGAAAAAAAAGGTATTTGTGCGATTGACACTGAAACTAATTCACTCAATATAGAGAAAGCTAATTTAGTTGGAATATCTCTTTGCTATAGTGAAAACGTTTCTTATTATATTCCCATAAATCACAATACTTTAGACGGATCAAAAAAAATTAATAATCAATTAGAGGAAAAATATGTAATTAATAAAATTAATAAAATTTGTAAAAATGAAACAATCTTAAAAATTGGTCAAAATATAAAATATGATATTAGAATTTTAAATAAGTATGGAGTAATTTTTAATTCTATTGCAGACACAATGTTAATTTCTTACGCAATTGATAATGGAATATATAAGCACAATTTAGACGATTTATCATTTAATCATCTAAATTATACAACCATTAAGTATAAGGAAGTTGTAGGTACTGGAAAAAATGAAATTACTTTCGACAAAGTAACTATTGAAAATGCAATAAATTATGCTGCTGAAGATTCTCTATTAACATTCAGGCTTTTTCAAAATCTATATCCACGATTAATAAAAGAAAAAGCTAATTTTGTTTACAGAAATATTGATTTACCACTTGTAGAAGTATTATCTTCAATTGAAGCAAACGGCATTGAGGTAAATAAAAGTTTTTTAACAAGTCTAAGTAATGAGTTTGAAAATGAAAGTAAAAAAATTGAAAAGAAAATTTACAAACTTTCAAAAGAAGAATTTAATATTGGTTCACCTAAACAATTAGGAGAGATACTATTTATTAATCTTAAAATATCTGGTGGAAAAAAAACAAAATCAGGATCGTATTCTACTGATTCTACAACTTTAAATAATTTGGCTTCAGATGGATTTGAAATTGCTCAATTGGTTCTTGATTGGAGAGAATTAACAAAACTTAAATCAACTTATACAGATGCTTTATATAGATTAACAGATGGTAAAAGTAGAGTTCATACATCATTTGGCTTAGCTAATACGCTAACGGGACGATTGAGCTCTACAGATCCAAATCTTCAAAATATCCCAATTAGAACTGAAAATGGAAAAAAAATAAGAACAGCTTTTATTAGTGGAAAAGGAAAAAAACTGGTAAGCTTTGATTATTCTCAAATAGAACTAAGATTAGCTGCAGAAATTTCAGGTGATAAAAATTTTATCAAAGCATTTAAAAATAATGAAGATATTCATGCATCAACAGCCAAAGAAATATTTAATTTGAAGGATAGTCAGATTAACAATGATTATAGAAGAAAAGCAAAAGCAATTAATTTTGGAATTTTATATGGCATTAGCCCATATGGCTTGGCTAAGCAACTTGACATTTCTAATATAGAAGCAAAAGAATATATAAATGAGTATTTTAATAAATATCCAAATATTAAAAAATATATGGACCATCAAATTGATTTTGCAAAAACAAATCAATACGTTGAAACAATTTTTAAAAGAAAAATTAATATAAAGGGAATTTTAGATAAAAATTTTGCTGTCAGAGGTTTTGCAGAAAGACAAGCTATTAATGCCCCAATTCAAGGCAGTGCGGCTGATATAATCAAGTTAGCAATGATTGAAATTCATAAAGAAATAAAACTTAAAAACATTGATGCTAAAATGCTTCTACAAGTACATGATGAATTGATTTTTGAAGTAGAAAGTAAAAATCATGATAATTTAATAAACAATGTAAAAATTATAATGGAGTCAGTACATTTAAAATATAAAGATTTTTCAGTCCCACTAACTGTCGATTATGGTTCAGGTGATAACTGGGGACAGGCACATTAGAGCGAATTTATGGGTGTTAAAAAAAAAATTAAGAAACGAAATCCCTATGCTCAAGATTTAAAAATGTCTATGTATAAACAAAAAATTGTTAGAAATAAAAAAGCTTACACAAGAAAAGGAAAAAAAAAGGTTATTTAGAATTCTTCATCAAAGGTATTCATTTCGAACCATTTTTCAAGTTCATGATATCCTCCAATTTTTTCACCATTTAAAATTATTTGTGGAAAAGTTTTTGCATCTGGGAACTTTGCAAAAAAATCTTCTCTCGTATAATCTGTATCAAGCATATAAATCTTTGGGTTATATTTAGCTAGACGTAATTTAGCTCTATCACAGTAACCACAATTAGTTTTAGAATATATCTCAGCTTCCATTAAAAAGCTTCATCAAAACTTAGTGCTCTATCTGTAGGTCTTTGATATTCTGATACTCTTTTTTCAAAGAAATTTGTAACATTTTGAACATCTAAAGCTCTCATAAAATCAAAAGGATTTTCTGTATTAAAGACTCTATCAAACTCAAATAAATCTGCTATTCTATCTGCAACGGCTTCGATATATTGACACATTAAATCAGCGTTCATACCAATTAAATCTACTGGTAAAGCATCTTTTACAAATTCTTTTTCAAAAGCCACTGCTTCTCTAACAATTTCTTCAAATTGTGATTGAGGCACGTCTGAAGGAATCAAAGATAAATCACTAATATCTGCATCAGTTAATGTTTTATTATTAAACTTGTCTCTTAAAGTTCTAAACATTAAGGATGAGAAGCTAAAGTGCATTCCTTCGTCTCTTGCAATCCAATCGTTAGATAAGGCTAAACCTGGTAATAGTCCTCTTTTTCTAAAATAATATATGGCACAGAAAGAGCCTGCAAAAAACAAACCTTCAACTAGTCCAAAGCCTATTAATCTGGTTAGGAGATTTTGACTGCCATTAAGCCATTTTGATACCCATTGTGCTTTATGGTTAATGCATGGTACATTTTGAATTGCATCAAAAAGCATATCTTTTTCTTTTGCATCTTTTACATAAGCTTCTATTTGAAGTCCGTACATTTCAGCATGAATTGATTCATTCAACATCTGTATTGAGATAAAGCATCTTGCTTCAGGTATAAGTATTTCTTTGTAGAACCTACTTGCTAGGTTTTCATTAATCATTGCCTCAGAATTAGCAAAATAAGCTAGCACATGTTTTATAAAGTGCTTTTCACCATCATTTAACGTTTCAAGATCTCTTAAGTCATCTTGTAATGATACTTCCTCTGTTGTCCAAAAGGCTTGAATGTGTTGTTTATATCTATCCCAAATTTCTTGGTTTTTTATTGGAAATATTGATTTAACGCCTTTTGATATCATTTTATTACTCCTTCTTTATGCACTGCAAGTTTCGCAATCTTCTGGTTCATTGTTTTGATTGATAGCAGTATTTATATAAGCATCTTTAGCTGCTTTTTCTGATGAAACTGTAACTTTTACAGCATCAACAGCTGATCTACTTCTTAAATAATACATTCCTGTTTTAAGACCTTTTTTCCATGCATACATATGCATTGAATTAACTTTTCCAAATGTAGGCGTTGAAAGCCAAAGATTCATTGATTGAGTTTGATCAATAAAAGGTGCTCTATCTGCTGACATATCAATTACTGTTTTTTGTGATACTTCCCAAACTGTTTTATAAATTTCTTTCAGTTCAGTTGGAATTTCATTTATATTTTCAACTGATCCATTTTCTAGGATTATTTTGTCTCTCATTTCTTTATTCCACAATCCTCTTTGAGAAAGTTCATTCACTAAATATCTATTTACGAGTAGGAACTCACCTGAGAGTGTTTGTCTTTTATATATATTAGAGGTTTGTATTTGGAATGTTTCAGTATTGCCTAATATAATACCTGTTGACGCAGTTGGCATGCAAGCTGTAGTTAAAGAGTTTCTTACACCGTGCTCTTTAATTTTGGCTCTAAGTGAATCCCAATCCCACTTTGTAGAAGGATTAACATTCCACAGATCAAATTGAAATTTACCTTCCGAAATTGGTGAATTTTTAAATGTTTCGTAGGCTCCTTTTTCTTTAGCCAACTCGCATGATGCTTCTAAAGCTCCAAAGTAAATTGTCTCAAAAATTAATTTATTTATTTCTTTGGCCTCCTCAGATTCATAAGGTATTCCCAACTTAAAGTACACATCTGCAAGTCCCTGTATCCCTAAGCCTATAGGCCTATGTTTATTGTTAGATCTTTCTGTTTTATCAGTTGGATAAAAATTAATATCAATTACTTCATCTAAGTTTTTTGTGGCCAATTTTGCTGTTTCATAAAGAGCATCATAGTCATATATTAATTTTTTATCTGATTTTTTTACAAATTTTGGCAGAGCTATAGAAGCCAGGTTACATACAGATGTTTCATTCTTATCTGAATATTCAACAATTTCTGCACACAGATTTGAAGATTTAATAACACCAATATTTTTTTGGTTAGACTTGTTATTGATTGAGTCTTTATAGAGCATATAAGGCTGTCCTGTTTCTATCTGCGCTTCTATAATTTTAGACATTAGATCTCTTGCTTTAATTTTTTCTAAATGCTTCATTTCATTTTCATACTTGGTGTAAAGTTTTTCAAAATCGTCACCAAATACGTCCGAAAGTCCTGGACATTCATGTTCGCTCATAAGTGTCCATTCTTCATCGTTTTCTACTCTTTTCATAAATAAATCTGGTATCCATAAAGCATAGAACAAATCTCTTGCTCTAAATTCTTCGGCGCCAGTATTTTTTCTAAGTTCTAAAAATTTCTCAATGTCAGCATGCCAAGGCTCTAAGTAAACTGCAAAAGAACCTTTTCTTTTACCTCCGCCTTGATCAACTGATTTAGCTGTCTCATTAAAAATTTTCAAAAATGGAATAAGACCATTAGATTTACCATTTGTTGATTTTATTCTACTTCCACTACCTCGAATGTTGTGTGCGTGCATGCCAATACCACCTGCAGTTTTAGATATTAGAGCACAATCTTTTATGGTGTTAAAAATACCTTCAATAGAATCATCCTCCATACCTATTAAAAAGCATGAAGATAATTGCTGCATTTTTAATCCACTATTAAACAAAGTTGGCGTAGCATGTGTATACGTACCAGTTGATAAACTTTTATAAGTTTCTTTTATTTTATCTAAATTAAACTCATTGCCAGTAACTGTTAAAGTTACCCTCATCCATAAGTCTTGAGGTCTTTCAATTGTTTTATTATCGAACTTTAATAAATATGCCCTGATTAGTGTTGTAAGAGCAAAATAATCAAAAGTATAATCTTTGTCATAATCAATCACTGATTCTATTGAATCTGCATTTTCCATTACTTTTTTATAATAATCTTCTCTCAATAAACCATCATCGTATAAGTTCTTAGTAGCTATGATGAAGCCTGGAGTTTCTTTATGAAGAGAATTAACTTTTATCCTTGCTGCTAGGTAAGAATAATCAGGATGTTCAACGGTTAAAGCTGCTGCTGTTTCAGCAAGATAAGTATCAATTTCAACAGAACTAATATCACTATACAATCCTGGAACTGCTTTTTGAACAACAACAATTGGATCAATATTTAAACCAGTCGATAGAACAGAAACTCTATTGGTTATTTTATCCAGTGAAATTGGTTCTTTACTTCCATCTCTTTTAGTGACCATCATTGAAGAAGCTTTTTCTCCAACTTGTTCTTTTAGTTTTTTTGTATGATATCTTGAAGCCGCTCTCTGTTCTCTATACAAAACATATGCTCTGGCAACCTTATGATGCTCATCCCTCATAAGTGCTAATTCCACTTGATCTTGTATATCCTCGATGTGTATCATGTCACCGTCAGCAATCCTTCTGGTTAGTGCTGAGACAACTTTATGGGTTAAAGCTTCGACGGTTTTATGAATTCCATCTTGTTGTTCTTTTTCCTTATTTTTATCATTTCTAATTTTTGTTTGTGCTAAGAATGCTTTTTTAATAGCGTTCGAAATTTTCTCCGATTTAAAAGGAGTAATAGCTCCATCACGACGCACGACACTTAATGTTAAAATATTTACACTTTTTTCTTCTGAGATTTTTGCTGATACCTGTAGATTGTCTGCCATTTAAATACTATCCATTTTTAAAAAATTATTGTCGAAAAACACAATATGTAGTGCCGCCGAAAAGGGACAATACAACATTTGCTCAATATCGCAATAAGAACAAAATAAGAACATAAATATTTTTTTTATCATGTCAATCCCTAACTTAATTCATATTTTTAGGAGACAAACAAGTAATTGAAATATTTACATTTACTTATCAACTTAAGTCACATTTTGTTAACTGAGTCATTTTTTCTTTGAACTTAAATCTGCCATAAATTATTAATAAAAAGCAGTATGCCCAAGATAGCATTAGTTGATGACGAGCAGTCGATTCTCACATCAGTATCTCTTTCTCTGCAAAGTGAAGGATTTACAGTAGATACATTTCTTAATGGAGTTGAGGCCTTAGAGGCTCTTGAAAGCAAATCTTATGATTTGGGATTGTTTGATATTAAGATGCCTAAAATGGATGGAAACGAACTTCTTTCAAAAGTACGTTCGAGCAAGATTGAAAATTTAAAAGATCTTCCGATTATCTTTTTAACGTCAAAAGATCATGAACAAGATGAGATTATTGGATTAAGAATGGGAGCTTCAGATTATATAAAAAAACCTTTTTCACAAAAATTATTAAATGAGCGCATTAGAACAGTGCTAAGAATTCATAACAATAGAAATGAAGAACAAAAAGATAATAGTATTAAAAAACAAAATTTTATAAAAGGTGATTTAATACTAGATGAAGATAAACAATTATGTTTTTGGAAAGGTATAGAAATTGAACTTACAGTTGCAGAGTTTAATTTAATTAAATCTCTTGCTCAGTATCCAGGAGTAGTAAAGGATAGAAATCAATTAATGGATGCTATGTATGGTGATTCTATATACGTTGATGATAGGACTATTGATAGCCATATAAAGAGACTAAGAAAAAAATTCAGATCTTATGATAATTCTTTTGATCAAATAA
>CACJRM010000019.1 GCA_902595805.1 uncultured Alphaproteobacteria bacterium | reverse complement strand
ATACCTTTGCCATTTATTGCTTTTATAACACTTGAACAAATTAAACTTCCAGAATTCACAACATTAAATATGACTGCACCATTGATGGGAACGATTTTTGCTATTTTTTTACTAAATGAAAAGTTAAATTTCTTAACTTATATATCTTTGTTAATTGGTTTTTTAGGTGTTTTATTTGTTATTCAACCTGGATTTGAAAGCTTTAATATTTATTATCTAATTGTTCTTATCGGAGTATTATTAATTACAATTACAACATTTATTGTAAATAAATATAATCATGTAACTACAAATATTGGGTATTTTCTTTATGGTGGCTTTTTTGTTCACTTAGTTTCAATACCTTTATTTTTATTAAATCCATTAAAAGTCACTTTTTTTGAGTTTTTTTTAATTTCAACTGCAGCATTATTTATCAATTCAGCTATGTTTTTTGCTACTACTGCTTTTAAGATTGCTCAAAAGCATTATGCATCAGTTTTTAGTTTAGTTTACCTTCAGGTATTGTGGTCATCATTGGTTGGAATATTTATATTTAATGAATATATGAATTTATATGCTTATATTGGAGCAATATTTATAGTTTTAAGTGGAATTGTTTCATTACCTTCACAAATAAAACAATTAAAGGAATCAAATTAATGTATAGAATTTTATTATTTTTATTTCTTTTCTTTTTTAGCTTTAAATCTTTTTCTAACGAAGTTAAAATCTTAAATGAATCCATTGGCAATGGCTTAGAAGTAAAAAATCATTCTAAATTATCTGTCCATTACATTGGCAGACTAGAAGATAATACTGTGTTTGATAGTTCTTACGATAGAGGGCAATTCTTTGATTTTCAAATAGGTGTAAGGAAAGTAATCCTAGGTTGGGAAACTGGGTTACTTGGAATGAAAGAGGGTGGAAAGAGAACAATATTTATTCCTTATCAGTTAGCTTATGGTGAAAGTGGTGCAGGAAATTTAATTCCTCCAAAATCAAATCTGATTTTTGATATCGAAGTAATAAAAGTAATACCACCTGGGTATAAAGAAATAGATGGTTATCAATTAAAATTAGCTTTAACAGATGATTTTAAAATTATAGATATTAGAAGTGAAGACCAAAGAACAAATAAAAATAAAATTCCAGGAGCCATTCAGATAACAGCATTTGATAAAAATGGGAATTTTTTTCCTGATTTTTTTGAAAAGTATAAAGAAAATATTCAAATAGGAGAGAGGGTTATTTTCATAAGTCAAAATGGAGACATATCTTCAATATTAGCTAATGGATTTGTTGAGCAACTAAATCAAACAAATATTTATCATTTAAAGGACGGTGTATCAGGTTTAGAAAAAATAAATTTTGATTTTGAATAAATTAAAAATCTATTTTTTTATTATTTTCAGCTGCATAATTAATAATAAATTGCCATGCTGATCTACCTGTCCTATTACCTCTTTGTAAGCTCCATTTAATTGCTTCTTTTTCAGTATTTTCATTAAAGGGAAGATTAAACTTTTTACAATACTTAAAAATTATATTAACAAAATTATTTTGAGAAATATTATGAAAACCAATCCATAAACCGAAACGATCACTTAAACTTATTTTTTCTTCAACACTTTCATCCGTATGAATAGCAGAAGATCTTTCATTTTCTATCATATCTCTTGGCATTAAATGTCTTCTATTAGAAGTTACATAAAGAACAATATTTTTAGGCTGATTTTGTATACTTCCATCTAAAGTAGATTTAATTATTTTGTAATCGCTATCTATTTTTTCAAATGATAAATCATCAATAAAAATTATAAAATTATAATTCTTTAAATTTGCATATTTTTCATAAATAATTTCAATATCAAAAATATTATTTTTATTTAATTGTATTAATTTTAAATTCCTATTTTTTTTATTTACTTCATTAAAAACCGATTTAATTAGTGAGCTTTTACCATTACCTCTTGATCCCCATAACAAGGCATTATTTGTAAAATTTCCTTTAGCAAAATTTAATGTATTATCATGAATAGTTTTCTTTTGTCTTTCTATTCCAATTAAAAGATCAAGATCTATAAATCTAAAATGAGTGATTATTTTGAGATTTTTTATTTTACTATCCCAAATAAATGCTTTTCCTCTTGAGAGTGTAAGATTTGATAAAAAATTGCTTAAAAACATTATAAATACTTTATTTGATTTTTCTTATTACACAGTATAATAAATCTCTCAAATTAAATCATCATAGGTACTATTATGGAAGCTTTTGGAACATTTTTACCACTTATATTAATATTTGTTGTTTTTTATTTTTTATTAATTAGACCACAACAAAGAAAAGTTAAACAGCATAAAGAAATGCTATCCAATCTCAAAAGAGGTGATAAAATAGTAACTTCAGGTGGAATTATCGGAACTATAAATAAGGTAGCTGATAATAGGGAATTAACCTTAGAAGTTGCTGAAAATGTTGAAATAAAAATTGCATCCGGAATGGTTGCAGACTTATATGCAATGCCAGAAGTTCAAAAAAAAGAACCACCAAAAGAAGAGAATAAAAGTAAATCTGGCTTCTCTTTATTTTCTAGAAAAAAATAAATTCTTTTATTAATGAAAAACTATCCCATCTGGAAATCATTTACAGTAGTATCATTAGTCTTATTAGGAATAATTTTTGCAGTTCCTTCAATTATTTATGATGAAAATTCAGAAAATTGGTTTTTAAAAAATAAGATTAATTTAGGTTTAGACTTACAAGGTGGATCATATTTATTATTAGAAGTTCAACTAGATGTTTTATATAAAGAAGAATTAGATAATTTTGTCGATAGTGTTCGTTTGATTTCTAGAGATCAAGCTGTAAAAATTGAAAAAATTGATATTCAAGAAAATGAAGTTTTAGTTTTTTTTGCTAATAAAGACAAAATAAAAGATATTAGAGATAGCTTTTTTCAAATGTATAGAGGAGTGTCCTTACAAATTAAAGATAACAAACTTAGTATAAAGTTGAATGACGAATACAAAAAAACTATTCAAGACTCAGCAATTAAGCAATCACTTGAAATAGTAAGAAAAAGAATTGATGAATCTGGAACGAAAGAACCTTTAATTCAAAGATCTGGCAAAAAAAGAATACTTTTACAATTACCAGGAGTAAAAGACCCAGAAAGAATAAAAGATTTATTAGGCAAAACTGCAAAACTTACCTTTCATATAGTTGATGATGAAAATACTTCTGCGCTAAATAATAACTTAGCACCTTTTGGAAAAATGATTGTATTAGATATATACGATGAAAATATAAAATATCTTTTGAATAAGAGAGCAGTCGTTGGTGGAGAAAATTTAGTTGATGCTAAAGGTTCATTTGATCAAACAGAAGGTCATGCGGTATCTTTTAGATTTGATACTGAAGGTGCTCAAAAATTTGGAAAAGTTACTACAAACAATATTGGAAAAAGAATGGCTGTTGTATTAGATGGAGTTGTTATCACTGCTCCTAGAATAAGTAGTGCAATTACTGGTGGTTCTGGAATTATAACTGGAAACTTCAATGCACAAGAGGCGTCTGATCTAGCTGTATTACTTAGAGCTGGTGCTTTACCTGCTCCATTAGAAATAGTTGAAGAGAGATCTGTAGGTGCTGGTTTAGGAGCAGATTCTATTGCTGCTGGTCAGATAGCTGCTATTATTGGTATGGTTTTAGTGTGTATTTTTATGATACTTATCTATGGAACTTTTGGAGCTCTTGCTAATGTTTCGTTAATAGTAAATTTATTTATAATTATTTCATTATTAGGGACAATTGGAGCAACATTAACATTACCTGGTATAGCTGGAATAGTGTTAACAATTGGTATGGCGGTAGACGCAAATGTTCTAATTTTTGAAAGAATTAAAGAAGAAAGTTTAAAACAAACAAAAGTTTTTCAAATTGTAAAAAACGGTTTTGATAGAGCTATGTCAACTATACTTGATGCCAATATTACTACCCTTATTGCTGCCGTTTTACTATTTGCATTTGGCTCTGGTCCAATAAGAGGTTTTTCCATTACACTTTCTTTAGGTGTAATAGCATCAATGTTCACTGCTTTAATGCTTACAAATTTTTTAGTTTATTTATACTTATCATTTGCAAATAAAAAGGAATTAAAACTATAATGTTTGGTTTAAATAAAATTATACCTGTTGAGCCTAATATAAATTTTTTAAGTTTAAGAAGAAATTTCTTAATTTTTTCTATTTTGGCAATGCTAATTTCAATATTTTTATTAAGTATAAAAGGTTTAAATTTAGGTATTGATTTTAAAGGAGGTACTTTAATTGAGGTTAGTACAAAAAATACTTCAATTGGTGAATTAAGAGAAATTTTATCTTCTTCTTATAGTGATGTATCTTTACAAGAATTTGGTAATGAAAATATTATTTTGATTAGGCTTCAAAATAAAAATAATCAAGAAAGTATAGAAACTGTTAATTCTGTTAAAAATTTAATTCAAGATAATGTTGTTGAGTTTAGGAGATCTGAATTTGTAGGACCCACAATTAGTTCTGAGCTATTGTTTCGAGGTTTTCAAGCAGTCTCTTTTGCATTAATTGCTATTTTAATTTATATTTGGTTGCGTTTTGAATGGCAATTTGGTTTTGGAGCAGTTGTAGCATTAACTCATGATGTATTATTTACTCTTGGATTGCTCTCTATTTTAAATGTAGAATTTTCTCTGGCAACTATAGCAGCAATTCTAACAATTGCTGGTTATTCCATCAATGATACAGTTGTAATATTTGATAGAGTTCGTGAAAATTTAAGAAAATATAAAAAGTTAGAGCTAGTAGATCTATTTAATTTGTCAGTTAATAACACATTATCTAGAACAATAATGACAAGTTTAACTACACTTCTTGCATTAGTATCTTTATTTATCTTTGGAGGAGAGGTTATTAGACCCTTCGCCTTAACAATGATTATAGGTGTAATAATTGGAACATATTCATCTGTTTTTATTGCGGTCCCAACTTTATTAATATTTAAGTTTAGACCGCAAGATGAAGACGATTAAGCGTTATTTAAGTTTTCTGTAACTTTTTCCCAATTAACTAAATTATCAATAAAAGCTTTTAAATAATCAGGTCTTCTGTTTCTATAATCTACATAATATGAGTGTTCCCAAACATCACATCCGAGTAGAGGAGTATGACCATGCACAATTGGGTTTTCTCCATTTGGTGTTTTAGTAATTTCTAATTTTCCATTATTTAGAACTAACCAACACCAACCTGATCCAAATTGACCAATACCTGCATTTATAAAATCTTCCTTCATTTTTTCAACTGAACCAATATCTGAAACTATCTTATTTTCAAGCTCGGAGGGAATTTTTCCTTCTGGATTATTTTTCATTACTTCCCAAAAATGAACATGATTTATATGTTGTGCCACATTGTTGAATACTGGAGCATTTTTTTGATAAGAGTTTATAACTATATCATTAACGTTATCATCTTCTATATTTTGTTCTTTAATAAACTTATTTCCATTAGTAATGTAAGCCATGTGGTGCTTATCATGATGCAACTCTAAAGTTTCAGCCGACATATACGGCATTAGAGCATCTTTACTGTAGGGTAGATCTGGTAACTCTAGATTTATCATTTTATTTCCTTTGATTTATAAAAATTTCTTTAAAAATTCACCTGTAAAGCTTTTTTTATTATTTGCAATATCTTCAGGGGTACCAGTTCCAACAATTTGACCGCCATTTACACCTCCTAGAGGGCCTAGATCAATTATATAATCAGCTGTTTTAATAACATCAAGATTATGTTCAATAACGATTACAGTATTACCTTCATCAACAAGTGTATGAAGAATTTTTAGTAATTTTTTAACATCATCAAAATGAAGACCAGTTGTTGGTTCATCGAGAATATATAGTGTTTTTCCTGTTGATCTTTTTGATAATTCTTTTGATAATTTTATTCTTTGAGCTTCTCCACCTGACAAAGTAGTAGCTGATTGACCTATTTTTATATAATCTAATCCCACATCCATTAAAGTTTGTAATTTTTGTTTTATTGTAGGAATTTTATCAAAAAATTTATAACCTTCCTCAACAGTCATTTCTAAAACATCAGAAATAGATTTATCCTTATATTTTACTTCTAAAGTTTCTCTATTGTACCTTTTACCTTTGCAAATATCACACTCAACATAAACATCAGCTAAAAAATGCATTTCTATTTTTTTTACCCCATCACCTTCACATGATTCACATCTACCGCCCTTAACGTTAAATGAAAAACGACCTGGTTTATAGCCTCTAGCACTTGATTCATTTAAGTTTGCAAACCAATCTCTTATTGGAGTAAAACATCCTGTATATGTTGCTGGGTTGGATCTTGGTGTTCTTCCAATAGGAGATTGGTCAATATCAATTACTTTATCGATATGATTAATACCTTTAAAGTTAAAACGACTTTCATCTTTATTTAATGATTTATTGAAATACTCATCTAATCTTTGATACAATGTATCAATAATCAATGAAGATTTACCACTTCCAGATACACCCGTTACAGTAATAAAATTTCCCAAAGGTAAAGTGATATTAAGATTATCCAAGTTGTTTGTTTTTATTTTATTAAGTTTAAAAACTTTATTTTTATTAAATTTTCTTCTATTTTTTGGAACTTCTATTTCTAAGGATTTATTCAAATATTTTGCTGTCAAACTTTTATTATTTTTTAGAATTTTTTTAAGTTCTCCCTCTGCAATAATGTGACCACCATTAACTCCTGCTTTAACACCAATATCAATTATATGATCAGATTGTCTTATTGCATCCTCATCATGCTCAACAACAATTACTGTATTTCCTAAATCTCTTAATCTAAATAAAGTTTCAATTAGTTGTTGATTATCTTTTTGATGCAATCCAATGGATGGTTCATCCAAAACATATAAAACTCCTGTTAAACCAGAACCAATTTGACTAGCTAATCTAATTCTTTGACTCTCACCTCCAGATAAAGTTTTACTAGCTCTTGCCAATGATAAATAATCTAAACCAACTCTATTTAAAAAAACTAATCTATCTTTTATTTCTTTAATAACTCCTTCAGCAATTTTTTTATTATTTTTATCAAGTTTACTTTCAAGTGATGAAAACCAATGTAAACATTCGCTGATTGATTTTTTAGTAATATTACCAATATGATTTTCATCAATTCTTACGGCTAAAGCTTTCTCGTTAAGACGGAAACCATTGCAAACTTCACAATCTCTTTCAGATAAATATTTTTCTAATTCATACTGAAGCCACCATCTTTCAGTTTCTTCATATTTTCGATCAATAAAGTTAATTATTCCCTCAAAATCATATAAAAAATTTATTTCACCATTCTCATCTCCATAAAGAATTATATTTTTAACTTTTTTTGGTATTTTACTCCATGGAACATTTTTCTTAACTTTGAATTGTTTTAAAATTTTATCTATTGTTTCAACAAAATATTTTTTTTGATAACCAAATACTTTTGTTTCCCATGGTTTAATAGCTCCATCAGAAATTGATCTAGTCTCATCTGGCACAATCTTCTTTTCGTCAAAATATTTTTCAACTCCTAATCCATCACACTCAGAACATGCACCTTGTGGTGCATTAAAACTAAATAGTCGGGGTTCAATTTCTTCGATACTAAATCCAGATACAGGACATGCAAATTTTGATGAAAATACAGATATTTTATTTGTATCCAAATTTTCTAAATATAACAAACCATCTGATAGTGTTAAAGCAACTTCTATGCTTTCACTCAGTCTTTGTTGGATGTCTTTTTTTACAACAAGTCGATCAATTACAACATCAATATTATGTTTAAAATTCTTTTTTAGTGAAGGCACTTCATCAATATCATATACAACATTATCAACTTTGAGACGCTGATAACCTCTTTTTTTTAAATCTTCGATTTCTCTCCGATATTCACCTTTTCTATCCCTGACTATTGGAGATAAAATATAAATTCTCTTATCAATATTATTTTTAATTATAAGATCAGTGATTTCACTCACTGATTGTGATTTAATTGGTTTACCTGTTGTTGGAGAGTATGGAACACCGACTCTAGCATATAGTACTCTTAGGTAATCGTAGATTTCCGTTACAGTTCCAACGGTGCTTCTTGGATTTTTTTGAGTAGTTTTTTGTTCAATAGAAATAGCTGGTGATAGACCATCAATACTGTCAACATCGGGCTTATTCATCATTTGAAGAAATTGTCTTGCATATGCAGAAAGACTTTCAACATATTTTCTTTGTCCTTCAGAATAAATTGTATCAAATGCTAATGTCGATTTTCCTGAGCCACTTACACCAGTTATTACTACGAGTTTATTCTTTGGTATTTCTAAGTTTATGTTTTTAAGATTGTGCTCTCTTGCACCTTTTATAACAATTTTATCTAAATTCATGAATATTAGTGTTATCTAACAACGTTATTATGTTATATGGATATATATAGAATTCTTATGGTTGGTAGTGTTAATAAAACAATTTTATTAGGAAACTTGGGAAGAGATCCTGAAATTCGATCTATGCAATCTGGAGCAAAAATGGCTTCATTTTCAATTGCAACATCAAAAAGATGGAAAGATAGAAATACTCAAGAACAAAAAGAAAAAACATCCTGGCATAACATTGTTGTTTTTGGAGATGGTCTTGTCGATATAGTAGAAAAATATGTAAAAAAAGGATCTAAAATTTATGTTGAAGGAGAACTTCAAACAAGGAAATGGCAAGATAAAGATGGAAATGATAGATACACCACAGAGGTCATTTTACAGGGATATAATTGTAATTTAACCCTCTTAGACAGCAGAAATAGTACTTCTCAGGTATCAGATAATTCTCAAGAAATGGATCAATCTAAGCCAGTTGAAGACAATTCTTTTGGAAATCAATCAGGTGATTCTGATGATTTAGATGAAGATATCCCTTTTTAAATTTTTATATTAGATATTATTATTTAATTACTGAAAAATATAGTTTTTATAATATAATTTAATCATTTATTTATATTGGTTTAAATTGTCGTTTTTGCTATAAAAAAACTTTATTTTTCTTAGAAAACTTGGATTTTTTTAGTGACTGACGATATAGATACATCAAATAACGACAATCAAGAACCTACAAATATACCAACAGTAAGTTTAGAGCAAGAAATGCAAAAATCCTACCTGGATTATGCAATGTCAGTAATTGTTAGTAGAGCACTTCCAGACTGTAGAGATGGCCTAAAGCCAGTTCACAGAAGGATATTGTACTCTATGAGTGAGTCAGGGTACAATTTTAATAAACCCTACAAAAAATCTGCAAGAATAGTGGGTGATGTAATGGGTAAATACCATCCTCACGGTGACTCTGCTATTTACAATTCTATGGTTAGAATGGCACAAGATTTTTCTATGCGATTAGAATTAGTTGATGGACAAGGGAATTTTGGATCTTTAGATGGAGACCCTCCTGCAGCAATGAGATACACTGAAGCGAGACTTGCTAAAGTATCCGAGAAGCTTGTTGAAGATATCGATAAAAACACTGTTTCGTTTCAACCTAATTATGATGACACAACTAAAGAGCCCTCAGTTTTGCCATCTCAATTTCCAAATCTTTTAGTTAATGGTGCATCGGGAATTGCAGTTGGAATGGCGACTAATATTGCTCCACATAATTTAGGAGAAGTGATAGATGCATCTTTATATCTTATAAAAAATCCAAGTTGTAATATCTCAGATCTTCAAAAATATATTTTTGGTCCTGATTTTCCGACAGGCGGTCAAATAATTGGTAAAAAAGGCATAACTGAAGCTTTTGAAACTGGAAAGGGAGGGTGTGTAGTTAGATCGAAAACTAGTATTGAAAATTTTAAAAAAGATCGAGAGGCAATTATTCTCCATGAAATACCTTACCAGGTTAATAAATCAAAATTATTAGAAAGGATTGCAGAAATTGTAAAAAATGGAATTGTTGAAGGAATTTCAGATTTAAGAGATGAATCAGATAGAAACGGTGTTAGGGTTGTGATAGAATTAAAAAAAGATGTAGACTCAAATATTATTCTCAATCAATTATATAAACATACTTTAATTCAAACGACATTTAATTCAAATATGCTTGCTTTAAATAAAGGTAAGCCAGAACAAATGAATTTAAAAGAAATTTTATCTTCATTTTTAGATTTCAGAGAAGAAGTAATAATAAAAAGAACATTATTTGATCTGAATAAAGCTAGAGAAAAAGCTCATATTTTAGTTGGATTGGTTGTTACTAATGAGCATATTGATGAAATTATAGAATTAATAAAAAGTTCAAAAGATACAAAAGAAGCAAAAGAAAGATTAATTAAAAAGAAATGGAAAGTATCTAAACAAAATCTTAATTTTATTAAATTAGTTGAGGATAATGCTGTAGAGTTAAAAAGCAGCACTTTCAATTTTTCTGATGCACAGGCTAAAGCTATTTTAGAATTAAGATTACAAAAATTAACTGCTTTAGAAAGAGAAGATATACAAAAAGATTTAGAAAGTTTAATTTTAGAAATTAAAAATTACCTATCTATACTTAATTCTAGAGATATTCTTCTTAAGGAAATAGAAAATGAATTAATTGTAATTAAAAAAGAATTTGCAACGGAAAGACGTAGTGAGATTATTGATCAAGAATATGAGCAAGTAGATGATTTAAAATATATTCAGCAAGAAGATATTGTTTTAACTATTTCTAATAATGGATACATAAAAAGATCACTATTATCTAATTATCGTTCTCAAAATAGAGGAGGCAAAGGTAAAACTGGCATGGCAACAAGAGAAGAGGATTTTGTTAAAGAAATTCACTTTGCAGATACTCATACTAAACTTTTAGTTTTTTCTTCATTAGGAAAAGTTTATTCTTTAAAATCTCATGATGTTCCTGAAGCTAGTTTAAAGGCAAGAGGGAGGCCTATAGTTAATTTATTGCCATTTAAAAATTCTGAAAAAATATCAACTTTTCTACCGTTACCTCTAGATGAAAATCAGTGGGAAAAATTTTATGTTATTTTTACAACCAAAAATGGAATGGTTAGAAAAAATAAATTAATTGATGTTGCTAAGAGTGGAAAAAGAGAATTGAGGGATTCAGGTAAATTATCTATTAAGCTTGATGAAAAAGATGAATTAATTGGTGTTAAGCTTTGTACTATAGAAGACGATATTTTACTATCTTCATCGAGTGGAAAATGTTTACGTTTTCCAGTTGAAAAATTAAGATTATTTTCTGGTTTAAATTCATCTGGTGTAAGAGGTATAAAATTAGATAAGGGTAATACTATTATTTCTCTAGCAATCCTGAAGCACTCAGTGATTGATATGAGTATTCGACAAGAATACCTAAGAGCAGCATCTGAAAGTAGAAAAGAATCCTCATCTCTTAAAAATGGATTTGAAGAATTAAATAAAAATGAAGAATTTCTATTAGCTATAACATCAAAGGGTTTTGGAAAAAGATCATCTGCTTATGAATATAGAATTTCAAATAGAGGAGGAAAAGGAATAACTGGCATAATAACATCTGATAAAAATGGTGAAGTAGTTGATTGTTTTGTTGTACAGGACAACGATGAAATTATTCTTGTTAGTGACAAGGGTCAAATAATTAGAGTTAATGTTAATCAAATTAGAATAGCTGGAAGATCCACAAAAGGTGTAAATATTTTTAAGATTCCTGAAAGTGATAGAATTGTTTCTGTTTCTAGAATACAAGAATTTGAAAATGATGAATAAAACTGGAATATATCCAGGCACTTTTGACCCTATGACTGCAGGTCATATGGACATAATTAAAAGATCACTAAGAATAGTAGATAAATTAGTAATAGCTGTAGCTAATAATATTAATAAAAATTCATTATTTAGTGTTCACGAAAGAATTGATATTATCAAAAGTGATATCAGTTCTGTAAATGAATTAAATTCAAAAATTAATGTTACTGAATTATCAGGATTACTTACAACTTTTGCTAAAGATCAAAATGCCACATGTATAATACGTGGTTTAAGAGCAGTTTCTGATTTTGAGTATGAATTTCAAATGACAGGTATGAACTACCAACTTAACCCTGATATTGAGACAATATTTCTTATGACTTCTGAAAAAAACTCATTCATTTCATCTAATTTTGTTAAAGAAGTCCACAAACTTGGTGGTGATGTTTCAAATTTTGTTTCTAAAAATACTTTAGAGCAACTTAATAAAAAAAACTCTTAGTTAATCACTTGCGCTTACAATATTTGAACTATATAGAATACAAATTCGATGGGCCCTTAGCTCAGTTGGTAGAGCAATTCCCTTTTAAGGAATGGGTCGCAGGTTCGAATCCTGCAGGGCTCACCATCCAAAATGAAAAAAACAAAAATTAAAAATCTTGCATCCGGTATTGAGAAAAACTGTGATATTTTAAGAAAAAATGATAAAATTCTTGAAGTAGTTCTTGAAGGAACAACAATAAAGATATTGCTTAAAAAAAAGACTAATAAATACATTGGATATTTTAAAGAAATGGAATTTGAATCTGACGGTTAATTTTTATTCCTAATGTTTAATTCGTTTTCATAATCAATTTGTACTTGCTTTAAAATATCTTTCTTTGTTTTTACTTTACCTTTACCTACACCAGGACAATTCTTAGCAATATCGTTATTCCAAGTTTTTGTATTCATATTTTCAGGCCAAAAAGGCCAAGTTCTACATTGTATAGGTCTCGACTTATATACTGTGCATTTGTTATCTTTCAAAAATATGCAATTTCCATTATTTTTTTTTAGTTCCTTTAAGTGAATGAAACCATCAGTTTTTTGACAATAGTTTTTTACAAAGTTTTGTTCTGTTATTTTAAATCCATCTGATAATTTTTTTATATCTTTCTTACTTAAATACACAAAACCATAGGTACCTCTTGAAACACAACAATTTCCAGAACCTTGGCATTCAAATCTAATACCTTTTTCTATATCCATAACTATTATCCAGCAGTCAGTGTTAAAATTGCTGCATCTCTTTCTTGAAGATACAATAAGTTTCGAAGATTTTCTCCTTCTATGTTTTCCAATTTTGGATTTTTGGATAATATATCTTCTACCATAATTTTAGCATCTTCTAATAGATCGTAATCAAAACTAAGATCAGCTACATAAAAAGATGGGCTGCCAGATTGTTTTTTTCCTAAAATTTCTCCTGGACCTCTTATTTTTAGATCTTCTTCAGCGATTTTAAAACCATCATTTGTTTGCTTCATTATATCAATTCTTTGTTTTGAAATTTCCCCAATATTATCTTTATGTAAAAGTATACAATATGATTGAATGTCATTTCTACCAACACGACCTCTCAATTGATGAAGTTGAGCTAAACCGAATCTTTCTGCATGTTCAATTACAATTGTTGTTGCAGAAGGAATATCTACACCAACTTCAATAACAGTTGTTGAAACTAAAATTTTATAATCTTCATTTTTAAACTTTTTCATTATTTCTTCTTTTTCAATTTCACTTAAACGTCCATGCATCAAAAGAACTTTATTTTTGAAATATTTTTTTAAAATTTTAAATCTTTCCTCAGCAGCTTTTAGATCTATTTCTTCAGATTCTTCTATTAAAGGGCATACCCAGTAAAATTTAGACGATGAATTTTTAATTTTTTCTTTTATTCTATCAATAAGTTGATTTTCTTTTTTTAATGACAAAGAGCTAGTTATAATTGGTTTACGACCTAAAGGTTTTTCAATTAATTTACTCTCTTTCATATCTCCATATGCTGCTAAAGTTAATGTTCTTGGAATGGGAGTCGCACTCATAACTAAAATATTTGGTTTATGATTTTTATGGTTAAATACCATTCTTTGATAAACACCAAATCTATGCTGTTCATCAATAACTGCTAAACCTAAATTGTTAAATATTACAGTATCTTGTATTAAAGCATGTGTCCCAATTATAATATCTGCGTTCCCATTTTTAATTTTATCTAATTTTTCTTTTCTTTCCTTACCTTTATCCTTTCCAGTAAGAACAAGAACCTCTATTGTTGAGTCTTTTAATAATTTTAATATATTTTCATAATGCTGGAATGCGAGAATTGTAGTAGGAACCATTAAAGCAGATTGAAAATTGCTTTCAAATACTTTTATCATTGATATTAAAGCTACAATGGTTTTCCCAGATCCAACATCTCCTTGCAACAATCTTATCATTTGATTAGAACTTGCTAAGTCCTGTAGTATTTCTTTGATTACATTATTTTGTGAATTTGTAAGTTGAAAATCTAAATTACTGTAAAATTTATTTAATGTTTTATTTTCACTAGTAATTTTTAGACCTTTTTTCTTTTGGTTAAAATTTCGCATAATGCCTATAGCTAATTGATGAGATAATAATTCATCAAATGCTAGTCTTCTTCTGAGTAAATTTTTATTTTTTATATTGTCATCACTTGGACTATGCAGATTTTTAACTACTTCATTCCATCCTTTAAATTTATATTTATTTAATATTGAAGTCTCTATCCATTCATTAAAATTTGGTAAATTATTTAATATTTGACCTGTTAATTTATTCATTATTTTTTGATTGAGACCACTAGTTAAACTGTAAACTGCTTCTTTACTTTTGATTATTTTATTATTGTTTAAAGCACTTACATGGCTAGGGTGTGTTATTTGAAATGTGTTTCTAAAATATTCTAATTTTCCAGATATTAATCTATTTTCATTTGTTGGAAGCATTTGTCTCAACATAGGATGTCTTGCATTAAAATATACTAAATCAACATTTGTATCTCCGCAGATACATTTAATTTTGTAAGGTTGTCTTTTAAACCTCGAAGGCTCATGTTTAATAATTTTTAAATTTAAAGTTACTAAAGAATTAATTTCTGCATCATGAATATTTTCATAGAATTTTCTTTCCAGAATGTTATTTGGTATGTTCCAAACAAAATGAATATTCTTATAAATACCTAATTTATTAATAATTACTTCTAACTTTGGACCAACTCCTTTGAGAGAAGATATAGAAGATAATATATAATTTAATTTTTCTGGTCTCATAGATTTTTATAAAATTATAAACTATATTCTATATTCAATTTGTATGTCATTCAATTCACTAAAAAAAACTATAAAATATAGGGTTTCTTACTCTGGAACAAAAGAGACAGATATTTTATACAAAAGATATTTTATAAATCAGTTAGATAAATTTAGTGAAAAAGATCTTGAGGAAATCAAATCTTTATTTAATCAATTCTCCGATAACGAGATTTATGATTTTTTTACTTCTAAGGTAACTATTCCATTAGAATTTAAGGAAATATTTAATAAAATACTTAATGACGAATAAAAATACCATCGGTCCATCAATTCATAATGTTGAACCCTTTTTCATTTCGCAGTTTTATCAAAATTCCAATAAATCAATTTTATACATTGGAAAAGATGAGAGAGAAATATCATCTATGGAAAAAAAAATTAAATGGTTATTACCAGATATTGAGATTTTATTATTTAAATCTTGGGATCAAATACCCTATGATAATGTCTCTCCTTCAAAAGAAGTTCAAATTGAAAGATTAAAAACACTTAAAAATTTATCAAATTCTAATGCAAAAAGAATAATACTTACTACAATTAATTCAATAACTCAAAAAATAATCCCTAAATCAATTATTAATTCACAACTTTTTAAAATTTCAAAAAATCAAAAAATTAAATTTGAAGATCTTATAAATAATCTGGTGCTTTTAGGCTTTGAAAGAACTTCTCTAGTGCGGGACAAATCTCAATTTTCTGTAAGAGGATCAATTTTAGATATTTTTCCAAATGATAGATCTAAACCAATAAGAATAGATTTTTTTGATGAAGAAATAGAGACAATTTTTGAATTTGATCCAATTACTCAAAAAAGATTAAAAGAAATAAACAGTGATTTAGAGTTTAACATTATTAATGAATTAATACTTAATGAATATAATTTAAATCTATTTAGAAAAAATTTTAGGGAAATATTTTCAGACTATAGAAATAGTCAAGTTTATAATCTTTTTTCTGACAAAATTATTCCATCTGGCGGTGAACAATTTTTGCCTTTATTTTACGATAATCTTGAAACATTATTTGATTATGTTGATGAATACACAATATTATTAAATGATGATTTTGAAAATTTATTTGAAAATAGATTAGAAAATATAAATGATTTTTATTTAGCAAGAAAAAATAACAAAGAAAGTTTCTTTCTATCACCTGAATATTTT
>CACJRM010000018.1 GCA_902595805.1 uncultured Alphaproteobacteria bacterium | reverse complement strand
ACTAAAAAATCCTTATGAGAAAATAGAAAATAAAAAATATATTACCCCACCTCTTGAAAGTGAAAAAGTATTTGAAACTTTTTGTGGTACTTAATTAAATATTTATATTATATCTAAAATTTTTTTGGAAAGGATAAATTGGTTTTTCCCTAAATAAATTTTTAATTCTTTTAAAATCTTGGGTAACAAATCCATCTGTTAAAATCATAAAATTATCTGCTTTAAGTTTTTTAAGTTCTGGCGAAAGATATCCTGATTTTACAATCAATATTTTATAATTTTTTAAATTTATATTTAATTCCCTAAAATCACTCAGATAATGAAAAGGTTTTCTGTATTTAGTAAAAATAACTGTATTATTATTTGAGATTACAATCGCATTATCATTTTTTAGATAAAATTTATCAATTGAAATAGAAATTTTCTTTTTTGAGATAGAATCTTTTATGACAATTTTGTTTTTTTTATTTTTTAGCTCTCTAAAAATTTCTTCATTATAAATTCCTGCAAATAGAGTGTTCTCTATCTTGTTTTTAAATACGTGCTCTAATACGTCAATTCTACTACCTACTCCACCAGCTGTTGGATTGTCTCCACTATCGGCTAAAATTGTAAATCTTTTTTTATTAACTGCATGAAAAATCTTATTTAACTTATAAGATTTCATATCATAAATTAATTTAAACCTATTATTCCAATAACTTAGTGCTATTTTCTTACATATTCTTTTACCAATATTAATATCTGTACAATTTACAATTGCTGAAGCTGTTGCTCTTTTAGTATCGGCCCAAACATATCCTATAAGTAAATTACAATCATTAATCCCTTTCATTTTATTAAATATATTCAGATTTTTATAAATTTTTTTACATGGCTCAACTATTGTTGATGACATTTCACCTGAAACTAAAACGGGTATTTTTTCCCAAATAATATGATTTTTCTTATTTTTTAATATTCCATTTATTAGCATTTTCATTGCCCTAGAGTAAGTTTGCTTAACATCAATATGTGGGGCAGTTTTATAAGCTGCAAAATAATCAATTTTTTTTATAATTGTATCAGTCATCTGTCCGTGAAGATCATAAGATAATGATATTTTACAGTCTTTAGATACTTTAGAGCAAATTTTTTTAATAAAAAAACCTTCGGGATCATTTATACCTTTAACATACATTGCACCATGCATTAAAAATAAAATACCATCTATTGATGTATGTTTTTTTAAATCATTTGTAATATTTTGAATTGTTTTTAAAAAAAATTTTTTATCTACTGGACCACCAGGTAAACTTCGATAAAATTTACTAGATATAAAAGTAATATTCTTATATTTTGAATAATTAAAATCTATAAATTTTAAAAGTTTTTTACCATTCAAAATTTCAAAATCATTTTGATTTTGTATTAATGTTGAGTAAGAACAACATTCAGTACTTATCCCACAAATGAAAATCTTTTTTTTTTCCACTAATTCAAATTAAGAACTAAGTTTATTTTTTGCCAATATATCAACAAGATAAACTAAAATAATATGATGAGTCATTTCAATAAAATTATATTGATTAGAATTTATATGAAAATTAACATTTCCACATTTTGATAGTGGATTATTTTTTTTGAAACCACTCAAAGTAATCAATTGAATTGAATTTTTTTTACAATATTTAGCTGCATTAACAATATTTTTTGAAGTTCCACTACTACTAATTAAGATCATCATATCATTTTTATTTAGGTAAGCTTTTATTGCTTCTACTACCCAATTTTCATAACCATAGTCATTTGCAAAACATGTTATTAAATTTGCATTATTAAAAGTAGATGAATTAACTCTAGCTACTTTTGCAAAGTCTACACTCACATGACTGGCTATTGAAGAGCTGCCACCATTACCAACAATATAAACTTTTCCTTTTTGCTTATGTGTTTTTTTAATCAAATTAATTGATTTTTTAAATAATTTGTCATCAGTATTTAATAACAAATTAAAAATGGACTTGCTATAAATGTTAAATTGCTCTCTATGATTCATTATTTTTTAATATTATCTATTTTTGCTGCTAAAATAAAATCATTTATTGATAATCCGTTTATAGCATGTGTATGGACCATTACTAAGCAATACCCCCAACCAATAGATATATCAGGGTGGTGACCCTCTGATTCTGCAATTTCTCCAACTTCATTTGCAAATGATATAGCTTTTTTAAAATTGCTAAATTTAAATTTTTTGAAAATCATTTCTTGATTATCATTAACTGACCATTCATTAAGTTCAGACAAAAATTTACTAATTTCTTGAAAATCTAATTTAGGGGTGTTCCCATTACATGGCTCACACTTTCCTGAAGATAAATGTTTATTCATAAAATCTGGCACCTTGTTGATTTAATTCAATAGAATATAGACTAGTCGTGGCAGTTATATATAAGATATTTCCCTCCAATCCTCCAAATTCTAAATTTGATACTAGTTCTGGAACTATAAGTTGCCCAATTAATTCATTTTGAGAATTAAAACATTTAATTGCTTTTCCTGCACTAGTCCAAACATTACCATCTTTATCGCACCTAAAACCATCAGAAAAAAAAGGTTTAAAATCATAAACTAATTTTCTATTCATAGGCATTCCATCAACCATATCATAAACATACAAATGTTTGATATTTTCTCCAGTATCAGCAACATATAATTTTTTTTCATCTGGAGATATTGCAATACCATTAGGTCTATCAAGATCGTCAATCATAACTTTTAAAGTGTTTAATTTCGGGTCAAAAGCAAATACATTACAGCCACCATATTCTTGTTTGCCAGTATATCCCTCATAATCTGATAAAATACCATAAGGTGGATCTGTAAACCAAATTGTATCATCTGATTTAACAAATAGATCGTTTGGAGAGTTAAGTTTCTTACCATTATAACTATCAACTAATACTTCTACTTCTAAATTATCGTTAGTTTTATAAATACATCTCCCTCCATGTGAACAAGAAATGACATTTTCCTCTTTATCAATAGTATTTCCATTACAATAATTTGAGGGATTTTTATATTCAGTAACTGAACCATTTGCTAACTTTAATATCCTGTTATTTGGTATATCACTAAATACTAATGTATCTAAATGAGGAATATAAGCCGGTCCTTCTCCCCATAACATTCCAGAAAAAACTTTTTTAACTTCAGCAGACTTTACATAATTATTGAATAGATCAGTATTTTCTACATGTTCATTATATTTATTTTTGTAGGCAAAACTTGGATTTCTTGGATCTAAATTAGCGGGTAATAATTTTTTATCTGACATATTATACTTCTACACCTTTTTGTTTTTTTTGTTTATCTATTAATTGTTTTGGGAAATTTTTTGCTCTTAGTTTAATTTTAGCATCTTTTTCAATTAATTTAGTAATACTAGTACTAAATGACCTTTTACCTAAAATTTTCATACCAAGTTTAAATTTTTTACTTAGATAATTTCCTAGTTCTAATTTTATATTTTTTCCAAGTTTATTAAAAAGATTTATATCTTTATTGACTAGGTCCATTGTAAATCCAACATCATAACTACCTCCAAGTATGACCTTTGTTTCAGTTTCATTAACAAAACTATTACCGGAGCTTATTTTTATAGCTTTATACGTTAAACCTAAGTCAATTTTATTTTTTTTTGCAACACTCAAAGCCTCACCTAAACCTAATAAATGTAATGATGCTAAATAATTTGTAATTACTTTTAATGTTGAGGCATGTCCAATTTTTCCACAGTACAAAATTTCATGACCAAGTAATGATAAAATTGGGAAACATTGTTTAAATGTTGATTTTTTGCCTGCAGCTAAAATAGATATGTTTCCTGATTTAGCTCTATGCTCTCCTCCGGTAATAGGACATTCTAAAACTCTCCCACCTTTAGAAATTACTTTTTTGGATAAGCTAATCATATCATTTTTATCTGTAGTACTCATCTCAATCCAGATATGTTTTTTAGTTAAATATTTTAATATGGTTTTTAAAACTTTGTTTACCACTTTTGGTGAAGGTAGACACGTTATTATAATATCACTCTTTTCAGTTAATTCTTTTAAAGTTTTACAAGGCTTGTTTTTTAAATTTTTTAATCTTGAATAAGATTGATGATTTTTATCATACACAAATACATTATTGTTTGATTTTAATAAATTATTTACAAGATTTGATCCAACATTTCCAATTCCTATGAAACCAATAGATACAAGTTTCATAAATCAATAATCATACCATCATATCCAGGTTTAACATTTGGTGGGCACTTTGTTATTAATTCTTTTTCATCTAGTAAAGCTGTCATATGAGTAAAAATAGTTTGTTTTGGTTTAATATAAGAAATAAATTCCAATATTTGATCAAATCCAGCGTGTGAAGGATGTGAATCCTCTCTTAACAAACCAACTATCCATAGATCTAGATTTTTTAATTTATCAATATCTTTATTATAAAATTTTTTTAAATCTGTAGAATAAGCAAAATTTCCAATCTTATATGTTTGAACGTCAATTGATCCATGATTATGTTTAAATGTTTCAATATTTATATTCTGAAAATTTATACTAGAATTTAATTCTTTAATTTCCATAAATGGTAAATAATCTTTTTCTCCTTTAAAAATATATTTATAACTTGTCTCCATCTCAGAAATCATTTCTTTTGGCATAAATGCAGGTATAATTTTTTTATTTATTAAAGACATAGCTCTCATATCTGGAACTCCTGATGTATGATCAGAATGAATATGTGTATAAAGTACTGCGTCAATATTAGTACATTTTGCATTATAAAGTTGCTGTCTAAGGTCTGGACTAGTATCAATTAAAATATTTATATTTTCATATTCAATAAGTACAGACGATCTTGTTCTAAAATTTCTTTTATTATTAAGGTCAATATTACCATGTCTATTCCATGCTAAAGGAGATCCGAAAGAACCTCCGCAACCTAAAATAGTTATTTTCATTACAGATAATTATCTCTTTTAGCTTTAGTAAACAAATTAAAAAAATTATTATCAGTAATTTTTTCAAATTCTTCTAAGGATAATTTAAAAAATTTTGCCAAATATTCAGCTGTATATTTTACAAATGATGGCTCATTAACTTTACCTCTCATTGGCTCAGGTGCTAAAAAAGGACTATCAGTTTCTATAAGTATAGAGTCTAAAGGAGCATCCTTAATTATATCTCTTAAACTTGATGCATTTTTAAATGTTATTATTCCAGAAATAGAAATGTAGTAGTTATTTTCTAAACAAAAATTTAGTAGTTGATATGAACCGGTAAAACAGTGAAAAATTAATTTTAAATTATTTGATTTATAATTTTTTAAAATATCTAGTATTTCTTTTTCAGAATTTCTTTGATGAATGATAATTGGTAATGAATGCTTTATTGAAGCTTCAATATGAGTTTCAAATACTTGTGTTTGTTCTTTGAGAAATTGATCATTATGATACAGGTCAATGCCTGTTTCACCTATTCCTATTACTTTTTCATTATTACAGTATTGTTCAAAGTTTTGTAATTGAATTTGATTCATTGATTTAACATCACTAGGGTGAAGTCCATATGAGAGATAAATAGAATTATAATTTTTAATTAGATTTAAATGATCTTGGAAATCTTCAGGTTTGGTATTGATTGATAATATTGAGCTTATATTATTTTTTTTGGAATTATTAATAATATTCTCAAAATTTTCTGATAATTTTTTAAAATTTAAATGACAATGTGAGTCAATCATTCAATATTCTTGGAAATATTGGTTCTGGATTATTTATTTTTATATTTTGTTTGATTAGTGTAGTAAAATTCTCAAAATTATTATTGTCCAGATTATAATTAAAAATATTAAGAATTTTTTTTGAACTAGTTGGTATTATTGGATAGAGCATTATAGCTGATTTAATAATTATATTTGTAACAATATACAAAACTTCTTCCATTCTAATTTTATTTGTTTTTTTCAATGTCCACGGAGCTTGAGTGTCAACATATGCGTTTCCAGTAGATATTAATTCTAAGACGGACTTAATTGCTCTATCAATTTGTTGATTATTCATAAATTTACAATATTCATCAAATTTATTTTGAAGAATATTAATTAAATTCTGATCTTCATTAGTTAAATTTTCTGTTGGCTTTAGTATAGAATCATTATTTTTTACAGCAAATGATGAAATTCTTTGTACTAAATTACCAAAATTATTAGATAGATCTGCGTTAATTCTATTTGCGATTGCTTTTTTTGAAAAATCTCCATCATTTCCAAAGGGCACCTCTCTAAATAAAAAAAACCTAATTTGATCCAAGCCATATTCATTAATAATTTCGTAAGGATCAATCACATTACCAAGTGATTTAGAGATTTTTTGCCCTTCATTAGTCCACCAACCGTGTGCAAATATTCTTTTAGGAGGTTCAATACCCGCAGCCATTAAAAAAGCAGGCCAATACACTGCGTGAAATCTTAATATATCTTTTCCTACAATGTGTGTTGCAGGCCAAAATTTCTTGTAATTTTTATTATTTGTATCTGGATAACCAATTGCAGTTAGGTAATTACATAATGCATCAATCCAAACATACATAACATGCTTAGAATTATTTGGAACTGGTATTCCCCAATTAAAAGTTGTTCTTGAAATAGACAGATCTTTTAATCCACCTTTAATAAAACTTAATACTTCATTATATCTCGTTTTTGGTAAGATTGATTCTGGATTTTTTTCATAATGATTGATTAGTTTATCCTGCCATTCTGAAAGTTTAAAAAAATAACTCTCCTCCTTAACCCACTCTACAGGTGATCCATTATCGGTAACATATTTACCATCAATCTTTTTCAATTCATTTTCTAAATAAAATGCTTCATCTCTAACTGAGTACCAACCTTCATAATTTGAAAGATATATTTGATTATTTTTTTCTAATTGTGTCCAAAGTTCTTGTGAGGCTTTTAGATGTCTTTCTTCAGTAGTTCGTATAAAATCATCTATTTCACATCCTAAAAAAGGTATTAAATTAATAAAATTAACTGAAAGTTTATCGACAAATTCTTTAGGTTTTAAATTTGAATTAATAGCAGCTTTTTCTACTTTTTGACCATGCTCATCTGTGCCTGTTAAAAAGAATACATTGTTTCCTAATAATTTATTATATCGAGCAATAATATCACAAGCTATACTTGTATAAGCATGACCTATATGAGGAATATCATTAGTGTAGTAAATTGGTGTAGTTATATAAAAATTCATTTTATTGAGTTAAAAAATTTAATATAAATATTTTCTTATCAAGATTTAAACTAAATAATTCTTTTTGGTTATTAGTTAAATAATCAAATCTATCAATAAGATTTTTTTGGTTAAGATTAGCAGATAAAGACACTAACTCTAGATAATTTGGCATATTAACTAAGCTATTGTCATGTCTATTTACTTTTAGTTTATTAGCAACAATTAGGATAAATTTAAGCATTGATAAATAGTTATTAAATTCATCATTAGTAAGTTTTGATAATATATTTGATAAATTTATTTTATCATCATCTAGAGAATTTGATAAAAGACATTTAATTGATAATTGGAAAATATCCAAGAAATCATTATTGTAATAAAGAATAGTTGTTCCTGGTGATCCGTACGTTAATTCAAAATAGAAATTTATTTCTTCATTAGATATTGCATCTATATGATCTTTAATAATATTAGTAAAATTAGTTAAATGATGAGTTTTAAATTTAATTTTTAAACATCTTGATCTGATTGTTGGCAAAAGTAATGAAATCTGATTTGATATTAAAAAAATATATGTATTTTCTTTTGGTTCTTCTAATATCTTAAGCATACTATTTGCAGAATTAATGTTTAAATAATCTGCAGAATCAACGATAACTATTTTAGAAGAATTTTGAATTATTGATGTTGAATTTAAAAATGTTTTTAATCTTCTAATTTGATCAATTGTTATATTAGATTTAATTTTTCCAGTTTTACTATCAATTTCTTTCTCAATTATTTTTATATTTGGATGTGTATTGTTTTTAAATAAATTTAAGTGATGATCCACATTATTATCTTTAAATTCTATATTTAAAATATTTCTGACTAGTTGGTTGAGAAAAGTTCTTTTACCTATACCGGTTAATCCATGAATTAAAATTGAATTCGGAAGATTATTAGATTTATATCTATTTAAAAGATCACTATATTCTTTTTCAAAACCAATTAATTTAACCATTAACTATAAATTCAATTTTTTAATAATATTTTTATGAATAATATCTTTTGACAATGAAGCATTCACCATAATGTATCTTTTTGGATTTGCTATTTTTTTGTAACCTTGAATTACTTTTTGATGAAATAATAAGTTAGATTTATCATACTTGTTTTTAACCTTCCTCTGTTTTAATCTTTTAATTATTTCTTTTGGATTAATTTTAAAAATAAAAGTATAGTCAGGAAAAAAATTGTTTAGAAGTTCTTTGTGAAGTTTTTGAATTCTTTTAATTCCAAATTTATTTACATACCCTTGATAAACAAAGGATGAATCTGCATATCGATCTGAAATAACAATCTTTCCTTTTTTAAGATTAGGAATAATTACTTTATTTATATGATTTGATCTAGCTGCCATAAGAAGAAGCAATTCTTCTAAATTATTAATTGTAGATTTATTATCCAAAATTAATTTTCTTAACTTTTCTGCAAAATTAGTACCTCCAGGTTCTCTAGTGATTATAAAAGGCATTTTATTTTTTTTTAAATATTTTGATAAAAGTAATATTTGAGATGATTTTCCGCTAGCTTCAGGTCCTTCAAAAGTAATGAATAAACCTTTATTTGATTTCATCCAAACTTCTTCCAAAAATTAAGTATTTTGCAGCGGCAAATATTTTAAATAAAGGGTTGATTTCAGATACATTTTTTTCAGCAATAAGCGCCACTTCTATTTTTGGCTTTCCTTCTATATTTATAATTAATTTTCCTAATTCATCACCTTTTTTAATTGGGGCAGAAATTGGTTTTGTATATGTAATAGAAGAATTCATTAATTGAATTTGATCAAATGATAATGTTGATACTAATTTTTGAGCACTAATTAAATTAATACTACTCTCACTACCCAGCCATACATCAACTTCTTTAATAAATTCATCTTTTTCAACTAATATATGTTGCGTAGTTTGATTAAATGCCCAATTTATTAAATTAGAAGATTCATTTAATCTTGATCTAGAGCTATTGGTACCATTGATAACAACTGTGATCCTTCTATCATTTCTTAATGCTGTAGCAGCTATTCCCCACCCGGATTCTTTTGTAAAACCTGTTTTTAATCCATCTGCTCCTTGAACTTGATATAAAAGTTTATTTCTATTTGGCTGAGTAATATCATTATAAGTAAACTCTTCCATTTTGAAATATGTATAAAGATCTGGAAAATCTCTAATTATTGCATTTGAAAGAATTCCAAGATCATAAACAGTGGAATAGTGATTATCATCAGGCCAGCCAGATGAATTAATAAAATTTGTATTTATCATTCCTAAACGTTCTGCATAAACGTTCATAAGTTTAGCAAAATCTTCTTCAGTACCACCTAAACATTCTGCTAAAGCTATAGAAGCATCATTACCAGATTGAACAATTATACCTTTTAATAAATCATCAACTGTTACATTATCATCTATCTCTAAAAATGTTCTGGAACCTCCCTTTTTATAAGCTTTAGGGGACACTCTACATTCATTAGAAATTGCAAAATTGGTATTCTTTATTCTATCAAATGCAACATAAACGGTCATGATCTTAGTCATTGATGCTGGTATAACTTTTGCATTAGAATTTTTTTCAAAAAGAACTTCATTTGTATCAAAATCAATAACAACTGCTTGCTCTGCCTTTGTATCAATGGCGTAAAGTTTTAAAGAAATAATAAAAAATAAAAAAAAGCTATAAATTTTTACCATAAATATTAATAATTCTTAATTATGACCTTTATTTGTTATTCAATAAGAATTTCAGTTTCCTTATAACCTTTTGAGATAAAGTATGAAACTAAATTATTTGCTTCTGTATTTTCTAAAGGACCAATAATTACGTCATATTTGAAATTATTTTTTTCAGAAGTATATTTTAGATTGTTATCATAATTATCTAATACTGATCGAATACTCTCATAGTTTTCAAAGCCAGTAACTCTTAAATACAATTTAAAATCAGTTATTATTTCTGATTTAAGCTCAATTGGTTCTTCCGTAATTATAGTAGTTTCATCATTAGTATCCATATTTTCATCAATTTCTTCAATAGATACAATATCTGTTGGTGCAGAGGAGATAGTTTCATCAAAATTTTCTTCATTTAATGAATTTGCAACACTCTTCCATTGTTTACTAGCATCAGAAAGTATTTCTACTTTTACAGTAGCTATTTTAGATTTATAAAATCCAAGAAGTTGTGCAACTTTTCTTGAAACCTGAATAATAACTGCATTATCATCATGTCTATCTATTATTTTTACATTTATAGAAAGTCCATTATCCAAGTTAGTTACTTTGACCATACTTGGTATAGGTAATGTTTTATGTCTACCAAGTAACTCTGTAACTTTATTTGTATCATTGTTTACAGTTTTAATATTGTGTAATTCCTTACCGTAAAAAGAAGAAAGTCCTATTTCCAAATAATTATAATTTTCCTCTGGAATGTAACTAACCCCTTCAATAAAATAAGGGTCACCAACATAATAAAATATATTATCTTTAGTTTTTTTATTAGTTAATTGATTTTTGTTTTTTTTATCTTCTTTTTTATTGTCAATTATTTTTTCTATTTTATTTGTGCTATTTTCTACAACATCAGAAACATTATTTAGATTTAATTCATTGCAAGAAAATATAAATAAAAGAAAAATTAAACTAATTAGATATTTTATCACTTAGGAGACCTACTGATACAGCATAATATGATGAACAATTATAATAAAGAATATTTTTATAATTAGGATAAACTATGAACATTCTTCCCTCTATCCCATCAGGCATTATTAATCTAGCTTCTAAATCATCTCTTATTGGTAAAGGATCTCCATTGATCTTTGTAAATCCTAATTTTGACCATTCGGATAGAGTTTTAGGAATTGATCTACGTTTAACCGCCCCACAACCTTTGGGGTTAACTTGTTTTATAGAATCAAAAAAAGATGAAGGAATATTTTTTGGTGGAAGTACTTCTCTACCCCAAGTACTATCATTAGACCATGGATTTTTATCTAATGAAGTTAAATAGTTTGCAGTACTAGCAAAAGCATCTGCATAACTATTCCATATATCAATACCATCACCATCCCAGTCATATGCAGTTTCTAAAAAAGTTGTAGGGATCATTTGTGTCATACCAACCGCCCCACCCCAACTACCTTTTAGTTCTCCATTAGGAACAAGATTTTTATCTAATATTTCAAGAGCAGCAAATAATTGTTTTTTATAAAAGTCACTTCTTCTTCTGTCAAATGCAAGAGTTGTTATCGCGATTATGGAATTTATTTTTCCTTGATTTCTTCCATAATAACTTTCCATACCTAATACAGCCACTATAAATCTTGGTTGTATTTTAAAATACTTTCCAATTTCCATTAATAAATCTTTATGTATTTTTAAAAAATTTTTTCCCGCAAATATTTTATCTTTTGTAATTGTATAAAATAAATACTCATCTAGAGTCATTGTGGATGCCGGCTGGCATCTATCACGCATAATAATTTTACTTTGTGGCTTAACATCATTTAAATTATTTGAAATAGTATTTTGGCTTATACCTCTTTCAAGTGCTTCTTGTTTTATTTTTGTCAGCCAGCTATTCCATTCTTCATCAGTTGGCATTTTTGGTTTTTCACAATCAGCTGAATAGGATTTGAAAGATATAAAAACTAAAAATATTATAAGTCTAATAATCATTAACTAAAATTACCAAAACTATCATCAATTAGGAAATGATTATACTTAATATTTTGACATTTTTAAGATGAAACTATAGTAAGCTTCTAAACGGAGAGATGGCTGAGCGGTTGAAAGCACCGGTCTTGAAAACCGGCAACGGGGCAACTCGTTCGTGAGTTCGAATCTCACTCTCTCCGCCATTATCATCTAAATATAATTAAAATACTTCATTAATGCTTTTAGATTTTTTTCAATAAGCTTGATCTGTGAATTAGATAATATATCTTTCCATTGATTAGATGTGCCTGATCTGAAAAATTTAGAATGTTTTGTAGCTTCATCAAAACCATTTTTATCTTCTAATTTTTTTAGATTATTAAAGTTCGTATTTTCTATAATTTTATCAATGTCTTGTTCATGTAAGTTTATATTTAATCTGTGAATTTTATTTAGGAATTCCTTAATATTTAATATTATTTCTTTTGGATTTAATTTTAAATCTTCATACTTGATTATTAATCTAGGAACACTGTTGTAATTTAACCAAGATTGAACATTAAGTTCCCAAGTTGAAAGTAGTTCTTTAGCTCCATTAGTATTTATCATTAATTGTTTTTGAAAAAGTAATTCATCAATAATTTTATCAAAACTATTCCCAGTAAAGTTTTTAAAAGAAACAACAATATCTCTTGGATCCCTTACAATATATATAAATCCTGCATTTACCGTTTCATTTGTAAAATTCTTATGTCGAGCACTATGAGTTTTAAATATATTAAGATGATTTGGTTTATTATTTAATAAATTTTGACATTTAATAATATTTTGTGAAATCCAATCAAAATGTAACTCATCATTATTTATGTAAACTTTATTATCAAATTCACTAAAATGTTTTTTAATTGATAGTAAAGGTATTGATTTTAAATCATTAAGACTAAACTCTTTATGAAAATTAAAGAAATTTCCAATAATTGACCTCAACCAAGTATTTCCAGATTTAGGATAAGAAGCCAAAAAAATATTTTTATGCATTAAAAATTAATTTTTATTTTCAAGCTTATCAATCCTTTTTTTTAAATCTTGAACTAAAAAATAAATATAGACTATTGGCCCCATAATCATAACACCAACTAAAAAAGCTAAAAATTCAAACATAAAATAATTATAAATTAAAAAGATTATTTCTCAATACTGTTAGATTTATTTTTTTTCAAATAACCATAATTTATCTTGTGCTAATAAAAATATTTTACCAGTCTCTGGATGAATTTTAATATCTCTTATTCTTCCTATTTCTTTTTTAAAAATTATAACTTCATTTATATTATCTAAATTTGAAAATTCTAATGAGCGTAAAGATTGATCTTTTAATGAAGTAATAAGAGCTAATTCTTTAAATTCTGGGAATTCTTCCCCATCATATATTGTGATTGCACTAACAGCAATTGATGGCACCCAATAATGAATTGCTTTTGTATAACCTGGTAACCATTTAGGTCCTATTTTTGTATTATTATAATTTGTTCCGCCCCAACCTAAAATTTTCCAACCATAATTTTCACCCTTTTTTACTTCACCAAACCAATCGCCACCTTTTGCTCCGTGATTACTTATATAAATTTTGTCATTAAAAGGTGAAATGGACATTCCTTGAGGATTTCTGACACCAATTTGGAAAATTTCAGGAAGCCATAGAGGTTGGTCTTTAAAATGTGGATTATCTTTTGGTACTGAACCATCTAAATTAATTCTTATAATACTACCTGGATGTTTATCTGCTTCTTGAGCAATCATTCCTTTGCCTCTTTCACCTAAAGAAGCAAATAAATAATTATCCTTAATTACTATTCTAGAACCAAAATGATAAGGTGATCTTATTGGGGGTTCAGATCTGAATATATTATTAAAATTTAGTTTTTCTCTATTGAATTTAGCTTTTGCTATTGACGTAGATGATGGTCCATATAATTTAAATTCACCTCTTTTCTCAGAGTAGCTAATATAAACATGATTATCATGATATAAAATTTCTAACAAACCTCCTTGGGAGTTTATATCCTCAATAAAACTTAAATTATGTTTTATCTCAATAATACTTCCAATGGATTGATTAAATAATTTTATTTTACCTGTTTTCTCACTAATCAATATTTCGTTTTTATTAATAAATGAAATACTCCAAGGTTGCTCTAGACCTTTTTTTAATATTGATAATTTATAATCATTGCTTAAAGAAAAAACATTTTTATTTAATATTAAGAAAATAATTAAAATAGATAAAGATACAAATATTCTCATTTTATTAAATTAATAATTTTTTTTGATAATTCAAATCTATCACCAATTAAATTACCATCAAAATCATAAAATATTTTTTGATCAGGTCTTAATATTAGAGAATTTTTGTTAGATAATGAAAGTTGTAATAATTTTTCTGGATTCTTAGGTTTATTTTGAAAAAAACTGATTAATATACCTTTTCTACTAAATTCAAATTTTTCAACATTATTTTTTAAACAAATGATTTTAATTTCTACTAATTTTAATAAATTAATTAATTGAATAGGCAATTTGCCAAATCTGTCTATTAATTCTATTTTTATATCTTCAATTTCTTTATTATTTTTTATATTTGAGATTCTTTTATAAATAGACAATCTTAGATCAACATCATTTATAAAATCTTCTGGTATATAAATTTCAACAGGGATTTTTATAATTGGTTGAAAATTATCTTTTTTTACAAAGTCAGAATTAATTTTAGTTTTTTGTAAATTTATCTCTTCTTCAAGCATCTGATGATAAAGTTCTGTTCCTATTTCTTTTATGAAACCACTCTGTTCTTCTCCTACAATAGATCCACCACCCCTAAGATCAAGATCTTGAGATGCTATATTAAAACCTGCTCCAAGATGATCTGAGGAATTAATTATAGATAATCTTTTTTTGCCATTATCTTTTAATTCATTTTCTTTGTATGTAATGTACGCATATCCACGTTTAGAAGATCTCCCCACCCTTCCTTTTAATTGATATAGTGCAGCTAATGAAAAAATATTGGATCTGTAGACTATAATTGTATTTACGTGAGGCAAATCTAAACCATTTTCAATAATATTTGTACTAAGCATTAAAGGAACTTCTTGATTATAGAATTTTGATATTCTACTTTCTAATAGTTTAGGACTAAGTTGACCGTGAGTGATTACATATTTTATTTCTGGTAAATTATCATTTAAAAATTGTTCAACAAAAGGTAAATCTTTTTTTCTTGGAACAACAAAGTAAACACCATTTTTTCTTCCATATATCTCTCTTTTTATAGCTTCTGTAATTGTCAAAGAATCAAAAGGTGAAACATAAGTCCTAACTGCCATTCTTTCAAATGGTGCTGTAAGTATTAGACTAAGATCTCTTATCCCTGACAGAGACATACTTAAAGTTCTTGGAATAGGTGTTGCACTAAGAGAGATACAATGCGCTTTAGGAGCTATTTCTTTAAATTTTTCTTTTTGAATTGTTCCTAGTTTTTGCTCTTCATCATAAACGATAAGACCAAGTCTACTAAATTTTAACTTATCATTTAATAAAGCATGTGTACCAACTATTACATCTATATTACCATTATTACATTTTTCAAAAATTTCTTTTTTATCTTTTAAAGATACTAATCTAGAAATTTCTGCAATGTTAATACCAAAAATAGATAATCTTTTTTTGAAATTAATAAAATGCTGTCTAGATAAAATTGTAGTTGGAACTAAAACAACAGATTGTAAATTTGATTTTGCAGCAAGAAAAATAGCTCTCAAAATTACTTCTGTTTTACCAAATGCTACATCACCTACAATTAATCTATCAGATGGTATCATTTTAGAAAAATCATTAATCACATCTTGAATTGCATTTAATTGATCATCAGTTTCAACATATGGGAAGGTACTTACAAATTTATCGTATTCAGGGATATTTGTATTAATTTCATAAGATTGAGATTGAAGTCTCTTAGAAGCAATTGAGATGAGTTTTTTTGCAGCATCCCTAATTTTCTTTTTTGCATCTGCTTTTCTTTTTTGCCAATGCGAAGCACCGAGTTTATCTAAAATAATATTTCCATCAGTATCATCGCTGTATTTTGATACATAACTTAAATTCTCAACTGGTAAAAAAAGTTTTTGATTTTCAAAAAATTCTAGTTCTAAACATTCATGAATTGAGTCATTTAATTGGATTTTTCTTATATTATTAAACTTACAAAGGCCATAATCAGAATGAACAAGAATAGAATCAATTGATAACTTATTTAATTCTTCAAAAAATATAGTTTGTTTACGTGATTTAGATATTTGCGTATTAAAAAAATAACCAAATAAAGATTTTTCATTAATAAAAATATATTTATTAAATTTTAGTGAGTCCTCAATATCAAGAATTGTTAAAAAAATATTATCTGAAAGT
>CACJRM010000017.1 GCA_902595805.1 uncultured Alphaproteobacteria bacterium | reverse complement strand
AATGAAATAATATGTAGAATGCATTATTGACATTAGGAAGCAAGATGAAAGAATTTACAGAAATTGAGAAACTTATAATTAAAATGAAATTTAGTTTAGATGAGGAATTAATAAATTTGGAAAACTCCATTATTTTGAGATAACTATTTGTACATAATCAATATTTTCAAAATCAACAAATGGTAAAACAAAAAATCTATTTTTTTCAACTTTGGCTACTTTTCCAACCAAAAGATCTACGGGAAAGATTTGAGCTGTTCCACTTGTAACTACAATATCTCCTAATCTTGGCATTTTATTTTCTTTTATAAAAGAGCTGACTAGATATTTTCCATCTCCATTTCCAGTGAGTAATGAAAAAATTTCATCAGATATAGATTTTACAGAAATAGATAAATTTGGATCAGTTAACAATATTACTCTGGAATTTTTAGGAGTTGCATCAATTACTTTTCCAATTAATCCTCGTTCATTAATGGCTGACATATTTTTCTTAATTTTATCTTCGTAACCAGCATTTAAGTTTATTAACTTACTATAAATTGTATCATTTCTATTAATTAAAGATGCTGTTTTAATTAAAGTTAAATTATTATCAGTTGCATTTAATAATTTTTTTAAAACTTTATTTTCTCTTGAATTTTGTATTGCTAATGTTTGCCATTTTTTTAAACGTATTATTTCTTCTTGAAGAATTTTATTTTCAAATTTTAAACTTCTAAACTGGTTATATTCATCAACAAAATTAGAAAATGTATTTATAGGTGCCGAAATAACTCTTGTGATAGGAACAATTACTGAACTAGATATATTTTTTATACCATTAATAAGATACAAATCAGATTTTGAAAAAAAGACTAAAAGAAATGAAAGTGTTACCACAGAAATAATTGTAAAGTTTTTTACAAATCTGGATAATTGAAAAACCTTTATTTGAAACTTAGGTGCCATTTTTATTTTTAATCAGAAGCAAACACATCACTTAATTTTGATTTTTCTTCAAGTGCCTGGCCAGTACCCATAACAACACATAAAAGAGGATCTTCTGCAATTGAAACTGGTAAACTTGTAGATCTTCTTAAAACTTTCTCAAGGTTGTATAGAAGAGATCCTCCGCCAGTTAACATAATTCCTCTTTCAACAATATCTGCGGATAATTCTGCAGGAGTTTGTTCTAAAGCTCTTTTAATGGTATCAATAATTTGTGCTACAGGTTCAGCAAGTGCTTCTGCAATTTGTCTTTGAGAAATTGAGATTTCTTTTGGTAAGCCTGTAATTAAATCTCTTCCTTTTACACTCATTGTTTTACCATCTCCATCATCAGGAGGGCACGCAGAACCAATATCTTTTTTCATTCTTTCTGCTGTTGTTTCACCTATTGCAAGTTTATGTGTTGTCCTCATATATTCCATAATTGCTTCATCAAATCGATCTCCAGCAGCTTTAACTGAAGTAGAATTAACAACTCCACCAAGAGATAAGACAGCTACTTCTGTTGTACCTCCACCAATGTCTACAACCATGGAACCTGTTGGTTCTGCAACTGGCAGACCTGCTCCTATGGCTGCCGCAACTGGTTCTTCAATCAAATAAACTCTTCTAGCGCCAGCAGCATCTGCAGACTCTCTTATTGCTCTTCTTTCGACGTTTGTTGCACCAGAAGGCACACAAATAACAATTTGAGGATTTGATAGAGATCTTCCTTTGTGAACTTTTTTAATAAAACTTTTTATCATTTGTTCGGCAACATCAAAATCAGCAATAACACCATCTTTCATAGGCCGAATGGCTTTAATTTTTCCCGGTGTTCTTCCAAGCATTTGTTTTGCTTCATTACCAACAGCTAAAACTTGTGTATTTCCATCATTTTCAATTGTAGCAACAACCGAAGGTTCATTAAGAATAACACCTTCCCCCTTCACATATACCAGAGTATTTGCCGTACCCAAATCAATAGCCATATCTTTAGAAAATAAACTAAAAAAACGATCAATTACCATTAATTAAACCCCTTCTATTTTTAAACTTGCTGTATTCTCTTTAATAGATTTAGTTTTTTTAAATATCAATCTGTTTAATGCATTAATATATGCTTTTGCTGATGCAACAATGATATCAGGATCACTTCCTTTTGCTTGTGATGATAAATTATCATCTTCAAGTCTAACAGTTACTTCTCCCTGTGCATCAGTTCCTGCAGTAATTGCGTTTACTTGGTAAAGTTTGAGTCTGAATTCTGTGTTAGTGAGTTTTTTTATTGCGTTAAATGTAGCATCAACAGGACCATTACCACTAATTATAGTATTTTCCACTTTATCGTTAATTTGTATCTTTAATTTAGCTTCAGCTTTTTCAACAGATCCAGCATTTACTTCTAATGATACAAATTTAATGTGTTCATCGTATGACGAAGCTCTATCTTCTGCTAATGCAATTAAATCTTCTTCAAAAATTTCTTTTTTCTTATCGGCTAAATCTTTAAACCTTCCAAATAATTCCATCAAAGCATTATCACCTACTTCGTAACCTAATTCTTTTAATTTTTCTGAAAAAGCATGTTTGCCTGAATGTTTTCCAAGAACTAGTGAAGATTTATTAAGCCCAATTGATTCAGGCGTCATAATTTCATACGTTCCAGCATGTTTGAGCATACCATCTTGATGTATTCCTGCTTCATGAGCAAAAGCATTTGCACCTACTATCGCTTTGTTTGGCTGAACTGGAAAACCTGTTATTGATGATACTAATCTAGAAGCTTTCATAATAGTTTCTGTTTTAATATCTGTATGAAAAGGCATTAGATCTTTTTTTACTTTTAAAGTCATTACAATTTCTTCTAATGATGAATTTCCAGCTCTTTCACCCATTCCATTAATTGTACACTCAACTTGTCTTGCGCCTTCTTTAATAGCAGCAACATTATTTGCGGTCGCTAAACCTAAATCATTATGTGTGTGCGTTGAAAGAATTGCTTTATCAATATTTGGGACATTATTTTTTACATTTTTAAAAATTTTACCAAACTCTTCTGGTAATGTATAACCAACAGTATCAGGGATATTAATAGTTGAAGCACCTGAAGTAATTGCAAGCTCAATACATTTATATAAAAATTCTAACTCTGATCTTCCACCATCTTCACAACTCCACTCAATATTATCACAAAGATTTCTTGCATGAGAAACGGTCTTTTGAATAGCTTCTAAAACTTCTTCTTCAGTTTTCTTTAATTTATATTTCATATGTAAAGGACTTGTTGCAATAAAAGTATGAATTCTCGGAGACTTAGCATGTTGTACTGCTTCCCAAGCACGGTCAATATCTCTAAAGCTTGCTCTTGCTAAACCAGCTATTGTTGAATTTTTTACCTGTTTACAAACTTCAGAAACTGCCTCAAAATCTCCATTAGAAGCAATTGGGAATCCTGCTTCAATAATATCAACCTTCATAGAATCAAGTACTTCTGCAATTTGAAGTTTTTCATCTAAATTCATAGATGCGCCAGGGGACTGCTCTCCATCTCGAAGAGTTGTATCAAAAATATAAATTTTTTCAGTCATTTCTTTAATTATACACTAATCAAAATTTTATTAAACTTTCATCTAGTTTTTTGATTTATCAACCATTTTTCCTTCAGCAATCCATGGCATCAAAGTTCGCAATTTTTCTCCAACTGCTTCAATTGGATGTTCAGCTTGTTCTTTTCTCATTACTTTAAATTTAGTTTGACCACTCTGATGCTCTTGCATCCATTCTTTAGCAAATTGACCAGATTGAATTTCTAAAAGAATTTTTTTCATTTCTTTTTTTGTTTCATTAGTAATAAGTCTAGGACCTCTTGAATAATCCCCATACTCAGCTGTATTTGAGATTGAATATCTCATGTTTGCCATTCCACCTTCATATAAAAGATCAACAATAAGTTTGACTTCATGAAGACATTCAAAATATGCCATTTCAGGTGCATATCCTGCTTCAACAAGAGTTTCATAACCAGCCAAGATTAAATGTGTTAAGCCTCCGCATAAAACAGATTGTTCTCCAAAAAGATCTGTTTCACATTCTTCTTTAAAAGTTGTTTCAATAATTCCTGCACGGCCACCACCAATTGCGGATGCATAGGCAATTCCTATTTCAAGAGCATTACCTGAAGGATTTTTATCTACAGCAACTAAACATGGTACGCCAGCACCTCTTACATATTCCGCTCTTACTGTATGACCGGGACCTTTAGGTGCAACCATTATTACATCTATACCTTCTTTAGGCTTAATTAAATCAAAGTGAATATTTAATCCGTGAGCAAACGCGATTGTTGTCCCTTCTTTAATATTTTCAGCTATATCATTTTTATAAATTTCAGATTGAAGTTCATCAGGTGTTAACATCATAATCACATCAGCCCAACTTGCAGCCTCTGCAGGAGTCATTACTTTGAAGTTAGCTTGTTCTGCTTTACTTCTTGAATTTGAACCTTCTCTTAGAGCAATTGATACATTTTCTATTCCAGAATCTCTCAAATTCATTGCATGCGCATGTCCTTGACTTCCATATCCTACAATTGATATTTTTTTATCTTTAATTAAATTTAAATCTGCATCTCTATCGTAATATACTCTCATTATTCCTCCTCATTTTTTTTAATTGATGATATTGCAACGGGACCACTTCGAACAATTTCTACTTTTGTTATTTCATTAATTTCTTTAATAAATCTATTTACTCTTTCTGAAGAACCAGCAATTTCAAAAATTGTAGTATTATTTTCGTTTTCTATTTTTCTAGCTCTGTATAAATCACAAAGCTGATAAACTTTCTTTTTATTTGTTTCAGAAATATAAATATAAACTAGAGCAACTTCAGCTTCTACAGAACTACCTTCTTGGTCTAAATTTGTAACACTATGAACAGGAACAATTCTAAGTAACTGTTTCTCAATTTGGCTCACAACCTCTGAAGTACCGTGCGTTACGATGGTAATTCTTGAAATATTTTCATCATTACTTACTTCGGCTACATTCAAACTATCAATATTATATCCTCTGCCGGAAAACATTCCTATTACTCTAGCTAAAACACCTGGCTCATTATCAACTAATACAGTTAATATATGTCTCTTAGTCTCTGATACTTGATCAGGAGAATCATAAACAGATTTATTCATTAAACTAAAATTTTTCCTTTTTCGGCAGATTTTTTATCTTGTTTCTGATCTTTACTTAACATCATTTCATTATGGGCAGAACCACTTTGTATCATAGGAAAACAATTCTCTTCTTTAGTAACCCAAATATCTGCAATAACTGTATTTTTTGTTTCAATCATTTGAGTTATCACATCATCAAGATCATCAGTAGTCTTCGCTCTTAAACCTGTAGCTTTATAGCTTTCAGCTAATTTTACAAAATCAGGTAAACTATCAGTATAACTTTCGGAATATCTTCCACCATGTAAAAGTTCCTGCCATTGTCTTACCATTCCCATGTATTCATTATTTAGGATGAATATTTTTACTGGTAGTCTATATTGAACGGCTGTACTCATTTCTTGAATATTCATAAGAATAGAAGCATCTCCTGCTATATCGACCACTAAAGCATCTGGATGTCCGACTTGAGCTCCAATTGCGGCAGGAAATCCATATCCCATAGTCCCTAGACCACCTGACGTCAGCCATCTATTTGGTTGCTCAAATTTATAAAATTGAGCAGCCCACATTTGATGCTGACCAACTTCAGTAGTAATAAAAGTTTTTGTATTTTTTGTTAACTCGTAGAGTCTTTGAACTGCATATTGAGGTTTAATCTGATTACCTTCGTTATTGTAATTTAAACAATCTACTTTTTTCCATTTAGTTATTTTATCCCACCATAATTTAAGTGCCTTATCATCAATCTGAAATTTATTATCTTTCCAAATTTCGATCATCTTTTCAACAACTTGTTTTACATCACCTATTATTGGAACATCGACATTTATAGTTTTATTAATATTACTTTCATCAATATCAATATGGATTTTTTTTGAATTTGGTGAAAAAGCATCAAGTCTTCCTGTAACACGATCATCAAATCTAGCTCCAATATTAATCATAACATCACATTCATGCATTGCCATATTAGCTTCATACATTCCGTGCATACCAAGCATCCCAAGTGAGTTTTTATCTGATGAAGCTACTACACCAAGACCCATTAAAGTCATTGTTACAGGTGATCCAACAATATTTATAAATTCTCTAACTAATTTTGAAGCTTTTGGACCAGAATTAATACATCCACCGCCAATATAAAAAATTGGTTTTTTAGATTTCGAAATTAATTCTACTGCTTCTTCTATTTTATTTTTTTCAAAATCAGGACTTGGTTCAAATAATCTATGTGAAGGTATAACTATTTTATTTTTTTCTTCATAAGTTCCAGAGGCAAATTGAACATCTTTTGGTATATCAATTAATACAGGTCCTGGTCTTCCATTTTGAGCAATAGTAAATGCTTCATGAAAAACTGAAGATAATTTATTTACATCCTTAACTAAATAATTATGTTTAGTACAAGGTCTTGTAATACCTGTTGTGTCGCATTCTTGAAATGCATCACTGCCAATTAAGTGCTGTGGAACTTGTCCAGTGATACATACAATAGGAACACTATCCATCATAGCGTCAGTTAAACCAGTTACAACATTTGTTGCTCCCGGTCCTGATGTTACGAGGACTACTCCTGTTTTACCAGTAGACCTAGCATAACCTTCAGCTGCATGTATGGCGCCACCTTCCTGTCTTACTAAAACATGTTTAATTGAATTCTGTTTAAATAAAGTATCGTATATGGGTAATACTGCACCGCCAGGATATCCAAATACAACTTCTACGCCTTGTTCAGCCAAGCTTTTTAAGACAATTTCAGCACCTGTTATTTCATTATTCATTGATTTTAGCTCATAGGCTGTGGATAAAATAAAATCAATAAATTAGTTCAATTTTGGTCTAAATTAATAGATTTTAAGTCAATTTCGTCAGGAAATTGATCAAATTTTTTAAAAATATTAAGATTTGTAGATCGCCACCAGGTATGTTGTCTTTTTACATAGTTTCTTGTTACTTGTTGTATTTTAGAAATACATTCTTCAATTGATACTTCGTGTTTCAGATAAGATTGAATTTCAGGAACTCCGTGAGCTTTCATTATTGGTAAACTATTATTATAATTTAATTTAAGCAAATTTTTGACTTCCTCTATCGCACCATCTTCCATCATTAAGTGTGTTCTATGATCTACTCTTCTATAGTTTTCTTTTCTATCTGGAAGAAATAATAATATTTTATAATTTTTTAAATTAATAAAATTTTTATTTTTACTTTTTTTCCAGTCACTAAATTTTTTCTTAGTAAAAAAATTTACTTCCCATATTCTTTTTATTCTTTGAATATCGTTCTGGGCAATATTAATCATTGCAGCACTGTCAAGCTCCTTAACTAAATTAAAAAAATTTTCTTTACCAATTTTTAATATCATTTTATCTGATTCTATTTTTACTTTTTCTGGAATAGATGGAATTGAAACTATTCCATTAATTAAAGATTCTATATAAAGACCTGTACCTCCAACTAAAATAGGTGTTATATTTTTATTAACCAAATAATTAATTTTTTTTGATGCTTCCTCGCACCATTTTTGAACATTAAATCTAACATCACCTTTTACAAATCCATAAAGATGGTGTTTTATTTTTTTTTGATCATTTAAAGTTGGTCTAGCAGTTAAGATACTTAACTCATGATAAATTTGCATACTATCAGCATTTATAATCTCACCATTTAGTTTGTTGGCTAGACTTAAGGCAAATTTTGATTTTCCTGATGCAGTGGGTCCTAATACAAAATAAATTTGAGTTTTCAATTATTCTTAAATTTAATTGTTACCCAATTTTGCTCATCATCTCTAATTATTTTTAATAGCAATGAGGATCTACCTGTTTTTTCTAAGGATTTTACTAATTCCTCAAATGAATTCATATTGTTAATAATCTCTCTATTAACTTCTATGATTATATCTCCATTTTGCAAACTACTATCAATATCGTCTATTGAAATTACTTTGACTCCATTTTCATGATCTTCAATAATAATTCCTAAAGACTCTATTTTTAAATTTTTTTCAATGTTTGTAGTTGTTTTTCTTTCCGTAACTACCTCTCCAGGTAATTCTCCTAATATTACCTCAATACGAATTTTTTTATTTTTTCTCCAAACTTCTAATATTGCAGTCGATCCTACATCAGACTCTGCAACAACTCTTGGTAGATCAGGCATCTTTTTAATTTCTATATTATTAAATTTTAAAATTACATCGCCTGGTTCTAATCCAGCAGTTTTTGAAGGACCATTAGGATTTACATTTGATATGAATGCGCCTTTTTGATTAGGCAATCCAAGACTTTCGGCAAAATCCTGTGTAACGGGTTGAATTTGTACACCTAACCAACCTCTCTTAGTTTTTCCAAAATCTTTTAATTGTTGTACTATTTTTTTGGCACTGTTCGTAGGTATTGCAAATCCTAAACCAATACTGCCACCAGTTTGTGAGACAATTGCCGTATTAATTCCTATTACCTCTCCATCTAAATTGAATAATGGTCCACCGGAATTACCACGATTGATAGATGCATCAGTTTGTAAAAATTTAACATATGGCCCACTACCTAAATCTCTTGAGATTGCCGATATAATTCCTGCTGTGACAGTTCCTCCCAAACCAAGAGGGTTTCCAATTGCAATTGACCAATCTCCAACTCTCATCTTATCTGAGTCTCCCCAACTAACATATTTAAGTTTTTTGTTTTTTGGATCAATTTTCAATACTGCTATGTCTGCTTTGGGATCTCTTCCAAGTAATTCAGCTATAAACTCTGTTTCATCATTTAGAATAACAGTTATTTCATCAGCTCCTTCAATTACATGATTATTTGTAACAACTATACCATCTTCACTTATTATAAAACCTGAACCAAGTCCTGTCATTGGTCGTTGTGATCGTCTTTGATCACGATCAAAATATTCTTTAAAAAAATCATCAAAAGGAGATCCCTCTGGAAATTGTGGTATTTGATTTTGGTTATTATTTTCAACAATAGTAGTTGATGCAATACTTACTACTGCAGGAGATAATTGTTCTACTAAATCAGCAAAACTCTCAGGTACAGCAAGTAATGGTTTCGAAAATAAAATAGAAATTAAGAATAAAAATTTAATTCTCATGTTAATTGTCATAGTATTTGAAGGTGAAATAAATAAGGCAAAGCCCAAGTAGTGCAAAAAATAAACTAATATTTTTTATAGTTTGTGGATTAATAAGAGAAAGCATATCGAGATATTTCTTTAAATTGTTCGCTAGGAAAAAATAAAGTGTACCCTCAATGATCAGCAATAGACCTATGCTTATTAATAATATTTCAAACATTAATTTTGGATATCTATTTCACCAAAAAACTTTTCACAAACTTCCCCAGGAGCAATTACCATAGACATCTCTGTATCTCCAAAAGTATCTTTACACGCTTGCATTGTTCTTAAGAAATCAAAAAATTCCTCATCACGACTATAAGCATCACCTAATATTCTATTTTTAGCGGCATCTCCTTCACCTCTTAGTATTGATGAAGTTCTTTCGGCTTCGGCTAGAATTACTGTTTGTTGTCTATCTGCTGACGCAACAATTTCTTTAGAAAGTTCTTCGCCTTCTGCTCTTAATAAATTTGCTTCTTTTTCACGTTCAGAACGCATTCTCTGATAAACGTTGTTGGAAACTTGTTCTGTTAAATCTGTTCTTCCTATTCTAATATCTACAATTTTAACACCAAAAGAATTCTCATTAACCTTAATTTGTTTTTCAATTTCATTCATAATATTAATACGTTCATCACTCAGTAATGATGTTAGAGAGTATTGTGCAATAACACCTCTTACTGCTGCGTTTATAATTCTTCCAAATCTATCTGAAAAGGTAGTTTCATTTCTAACAGTCTGATAAAACTTTAAAGGATCAACAATGTTGTATCTAGCAAATGAATCAACAATAATTCTTTTTTGATCTGAAAGTATCATTTCTTCTGGTTGAGGATCAAGATTTAATAATCTTGAATCTAAAAAAACAGCGTCTTGAATAAATGGGATTTTAAATTGAAGACCAGGTTTTGTAACAACTTTTCTTGGATCACCAAATTGAAGAACCAAAGCTTGCTTGGTTTCATTTACAATAAAAAAAGCACCTGTGAAAGTAAGGAAAAGAATAAATAAAACTAAAACTATAAGTAAATTTCTTGCACTAAATCTCATCTTAATTATTTCCTGACTTTTTAAGTTCATTCAATGGAAGGTAAGGAACTACACCTTGTCCATTACCAGTATCATCTAAAATTATTTTGTTCTTACCCTCTAAAACTTCTCTTAAAGTTTCTAAATAAATTCTTCTTTTAGTTACTTCTTTGGCATCTTTATAGCTATTGTAGACATCTATAAAGTTTTGGGCTACACCCTCTGCTTGTTTAACTACTTGCTCTTTATATGCTGTTGCAGCTTCAACAAGTTTAGCTGCTTCACCACGAGCATTTGGAACAATTCTATTTAAGTAAGTATTAGCTTCGTTGACTAATCTTTCTTTATCTTGTCTTGCTCTTTGAACTTCATCAAAGGCATCAATTACTTGGTCTGGCGGATCAACACTTTGAAGTTGTACTGATTGAATTAAAACACCACTTTCATAGGAATCTAAAACTAGTTGTAATTCATTTCTTACTACTTGTTCAACCTCTTGACGACCTTCCGTAAGTAAGAACTGAAGATCTCTTTGACCAACAACTTCACGTACAACGCTTTCGGACATATCTTTGACGGTAAGTTCTGGATTTCTAAGCTTGAATAAAAAATTTCCAGCGTCTTTAATTTTGAATAGTACTGTGAATGCAACATCTGCTATGTTTTGATCACCTGTAAGCATTAAACTTTCTTCAATAACTTTTCTTTCTGCATTTGAATTTGAGCCGAAACCAAGATCACTTGCGCTTCTAAATCCAACGTTAATTTTTCTAATTACTTCAACTTTAGGTGTAACAGTTTGACCGATTGGAGTGGGAAAAAAGTAATGTAATCCAGGCTCAGTTGTTTGACCATTCCACCTTCCAAATAAAAGCTCTACACCCTGTTCATCAGGCTCCACTCTATAAAAACCTGTAGCTAACCATAGTAAAACAGCTACTATTATAAATATTGAAAGGTTACGTCTGCCACCAAATTTAAAATTGCCAAATCTATCTTTTGCTTTTCTGATGGAATCTTCAAAATCTCTTCTATTTGGACCGTCTCCAGACCCTCCTGAACCCCAAGGGTTGTTATTTCCACCTGATCCCCAAGGATTATTGTCGTTATTATTTTTATTCCAGTTCATATATTATTGATAATATTGGATCTATCTACTAACACTAATTATATTATTTAATAACTAATATTTGAGTAAATCTGGAAAAATCAAGTATGTCTGATGAAATTTTATCTTTAATTTACACATTTTCTAAGAAATTTAGTGATCCTGAAACAAATCTTAGTTTTGATCCTAAAAATCAAAATATTTCAGCAGTTGTAAAAGAGGGCAATGTAAACATTTCATTACTTGTAAAAGGTCAAAAAGAAGATCTTTATCTTAATATAGCAAGATTACTTAAAAATAATGTTGAACAAATTTCTGGAATACTTTCTGTGAATGTAATTATAAACTCAGATGTAGAAAATACTAAAACAAATAATAATGATAATAAAAGATTTAAAATTGATGCAAAAAATATAGTAGCTATCGCTAGTGGTAAGGGAGGAGTTGGTAAATCAACATTTTCTGTAAATCTTGCCACAGCATTAAACTCACTAAATCTTAAAATTGGCTTACTTGATGCAGATATTTATGGCCCTAGCATTCCTAGAATGATGGGTATTTCAAAAAAACCTATAATGAATGAAAACAAAAAACTTATACCTTTAGAAAATTACGGAATAAAATTGATGTCTATTGGATTTATTCTAGACTCTGAAGCTCCAACGATTTGGAGAGGGCCAATGGTAATGAAAGCTTTAGAGCAAATGTTTAATGGGGTTGAATGGGGTGAATTAGATTACCTTATAATAGATTTGCCACCAGGCACTGGAGATGCTCAGCTTACTTTGGCTCAAAGTTCAAAACTTTCAGGATCAATTGTAATTTCTACACCTCAAGATGTAGCTCTTACTGATGCTAGAAAAGGAATAAATATGTTTAAAAAAGTAAATGTTGAGATTCTTGGTATTGTTGAAAATATGAGTTATTTCATATGTAATAATTGTAATCAGAAACATTATATATTTTCAAAAGATGGTGTAAAAAAAGAAGCTGAAGAATTTAAAATCCCTTTTTTAGGAGAAATTCCTATTGATACAAATTTACGAATTCAATCAGACAATGGAATACCTGCTCTGATAGATAATCCAAATGGTGAAATTTCAAAAAAATTTATATCAATTGCTAAAAACTTAAAAAAATCTCTAGATTAAACATTCATCAAAGCATCAATTTTTTCATGATGCTGATAGTTTGTTAGTTTAAAATCATTTACGTTGTATTTAAAAAAATCTTTTGTTTCAAATTGAAGCTCAGGTAATTTTTTAGGCTCTCTTTCTAATTGGATTTTAACCTGCTCAAAATGTTCTTTATAAATGTGAAAATCTCCTAAAGAATGAATAAAAGTTCCAACTTCTAATTTACACTCTCTAGCTAACATATGAGTTAAAAGACTATAACTAGCAATATTAAATGGCACTCCCAAAAACATATCACATGACCTTTGATATAATTGGCAGCTTAATTTGTTATCAGAAATAAAAAATTGTGAAAACGCATGACAAGCAGGCAATGACATATTTTTAATCTCCGGAGGGTTCCAAGCAGAAATTATATGACGCCTTCCATTTGGATCCTCTTTTAATCCTCTAATTAGATTTAAGACTTGATCTTCTCCATTGAAATTTCTCCATTGAACTCCATAAATTTTACCCACATCTCCATCAAACCGAGCTTGTGATTTCCAGTAATCAGCTTGAGCATTTTGCGTCCAAATAGTTTTTTTATCTTTTAAATTTTCTCTTGAATCATTGTATAAAATTTCAGCAAGTCTTCTCTCATCATCTGAACCTTCGATGAACCACAATAACTCTGAAACTACAGATTTCCATGCTAGTTTTTTAGTCGTTATAGCAGGAAAACCTTTTGATAGATCATAATGCATTTGATAACCAAAAGATTTTCTAACACCACCCGCTCTACTTTCAACATCAGAGCCTTTATCATAACAATATCTCAAGGCATCTAGGTATTGTTTCATCTTTCCCAAATCTCAAAATGGCAAGTTGAGTCGCCATTTATTTTTTTAATCATATTCATATTATTTTCTATAAAATTAATATCTATAAATTTTTCACAATTATAATTACCGTAGATTCTAGTGAGATAAAATTGTTCTATGGATTTAAAAGTTAGATTAATTATTTCTGAACCTCCAATTATAAAAATATCCTTTTCTATATATTCTAATTGAAGATTTTGAATTTGATCATTTATGTCTCTACTAAAGTAATAATCTGCTCCTTCAATTAACTCTTTATCTTTGCTTGTAATTAGAACATTTATTCTTGATTTTAGAGGTGTAGGCATAAAAGGATCTTCCCAAGTCTTCCTTCCCATTACTACAACATTATTTATAGTATTTTCTTTAAACCATTTTAGATCAATTGAATTTTTTGGCCATGGCATACTTTGGCCCTTACTTATCCCCCCTTTTTCATCTACTGCCATTATTGCTTTGATCATATTTTTTTATTTTATGTCTTAAATAGTAACAATTTTTTTTTTTAATTGCTAGGTTTCAAGACAAAACTTTCAAGTATAATTAGTTTAAGGTATAATGAAAATGTTGCTTTGCAACTAAGATAATAAATGCTTTGTGCAATAAGTTATTCGGACCCGGGGGCGGTACCCGGCGTCTCCACCAAATATGGGGACGAAATAGGTTTGACGGTAATTCAAAGACAAAGACTTTATCCGGTATTGTACCACCGTTATCGGGCTATTTTATAAACGCTAACGATAATAGATTAGCACTTGCTGCCTAGATTCTAGGTGAGCGCGGTCCGGGGCACCGAGCAACAGAACGCCCCACTTTTTTAATATTATCTAGTAATATCAATAATTTTTTATAAAAACCTTTCTACGAAGTTTACTACGAAGTTTCTACGAAGGAAAATATATAATTTATTATTAAATAATGTAAATTTTTGGATCTATTTTAACAAATTAATTGATAATGAATTATGAGTCTGAACTAACTGGTGGTCATCCAAATTCACTAGGTAATACAATAAAAGTTGTTGAACATGTTATTGTTAAAAAAAATAGAATTAATTCATTAATTAAGTGTTATTCAAGCACAGACCAAATAGTAAGGTTAAGAACATCAAATGCTTTTAAAAGAATTTTTAGACAAAAACCAGAATGGTTTTTAGATTTTAAACATATTTTCTTAAACAAAATTTCAAAGATAAAACAATCTTCCACACAATGGACCTGCGCTCAATTATTTTCAGAATTAGTTAATCAATTAGAAAATAAAGAGCAAAAAAAAGCAAAAAAAATTGTATCTGATTATCTTAATAATTCCAGTGATTGGATTGTTTTATGTCAATCAATGAATGCTCTAATAACTTTCAATAAAATTGATAATAAAACAATAAAAGAAAATATAAAAATTATTAAAAAACTATCAAAAGATAGAAGAAAGGCAGTTTCTAGACTAGCAATGAAATTATTATCCTTAATTAAAGAATAAAAAAGACTACGAAGAACCAAAACAAGAAATCTGACAAATAACGAAAACTTACTACGAAGTTTCTACGAAGAAGTTTCCAAAAACCTATATTTTCTGTATATAATAAAATAAAGTTCGTTCTACAGAACGCCCCACTACAATTTTAATTTTATTTCTTTTATAATGTTTTTTTTAAGTTGCTGATAACTTCTGCTTAATATGTGTGTATATAAATTAAGCTTTTCTAATTTTCACCAAACCATTCCCAAATAACTTCGGCAATAATATCGCAACTTGTTCCACCTGATTCAATTACTAAAGCTGCACCTTCAGCGCCATTTTCCCAAGCCAATTCCTGACTTTCAGTTAGATGATCTAACTCTGAAGAGTATTTTTGGAATCTAGGACTTTCTTGTAATCTTTCTGTTATTAGAGTGTAATATTGATTATCTATACAGCTTTCTTCATAAACATATATTTGAACCCATAATCCTCCCAGAGTCGCTATATCCTCATTTGAAACTTCTACATCATGAAAAGCTAGAGCAGGATTAACAACAAATAAGAAGACTATGATTTTTTTTACAAGTTTTGAGAACATAATATTAGATATTATAAATTATAAATAATTTTAATAAATACTTAAAAGCATATAACTAAATTAAATTTATTTATTATCTATCAATTAACTTTCTGAGTTTTGAAAGGTGTATGGTTTTTTTGGCCAAGCATTTACTATTATAGCCCTTCTTCTTCCACTATTTATAGGACTTACTCTGTGAGGATAAGATGGATTAAACATGATTAGTCTATTTTCTATTGGTTTCAATCGTTCAATTTTACTAGACTCAACATTATTTCGATCAGGACTGTTAGCAATTTCTAAATATCCTCCATCTAGTTCTTCTGAAATTGCATAGAATACCAAGCCCATAGATGGCATAACTACCTCTTTTTTTTCCTTCATTAATTTTTCATCCTTATCAACATGCCAATTTAATCCGTCACCAGTTTGATGAACGTTACTCCAATATTCAAATCCGGCAATTTTATTTTCAACATTTGTAAATTGTTTCCAAACTACTTTAATAAAGTTTTCACAAATATTTCGTGGTTCAATTTTCCACCACCCATCCCACCAATTTAATTGGGCCATACTAGACCAAAATTTTTCATTTTTTAACTCATCTAATAGCATTTGATCTTTAATAAAATTATCTACAACAATCATATACTAAGTTTAGTAACACGTTTTTGATATAAATTGTAAAATTTCATGAGTGATAATGTCATATTTTTTTTAAAAATTTATATTTTAATAAACATATGTTATAAAATTTGTAATATTATGAAAAAACAAAATACATGTTCAAGTAAAATTAGAAAAAGTTAAAGCACCGAACAAAAAGACCGTCGAAATAAATAAGGTAGGGAAATAATGAAAAAATTTGAAGACTTAATGAATGTTAAAAATGAAATAAAAAATATTTCTGCATCTGAAGCAAAAGAAAAAATAAATGATCCAAATGTTCAATTTATTGATGTTAGGGATAAAGAAAGTTATTCTAAAGGAACAATTGGAAATGCAATTCATTTAGATAGAGCTTTTCTTGAATTTTATCTGGCAGAAGGTAGTCCCTTAGAGAATAAATTTTTCAAAGAAAACCCTGATAAAGAATATGTTGTATTTTGTGGTGTTGGCGGACAAGGAACTCTATCCACTAAAACAATGCAAGATATGGGTATTAAAAATGTTAAGAATATTATTGGCGGAATGGCTGAATGGGAAAAATTAAAAAAATAATTTTATACAATTAAAAATTTATTTAAGTTTTTTTTCTTTCAAGAAAGGTACCATTGAACTCCATACACCATCTCTTTTTAGGCGATGGAAAGTTGCCGCTATAATATGAATGCCTATAAACCAATATAGCAAATTAACATTTAGTTCGTGAAAAAAAATAATAATATCAATTAAAATTCCTTCTTTAAGTTCTATCCAAAACAAAAATCCTATCGATAATCCTGATAATGCTGTACCTGCTAACAAAGCATACATTCCGTTGTGAATAATTTTTGCAGATATTTTTTGTATTCTAGGAGTATCCTCAGGTAATGATGTTTTTTGAGTTGTTTTCATATAAATTAAACGAATTATAAGTAGAAATAAAAAAATTAATGCAAAAATAATTTCAAATCTAAAAAAAGCATTATCTTCAAGTTGATTTATATCCTCAACTTGTTTTGCCACACCATATACAAATAATAAAACAAAACCCCAGTGAAATAATTTTGCTATTTTACTATATTGCGAATTATTTTTATCTAAACTCATAAATTTTATTGCAATACTTTAAATATTTAATAAAAAAATAAAACAGAA
>CACJRM010000016.1 GCA_902595805.1 uncultured Alphaproteobacteria bacterium | reverse complement strand
TTCTTAAACCTCTTCCCTTAGCGATAAGAGATATTCCCTCTAAAATATTTGTTTTTCCAGAACCATTGTTTCCAAAAAGAATATTCAGTTTATTATCAAATGAAGTTTTAAGGTGTGTAAAATTTCTAAAATTATTAAATTCTATGTTATTGATTTTTGCCAAATTTTATACTCTCATTGGCATTAAAACATATACAAGATTTCTATTTGATTTTTCCTGAGCAATAATAGGCGAAGTATTATCTTTCAAGTTTATTGATATTTCATTATCTTCTAAATTATTGACTATATCCATTATGTATTTTGAATTAAAACCTATTTCAATTTCATTTCCATCATAACTAGTTTCTAAATCCTCTGATGCAGTACTGCTGTCATTATTAATCGTATTTAAATTAAGTATATCTTTTAATAATTTGAATTTAATTACTGGTGACTTTTCATTTGCTACAGTACTTACTCTATCAACAGCAGATAATAGCTTATCTCTGTTTACATTTAAAATATTAGTGTTATCTGATGGAATCACTCTCTTATAATCAGGAAAGGATCCATCAATTAACTTTGATATAAAAATTATATTTTCAATTAAGAAAACTATTTTGTTGGAGCTAACAGATATTTTAATATCAATATTTATCTCAGAAAGTAACTTAGATAATTCGTATATTGTTTTTTTTGGAATAATAACACCTGTAACTTGATCAACTTTACCTTCTATTTCATGACTAAACTTTGCAAGTCTGTGCCCATCAGTTCCAACTAATGTTACAATGTTTACATTATTTTCATTATTTATATTAAAATATAAACCATTTAGGAAATATCTTGTTTCTTCATTTGAAATTGCAAATTTAGTTTTATCAATCAGTTTAAATAAAATTTTTGAGTTTATAACAATATCAGTACCAACATTGTCTTTTTCGATAATTGGATAATCTGTTTGTGGTAAACATGAAAGAGAAAATCTTGATCCATTTGATCTTAAGGTGAGTATTTTACCATTATTTGATATTATTTCTATTTCACTATTTTCATCAATTTTTCTTACAATATCATATAATATTTGTGAATTGATAGTTGTAGCTCCATCTTCCATTACGTTACATTTAATTTTTTCTACTATTGAAAGATCCATATCTGTAGAAGATAAAGTCAATTGATTATTTTTTGCCTCAAGTAAAATATTAGCTAAAATTGGCAGTGTGTTTTTTTTATCAACGATGCCTTGTAAATGTGTTAATGTTTTAAAAAAATTTGATCGAGATATTTTAAATTTCATACCTAAACATATGATAAAAATAATTAAGAATCTATAAGTCTTTTTAATAACTCTAGGTCTTCATTAAAATTAACATCAGATAATTTTAATTCTTCTATCTTTTTGACAGCATGCATTACAGTTGTATGATCTCTACCTCCAAATTTTCTACCAATCTCAGGTAATGATCTAGATGTAATAGATTTAGCTAAATACATTGCAATTTGCCTTGGGCGTGCAACTGAGCGTGATCTTCTTGGAGAATGCATATCTGTTATGCGAATATTAAAATGTTCTGCTACCTTTTTTTGAATTTCCTCAATTGTTATTTTTTTATTTGAGGATTTTAATAAATCTTGAAGAACTAATTGAGCAGTTTCAACAGTTATTGCAGTTCCAACTAAAGTAGCGTGTGCAACTAATCTATTTAAAGCCCCTTCCATCTCTCTTACATTAGATATAATTCTATGTGATAAAAATTCCAAAACCTTGGGAGGAATCTCGACTCCTCTTTTCTGAGCTTTTTCTATTAATATTCCAAGGCGTAATTCATAAGTAGTTGGGTGAATATCAGCTACTAATCCACATCCAAGTCTTGATTTTAGCCTTTCTTGTACTCCATCAAGATCTGTCGGGGTTTTATCTGCAGATATAACAATTTGTTTATTTTGTTCAATCAAAGCATTAAATGTATGAAAAAACTCTTCTTGAGTATTATCTTTGCCACTAATAAATTGTACATCATCAATCATAAGAACATCAATTGATCTAAATTGCTCTTTAAAAGCTGAAGTATCTTTATATCTTAACGCTCTTACAAATTGGTACATAAATTTTTCAGCAGAAAGATAAATTACTTTTCTTTCAGGTTGTTGTTGTTTTATCTTCCACCCTATTGCATGCATAAGATGAGTTTTTCCTAAACCAACACCTCCACATAAGAATAGAGGATTAAAAGTGATTTTATCTGCTTCTGAAACTCTTTGAGAGGCAGCAAAAGCAAGTTCATTAGGTTTACCAACAACAAAATTTTCAAATGTAAATCTTGGATCTAAAGGTGCACCAAATTCATTTGGATATGTTGAAGATTGGTTAGACCTAAGATCCATAGTAGATTTCCAATGGTTATCATTGCTTTTAATTGTTCTTGTAGTACCAGGAACTATTCTTCCTCCCGAAGGTTTAACTACAAATTTAATTGTATCAACTTTTTCAATATAATTTTTTGCTTCTGATTTTATTTTATCTGAATAATTGTTTACTATCCAATCTCTTAAGAATTTTGTTGGAACTGAAAATGTAATTGTGTTTTCCTCTAAAGAGACAAAATTTAAATGCTTTAACCAATTATTGAAAGCAGAATCACCTACATTTTTTTTAAGATTTTTTTTAAAGGATAACCATTTACTGTCGTCAAATATAGTAGATGTATTATCCATTTTCCCCCAACACTACGATTTTATATCTTATTAAGTTTTACGCAAAAAATCTAAAGTCGTAAAATTAATCACCAAATTAATTTACTTAATCAACACCCTTTAAGTATTTTTAGCAAGAAGAAAAGTGAAAAAATAAAAAAAAAATTTATTTTTTTGAAATTTGTTTTGATAAAGAGGATAACTTTCTGGATATGTATTCTTTTTTAAAAATACCTTTTTTTGATGCTCTAGCCATTATTGAGTTGACATTGCTGAAAGATTTTTGGATTTCTTCCTCATTTTTTGCTTCTACTGATGATTTAAATTTATTTAGAGCGTTTCTAAATTTTGATAGGTATTGAGAATTAACAGTATTTCTAGTTTTGTTCTGTCTAGATCTTTTTTTCGCAGAAGCATGATTAGCCATACGCGTGCTATAAATTCAAAATAAATTAAGTCAATTAATATTTATTGGAGAATTACTTATTATTTTGAAGTTTTGGACAATAAAAAGTAGATCTTCCGTATTGAACGATCTTTTTAACCTTATCTCCACCTATTTTTTTTCCTTCTTTATTATAAACTTTAAAATTTGACTGAAAATTACCTAATGTACCATCAGTAGATCTATAATCTCGTATACTCGATCCTCCATATTTGATTGCTTTCTTTAAAATTTTTCTAATGGACTTAATTAGTTTCATAATGAGACTAATTTCTAAATCCTTACCCAAAGTAAGTGGTGAAATTTTAGAATCAAATAGAATTTCCGATGCATAGATATTACCTATACCAGCAATTAATTTTTGATTTAGTAAAATCTGCTTTATTGGGACCTCAGATTTTGAAATTTTTTCAAATATCATTTGTGCTGTAAGATTTGGACTCAGTGCATCTACACCCAAGCTCAATATATACTTTTGTTTTTGTAGGTCTTTTGTTTTTATTATGTCTATAAATCCAAATTTCCTTGGATCATGATAAACAAGTATCATTCCACTTAAAAAGTACATAACAAAATGATCATGTTTTATTCGTTTGTAGCTTTTATTAACAGTTTTTAATCTTCCTGACATTCCTAGATGTATTACTAGAGAATAATCTATATCTAAATCTATGATTATGAACTTTGCTATACGTCTAAGGTTGGATATCTTGGAGTAACGTAGTATATTAATTATATTATTTGGAATTTTAAAACGAAGTTTTGAAGTATGAATTTTAACATTAGATATTTTTTGATTCAATATTACAGTAAGTCCTTTAACTGTAGTTTCAACTTCAGGTAATTCTGGCATAATGAAAAAAAATTATAATTTTGGTTATACAAAAGTAAATTCAAAACAAAAGACTAAACTTGTTCAGAATGTATTTTCAAGCGTCGCTCCAAGCTACGATATTATGAATGATTTAATGAGTTTAGGTATGCATCGTTTATGGAAAAAAAGATTTGTAGAAACTTTGAATCTAAAAGAAAATGAAATTATCTTGGATGTTGGTTCTGGTTCTGGTGATATTGCCAGCGAAATTTTAAAAGAAAATTTATCAACCAGTCTTTATCTTTTAGATCTAAATGAAGAAATGTTATCAGAGGGAAGAAAAAGATTAAGAAAAGAAAAAAATATAAAATATTTTATAGGTAATGCTGAAAAGTTAAATTTTGAAAATAATTTTTTTGATAAATATACTATTTCTTTCTGCTTAAGAAATGTGACAGAGTATTTGTTATCTATAAAAGAGGCTTACAGAGTTCTTAAACCTGGTGGTAAATATTGTTGCCTAGAATTTAGTACACCTAAATCATCTTTGGTATCAAGTTCATATAAAATTTATAAATCAAAGATTTTACCTCTTTTAGGAGAAATAGTTGCCAAAGATAAGAATGCTTATAAATATTTGAGTGAAAGTATTGATTTGTTTCCATCACAAGAAGAACTTAGCAAAAATTTACGTGAATGCGGATTTACTAAAGTCGAAACTATTAATCTATTTAATGGAATTGTAGCAATACATACTGGCTATAAACTGTAATGAATAAAATTTTATTAATAATAACTGGCTCTATTGCTGCATCTCGATGTAAAGAAATTATTTCTTTGCTGAATATTAAGGAAGTTAAAATTAGTTGCATTCTAACTAAAGAGGCAAAGAGATATGTAAAAATATCAGGTATAAAAAAATTACTTAAAAATAGAATATTTACTGATGAAGATGAAAAAAAAAATAAGATGCTTCATATTAATTTATCAAGAGATAATGATTTAATAGTTGTATGTCCAGCAACAGCTAATTCTATTTCAAAATTTGCTAATGGATATGGAGATAATTTAGCTTCTAATACGTTGCTTGCTTCAAATAAAAAAATTTTGTTTGTCCCTGCAATGAATAGTTTTATGTGGCATAATAAAATTAATCAAAAAAATGTGAGATTATTAAAAGATAGCGGTCATGAGTTTATTGGCCCTACAGTTGGAAATCTAAAGTGTGGAGAATTTGGTTTAGGCAGAATTGAAAACTCAAAAAATATAGTAAACAGAATTTTAAACAGACTAGAAAATGTTAATTTGTTAAAAAATAAAAAATGCCTAGTAACTGCAGGACCAACAATTGAAATGATTGATCCAGTTAGGTTTATTTCAAATCAATCTTCTGGGAAACAAGGCTATGAAATTGCTTCACAATTAGTTTTACATGGAGCGGATGTGACCTTGATATCTGGACCAACAAATTTAGATCCTCCACCAAATTTAAAATTTATTCAAATAAAATCAGCAAACGAAATGTATCAAAAAATTAGAAAAATTTCTAGAATTGATATAGGAATTTTTACTGCTGCAGTATCTGATTTCAAAAATAAAAATATAAATAAATCCAAGATTAAAAAAAATGAAAAATTAAATATTAGTCTTTATAAGAATATTGATATTTTAGAAAAAATTGGAAAAAGCAAAACTCAAAGGCCTAAATTTTTAGTTGGTTTTGCTGCAGAAACAGGAGGCATTGATAATGCCAAAAAAAAATTAGTTGATAAAAAATGTGATATGATGGTTTACAATAAAATTGATATTAAAAATAAAGTTTTTGGTTCAGATTATAATCGGATATCAATAATTACAAAAAAGCAGATAAAAAAATTTAAGAAAATGACAAAGGTAAATTGTGCAAAGCAAATTATAAAACAAATTTATAATTCTATATAGAATTATGAATAATTACTCTGAGGAAGAATATAAAATTTTCAGTAGATTATTTATTTTAAAAGAATTTTCTGAAGAAAACCTAAAAAAATTATCAAATATAAAAATTGGTATTGTGGGTATGGGAGGTATAGGATGTCCTTTAAGTCAATATTTAGTCAACTCTGGAATAAAAGAATTATTAATAGTAGATGGAGACATTGTTGAAAGAAGTAATCTTAATAGACAAATTTTATTTAATTTAAATGATATTGGAAAAAAAAAGGTTGATGTAGCTAAAAATAAATTACAATTAATCAATACTGAATGTAAAATTCATACTATTGATGAAAATATTAATTCTTTAAATTTAAATTCTTTAAAAGAATGTTCTATAATTGTTGATGCAACTGATGATTGGGTAAGTTCTAGATTGTTAAATGAATATTGTCTTAAACACTCAATCAATTTTTTATATTCCTCTGCATTAAGACACGATTTACAAATAATTCTTTTCGATAATTCAAATAAAAATAATCATCTATGTTTAAATTGTATCTTTCCTAACAAAGATGATGTTGATCTTCCCAGATGTGATGTAGTAGGTATTTCAGGTATTTCTGCAGGGTTAGCAGGTTTGATTACTGCTCAAAAAATAATTAATTTCTATTTAAATTTAAAGGATGAAACTAATATAATGACAATTTCTGATGGAAAAAAATTAAGCATTGATAATATTGTTATTAAAAGTAAACATGATTGTTATTTAAAATCAGTTTAAGTTAATTGATAAATACATAAAAAAAGTTTAATTAAAATTATGAAACAAAATTCATTTACCTACGATCAATTGATTGATTGTGCAAAAGGTGTTCTTTTTGGAAAAGGTAATGCTCAACTTCCAATGCCTCCAATGTTAATGTTTGATAGAATTACTTCAATAAATGAGACTGGCGGAGAATTCTCTAAAGGTGAGGTTATTGCAGAATTAGATATTAAAGAAGACTTATGGTTTTTTGAATGTCATTTTAAAGATGATCCAGTAATGCCAGGTTGTTTAGGTTTAGATGCTATGTGGCAATTACTTGGTTTTTATTTAGGATGGCTTGGCCAACCAGGAAAGGGTAGAGCTTTAGGAGTTGGTGAAGTTAAATTTACTGGTCAGGTATTACAAAAAGTAAAAAAAGTAACTTACCATATATCTCTTAAAAGACTTATACTAAGAAAATTGATTTTAGGAGTTGGAGATGGTATTTTAAAAGCTGACGGTGAAACAATTTATGAAGCTAAAGATATGAAAGTCGGTTTATTTTCACCTGAGAAATAAGTAATGAATAGAGTAGTAGTAACAGGTTTAGGTATAGTATCATGTATTGGTAATAATCAATCAGATGTTATAGACAGTCTCAAAAATTTGAAATCTGGAATAACAAGTGCTGAAGAGTATGAGGAATTTTCTTTTAGAAGTCTTGTTCACGGTAAACCAAATATAGATATAAGTAACGAAATTGATAGAAGATTGCTAAGGTTTATGGGTGATGGAGCTGCCTACAACTATATTGCGATGAAAGATGCTATAGATGACTCAGGACTAGAGGATAGTGATATTTCAAATGAAATGACTGGTATAATTGTTGGTTCTGGCGGTCCATCTACACAAAATTTATTTAAGTCTTCTGAAATTGGAAAGAATTCGGGTTCAAAAAAAATTGGGCCATTTATGGTACCTAGAGCAATGTCTAGTACAAATTCTGCAACTCTTGCAACTCCTTTTAAAATTAAAGGAGTTAACTATTCAATTACTTCAGCATGTTCTACAAGTTCACATTGTATTGGTAATGCGTACGAACTAATTCAAATGGGAAAACAAAACATTGTTTTTGCTGGAGGAGGTGAAGAGCTCCATTGGACTTTATCAATTTTATTTGATGCAATGGGTGCTTTGTCATCAAAATATAATTCTACTCCAAACAAATCTTCAAGGGCATATGATGCAGATAGAGATGGTTTTGTAATAGCTGGAGGGGGTGGAACTTTAGTACTTGAAGAATTAGAGCATGCAAAAGCTAGAGGTGCAAAAATATATGGTGAAATAACAGGATATGGAGCAACCTCAGATGGATACGATATGGTACAGCCTTCTGGAGAGGGAGCAGAAAGATGCATGAAGCAAGCATTAAAAAATATTGATGGTAAAATTGATTATATAAATACACATGGAACAAGCACTCCAATAGGAGATGTAAAAGAATTGGAAGCAATCAAAAATGTTTTTGGCTCAAAAATTCCTAAAATGAGCTCAACAAAATCTTTGACTGGTCATTCTTTAGGAGCAACTGGTGTGCATGAAGCAATTTATAGTTTATTGATGATGAAAAATAATTTTATTAGTGGTTCTGCTAATATTGAAAATCTTGATGATAGTGCCAAAGATTGTAATATTCTTTTAAAAACGGAAAATGATGTTGAAATAGAGCATGTGATGTCGAATAGTTTTGGTTTTGGCGGTACAAATGCAACATTAGTATTTTCAAAATATCATGCTTAAAAATAAAAAAGGTTTAGTATTTGGTATTGCAAATAATCATTCAATTGCATGGGGAATAGCAAAACAACTAGCTGAAAATGGTGCTGAAATAGCCATTGGTTATCAAAACGAAATATTATTAAAGAGAGTGAAACCACTTTCTGAAGAAATTAATTCAAAAATATTAATAGAGTGTGACTTTAATAATGATGACTCAATAAATAGATCTGTAGAAATTATAAAAAAAGAATGGGGCACAATTGATTTTATAATTCATGCTGTTGCATTTGCAGATAAGTCAGAGTTAAATGGTAGATATGTTGATACAACCAAGGATAATTTTATTAATTGTTTGGAAATTTCATGTTTTTCGTTAACTAGTCTTGCAAGAAGTTTTGAACCTATAATGAATGATGGAGGAAGTATTCTCACCCTTACTTTTTACGGTTCAAATAAAGTGATACCAAATTACAATTTAATGGGAATTGCAAAAGCTGCTTTAGAAACAAGTGTAAAATATTTAAGTGTAGATTTAGGCACAAAAAATATTCGTGTTAATGCAATATCAGCAGGACCAATGAGAACTATTGCTGGTGCAGCTATAAATAATGCTAGGGAGGTGTTTAAATTTACAGAACAACATTCAGCATTAAAACGAAATGCACAACTAGATGAAATTGGTAAATCTGCTTTATACTTTGTTAGTGATTTATCTTCTGCTGTTACTGGTGAAGTGCATTATGTTGACTGTGGTTACAATATTATTGGAATGCCCAATAAGTTCTAAAATTTTCCCAATAAATCTAAAGGATTATCAACAAAAATACTATCAACGCCTATAGAGAAAATATCATTAGCACTAGATAAATTTATATTTTTATCTGAATAAACAGTTATTGCCATATTGGATTCTTTTATTTTTTTTATAATATCAGCATTAACAAGATTTATATTTAATCCACAAATTTTTAAATCATAATTAATTGATATACTAATCAAATCATCAATATTATATTCTTTAAAATCATCTAATAGAAAACTACGTATAGATTGAGGGTAAAGTTTTGAAATTTCTAAAATAGAAATCATATCAAATGAGGAGAAAAAAATATCTATTTGATTAATATTTTTTATAATTTTATATATTTGATAAACATTTTCTTTTTCAAACTTTTTATTGGGTTTTAATTCGATATTTAAATTGCCATTGTAATTAGTACACAAACTAAGAATATCTTCTAACTTTGGAACAAAAATATTTGTATTTTCTTTATAAAAAAATTTTCCTGCATCAAGTTTTTTTATGCTCTCATAATCATAATCAATTGCAAGTCCACTTCCATTAGTAGTTCTATCAAGTGTGTGATCATGTAATAAAATTGGAACTCTGTCTTTAGAAATCTTAACATCTATTTCTACAAAACTTAAACCTAAATCAAATGCCTTTGAGATAGATTCTAAAGTGTTTTCTGGACACAGATCTTTTACACCTCTGTGCCCGATTAATTTAGGTAATTTAAGCGTTTTCTTCTGCGTCAACTGCTTTCATAGAAAGTTTTATTTTTCCTCTTGAGTCGATATCAAGTACTTTGACTTTAACGATATCTCCTTCACTAATAACATCTTCAACTTTCTCTACTCTTTCATTTTTTAATTGACTAATATGAACAAGACCATCTGTAGATCCCATGAAATTAACAAAAGCACCAAAGTCCATTATCTTTATAACTTTACCATCATAAATTTTACCAATCTCTGGCTCTTCGACAATACCTTTGATCCATTCTAATGCATCATTTCCAGATTTTTGATCTACAGCTGCAATGCTCACTAAACCTTCATCATTAATTTCAATTTTTGCTCCAGTTGTTTCAGATATTTCTCTAATAACTGCTCCTCCTTTACCAATAACTTCTCTAATTTTATCTTTGTTTATTTGTAGATTAGTTATTGTTGGCGCGTATTGAGAAATCGATTGATTAGGTTTATCAATTGCTTTAGCCATTTCACTAAGTATATGGAAGCGTCCATCTTTAGCTTGCGCTAATGCTTCTTCCATAATTTCAGCTGTGATACTAGTTATTTTAATGTCCATTTGTAATGAAGTTATTCCTTCAGAAGTTCCTGCAACTTTAAAATCCATATCACCAAGATGATCTTCATCACCAAGTATGTCTGATAATATCACATATTTATCATTCTCTTTAATTAAGCCCATCGCGATACCTGCTACTGGTCTTTCTAAAGGCACTCCTGCATCCATTAAAGACATTGAGGTACCACAAACAGTTGCCATAGAACTAGATCCATTAGATTCTGTAATTTCGGATACAACTCTATAAGTGTATGGAAACTTTTCTTTTGAAGGTAACATTGGGTGAATAGCTCTCCAGGCTAATTTTCCATGTCCTATTTCTCTTCTACTGGTAGAACCCATTCTTCCAACTTCTCCAACAGAGTAAGGTGGAAAATTATAGTGCAACATAAAATTCTCAGTATATTCACCATCAATCGCATCTATTCTTTGCTCGTCTTGTCCAGTTCCTAAAGTTGAAACTACAAGAGCTTGTGTTTCTCCTCTTGTAAATAATGCAGATCCGTGAGTTCTTTCTAAAACTCCAGTTTCACACACAATTGGACGGACTGTTTTTGTATCTCTTCCATCAATTCTATTACCAGTATTAATTAATTCTCCTCTAACTATATCTTTTTCTACATTTTTTATTGCATCTGAAACTAATACTGGTGAGAGTGTATCACTTACAAATTTTTCAGAAATTTCGTTTCTTAGCAAAGATAATTTTTCTGATCTTTTTTGTTTTTCAGTTATTTTATAGGCATCTATAAACTCTTTACCAAAGTCTTCGTTTATTTTAGATGGTAAACTTTTAATTTCTTCATCTTTTTCTTTAAGATCCCAAGGTTCTTTTGCAGCTTTTTTAGCTAAAGAAATTATTGCTTTTATGACTGTTTTATAATTTTCTTGACCGAGAACTACTGCATCTAGCATTTGTTTTTCTGAAAGCTCGTGAGCTTCAGATTCGATCATTAGTACACCTTCCTTAGTCCCTGCCAATACTAATTCTAGTTTAGAATTTGATAATTGACTCTTACTCGGGTTAACGACAAACTCATCGTCTATTAAACCGATCTTAATTGCTCCGAGTGGGCCTAAAAATGGCAGACCAGATAAAGTTAATGCTGCACTTGCTGCTACCATTGCTACAACATCTGAGTCATTTTCTTGATCATGTGATAATACAGTACAAGTAACTTGAGTCTCATTTTTAAAATCTTTATGAAATAGAGGTCTAACTGGTCTATCAATCAATCGAGAAACTAATGTTTCTTTCTCAGTTGGTCTAGCTTCTCTTTTAAAAAAACCACCAGGTATTTTTCCCACAGAATAATATTTTTCTTGATAATTAACTGTTAAGGGGAAAAAATCCATATCTGGATTTGCTTCTTTTGCTGCAACAACATTACACATAACTGTCGTACCACCATAAGTGGCTATAACTGTTGAGTCAGCTTGTCTTGCTATTTTTCCTGTTTCTAGTTTAAGTTTTCGTCCAGCCCAATCAATTTCTACATTTTTCACATCGAACATAATTTTTATTTATCCTCTTTTTTAACCTCTAATATTTAATTTTTTAATTAAATCTGAATATTCAGATTTATTTTTTTTAGATAAGTAGTTTAATAATTTTTTTCTTTTATTAACTAATGATACTAAACCTCTTTTTGAATGATTATCTTTATTATGAGTCTTAAAATGTTCAGTTAAATTTTTTATTCTTTCTGTTAAAACTGCTATTTGAACACCAGCTGATCCAGTATCTTTTTCATTTTTTGAATATTCATTAATAAGATTTTTTTTATTTTCTTTAGTTATCGACATCGTTTCTCCTATATTAAGATTTTATTTGGTTTAAACAAATTACCATCTAATTTGCCTATTGAGACAATGTCTCCTTTCTTAAACAAAAAAATATTTTTTTTATCTAAGCTGATTGACGAAGTATTTATAATTTTATTTTCATCAATTTTAATAGATCTCCCAAAAGATAAATTTTCAATATCTAATTTTTCTTCAATTTCATAAGCCAAGATGTCGTCCAGCATAGAAATTGTAGTAGAGATACAATTAATTTCTCCGTGCATTTGTCCTATTTTTAATAGATCGTCCAGTAAAATCGAAGTTTTTTCACTAAATTTCCCTACTTTTGACCTTTTCAATGAAGAAATGTGACCGTATGTTTTGAGATCTATAGCTAAATCACGAGCTAGACTTCTGACATAAAAACCCTGCCCGCATAAAATTTTAAATGACGTTTTGTTTATGCTATGGTCAGTAATACACAAATCGTCGATAAAAACTTTTTTTGGTTGAATCGTAAATTTTTTATTTTCTCTAAATAATTTATAAGCTCTTTTTCCATTAATTTTAACTGCCGAAACCTTTGGAGGTATTTGATTTATATAACCACTATACTTAATAATTTTTTTTTCTATTTCTTTTCTTTTAGGTAGGTAATTTGATTCAAATAAAATTTTACCCTCAGCATCATCTGTTGTTGTTTGAGTTCCCCAAGTTACTGAAAATTCATATTCTTTATTCATATTACTAATATATGGAATTAGTTTTGTTGCTTTTCCTATAGCAATTGGCAATACACCTTCTGCCATAGGATCTAAAGTACCCGCATGACCAATTTTATTTATTGAAAATTTTTTTTTAATAGAATTAATTGCTTTAAAAGATGTAATATTTTTAGGTTTATATAAATTTATCCAACCTTGTTTTGAAATCATTACTTAATATCTCTAAGTACATTTTTGTTTAATAATAGATTTTCAATTTTTTCTGCCTCGTCAAATGTATCATCTAAATAAAAACAAAGCTTGGGTGTAAATTTAGAATAAATTTTTGCTTTTGATAAAAATTTTTGAAAAATATATTTTCTATCTTTCAAAATATCTAAAATTTCTGATTTGTCTTTACCACCTAGAGGCATGAAGTATACATTTGCAATTTTTAAATCCTTAGACATTCTAACGAATGATATTGTAATAGATGCAGAATTAATATTTTCATCAAAAAAGTCTTCTTTTAGTAAACAATCACTTAATAATGATCTTATCAGTTCACCAAATCTAATTTGCCTTTGCGTATCCATTGTAAAAAAACATTATAACTTTCTACTTGTAGAAACTTCTTCAAATGTTTCAATAATATCACCTACTTTTATATCACTATAGTTATCTAACATTACGCCACACTCAAAACCTGACTTAACCTCAGATACTTCTTCTTTAAATCTTTTTAGACTACTTATTTGTCCTTTATGAATTACGATATTGTCTCTAAGAATTCTAATCTGTGATTTTCTTGAAATAAGACCATCTTTAACCATACAACCTGCAATATTTCCAACTTTGGAAATATTAAACACCTCTCTTATCTCTACATTACCTGTTATCTTTTCAGAAATATCAGGCTTTAATAAACCAGTTAAAAGATTTTTTACATCATCGATAAGCTCGTAAATAATTGAATAATATTTTATATCTACACCATCTCTTTTAGCTATGTATCTTGCATGTGGTAGTGCTCTAACATTAAAACCAACAATAAAACCTCTTCCAGAGCTAGCTAATGTAACATCACTCTCAGTAATTGCACCTACACCTTTGTAAATAACATTAACCTTAACCTCATCAGTTGAGAGTTTAGTTATTGAATTTTCAATTGCTTCTGCTGAGCCTTGAACATCTGTTTTAATCACTACTGGAAGACTTGTTGCTTCACCTTTGTTAATTTGAGCAAACATTTCTTCAACATTAGATTTTGCAACTGTATTTTTTTGAATTTGAAGTTTACTTGCTCTGAATTCTGCAATTTTTCTAGCAATACCCTCACTTTCAACCACAATAAAATCGTCACCAGCTAAAGGGTTGGAGTCAAATCCTAAAACTTCAACTGGAACAGATGGTTCAGCTTGTTTTATATTTTTACCCTTATCATCAATTAAAGCTTTGACCTTACCCCACTCAGATCCAGATACAAATATGTCACTTACTTTTAATGTTCCTTTTTGCACTAAAATTGTTGCAACTGAACCTCTACCCTTTTCAAGTTTAGATTCAATTACAGATCCTCTAGCTTTTCTATCAGGATTAGCCCTCAGATTAAGAAGGTCTGCTTGTAAATGAATAGCTTCTTCTAATTTATCTAAATTTGTTCCTTTAGTCGCCGATACTTCTATATCTAAAACATCGCCACTTAATTTTTCAACAATTACTTCATGGCTAAGTAGTTCATTTCTAACTTTATCAGGATCAGCTCCAGGAAGATCAATTTTATTAATAGCAACTATTATTGGAACCTCTGCATTTTTTGCGTGGGCAATTGATTCAATTGTCTGAGGTTTAATTCCATCATCTGCAGCCACAACTAGTATAATTATATCAGTTGTTTTAGAACCTCTAGCTCTCATATTTGAGAAAGCAGCGTGACCAGGAGTATCAATAAATGTAATTTTTTTGTTATTATTGTTTGTTTGATAAGCACCAATATGCTGTGTAATACCTCCTGCTTCACCAGAGACTACATTACTTTGTCTAAATGCATCAAGTAAAGAAGTTTTACCATGGTCAACATGACCCATGATCGTTACTACAGGCGCTCTTTGAATAAGACTTCCATCTGGATCTTCAAAATCTTTAATGTCATTCAAAACATCATCATCTTTAACTACTGTAACTTTGTGGCCCAATTCTTCTGCAACTAGTTGAGCTGTATCAGACTCTAATGATTGAGTAGCATTTGCCATAACACCCATTTTCATTAGGACTTTAACTACATCTGCTGTTTTCTCAGCCATTCTGTTAGCTAAATCTTGAACAGTAATAAAATCAGGAATAGAAACTTCTCTAGAGATTTTAGCATCCTCTTCGTCAGTTGCTGATTTTAGTCTTTCTTTTTCTCTGGCTCTTTTTATTTTAGCTAAACTTGGAAATTTATCAAATTCTTGTTCTTCTTGTTCTAGTATTTTTTTAGCATCAGATTTACTAAAATCACCCTCAATTGGTCTAAGAGTTGATTTTTTTTGTTGGGTTTTTTTATCTACAGTTTTTTTATTTTTATTATCAAAGTTTCTAGTTTTATTAGGTGAGGAGAAGTTTGGTTGTGGTGATGAATTAATTCCTGGCCTAGGTGTTCTTAGGCTAGATGATCCTCTGAAATTAGATTGGGTTGTAGATGAACTTTTCTGTTGATTATTTTTATTTTTAAAAACAATTTGTATTGTTTTTTTGCTACCGCTAGTTCTCGCTTTATCACCTGCTGGACCAAGATTTTTTCTTATTTGAAGTCTTCCTGATGAAGATAGTTTTAATGGCTTTTTTTTATTACCTTTATCCTTATCCAATTTTAATCCTTATTTTGTTCTTCAGACCAGAAACTTCTTGCTTCCATTATCATATTGTTAGCTATTTCTTCATCAAGATCTAATTCTCTTAAGATACCCTCTTCTTTGTCTATAAGTTCGAATGTAGCTAAATCAGCAAAATCATTAACATTGAGAATATTTGATTTTGCTAATTTTGCTAAAATACTGTTATTCATACCCTGCAAATTTTTTAATTTTTCATCACTAATATTTTCATCTATGAGTTTTTTATCCGACTCTTCTTTTTCCTTAACAAAGTTTTTAGATCTATCTATTATTTCCTGGGCTAAAGTAGTATCAAAACCTTCAATTTTTTCTAAATTATCTAACGTTTCAGTAGCTATAGATTCAACTGTAGTATAACCATCAGTAACTAGTAGTTGAGCAATAACGTCTTCAACATCAAGTGTCTCGGCTAATAAAATACTTTTTTCTTTAAATTCTTGTTGTCTTCTTTCAGATTCTTCATCTTCAGTTAAAATATCTATTTCTAGGCTAGTTAAGTTAGAAGCCAATTTTACATTTTGACCTTTTCTTCCAATTGCTAAACTTAATTGATCATCAGGTATTACAACTTCAACTTTATTTTTTTCTTCATACAAAAAAATCTTACTAACTTCTGCAGGAGCAAGGGCATTAGCTAAAAAAGTAGCTTGATTATCAGACCATGTAACAATATCTATTTTCTCTCCTTGCAATTCGTTTACAACAGCTTGTACTCTTGAGCCTCTCATACCTACACAAGCTCCAACTGGATCTATAGTAGAGTCTTCTGTGAAAACGCTAATCTTAGCTCTTGATCCAGGATCTCTTGCAACACTTTTAACAGTAATAACTCCTTCGTATATTTCTGGTACTTCTTGAAAAAATAATTTTGATAAAAATTGAGGATGTGTTCTTGATAAGAAAACTTGGTAGCCTTTTACATCGTTCTTTACTTCGTAAATATAAGCTCTAACCCTGTCTCCATTCTTAAATGTTTCTCTTGGAATAAGTTCTTCTCTTTTAATTATGGCTTCACTCTTACCCAAATCTATTATTAAATTTCCAAATTCAGTTCTTTTAACTATACCAACTGCTATTTCACCAACCTTATCTTTATATTCTTCATATTGATTAGATTTATCAGCTTCTCTTACTTTTTGAATTATTACTCCTTTAGCATTTTGTGCTGCAACTCTTCCTAATTCAATAGGTGGAAGTTCTTTAGTGACATACTCTCCTAAACCGATATCTGGATTTGTTTTTTTTGCATCTTCTAAAAGAATTTGCCTGGATTGAAACTCTTCTTCAATATCTGCCACAACTTCCAAATAAGAATTAAGTTTAATATCCCCTGTGCTTCTATCAATCGATATTCTTATATCAATCTCTTGGCCATATTTTACTCTTGCAGCTTTCTCTAATGCTTGCTCCATTGCAGAAAAAACTGAGTCTTGATCAATATTCTTTTCTTGCGC
>CACJRM010000015.1 GCA_902595805.1 uncultured Alphaproteobacteria bacterium | reverse complement strand
ATGCATACATTCGTTCTCCTTTAGGATCAATCATATGTGGTGAAACAACTTTTAAATTCATTTGTTTATTTCTTACAGGATCTGCTCCAACTAAATTGGTATCTTTCCATTTATCTAAACCACCCTTGACAAAACCTAATCCAATCCAATGTCCAAGTTCAGGAGAATAAGTAACTGAAGTAATTCTTCCGATACCCTGTCCTTTAATATTATTTTTTTCACAGACAATAGTTCCAGCATTAAAAGTTTCCTTTAAGTTTGTAGGAAAAAAACCTACTAGAATTTCTCGATCATTATTTTTTAATACTCCTCGTTTTCTCATTGCGCTTCCAATATATGATTTTTTTGTAGAAGCCATTTTACTTAAACCTGCATCATCAATTGTTACCCTTCCATCAAGCTCAGCGGCTGTTACATGACCTTTTTCAACTCTAAGTGCGCCTAAAGCTTCTAATCCATATAAACATCCATCATATTTTTTTGCATTTTCCCAAAGTAGGTCCATCATTGTATTAGCAAAATCTGATTTGACATAAACTTCAAAAGCTAATTCACCTGAAAAACTAATTCTTGCAATTCTACAAGGAATATTACCTTTAAGAAATGTTGAAGTAACACCCATAAAAGGTAAGTTATTATTAGTTATAACCAAAGAATCATTGACACAATTATTGAGAACTTCTCTAGATTTAGGTCCTGCAACTGATACGCCTGCCCATTGTTCAGAAACACTAGTCACATTAACATTAAGATCTGTCCATCTAGTTTGAAGTAATTCTTCTAACCATGACATCACTTTTGCAGCTTCACCTGTAGACGTCGTCATAAAATATTCATTTTCTGCTAATCTCCAAGATGTGCCATCATCCATTACAATACCGTCATCACGCAACATGATACCGTATCTAGCTTTTCCAACTTGTAGTTTTGAAAAACCATTCGAATAAATTCTATTTAAAAATTCGGTAGAGTCTGGTCCTTGAATAGCTATTTTGCCTAATGATGTTACATCACAAATTCCAACTGTTTTTCTTACTGTTGATGCTTCTCTTATATAAGAGTCACTTAAAGTCTCATTTTCTTTGGGATAATACCAAGGTCTTTGATACAATCCAACTTCAATCATTTTTGCACCATGATCAATATTCCATTGATGCATTGGCGTTACTCTTAACGGCCTAAAATGTTTTCCAACATTTCTTCCGCTTAAGGCACCTATAGATACAGGAGTATAAGGAGGTCTAAAAACAGTAGTTCCAACTTCTGGAATTTCTTTATTTAAAAGTTCAGCCATTAAAGACAATCCAATGATATTTCCCATTTTTCCCTGATCGTTTGCCATACCTAAAGTTGTGTATCTTTTAAGATGTTCTACCGAAATGAAACCTTCACGATGTGCGAGTCTTACGTCATCTGTTGTTACATCATGTTGATAATCTACAAAACTTTTTGATCTAGATTTTTTATATTTTACTTCATAAAGTGATTGTATGGGATTTTTCCATCCACCAGGTTTTGGGAAAAAATAATTTGTTTTAGAAATACCTAAACGGTTTAACGCATCAGTAGTTCCTGCTATCCCAGAAGCAATACAATCATTTTTATTCCATAAACCTCTAGAAGAACCTACCATTGTAATATTTTCTTTTGTGTCACTTGGTAAAAAACAAGCATTGTTATAATCCCATTTAGGCTTTACGCCTCTGTGAGATAACAAATGTACAGCAGGTGACCAGCCACCTGATAATAGAACCTGATCACAATTTATAGTTTCAGATTTATTAATAGTTTCACTTTTTGATATATCTAAACTATCAATTTTTTTTGAACCATTAATATTATAAGGTACATACCCTTTTCTAATTTCAAAACTTTTATTTGTCTCAATTTCAAAATTAGTTCGTGAATCAAGAACAGTTACATTGGCCCCCGCTTCTGATAATTGATGTGCTGTTTCATAAACAGAATCATTATTTGTACCTATCACAATTCTTTTTCCGGTGAGTACACCATATCTATTCAAATAATGCTTTGATGCATTTACGGTCATTACACCAGGAATATCATTATTATTAAATGCAATGTGTCTTTCAATTGCTCCAGCACCAACAATTATATGCTTTGCTCTAATGGTCCAAAATCTTTGGCGTGGAATGTTTACATTTGGTGCTGATATATGGTCTGTTACTCTCTCTAATAAACCAACAACACAATTATCATATAATCCGAATGCAGTAGTTCTAGTCATTATTTTTATGCCTAGATTTTCAAGTTGATTTTTAATTTGTGAGTTATCAAAATCATTTTCTGCAAGTTGATTTCCTCCAATAAGACTATCTTGCTCAACTAAAATAACATCTAATTTTTTTTCTGCTGCCTCTATTGCAGCTGCAACACCAGCAGGTCCAGATCCTACAACAATTAAATCACAAAAATCATGAGCATGCTCATAAGTATCTGGATCAGGTAACCCAGAAGCAATTCCCATTCCCGCAGCTTTTCTAATAAACTTTTCAAAAAACATCCATATGGCTGTTCCTCTACCCCATTCAAGTGGAGGTATTCCCATAAAAGTTTTATAATAAAAACCAGCTGCAAAAAACCTACCTAAGTAATTATTTATTCCAGCTAGATCAAAATTTACATTCGGAAATGCATTTTGACCACTAGCTTCCAAACCATTATATAATTCTTGCGTTGTTGCTCTTACATTTGGATCTCTTCTATCTTTTGAACCAATAGTAACTAAAGCGCCGGATTCCTCGACTCCACTAGAAAATATTCCCCTTGGTCTATGATATTTAAAACTTCTACCAACTATACCAATATTATTTGCAAGTAATGCTGATGCTAGAGTATCTCCTTCAAAACCTTTGTAATCTTTTTTATCCCACCTAAAGGATAAAATTTTATCTCTATTAATTTTTCCATAGTTATCTATTCTTCTTGTCTTCATTTATTATTTTCTACAACCTTTTGTAAATCCGGATGGCATGGTTTGACACTTTTTATTTCATGAGTGACAGTAGAACGTTCAACTACCAACCACATTCTACATCCATTAGAATGATGCCATGTTTCAAATTGAAAACCTTTTATATTTTTTCTGAAAAATATAGCTTCAGTCCATTCTTTCTCTGATGCATCTAACGAAGGATAATTGATTGTTGCATCTCCTCCATAACTAAATTCACTATGATCTCTTTCACCACAATAAGGACAATTAATTCTAATCATTTAGCCGTGCAATTTCGGATCAGGTCCTGCACCACGTTCATCTATATTGATACCTTTTTCAAATCTTTCTAAATTATGATTTTGCACGTAGTTATGCGGGCTTTCATTTGCAATTAAGTCGGCAAAATACCAACCTGATGCTGGACTTGCTTTAAAACCGCCATAGTTCCAACCAGCATTTAAATAGAGATTAGATATCGGTGTTTTACAAATAAAAAATGATCCGTCCATTGTCATGTCCATAACACCTGCCCAATGACGAAGTAATCTTATTCTTCCAAGTGAAGGAAATATTGCCATGGCCGCTTCGGCAACATCTTGAACCATAGGAAGATTTCCTCTTTGAGCATATGATTTATACCAGTCAAGATCACCACCAAATACCATACTTCCTTTATCTGACTGCGATATATAGAAATGTGCACCACCTACACCGTAAACAACAACCTGATCTAGAAGTGGCTTAACAGCCTCAGATACAAATGCTTGTAGTTTATGGGATTCAATTGGCAGGTTGCCTAATTCTGCCATTTGCCATAATACTGAAGTATTGCCTGCAACAGCAAATCCTATTTTCTTTCCTTTTATAATTCCTCTTGAAGTTTGAATACTTTCAATATTTCCATTATTTCTTGTAAAACCTGTAACTTCACAATTTTGCAGAATGTCTACACCTAATGTATCTGCAGCCCTTGCATAACCCCATGCAACTGCATCGTGTCTTGCATTGCCTGCTCTTTTTTGAACTGCAGCTCCAAGTATTGGAAATCTAGAATTATGATAATTTAAATGCGGAATTTTTTTCTTTAAAGTTTTTAAATCCCAAAGTTCTGCATCAGTTCCGTGGAGTCGCATAATATTATAAATCCGTGAAACTGAATCTTTAGCACCAGGGCTATGAAATAATGAGACATGAGCTCGTTGGCTAAACATTACATTATAATTTAATTCGTGACTTAAATTTTCCCATAACTTTAAAGAATGTTCATAAAATTCGTGGTTACCTGGCATCATATAATTTGATCTTACAATAGTTGTATTACGTCCAGCGTTTCCTCCACCAATCCAGCCTTTTTCTAAGACAGCTACATTTTTTATATTATGATTCTTTGCTAAATAATATGCTGTGGCAAGACCGTGCAAACCTCCCCCAATTATTACAACGTCATAACTACTTTTTGGTTCTGGATCACGCCATTGTCTAGTCCAATAAGACTGACCATTTAAACCGTTTTTAATTACATTCCAGGCATTAAATTTTGTCATTTGTTTTATTAATTATTAGAATAGTTGATGAAAGTAAAATGAATTAACTCGCCATGCTAGTGTTATTTAATCACAGTTAACTTAATGAATCTGGCCATGTGTCATTTAATCTATAACCTTCTGGAAAAGGATCATCCTTATCTATATATAAACTTTGTTTTCCAGTAATAAATGCACTACCTGTTATTTTTGGAATAATACAATTTTTGTTATTAATTTTAATTTCCTTTTCAATACTTGCTTTAAATGAAGATCCTATAATAGATTTTGATATAAATTCTTCATTTATTTGTATTTCATTTTTTTCTTTCATTACTGCTAATCTTGCTGAAGTGCCTGTACCGCAAGGTGAACGATCAAGTTTCCCAGGTCGTATAACAACTGTATTTAATCCTGTAAGTAATGATTGATTATTTTTTTTTAAGGGTTCAATAAATTGGCAAAAGGAAAGATAGTCTAATCCTTTAATAGTAGGATGCTCAAATCCTATAGATGCGTTTGCTTCTTTTAATAATTCTTTTGCAACATTTACAAATTTATTTGCATTCTTTGGTTCAATTTTAAGATTAAATTCACTAGCATTACAAATTAAAAAACTGTCACCTCCAAAAGCAGTACTTACTTTAATTGTACCATAATTTTTAGTCTTTAAATCTACATCTATTTTATCTGCAAAGCAGGCAAGATTAGTTAAAGTGACACTTTTAACTTTCTTATTTTCACAATCAGCAACAACTTTTATTAAACCACCAGGAGCTTCAAGTGTAAGCATGGTTTTAGGATATTTCATTTGAACAATATTTTTTTCTAATAAGACTGTCGTTACACAAATTGCATTTGATCCGCTCATTGGAGGATTATCTTCTGGTTCCATGATTACAAATCCAGCATCTGCTTTTTTATTTGAAGGTTCTAAAATAATATTACAATGTTTAAAGACCCCTCCCCGAGGTTCATTTAAAAAAAAATTTCTCCATTTTTTATCTAAAAAAAGTTTTTTAGAAGCTTCCTCAGGTGAATTAAACTTCAAGCCTTTAATTCCAGTTACGACATCCCCAATTTCACCACAGCAATGTGTGTTAAATACTGTGATTTCATCCATGTGGAATTATTAGGTCATCAATATTTTTAGAATGATGTGTAATTTGTTCGTATCCATCTTTTGTTATAATAAAACTATCACCAACTTGTGATCTAAAATTATTTGCACTTGCCCCACCATCAACGGCAAATACCATTCCAGGCTCCAGTACTGTTTTATTACCAACTACTAATTGCGGTTCCTCTAAAAAGCTAAAGCCTGTACCTCTTCCACATCGAAATGTAGGATAAGGGTATCCCTCAGACTGTATAGTATCTGCATAAGCAGCATGAACTTCTTCAGCTGTTACTCCAGGGCCAAGAATTTCAAGAGCAGCTTTTTGAGATTTAACCGCAGTCTCAAAAGCTTTTATTTGTTCATCGGATTGAATTTCTTCTACCCAAAATATTCTGTCAAAACCTAATTTAAACCTATGAAAATTTGTAGAACCACAATAACATACGAATACTGGATCACCTTTTTTTATAATTTTGGTTGAAGCACGATGATGAGTTTTAGGTAAATCATGACCCGATGTCATAACAGGTAAAAAGTGAATATTTGGAGACATATTGATATTATCAGGATAAAATTCTTTTAAAAGATCTGCAGCTTTTCTTGTTCCAGCTTGTGATTGTGCAAGTGCAACCTCATACTCAGGAACATTATGGCCAATTGTTTTTTTTGCTGCCTCCATCATAGCCATACCAACTTCGCCGGCATGACGAGCTATATTCAATTCATGATTAGATTTAATCATTCTTATGTTATCTATTAATTTGGTTAAATCCCCAGGATGGTCTTTAAGTAATTCGTCTAAATAACTCTTAACCATTGGGTTAATTTTAAATTTTTCAATAAAAATATTTTTATGCTGATTGATGATTTGAGGTAATAATTCTCTCCATTCATTTCCAATACCATCATTCCATGTTTCAACCATATCTACAGGACAAGATTCTGGTACTAATAAAACATCAAGAAGAGGTGTAATTAAATAAGTTTTATGATCATTTGAAACAACTAATAATGTTGGTCGATAAAAATCCATATGAAGGAAGTCATGGTATCCTGTGAAATAATATATCGAGTCATCATCAGTTATAATTGAGAGATCAATATTGTTCTCAGACATTTTTTTCTTTAGTTTATTTAAGTTTTCAGAAAACATTTATTTTAATTGTTGTTCTACCAATTCAGTCCAATATGAAGAACCTATGACTAATAATTCGTCATTAAAATCATAATTATCAGCATGTAAAGGTCTGGAATGCTGCTCTGATGTTCCGTTACCCATTAAAACAAAGCAGCCAGGTTTTTCATTTGCCATAACAGAAAAATCTTCTGAGAATAAACGTGGTTCTATATTACCATTACATTTATCATTACCAAGTAAAGAAACTGCAGCTTTTGTTGCAGACTCAGTTTGATTTTTTGAATTAAAAGTTACAGGACAGGCTGTTTCATATTTAACACTACCATTAACACCATGTGCATTGCAAATCCCTTCGACAATTTGTAACATTTTTGAAGCAATTTTTTCATTTGTTTCTTTTGATAAAGCTCTCGCGTCACCAATCATTTTTACCATACCTGGCAGAACATTTTTTTTACCATCGGTTATAAATTCAGTAATAGACACTATACCATTGTCTGCTGGATTTAATTTCCTAGACACTATCGATTGAAGTGCTACAGCTATTTGAGAACCAACAGTTATTGCATCTACCCCCATATGAGGTAATGCAGCGTGCCCACCTTTAGTTTTTATTTCAATTTCAAATAAATTTTCGCTGGCTGTAATAGCTCCATTTCTTGTACCAAATGTTCCAATTTCCATGTTAGGAATATTGTGCATAGCGTAAACTTCATCAATCTTAAATTTCTCAAACAATCCTTCATCAATCATTGTTCTTGCACCAAATGTATTCTCTTCATCAGGTTGAAAAATAAAATATACCGAACCATTAAAGTTACCTTTTTCTGATAAATATTTTGCTGCACCTAATAACATTGTTGTGTGACCGTCATGTCCACATGCATGCATTCTGTTATCAAACTTGGACTTATAACTAAACTTATTAGTTTCATGTATAGGAAGAGCATCCATGTCAGCTCTTATACCTATTGATTTTGAACTATTTCCTTTTTTTAAAATTCCAACTACTCCAGTTCTGGCGATACCAGAATGAACTTCTATTCCAAACTCTTTTAGAAGTGTTGATACTTTTGCTGCAGCATACTCTTCTTCAAAACTTAATTGTGGGTGCATATGAAGATCATGACGCCATTCTACTAATTGGTTATGTAATGACTGAGTTTTCATAACCTACATATTATTAAATTCTTTAATCTTATTGTCTAGAGAAAGCATATATTCATAATGTGAATTCCAAAATTTTTGATCTTTTCTTTTTTCAAATTCTTCAAGACTTACACCTTGTTGCTCTACCCAAGTAAAGTACCCTAAATTAAATATTCTTTTCTTATCCATGTAAGAAAGTTCTAGCATATTATCAGTAGATATTCCTGATAAGTGTTTTCCAAATAGTTCAGCACAAACTATTTCATCAAAATTATTTTTAAAATCATCAATGGTCTTGCTCAACTCTGACATGTATAAATCTGCACCATCTGTAGCGACCGTTATAATTGCGTCATCACTATTTAAATCCATATATTTCGCTAGTTTTATTGATGCCAATATATTTGCTATTGCTGAAAAGCCAAATTCAGGAAGTCGTGAAACAAAATCAGGCTCAAAATTTTTTTTATCAATTAAAAACTTTTTTCCTATTTCAGTATTAAAAATCATATTTAGATTATTGGTAGCTTGATCAGAAACATCTACGACAAAATCTGTATTCATTACATTATGAATAAGGGGGACATGTTTGTCACCAATTCCTTGTATATTATGTTCACCATAACCTCCATGAAGCAAAGTTGGGCACTCCAAAGCTTCAACAACTGCAATCTTCGTCTGTAATTTATCTTTAAGATAATCTCCTGCTGCTAGAGTACCACTTGATCCTGAAGCACTTACGTAAAACCTAGGAGTTAAATTACTGTTACCTTTAACTTTAAGAAATGATTTTTCAAAAGATGGACCCGTTATAGAACGATGAATACTGTAATTATAATACTCATCAAATTGATTTATAATATCATTTTGATTATCTTTTTTTAATTCATTACAAGCATCGTAAATTTCTTTAACATTACTTTCAGTGCCTTTTGTCTTTATGATATTTTTTTTATCTTCAACCCAATTATTCAACCATTCAAATCTCTCATTACTCATTCCTTCAGGAAGTATTGCAATACTATTAAGACCCATTATCCGAGATATTGCTACTCCGCCCCTACAATAATTTCCTGTAGAAGGCCAAACTGCTTTATGTTTTTCATAATCAAAAGTGCCATTTAATATTCTTGGAAGCAAACAACCATAAGCTGCCAAAACTTTATGAGCTGTTATTAAGGGAAAATATCGTCCCATATTTACAATTATCTTTGCCTTAACACCTGTGAATTCTGTTGGAAGCACAATATATTCAGGCTCATTTCCAAAACCTGATTGATCTCTTTTATTAAACCAATGAACTCTAAAGAGGTTAAGAGGATTGATATCATTATTATTTATTATTTTTAGAGAATTTTTAATATCATCATTAATAATTTGAGGGTCTTGAAGTTCACTTATACTTGGCAAAACAACTCCTTTTGATTTGAAGTAATCAGACGTTTTTTTTATTATTGCTTGACTCATAAATTAAATATTGATGCCTAAATTATTTTTTTTACAAAGATTATAAGCAAATCTTGCTATTGCAGTATCTTGTACACCAGTTCCTGTCAAATCACATATTGTTATATCTTCTTTATTTTTTCTTCCTAAGCTTGGATCGTTAATAATATCGCCAAGTTCATTAAATTTTTCTTTAGAAGAAATTATATTTTGTTTTAAAGCATGATGTAATTCACCCAAAACACTTGTTTGTAATTGATTGTCAGGTACATATTGATCGCAATGTTTTAACATCTGAGGATCTAATTCGTTTTTTTGTTCTGCATCTGATCCCATTGCTGTTATGTGAGTTCCTTTAATTATCCAATCAAATTCCAAAAGTGGTTTTTTACTAGGAGTCGTTGTAACAATTATTTCTGATAAGCTTGCCAACTCCTTGCAAGAAGAAGCTACATGTAAATCTAAATCTAAATCTTTAAAACCTTCGATAAATTGCTTTGCTTTTGTCTCATCTCTTGTCCAGACTATTATTTTTTTTATTTTTCTAACTAACATTATTGCTTGAAGTTGTAATTTGGCTTGAATTCCAGCTCCAACAATACCCACAGAATTAGCATTTTGATTTGATAAATATTTTGTAGCTATTGCTCCTGCTATAGCTGTTCTAGTATCTGTAAGATAGCCTTCATCCAATAGAACAGATTTTACAACTCCAGTCTTTGAATCTAATAAAACCATCAGTCCATTACTAGTTGGCAGACCAAGTTTTGGATTATCGAAAAAACCTGAAGCGATTTTTATTGCAAAACTATCAAGACCCTCAACGTATGCAGCTTTAACATCAGATTCGCCATGATATTTCTCAATATCAATTCTCATTATAGGTGGCATCATTACTAATCCTTTTGATAAACTTATAAAAGCCTCCTCTATTATTGGTATGAGATTTTTATTTAAATCTACATGTTGAACAATATCATTTTTATTAAGGATGAGCATGACTTAAAACTTTGTTAAACAATTCCGAGTCAATATTTCCACCACAAATTAAACAGATTATATTTTTTCCTAAGTGCGATGTTAGTTTTTCTTTAACAACCATTACACTTGTTGCTGCAGCACCTTCAGATACAATTTTATGTTCTAAAAAATTTATTCTTATTCCCTCAGCTATTTTTTCTTCACTTACTAAAACAAAGTCATCAACGTATTGTTGTACAATATTAAATGTAAATTTATTATCTAAGCCAATACTACCCCCTAGACAATCAGCTAAAGTCTCAGTTTCCTCTACATCTACAGGTCTGCCTTTTTTTAGACTTTCATACATTGAAGGACCTCTTTCCATAGATACGGCAATAATTTTTATGTCAGGTTTTTGGAGTTTAATCGCTTGTGCTATTCCAGATATAAGACCGCCACCAGATGTTGGTATAATTACAGTATCAACTTCAGGAAATTCAGTAAGCATTTCAAGCCCAACTGTACCTTGGCCTATAATAATGTCTTCATCATCAAAGGGATGAATTAATGGGATATTTTTTTCTTTCGCAATTTGTTTAGCATGTAAATCAGCTTCATCACTATTCTTTCCAATAATTTCTACTTTTGCTCCTAATTTTTCAATAGCCTCTTTTCTATATTCTGGAACCATTGAAGACATATATATTGTTGATTGAATGCCCAATACCTTTGAAGCATAAGCAACGCCTTTGCCATGATTGCCTGTAGAAACTGCGATGACTCCTTTGTTCTTGTCATCTTCACTTAAAGAAAGTAACTTATTAACGGCACCTCTTAACTTAAATGAACCAGTGATTTGAAAATTTTCTAACTTTAGTTTTACTGTATTACTTTTTGATAAGAAATTAGAATTAATTAATGGTGTATAATTAACATAAGGTAAAATTTTCTTATGTGCATCTTGTATTTGTTTAAGTGTAATCAATTTAATCCCTATTTAATGTAATTTAAATAGGTTGCCATAACCATCAATTTTTTGATTAATATTAGACAATCTTAATGAATCCCAAATAATAGCTTGATTACTTGATATGATATCTGTGCTTAATTTTGACTCTAATTCTTCGATAATATCAATTACTTTTAAAGCAGTACAAGAAACAAAAATACTATCAACATCTGTTAAATCAATTGAGGAAATTGTTTGCATTAAACTGTCGTGAGTAACTTTGGCAATTTCTGAATCATAATTTAAATTAAACGAACTAAATGATTTAATTTTAAATCCACTATCAATTAAATATTGGTAAACTTTAGTATTAACATCTTTTGGATAAGGTGTAAGAACAGCAATTTTTTTATGATTAAGCAATTTAAGTGCTTTGACAGCTGCTGTAATAGGTGTCGTAATTAAAGCATCAGGTTTAGCTTTGAAAATTTCAGATCTTATTCTTTTTTCACCAATTTCAATAGTACCCGAAGTACATCCATACGCTACAACTTGTATTTTTTCATTGGGTAATATTTGGTTTGTTGTTTCTGTAAGATGATCAGCCATCCTCATATAATTTTCATGAGTTAGAGGATTTAAAAAAGGTATCCTATTAAAAAACAGATCAACTGGTAAATTATGGCAAATTTTTCTAAAATCCTGCTCAATAGTAAAATCAGTTGATAATGTAATTATACCAATTCTAGAAAAGTTTGTATCATGTAAATTGGCTTTAATATTATTTTGATTAAAACTATCCATTATTGATTTGGAAAATAATCCTCACACTCACCTTCTCTGTAAACATCAGTAGTGGCACAATGTAAACTACCACCAAACGCATAAACATCTCTAAAAGGAACTGGGATAACCTCCAATCCAAAACTTTCCATTTGTTTAATCATTTTTTCTTCCGTTGCCTCAACACATATAGTTTTAGGATCTATTATCAAAACGTTCATTGATAACCAGATTGATGAATAACACATAGGTGGTGGACTATTATGGATGGAAGGAGCTGCCTCATAAATTTCCCATTTATTATCATCGAAAATTTTTCTTTGCTCTGATGATATTTTTCTATTCGGATTAATAATTATAACTCCTGGTTTAATAGGAGTAAAACATGCATCAATGTGAGTTGGAATTAGATCACCTGGTAAATTAATTTGATGAACGCGATGATTGGGATAATGTCTTCTTAACCAATCTAAACCTCTTAAATTTGATGTAAAATTGTTATGATAAAAGAGATCTTTTCCAAAGCGTAAAATTTCTGCTGCATCAAAAAGTGGTTCTTTTTCTGTTAATATCATGTCTCTATTTTCAATTTTTTTATAACGTTCTTCTTCCGTTATGCCTTCAGGAAGATAATTAGACTTATAAGATTGATTTGTTAATCTTGGTTTAGGTGCGGACTCCCATCTCATATTTTTATCTTCTGAATAATATTTTTCAAGTAGTGGTCTATAAGCAAGGTATTCAAACCATCTACACCTATAAGACATTGGCGCCTCCAGCATTTCATTTCCTACAGTAAGAATAACATCTCTAGGAGGCATACAACCAAACATACCATCATTAGACCAATCGGGCGTCTCGATACTCTGAGAAAAGTCAATTGGTGTTGGTCTATCAACTTTTATATTTAGAGAATTTAAAATTTTAACAAAGTTTTCTAATTGTATATTTGCTTTATCAATTGACTCTTTTGAACGTGGTCCGTGAGATCCTACCATACCACTATCTTTACTAATTTTTGGTTCAAGCGCTGGTTCCATTGGAGGTATGTTGGCATTTTCAACTGCTCCAACTATAACATGCTTTAATGGATCCCATTCATTCCAAGAATTAACTATTGTCATTATATTTTCCTTAATTTAAAACTATGCATTATAATTAAAATTTATGGAATTAAATAACAAATCACTCTTTAAACAAAAATGTTTTATTAATGGGGAATGGGTTGACAGTTCTTCAGGAGAAACTCTTGAAGTAAATAATCCAGCATCTCTTGAAATTATTGGCAATGTCCCAAAATGCTCAGTTTTAGAAACTAAAAAAGCTGTAGATGATGCTAATACTGCTTTCCAAACTTGGAAAGAAACTACTGCGAAAGAAAGATCGGTCATTCTTAAAAAATGGGGGGAGCTAATTACAGAAAATGCAGATGATTTAGCTAAAATCATGACTATTGAGCAAGGTAAACCTCTAGCTGAAGCAAAGGGTGAAATACTAATGGGTGCTTCATATATTGAATTCTATGCTGAAGAAGCAAAAAGAGTTTATGGTGATATAGTTCCTGATCCAAGACCTGGAAAAAGAATTGTAATAATTAAACAACCTGTTGGTGTTGTTGGAGCAATAACTCCATGGAATTTTCCAAATTCAATGATAACAAGAAAATGTGCAGCTGCTCTAGCTGTTGGTTGTACTACTGTTGTTAAACCAGCAAGCCAAACACCCTATTCAGCATTAGCTGTAGCAGTACTTGCTAAGGAAGCTGGTTTTCCAGATGGCGTATTTAATGTAATCACTGGATCGGCAAGTGAAATTGGTAAAGAATTAACAAGCAATCCTATTGTTAGAAAAATTTCTTTTACTGGATCTACGGAGGTTGGTAAAATACTTTTAGAGCAAAGTGCCTCAACAGTAAAAAAAGTTTCTATGGAACTTGGTGGTCACGCACCATTTATTGTTTTTGATGATGCAGATATGGATGAAGCTGTTTCAGGAGCTCTTCAAAGTAAATTTAGAAATAGTGGTCAAACATGTATTTGTTCAAATAGAATATTTGTGCATGAAAATATTTATGATGAATTTCTGGAAAAATTTACAAATGAAGTCAGTAAAATAACAGTTGGTAATGGACTTGAAGTTGGAATTACATCTGGTCCTTTAATTGATCAATCCTCTTTAGAAAAAGTAGTTGATCATGTAAAAGACGCAGTTAATACGGGAGCTAAAATAGCAATTGGTGGAGATGTACATTCGCTTGGTGGAAATTTTTATCAACCAACTGTTCTCTCTAATGTATCTACAAAAGCAAAGATAACTTTTGAAGAAACATTTGGACCTGTTGCTCCTCTTTATAAATTTTCCAGTGATGATGAAGTGATTAAAATGGCTAATGATACTCCTTATGGATTAGCTTCATATTTCTATTCAAGAGACATAGGAAGAATTTGGAGAGTTGCCGAAGCACTTGAATATGGAATTGTTTCTATTAACAATGGACTACCAACAATTGCAGAAGTTCCTTTTGGAGGTGTAAAAGAATCAGGAATGGGAAGAGAAGGTTCTCGATATGGACTTGATGATTATTTAACTATAAAATATATTTCAATGGGAGGTATTTAAGAAAGCCAAGCAGCTCCTCTTACACCACTTGAATCCCCATAAACATTTTTAACAACTTTAGTTTCTAGCGTATCAGTAAAAACATATTTTTTTAGAGTATCATTTATATTTTCATAAATAAAATCTATATTGGACATACCACCACCCAAAACTATTACATCTGGATCAAGGATATTACATACAACAGATAAACCTCTAGCTAAATGATCAATGTATTGATTTAGTGCAAAAATACTGTCTTCTTCATTATTAATAAAACCCTCTAATATTTGATGTGAATTATAATTTTTATTGAAACGCAAGTTATAAGCTGATGAAAATCCTGGGCCAGATATGTAAGTTTCTAAACAACCATTTTTACCACAATAACATTTTTTTACATATTTTTTTTCTTCTTCAGTTCTACCTGGCAGTACTATATGGCCCCATTCCCCACTTATACTATTTCGCCCTCTTATAACTTTTTGATCAATGCTAATACCGCCACCAACACCTGTTCCGATGATTACTCCAAAAACAACTTGATAACCTTTACCTGCTCCATCTACTGCTTCAGACAGTGTGAAACAATTAGCATCATTTTCTATATTAATATTTCTATTAAGAATTTTATCCAAATCTTGCTTAAATGGTTTGCCATTTAACCATATAGAATTAGCATTTTTAATTAAAGCTGTATCATTTGATATGGCCCCTGGCATTCCCATACCAACAGATTCTGCTTTGCCATGCTTATCTTCAAAATGATTTATAATGGAGAGTATTCCATTAATTGTTCCATCATAATTTTTTTCAGTATTAATTCTTTTTCTATCTATTTCAGTTCCATTTGGATCTAATAGAATACCCTCAGTTTTGGTACCGCCTACATCAATACCTATTTTCATTAATTATTATTTTGTAATAATTTTGTGTAAAGTTGGGATCAAAGCAACTGCCAATGCAATTTTAAACAATTCACTTGGTATAAATGGTAAAAGACCAGCAGCTACTGCTTTTTCGAAACCAATAATATAACCAAGATAGATGATGCCAAATGAAAATATAATGGCAGAACCAATTAGTAGTGATACTGTAGCTTTAAAATATGTTTTGCTGAAACCTAAATTTGCTAAATAACTTATAATTATAGATGCAAATAACATACCATAAAGATATCCTGCCGTTGGTCCAACTAAATAACCAACTCCGCCACCGGCTGCAAAAACAGGAAGTCCTATAGCTCCTTGAAAAAGGTAAAAAGAAACTGTAGCAAAAGATAATCTTACACTATATGTCATTCCTATTAAGAATATGACAAACGTCTGCATTGTCATTGGCACTGGCCAAAATGGTACTTGAACTTTAGCGGAAATCGCTAATAAAATTGAACCAAGTAACATCGATGTTATTATAAGAAAATTTGAATTTATATTTTCAAAATTTTTTAGTTTGTTTATTAAAATTCTATTTTCGTGCATATATATTCCTTTAAAAATTATAATTAAACTAATTTATATTTTGCTTCAAGCTTATCCCAAAAATCTTTTTCTAATTTTACATTGTTTAATGCATTAATTTGCTTCAATCCTGTAGGTGAAGTTACGTTTATTTCTGTTAGATAATTTCCAATTATATCAATTCCAACAAAAAAGAGATTATGTTCTTTTAGTTTTGGTCCCAAATTTTTGATAATTTCTTGGTCCCTATAAACTAAGTCAGTTTTACTTGCCTTACCGCCAGCATGAAAATTTGCCTTTAAATTACCTTCTTGTGGTATTCTGGCAACTGAACCAAAATATTCACCATCAAAAAAAATAATTCTCCTGTCACCATGCTCTATCTCATTGATAAATTTTTGCACCATAATAGGCAAGTGTAAATATTCCTCTAATATTTTAGAATTAAAATTAGTTTTATCAAATCTATGTATACCCTCTCCTCCATTACCATAAAGTGGTTTGGTTATAATATCTTCTTCTTTATCTAAAAATTCTTCAATAATTTTTAAATCTTTTGTTACCAAAGTGGGTGGCATAAATTCTTTAAAATTAAATGTAAATAATTTTTCAGTAGAATTTCTAACTGCTGTTGGATCATTTACAACAATTGTTGAAGATGGAAGTAAGTCCAAAATATAAGTCGATGTAATATAATTCATATCAAAAGGAGGGTCCTGTCTTAAAAAGACAAATTGAAAATCCTCTAATTTGGCAATTATTTTATTAGATTTAAAATTAAAATAATTTTTTTCGTCTAGCTGTAGCTCCAAATAATATCCAGATGCTTGAATAGTATTTTCTTTTATAAATAAATCTTTTGGATTGTAATAAAAAATATCATAACCTCTTTCTTGTGCCTCATAACCTATTAAAAAAGATGTATCGAATTCATAATCAATCGTTTCAATATTATCCATTTGGATTGCTATATTTTTTTTCATTAGAAAATTTCTTCCTCATATATTTTTTTAATATTTTTTTTCCACTTGCCATTATATTTATTGATTAATAAATCAGCTGGTGAATGACCATTTGATAGATTTTGTTCTAAATCTTTTAGATAAAATGTTTCGTTATATTTTTCATTTTTTACAAGAATATTTCTTTTATCTAAACCTGATTTTGAAATTTCAAACAATTTTTGAGCAATATCTAAAAGATCACTATTTTTAAATTTTGTTTGTAAACCTTCTAGTGGGGCTAAATTATTTATTAAATTTCTATCATTTTGAGTCCAACCTTCAACAATTTCATTTGTTTTATCAATAGCTTCATCATTGTATAAAATACCAATCCAAAAAGCAGGCTGAGAACATATTAAATCCCATGAACATGCGTCCATAGAACGAATTTCTAGGAATTGCTTTAATCTAACTTGAGGAAATAGAGTTGATAAATGGTTTACCCAATCTTCTATAGTAGGTTCAATGTTTAAATCTTTAGAAATATTATTTTTCATAAAATCTCTAAAAGTATAATTGGTCATATTTATATATTTATGATTTTTAATTACAAAATACATTGGTACATCTAGAGCATACTCCGCATATTTTTCAAAATTAAAATC
>CACJRM010000014.1 GCA_902595805.1 uncultured Alphaproteobacteria bacterium | reverse complement strand
AACAAATATATATGCTTTTAATACTATAATTAATAGTTTTTCAAATTCACTTTTCTTATATGGACCAAAAAAATCTGGTAAATCACATCTTGCAAGTATTTGGTTAAAAAAAAATAATGCAATTAAATTAACTAAAGATTACAATTTAATTTTAGAAAAATCAAAAAATATATTAATTGATGAAGTATCATCTTTTGAAGAAGAAAAAATATTTTATATTGTAAATCATAGTATATTAAATAAAAATAAAGTTCTGATAACTTCTAATATAAAAATCAATGATATAAAATTTAAATTTGATGATCTATCTTCTCGTTTAAAAACATTTTCTAATTTAGAAATTTATCAACCAAATGATGAAATGCTACTTACACTTTTAACAAAATTATTAGTGGAAAAGCAATTCATAATAAATTCAAATGAAATATTTGAATATATATTAAGAAGAGTGGAAAGAACTCATATTGGAATATATGATATCGTAAACAAGCTTGATGTTCTCTCTCTCGAAAAAAAAAGACAATTAACAATACCATTAATAAAAGAAATACTGTAGATGGGTCAAAAATATGAATAAATATAGATCGCATTTATGTTCAGATTTATCAATTAAAAACTTAAGTGAAAAAGTAACCTTATCTGGTTGGGCAGATACAATTAGAGATCATGGAAATTTATTATTTATAGATTTGAGAGATAATTATGGAATTACACAGTGTGTTATTGACGGCACTCATTCTCTATTTGAAGAAATAAGTAAATTAAGCAATGAAAGTGTTTTAACAATTATTGGTGAAGTTGTAAAAAGATCTGAAGAGACAATAAACAAAAATCTTCAAACAGGTGAAATTGAAATACAAATTGAAGACTATAAAATTTTATCTAAATCTGAAATTCTTCCTTTGCCTATTAATTCTGATATCGAATACGGAGAAGAAATAAGATTAAAATATAGATTTTTAGATTTAAGAAGAAATAAACTACACAAAAACATTATATTAAGAAGTAAAATAATATCAGACATTAGAAAGAAAATGATAGAAAGAAATTTCGTTGAATTTCAAACTCCTATACTGACTTCATCATCACCAGAAGGAGCAAGAGATTATTTAGTCCCTTCTAGGTTGCACCAGGGTAAATTTTATGCTCTTCCTCAAGCCCCTCAGCAATTTAAACAATTATTAATGATTGCTGGTTTTGATAAATATTTTCAAATTGCACCATGTTTTAGAGATGAAGATAGTAGAGCAGATCGTTCTCCAGGCGAATTCTATCAACTGGACTTTGAGATGAGTTTTGTAACTCAAGAAGATGTGTTTGATGCAATTGAGCCAGTTTTATTTGAAATATTTGATGAAAATAAGAAAAATAATGAAATTAAGGTAAGTCCGTATCCATTTAGGAGAATACCTTATAACGAGTCAATGGAACTTTACGGCTCTGATAAGCCTGATTTACGAAATCCACTTATCATAGATGATTATACAAGTGTATTTAAAGGCTCAAATTTTAAAATATTTAGTAATCAAATAGAAAAAGGATCAGTTGTTAAGGGAATAATTGTTAAAAATACTGGCGATCAGCCTAGAAGTTTCTTTGATAAATTAAATAATTGGGCAAGAGAAGAGGGCGCAGCTGGACTAGGCTATATTTCATTTACAGAAAATAGTTTCAAAGGCCCCATTGCAAAGAATTTAAATGAAGATCAATTATTATCACTAAAGCTTGAAGAAAATGACTCAATATTTTTCATTTGTGATAAATTAAAAGATGCTCAATTATTTTCTGGTAAAGTAAGAGAAAAAATTTGCAATGATTTAAATTTACTTAATAAAAATTCTTTTGAATTTTGTTGGATAGTTGATTTTCCAATGTATGAAATGGATGAAAAAACTAATAAAATACAATTTAGTCATAATCCTTTTTCAATGCCTCAAGGTGAAATGGAAGCTTTAGAAAAAAAAGATCCTCTTGATATAAAAGCATTTCAATATGATATTGTGTGTAATGGTGTAGAATTATCTTCTGGCGCAATTAGAAACCATAAACCAGAAATTATGTATAAAGCCTTTGATATAGCTGGATATTCCAAAAAAGATTTAGAGGATAAATTTTCAGGAATACTTAATGCTCTTAAGTTTGGAGCACCTCCTCACGGAGGTAGTGCACCAGGTATTGATAGAATTGTTATGTTACTTGCTGATGAGCCAAACATTAGAGAAGTAATAGCATTTCCAATGAATCAACAAGCTATGGATTTAATGATGGATGCCCCTGCAAGTATCGATAAACAAAGATTAGAAGAATTAGGTATTAAATTAATAGATAAAAATTAATCCTGTTCCAAAAATTGCAATAGTTGTTCCCATCCAAGCACCAAAAGAAGGTATTTTTTTTGTTAATATCCAAAGAAGAAACAATATCATTATTGGACTAGTTGAAGATAAAGTTGCAACAATACCTGCATCAGCTTTTTGTAATGCGATTAAAAGTAAACTCATACCTAAGGCCATTCCTAAAAAGCCACTAAGAATTGATTGGTAAATAATTTTTGCTGTAAGATTAACTTTTGTATTAAAAACTTCATAATTTAAAAAAAATGTAAAAGATAAAAAAATACATGAAATAGTAGTTCTAATTGCTGCTGAAGCTATTGGATCTGCTCCATCTGATAATATAGGTTTCATCATAACCAATCCAATTGCTTGGCACAAAGCAGCTCCAATGGATAAAATAATTCCTATATAAAGTGAACCTTCTACCTTTTCCCATCTATGCTCAGATCCTTTTTTATCTCCATAGGAAATTGCAAAAACAACACCAAAAAAAACAACAAAACATCCAATAATACTAATAGTTGAAGCAAGTTCATTTAGAAAAAAAATATTAATTACTACAGTAAAAGGAGCAGCTAATGAAAATAAAATATTATTTCTTCTTGGTCCAATTTTTTGCAAAGCAATAAACAATAAAGTATCACCTAAAAATATCCCTACAATTCCTGAAATAATAATAATAGTTAAGTAATCAATACTAATTGTATCCCAAGTATTTATATAAAATGTGTAAGTAATTAACATTATTGATACAAAAAATAATCTAAGACGATTAAAGGCCAAACCTCCAATCGTTCTTGTAACATCTGCTGATACTAAAGATGCCACTGCCCAACAAAGTGCAGCAGCCATTGCAATAAAGTAATAATAGATCATATTATTTATTAAAATAAACTTAAAATAAATTTAATAGGTATTGATAAATACTCACCTAAGAGATGTTCTTGTAGTGCAAATCTTTTAATTAATCCTGTAGCTCTTAATATTGCATATATTACTAAAGCCCATAAATAAATTCCAAAAATAAAATTTATGTATGATATTATTTTTTTAAATTTGTTATAATAATTCATATGAAACCTAAATATTGGAATAAAGGTAAGATTTATCTATCAAATAAAGATAAAGTTTTGAAGAAATTAATTCAAACTTATAGGAATGAATATTTAAATCTTAATTCTAATTATTTTCATTCATTAATTAATTCAATAATTGGTCAACAAATATCAGTATCTGCAGCTGATTCGATGAAAACTAAATTTTTTAAACTTAAAAGAAACATAACACCACAAACTGTATCTAAATTAAGTACTATAGATTTACGAAAATGCGGTCTATCAAGACAAAAGATTTTGTATATTAGAAATATTTCTAATTTTTTTTTACAAAACAAGAAATTCATAAAAAATATAAATAAATCTTCAGAAGAAGAAATTTATAATAATTTAATTGAAATAAAAGGAGTAGGGAATTGGACTATTCACATGTTTTTAATGTTTAGTTATGGAAGTTCAAATATTTTTCCAACAGGTGATTTAGGGTTTTTAAAAGCTATTTCAAAACTTTATAAGGTTCAACTTCCTATAAGTGAAAGAAAACTTAAGTTGCTTTATAAAAAATGGAGTCCATATAGTTCACAAGCCACATGGTATTTATGGAGATCATTAGACCCCATTCCAGTTAATTATTGATATTTGCTCCTTGCTCGATCCAAACTTTTAATATCTCTCTTTCATTTTTTGTAATCCCAGTAAGATTATTCGGAGGCATAATTTCAGCATCAATAGCCTGAGCTTTGATTAATTTTATATTGTTTACAATATCTTGAGCAGTGTCATATACAACTCCTTTTGGTGCCGCTTCAATACCTTCAAAAGTTGGATATTTGGCATGACATGTTCCACATCTGTATTTAATTATATTTTGTACTTCGTTGAAACTTACTAATTCTAAAGAAAGAGATGCATTTGCATCTTTTTTTTCAAATATTGAAAGACTGCTTAAAGTCATTAAAAAAAACATGATTAAGCCTGCTGATGGTAAAATCCAAAATTTATATTGTTTTTTATTTCTTAAATTAAAGTAATGACGAGTCAAAATACCAGCTATTGATATAACAGCTAATATTAACCAATTATTTACTGCTCCATACGTAAAAGAAAAATGTGAGCTAATCATGATAAACAACACAGGTAGTGTAAAATAATTATTATGTATTGATCTGTTTTTTGCTTCTATTGAAAGATTTAAATTTGGTTTTTGATTGTTTTCAGCGGAGGTAACAAGATTTCTTTGTGCAGGAATAATGACTCTAAAAACATTAGCTGCCATAATTGTACCAATAATTGCTCCAACATGTATGTATGCAGCTCTTGATCCATATATTTGGGTTAAAAAATAACTTAATAATACAAATAATAAAAAACCGGTTGCAATCAATGTTTGCTCATTATCCTTTAAGACATTTTTACAAAGATAATCATATAGAAGCCAAGACCCTATAAGTAATAATATAGATATTAATATTGCTTGAAAGGGTGTTAATATAATGCCGCTAGCTCCCAACATCATAGAGCTTGCATTTAAATAATAAACTAAAATAAGTAGCACAAAACCACTTATCCATGTTGCATATGCCTCCCATTTGAACCAATGGAGAACTTTTGGAAGTTTTTTAGGAGGCCCTTTTAATTTTTCAATTCTATAAAACCCACCTGAATGAACAGACCATAAATAACCATCAAGGTGTTTAAAATCTGGATCATCTCTTTCCAATCTACTGTCGAGCCAATTAAAATAAAATGATGTTCCAATCCATGCTACACCAACAATTATATGAACCCATCTAACAATTAAATGTAACCACTCAGAATATACTGCAAATAAAGTTTCTGTTGGAACACCTAAATTATAAAAAGCTGCAGTAAAAGATATCACTATAGTTGTTGCAATTACAATATAGAGTCTTTGTTCTTTAGATTTTAAACCTGAAAATGCTCCAAGGATAAAAAATAATAGTAATCCTAATAATGCTGATGCTGGAAGTGATAAAAGTAAATTATGAAAAAAGGTTTGGAAGTCATAAGATTGAACAGGCGCAACAATTTTAAGAAATAATTCCATTTTAATATCTTATTTTATTTTCTTCTTTTTCCCAAATATTAAATGCTTTTATAGCTTCATCACGTGATATTTGACTGATAGGAATTTTTCTTTCTTTTATTTCTAATGATAGTTCATCATAAATAAACTTGTCATCAAATTTAATTTTTGCAGCATCTTCTCTAGAATTACCATAATATACTTTGTCTATATGTGACCAGTATATCGCACTTAAGCACATAGGACATGGTTCGCAACTCGAATACAATTCACAACCTTCTAAGTTAAAGGTATTTAATCTTTGACATGCATTTCTAATAGCAACAATTTCAGCATGAGCAGTAGGATCATTATTAAATGTTACTCTATTTACTCCTTCTGCAATAATTTCATTATCTTTTACAATAACACATCCAAAAGGACCTCCATTATTTTTGATATTATCAATTGACAGTAAAATAGCTCTTTTCATAAAATCTATGTTTGTCATATAACTTCTTTAATTTTATTATTTGATAAATGATTTAAGCTATTTTTTATTGATATTATTCTTGTAATTATTGAGAAAGCTATTTCATTAGGATCTTTTGAATTACCAATATCAATTCCAATTGGACACTCAATTTTCTCAACTATCGATTTATTGTGACCACTATCAATTAATCTTTTATAAAACCTTTTCTTCTTTGTAAGAGATCCAATTAAACCAACAAAAGTATTATTTTTTTTCAAAATTTCATTTAATATTTTTAAATCATAATCATGACTGTGAGTTAAGACTATAAAATAAGAATTATCTTCTAGTTTTGATACAATCTCCCAAGGTTTTTTCGAAAGTAAATAATTTATATCTTTGATATTTGTCATTTTTAAATAATCTTCTCTTGAATCAATTATAAAAGTATTAAAATTAATATTTTCTAATTTAGAAATTAACGCTTGACCAATATGTCCTGATCCAAATACATATAAATTAGGTTTAATATTATTAACAACAAATTCATTTTTTAGTGCATCATTGGAATTAATATGTAAGGTTAATTTAACTTGTACGTATCCACCACAACATTGTCCGATTCCTGGTCCAAGCGGAATATTCATTACTTTACTTGCTATATTATTATCAATTAATTTTCTCGCTTCAGCGATAACTAAATATTCTAAGTTTCCGCCACCGATAGTTCCAAAGATAGTATCAGTTGAGATTAATATAATGTCATCTAAACTATTGGGCGATGATCCTTTAACTTCAACAATTTTAGCCTTAACTATTTTACTATTAAAATTTATATTTTTACTTAATTTTTTAAGATACATTTTAATACAAACTTTTTAATATATTTTCAGCAGTAGCAGGTGCAATTAAATTTTCAGAATTTTTTCCTTTATTGGCATTATATACTGCATCCTTTAGCGCGATAAAACTTGAAATTGCTAGCATAAATGGTGGCTCTCCAACAGCTTTAGAGCGATTAATAACCTTTTCTTTATTAAAACCACGATCATAAATTTCAACATTAAATTTAAATGGTGTTTCACCTGCAGTTGGTATTTTGTAAGTAGAAGGACTATGAGTTGTTAGAACTCCATTTGATTTCCAAGACACCTCTTCAGTTGTTAGCCAACCTAATCCTTGAATATAACCACCCTCAATTTGCCCTTTATCAATTCTCTCATTAATAGAATTGCCAACATCATGAATTATATCAACTTGAAGAATTTTATTTTCACCCGTTAATTTATCAATAATTACTTCTGTTACCGCCGCTCCATAAGTAAAATATAAGAATGGCCTTCCTTGAAGTGTTTTTGTATTTACATTAATTTTGTCAGTTTTATAGAAACCTGAAGATGACAATGGAATTCTATTTAAGTAAGCGGTATTTATCAATTCTTTAAAAGATATTTTTCTTTTATCAAAATAAATAAAATTATTTTCATATTTTATTTTGCTATTTGTTTTAAAATAATCATAGATAAATTCATTTAGACCTGATTTGATATTATTTATAGCATTAACAATTGCTGCTCCATTTATATCAGTTGTAGCTGATGCGGCACTCGCTGATGTGTTAGGCACTTTTTCTGTATCCGTTGAAGAGATTTTTATATTTTCATAATTAAGTCCAAATTCATTTGAAGCCACTAAAGCAAGTTTCGTCATTAATCCTTGACCCATTTCAATTCCTCCATGATTTAAATGAATGGATCCATCAGTGTAGATATGAACTAAGGCACCACCTTGGTTTAAATGAGTAGTTGTAAATGATATTCCAAACTTTACAGGTGTTATTGCTATTCCTTTTTTTAGAACTTTATTTTTTTTATTAAAATTATCAATTTCTATTTTTCTTTTTTTGTAATTAGATTTCTTAATTAGTTTATTAAAAACATCTTCAATCACATTGTCAGTAATTCTCATTCCATAATGAGTAGTATTTTTAATTTTATCTTTATAAAAATTAATTTTTCTTATTTCACTTGCTTCTCGATTTAATTTTTGAGCAATGTTTTCAATTATATTTTCAATACAAAACATTCCTTGAGGCCCACCAAATCCACGAAAAGCTGTATTAGAAACAGTATTTGTTTTACATCTATACGAATTAATTTCTATATTTGGTAAGAAGTAGGCATTATCTATATGATAGATGGCTCTATCATTTATAGCTCCTGATAAATCTGGAGAGATACCGCATCTCGAAGCCATCATTATTTTTAGAGCAAGTATTTCACCACTATTATTAAAACCTACTTCATAATCAAATAAAAAATCATGCCTTTTTCCAGTCATGATCATATCATCATCTCTATCGACTCTTAACTTTACTGGTTTAGATAACTTTTTTGCTGCAATACTTGTAATGGCTGCAAACAAAAAAGATTGTGTTTCTTTTCCTCCAAAACCACCACCAATTCTTCTTACTATCACATGGATACTATTGTAATTTTGTTTAAGAACTTTACCGATAATTTGCTGTGTTTCTGATGGATGTTGTGTTGAAGAATAAACTAAAAAATTATCATCTTCTTGTGGAATAGTCATTGCAATTTGACCTTCTAAATAAAAATGATCTTGACCTCCTGAATACAATTTACCTTTTAGAATGTTGTCAGATTTTTTAAACCCATCTTTTATATTTCCTCTAGTTAGATGCTTCGGTTTTAAAACAAATGATTTTTTCTTTAATGCTTCTTCAATTGAAACGATCGGTTTAGATATTTTTAAGTCTATTTTTACTTTTAATGCAGCTTTTTTTGCTAAATTATTGGTCTTTGCTATAACTGCAAAAATTGGTTGCCCATAATATTCTATATTTTTTGAAGTAAATATTTTATCTCCCTTAAATATTGGCCCAACATCATTTATACCTTCAATGTCTTTTTCAGTAATAATGTCTACTACACCTTCTGAAGATAACACATCTTTATAATCAATTTTTTTTATTACTCCTTTACTGCAATTACTGTATCCAATTACTGCGTGAAGTAAATTTTTAGGCTCTGATATATCATCAGTATAAATTGCTTTTCCAGTAACATGTTTTACTGCACTTTCATGTTCAATATTTTTTGTAAATATTTTATCCATTAATATAGCGTGGATTTAATTTTATTATTTTCATTTAAAAACCTCTCTAAAAGGTTTTGACTAATTTTAGTTCTATAATTTTTTGACGCTCTCATATCATCTATTGGATCAAATTCTTTTTTAATAATTTTCTTTGCTTCATTAATATTTTCTTCATTAAATATTTTATTCAATAAAAATTTTTGAGCTTTTTCAGCTATTTTTGGAGTTTCTGCCAAACCTCCACAAACAATTTTTATTTCTTTAATAATATTTTTTTCAATCCTAGTATTTATAGCCATGAAAACAGAACTTATGTCATCATCTATTCTTTTTGAAATTTTATAACATTTAAGAATATTTTTTTTATTAATGGGTATTATAATTTCTTTAATTATTTCATTAGGTTTTAATTTAGTTTTTCGATAGCTGAGAAAATAATTATCCAATAATAAAGTTTTTTTAACTTTTCCTTGAATTACAATTTTACTATTGAGTGCAATTAACACAGGCAAACTATCACCTATTGGAGATGCGCTTCCAATGTTACCTCCAAGAGATGCAGTATTTCTTATTTGCTCAGATCCGTATCTTTCAAACATTTTAGCAAATGTTGGATAAATATTTTCTAAAATTGGTAAAATATCATTTATGGGAGTAGCGGATCCAATGTGTAAATTATTGTTTTTATTTTTAACATAATTTAAATCTTTATTTGATCCTAAATAAAAAATATTTTTTAAATCTTTTCTTTTTTTCGTTACTTCAAGAGCTAGATCTGTACCACCGACTAGTAAATGTCCATTACTAATCTTTTGATAATCTTTTATTAGAGAATTTAAATTATAATGGATGAAAAACTTAGAATCATTTTTTTTAATAACAATATCAGTTTTCTTAATTGATTTTAATAATCTTATAACTTTACTCTTTGAAAATTTATCACTTTTATAGCTATACATATTCTTAATTGCATTTTTAATTGGAAGATAACCTGTGCATCTACATAAATTTCCAGAAAGAAATTTATCTATATTTTCTTCTGTCGGTTTTATTTTATTTTCATACATATTGTACATTGACATGATAATACCTGGTGTACAAAAACCACATTGAGATCCGTCACTATCAATCATTGATTGTTGAACAGGATGAAGTTTATTTTTTTGTATATGCTCAACTGTTATTAATTGCTTACCATGCAGAGAATACAAAAAGGTAATACAAGTGTTTATACTTTTATAAGAAATTTTATTTTCTTTTAATTCTCCTACAACTGCAGTACATGCTCCACAATCACCAGATGCACAACCTTCTTTTGTTCCAGTTAATTCATGATTGTTACGAAGATAATTTAAGACTGTTGTGTTTGTGTCTAAATCTTTGATAGAGATTTTTTCTTCATTAAGAAGAAAATCGACATGCTCTCTAGACACTAGCTTCCTCTATATGTTGAATAACTCCACGGGGTAATAAGAAGAGGTACATGGTAGTGCTCTTCTTTGTTAATTCCAAATCTAATTATTACGTCATCAAGAAAAAATGGTTCATCAAGATTTGTAAATTCCTTAAAATAACTCCCGCAAAGAAATAATAACTCATATTTTCCAAGTATAAAATTCTCTTTACTTAATATAGGCTCATCACATCTGCCATCTTTATTGAGAATAAAATTTGAAATTTTAACTTTATTTTCACCATCAATTTTGAAAAGTGACCCTTTTATACTAGAACCAGGCTTACCATTATAGGTATCCAAAACATGAGTAGTTAAATATCCTTTAGACATAATACTTATTCGTTTATACAGTATTTAGCTAAATATTAAATCAAGCATTTTTATGAAAGATGACAGAAATTATAAAGGTTACGGAAATAATGACTCTAACTTTTATTGGCCTAATAAATCAAAACTCGCTCTTCAATTTGTTCTAAATTATGAGGAAGGTGCTGAAAATTCAATAATGAATGGTGACGAAGGATCAGAAACTTTTTTATCGGAAATAATTAATGCAAAGCAAATAATAGGTGCCAGAAATATGAATATGGAATCAATATATGAGTATGGCTCAAGAAGGGGTTTTTGGAGAATACATAATGAGTTTGAAAAAAGAAAATTACCTTTAACAATATTTGGCGTTGGTATGGCTTTAGAAAAAAATCCTGATGTTTGTGAACAAATAATTAAATCAAAGTATGAAGTAGCTAGCCATGGTTATCGATGGATAGACTATCAAAATATAACTGAGGAAGTTGAAAAAGAGCATACTATAAAATGTAACAACATTATTAAAGATATTTTTGGTTATTTTCCGTCTGGTTGGTATACTGGCAGAACAAGCCCAAATACAAGAAATATAATTTTAGAAAATACAAATATTATTTATGATAGTGACTCCTATGCTGATGATTTACCCTATTGGATAAAAGTAAAAAATAAAAAACATCTAATTATTCCATACACTTTAGATAATAACGATATGAGATTCTCTACCTTACAAGGTTTTAACACAGGTGAGGATTTTTATAATTACTTAAAAAACTCATTTGATACATTATACAGAGAAGCCAATGAGTTCAATAAACCAAAAATGATGAGTGTGGGTTTACATTGTCGATTAATAGGTAGACCTGGAAGATTTATGTCTTTGGTAAAATTTTTGAATTATGTTTCTGGTTATAATGATATTTGGATATGCAAAAGAGAGGAAATTGCCAATTATTGGTATGAAAATTTTAGTGATGAAAATTGAAGATATTAATAATTATAACTCTGAAAAATTTATTGATTCTTTTAAAAATATTTATGAAGAATCTAAATTTATAACAGAACATGCTGATAAAAAGCGACCATTTAAAAATAAAAAAGAAATGATATTAATATTTTTAGAATTGTTTGATAATTTAGATGAAGAAACTAAAATAAATATAATTAAAAAACATCCTGATCTAGCCGATAAAATAAAAATAAATAAAGGTTTGTCTGAATTATCTGATGAAGAACAAAGTAGATCTGGTTTAAAAGATTGTTCAGAACAAGAATTTAACTTATTTAAAGATTTAAATTCAAGATTTAAAAATAAATTTAATATTCCATTTATTTTTGCAGTTAGAAATAAAAATAAAAATGAAATTATAAAAGAGTTTAAAAGTAGATTAGAAAATAATGATTTAAACTTAGAAATAAAAACTTCAATTTCACAAGTAAAAGAAATTGCAAAATTAAGATTAACAGAATTAATTAATGAATAAGAAATACATTCAAAAAAATTATATAAACTTGTGTAGTAAGGTTTTAGGTACAAAAATTCATAGATTTTCTGATCAGTTTTTTGGATCAGCATCCAGATTGCTTAAAGAGGAACAGCCAATTTTTAAAGAAGGAGTATACGATAAAAATGGGAAATGGATGGATGGATGGGAAACAAGAAGAAAAAGAATTGAAGGAAATGATTATGTTACTATTAAATTAGGCCTTCCTGGTAAAATTAATTTTGTTGAAATAGATACAAGCTATTTTAATGGTAATCAGCCTGAATACGCAAGCATTGATGCTTGTTATTTTGAAAAAAATAAATTTAATTGGGTAAACATTTTATCAAAAAAGAAACTTAACCCAAATTATCTTCATGGTTTCAAAACTAAACAGAATAATAAAGTTTTTAATTTTATAAGATTAAATATCTATCCAGACGGAGGAGTTGCAAGACTAAAATTATTGGGAAATCTAGATATATCAAAATTGAAATTTCCAAATAAAAAATTTGATTTATTAAGTGTCCTTAATGGATCAAAAATTGTTGCATGTAGCGATGAACATTTTGGTAGGGCAGAAAATTTATTACTTCCATTTAAATCTAAAAATATGGGCAATGGTTGGGAAACTAAAAGAAGAAGAGGATCAGGATATGACTGGGTTATAATTAAACTTGGCAAGCCTGGTTTAATTGAAAAGTTTGATATTGAAACTCATTATTTTAAAGGTAATTATCCGTCCCATTGTTCAGTACAAGGTCTTTATTCAATAAAAAATATAAATATAAACAAATTAATAAATGAAAGCAAAAATTGGGAATATTTAATAAAAAATAAAAGTCTCAAACCTAATTCATCATTAAAAATCAATTCAACTAAACACATAAAAAAAATAAATTACTTGAAGTTAAATATTTATCCTGACGGTGGCATTTCACGGATCAGGGCAATTGGAAAGTTTTTGTGAACTATAAAATAAAGAATATTAGCAAAGAGAATTTCAAAAATTATGGTGATTTAATTACAACATCTAATAAAAATTATGAAAGTATTAATAAAAATACAACTGATAGTTTTTTTGATTTAGCAAATATTCAAATAATTGGTGATGACAAAAGATCTAGATTAAATATTTTTCATGCAAAGAAAAGAAACTTTCCATTAAAAATTAACATGTTAGAAAATCACCCCTTTAGCTCTCAAGTATTTCTTCCGTTTAATACTACAGGTTTTTTAGTTTTAGTTGCTCCAATAGGTGACAAGCCTAAAATTGATTTAATTGAAATATTCGAAGTAAGTGGTGGTGATGGTATAAATTTTAATCCCAAAGTATGGCATTTTCCTCTAATATCTCTCGAGAATGAAAAATATATTACCATTGATAAAAAAGATGCGGATAATAATATTGAGATTTATAATTTTGAACAATCAGAAATATTTGAATTAAATTATGAGTGATACAATATTAAATATAGAAAATATTACAAAATCTTTTCCAAGAGTAATTGCTAACAAAAAGGTTTCTTTTGATATTAAAAAAAATGCAGTTCATGCAATTTTAGGAGAAAATGGAGCAGGGAAATCTACTTTGGTAAAAATTCTATATGGTCTCCTAGAGCCAGATGAAGGAAATATTAAATTAAATAATAAGGATTTTAAAGTTAGCTCCCCAGCAGAAGCAAGGAAGCAAGGAATAGGAATGGTATTTCAGCATTTTTCTTTATTTGATTCATTATCAGTAAAAGAAAATTTAATTTTAGGAATTGATGAAAAGATGTCTTATTCAGATTTAGAAAATAAGCTAGAAAATATAAGCTCAAGATATAATCTTCCCTTAGATTTAGATGCTCCAATTACTGCTTTATCAGCTGGAGAAAAGCAGCGTGTAGAAATTGTTAGAATTTTATTACAAGATCCTCAGATACTTATTATGGATGAACCAACTTCAGTCTTAACACCACAAGAAGTTGATAGTTTGTTTGTAACGTTAAATGCACTCGTCAAAGAAGGTCGTACGATATTATATATCACTCATAAACTCGAAGAAGTAATATCAATATGTGACACAGTTACAATAATGAGAAGTGGTGAAATTATAGACACTTCAAGCACTTCTAACCAAACAGCAAAAACACTTGCAACAAAAATGCTAGGACAAAAATTAGATGATCTAAAAACTAATTATGAGCATATAAAAGATGAAGTTAACTTTGAAGTAAAAAATATTTCATGTGATTTTAATGATCCATTTTTAACAGACCTTAAAAATATTTCTTTTCAAGTTAGAGTGGGTGAAATTTATGGCATTGCCGGTGTTGCTGGTAATGGACAATCAGAATTAATGGATATTTTAACAGGAGAAAATATAAATATTAAATCTGGATCAATTACTTTTGATAATAAAAAAATTGAAAATTATGGGCCACAAAAAAGAAGAGATTTATCTATTTCGTTTGTTCCCGAGAATAGATTAGGTCATAGTGCAGTTCCTGAGTTAAGTTTGTCTGAAAATATTCTTTTAAGTCAATTTCCAAAAAATAATTTTATTAAAAATGGTATAATATTGAAAAATAACGTTGATAATTTTGCTAATAATGTAATTAATGAATTTAAAGTTGTTACTCCTGGTAACGATGCTAAAGCATCAAGTTTGTCTGGAGGAAATTTACAAAAATATGTCATTGGCAGAGAAATTTCATCTAAGCCAAAAATATTAATTATTTCACATCCAACCTGGGGGATAGATGCCGGCGCTGAGCATTCTATAAGAGAGTCTTTGATAGAATTATCTCAAAATGGAACGTCTATAATTGTTATTTCTCAGGATTTAGATGAATTGATTGAAATTACTCATAAAATATCTGTTATTTATGATGGTAATTTATCCAAACCTTTTAAAACTAGTGAAGTAGAAATAGAAAAATTAGGATTATTGATGGGTGGAAAAAATGAATAATTTTTTCCCTTCTATAGTTTCACGCTCTCAGAGTTCTGGTCTAATGAATTTTTTTGTTCCCATAATATCTATTGTTTTAACTTTAATTACAGGTTCAATTATTTTTGTTCTCCTTGGTTTTGATCCAGTTTATGCATTGTATACGTTTTTTATTTCACCCATTTCTTCAACCTACGGTATTTCTGAATTATTTGTAAAAGCAACTCCATTAGCCTTGATTGCAATTGGTCTCTCATATTGTTTTAAGAATAATATTTATAACATTGGAGCTGAAGGACAACTTACCATGGGTGCAATTTTTGGTGGAGGTATTGGAATATTATTTCATGATACAAATGCTTTCTGGTTGTTGCCATTAATGATTTTTGCTGGAGCAATTGGAGGAGCATTGTGGGGTTTAATACCAGCAATTTTAAAAACAAAATTTAATACAAATGAAATTTTAACAAGTCTAATGTTAGTTTATGTTGCTTTATTTATTTTAGATTATTTAGTAGTAGGGCCTTGGAAAGATCCATTTGGGTATAGTTTTCCAAAATCAAGACCATTTAGTGAATCTGGAAGAATGCCTCTATTATTTGATGGTTTAAGGGTGCACTTTGGATTAATTATAACGCTATTTTTAATTTTTGTATCTTGGTTTATATTTTCAAAAACTATTTTTGGCTTTCAATTAAAAGTATCTGGTTACAGCCCTAAAGCTGCAAGATATGCTGGTTTTAATCAAACAACTTTAGTTTTTTTTGCTTTTGCAATTTGCGGTGCTTTTGCAGGTATTGCAGGCTTAGCTGAAGTGTCTGGCCCAATTGGATTGTTATATAGAGATATTTCTCCAAATTATGGATTTACTGCAATTATTGTTGCTTTCTTAGGTAGACTTCACCCAATAGGTATTATTTTTGCTTCTTTAGTTATCGCTCTTACCTATCTTGGTGCTGAAGATGCACAATTGTTTTTACAGATACCTTCAGCAGTAGGTTTTATATTTCAGGGTTTGGTTTTATTTTATTTATTAGGTGCAGAATTACTAATCAACTATAAATTAACTTACAAAAAATTATTATGAATTTAGATTTAATACTTGGAATATTACAAATTGTTTTAATTGCAACAACACCTCTTGTTTTTGCTGGCATAGGAGAGTTAGTTACAGAAAAATCTGGAGTATTAAATTTAGGTGTAGAAGGAATGATGTTGGTAGGTGCAGTGTCTGCTTTTATTATCTTAGTAATTACAGGAAGTTATTTTTTAGCTTTTTTTGTATCTATATTATCTGGAATTATCATGTCTGGGTTATTTGCTTTTCTAGTTCTATTTTTAATGTCAAATCAAATTGCTACAGGATTGGCATTAACTATTTTTGGTATAGGGCTAAGTTCGATGCTTGGTAAACAATATATTGGAACACCAATTGAAGGCCTATCACCATGGTTTTTTGTTATATTTTCTTTCTTAATTGTTTTTCTGGTTAGTTATTTTTTTTATAAAACTAAAGCTGGTTTGATTTTAAGAGCAGTAGGTGAATCTCATAATTCTGCACATGCCTTAGGATATAGTGTAATTAAAATTAGATTTTTATCAATTTTATTTGGAGGTTCTATGTGTGCTCTTGCAGGTTCATATATTTCAATTTGTTATGCTCCAATGTGGCAAGAAGGTATGACAGCTGGACGTGGATGGATAGCCTTAGCATTGGTTGTATTTGCAACTTGGAAACCAGAAAGAGTGCTTATTGGAGCCTATATATTTGGAGGTGTTACTATTCTTCAAATGAATCTTCAGGCTTTGGGTTTAAGATTCCCTGGTCAATTTTTCAGTATGGCACCATATATTGCAACTATTATAGTGTTAGTGTTAATTTCTAGTAATAAATTAAGAATCAAACTTAGTGCACCAGCTTCATTAACTATTCCTTTTTATAAAGGCAGATAAATATCCACTTATTTTTTTCTATAATCATATAGAATTATTGATCAAACCTATTTGTTTATATTAAGTATATGGTTGAGTAATCGTTATATTAGCAGGTGAGGTTAAAATGATTAGAATAATAACTTTTTTATCTACTTTTTTAGTTTTTGCATTTGGTTCAGCATATGCAGAGCCTAAAAAAGTTGGATTTATTTATATAGGTCCTCCAGGAGATCATGGATGGACATATATGCATGATGTAGGTAGAAAATATATGGAGAACCAACTTGGTGACTCTATAACTACTACTTATCTTGAAAATATTCCTGAAAATGCAGATGCAGTGAGAGCAATCCGAAAACTAGCAGACTCAGGACATGATTTAATATTTACAACTTCTTTCAACTATATGGATCAGACACATGAAGTAGCTAAGGATTTTCCTGATATCAAATTTGAACACGCTACTGGGTATATCCAAGCAGATAACGTTGCTACGTATTCAGCTAGATTTTACGAAGGTAGAATGATTGAAGGGCATATTGCTGGTCATATGACTGAAACCAACACTATTGGTTATATAGCTTCATTCCCTATTCCAGAAGTCGTAAGAGGAATTAATGCATTTTATTTAGCGGCTTCAAAAGTAAATCCAGATATCAAAATGAAAATTATTTGGGTATTTACTTGGTACGACCCAGGTAAAGAAGCTGATGCAGCTAATACATTAATTAATCAAGGAGCCGACATAATTGTTCAGCATACAGATACATATGCTCCTTGCCAAGCTGCTCAAAAAGCAGGTGTTTATGCATTTGGTCAAGCTTCAAACCAAGAAGAATTCTGCCCTGATGCACACCTAACTTCAATTGAAGATATTTGGGGTCCTTACTATGCTGAAAGAGCAAAAGCTGTTGTGGACGGCACTTGGTCTTCTGGTGATACTTGGGATGGTATGGATAAAGGTATGGTTGTGATGTCACCATATAATACTAAACTTATGCCAGCAAGTTTAATTCAAGAAGCTGTAAATATGGAAGTTGGAATTAAAGATGGAACTATCCATCCTTTCACAGGTCCAATTTATAATCAAGCTGGTGAGCTTGTTGTTCCTGAAGGTGAAGTAGCACCTGATGGAATGTTACTTGGAATGAACTTTTATGTTCAAGGTATTGACGGCGAAGTACCACAATAATTAAAATTCTTATAACCCTCTCTCTTTAAATGAGAGAGGTTTAATTCTTATTTTTAAAGGAAGATTTATGTCTGATTTACACATTAGTTGGGACGAATATAGAAGTAAAACAGAAGATTTAGCAAAACAAATTCATAAGGATGGATGGCAGTTTAATCAGGTTGTATGCATTGCAAAAGGAGGGATGAGAGTAGGGGATGTAATGGCAAGAATATTTGATGTTCCTTTAGCAATTCTTTCTGTTGAATCATATAAAGGTGAGGGTATAAAAAATAAAAGGGGTGCAATCACATTTTCAAGAGATTTAGCAAAAACAAGCCCTAACATAGGATCAAAAGTTTTAATTGTAGATGATTTAGCAGACTCAGGAATTACACTTAAAAAAAGTATTGATTGGTTAAATCATACTTATGGTTTTTATATAGATGAACCAATTAGAACTGGAGTTTTGTTTTATAAATCAGTATCTTCATTTAAACCAAATTATTATGTTGATTACTTAGAAGATTCTCCTTGGATACATATGCCTTATGAGGTTTATGAAACTATGAAACCAGAAGAACTCGGCTAAAAAATCGAAGTAATTTCTTTAAATTTTTTCTTTTGTTTTGCAAATTTTGGTATTGTCGCATCTTCATCAGGACGTCCTACAATAAGTAAAACAAATGGTTTTTCATTACTAGGTCTCTTTAAAATTTTATTAAGAAACGTCATTGGGCTTGGTGTGTGTGTTAACATTGCTAAGCCAGAAAAATGTAAACAAGTAATTAATATGCCAGTAGCTATACCGACAGACTCTTTTACATAATAATTTTTTATTTTTTTATTTTTTGAAACTGAAAATTTTTTTTCAAATATAGCTATTAAATAAGGCGCATTTTCAATAAATTTTTTATTTTCGTCAGTTCCTAAAGGAGTTAATGCATCTAACCACTCTTTAGGAGCTTTATACTTATAAAAATTTTCTTCTTCTTTTTCTGCCTCTATTCTAATCTTCTTTTTTACTGTTTTATTTTTTATTATTACAAAATGCCAAGGTTGAAGATTTGCTCCACTTGGAGCTGATCCCGCAGATAAAATTGCATTTTTAATAATATTGATATCTATTTTATCTTTTGAAAATTCGCGTATGCTTCTTCTCTCTTTGATATTATTATAAAAATTTTTTGAATTAATTTTCATTTTTTTGATAGTTTGATTTGAAAATTTTAATTCTTCAGCTATGTATTTTTTAACTTTATGCATTGGTTTGTTATTATAATTGGGATACTATTAACTTCTCTATCAATTAGTAATCCTCTATATAAACTAATTATTAAAAAACGAATAAAATTCCATCTTTTTGTTGAAATACTGTTTAGGATAATACTATTTTTAATTAGTATAATTATTATTTTTATAGGCTTGTACTTAGAAAGTATTTCTTAATATCTTCTTATATTTCTATCGATTAATGCAGCCCATGCATCTATTCCACCAAGTACATTGACACAATGATTATAACCTTGTGCTTTAAGCCATTTACATACAGCTTGGCTTCTTGTTCCTGTATGACACATTACAAAAATATTTTTTTTCTTATCTAATTCTGTGTATCTTTTAGCAATCTCTGAAAGTTTCATGTGTATTGTACCTTTAATATATGCATGATCTCTCTCAGTATCCTCTCTTACATCTATGATTTGAATTTTTTTATCA
>CACJRM010000013.1 GCA_902595805.1 uncultured Alphaproteobacteria bacterium | reverse complement strand
AGATGAAAGAGTTAATCAAGTTACACCAATATTATTTAAAAAAGCTAACACAGCTGCAAAAATGGCAAAAGTGCCAAAAAAAACAATTTATAATATTATTCGCCCTTGTGGTTTGGCACCTCAAAAATCAAAAGCAATTTTTGAACTATCAAGAATTCTTGTAAAAAAATTTAAAGGCAATGTTCCAGAAAGTTTTGAGGAATTGGAAAAATTACCAGGTGTTGGTCATAAAACTGCAAGTGTTGTTATGTCTCAAGGGTTTGGTCATCCAGCATTTCCAGTTGATACGCACATTCATCGTTTAGCTCAACGTTGGGGTTTAACAAATGGTAAAAATGTTGTCCAAACAGAAAAAGATTTAAAATATCTTTTTCCAAAAAAATCTTGGAACAAACTTCATTTACAAATAATATTTTATGGAAGAGAATTTTGTCAGGCAAGAAGTTGTTATGGTTTGGAGTGTGAAATATGCAAGGTTTGTAATCCAAAGAGAAAAACACCTATTAAAACAAAAAAGTAGTAATTAAAAAGGCTGAAATACAACAAGTATAAGTATAAAAATCAATATTACTGCTGGTGCTTCATTTGTAATTCTAAAAAACTTAGTAGAGTATTTATTTTTATCATTTTTAAAATCATTAAGACATTTTAAACAAAAAAAATGATAGCCAGATAATAAGATTACAAATAAAATTTTTAAAAGCAACCATGTATCAATACCCACATAATGTGTAAGTGTAAAACCTGATATCCACGTCACTATAAAAGCTGGAAACATTATTATTCTGTACAATTTTCCTTCCATTAGTTTGAATGTTTCTGAGGTTTCTTTTGTAATTTCAGGATTAGCATGATTTACAAACAAACGTGGCAGATATAAAAGTCCAGCCATCCAAGCTATGATACTAAAAATATGAATAACTTTAAGCGTATTAAATAACATTATCTATTCCCATACCGCGTGAGGAGGCATTGACATTAATATAGCATCAACATTACCACCAGTCTCTAGACCAAATTTTGTACCTCTATCATATAATAAGTTAAATTCGGCATAGCGACTACGCTTAACTAATTGTATCTTTTTTTCCTCTTCATTCCACTTCTCATCCTTAAGTGCAATTAAAGTATTTTTGATAAACTGTTGAAAATAAGTACCTACGCCTTGGACAAATTCAAAATCTTTTCCCCAATCACCAGTTTGAAGGTAATCAAAAAATATTCCTCCAACACCTCTTGGTTCGTTTCTATGTTTAAGAAAAAAATAGTCATCACACCATTTTTTAAATTTAGGATAATATGATTTATCATATTTATTACATAAAACTTCTAAACCACGGTGATATTTTTCCTCATCCTCAAATATTACACAAGGTGTAATATCCATACCTCCACCAAACCATTCCTGAGTGGTTTTAATAAATCTTGTATTAAAATGCATAGAAGGAATTTTTGGTGAAACAGGATGTAATACAACACTGATGCCGGTTGCATTATAATTTGGATCTTCTTTAGCACCCGGAATAGCATCTCTCATATTATCGTTAAATGTCCCAGAGACGGTAGAAATATTTACTCCACCTTTTTCAATAATATTACCCTTAATTTTACTCATTTTACCACCACCATCACCTTTGTGATCCCAGTTACTTATTTCAAATTGATTTTCATCAATGTTTTGAATAGTTTCAACTAAGTTATCTCGTAATTTTTCAAACCATTCTTTTGCAGTATTAAATTTGGGATCAGCAATCATAATGGCCAACCTTGAGTATGTTTTTTTATCAGATTTACAAAAACGTCTATGTGATCATCGTGATCATTTAAGCAAGGTATATAATGATAATTTTCTCCACCTGACTCCATAAAATATTCTTTATTTTCTTCTTCAAGTTCTTCAAGTGTTTCAAGACAATCACTACTGAAACCAGGAGATATTATATGTATATTTTTAATGCCTTGTTTGGGTAATTCTTTTAATGTTTCACTTGTATATGGCTTTAACCATTCCTCTCTTCCAAATCTACTTTGGAAAGTAGTCATTATCTCATCGTCAGATAATCCCATATGTTCTTTGACCAGTCTTGTGGTTTTAAGACAAAAGCAATGATACGGATCACCATTAGTCAAATACCGTTTTGGTATACCATGATAACTAAAAATAATTTTTTGTGGTTTTGAATTTTTTTTCCAAAATGATTTTATTGAATTTGACAACGCTTCAATATAATTTTTTTCTTCAAAGTACTGATTAATAAAACGCATTTCAGGTATCCATCGCCATTTTTGCAATACATTTGTTACTTCATCAAATGTACTACCTGTTGTTGCAGCACAATATTGCGGATACATAGGCAGAACTAATAATCTTCTTACTTGTTTTTTTTGAAGTTTTAACAAAGCATCTAAAATAGATGGATTGCCATAACGCATCCCAACTTCAAAAACGATATTTTCATTATTTGAAGAAAAAGATGATTGGATTTTATTTAATTGTCTGTTTGCAATATCTAAAAGTGGAGAACCCTTATCAGTCCAAATTTGTTTGTATGCTTCTGCTGACTTTGATGGTCTTATTTGTAAAATTACTAGCTTCAATATAATTTGCCATAAGATTTTAGGTAATTCGATTACTCTAGGATCTGATAAAAATTGATTAAGGTAAACTTTTAGTTCTTTTTTATTTGGAGCATCTGGGGTGCCTAGGTTAGTAATTAAAACACCAATTTTTTCTTTACTCCCGTGCTCATAATCTTTTTCACCTATATATTTAACCATATCTATTAGCTAAATTCTTTTCTGATATTTTCTATAAATAAATGAACATTTTTTTCTGGAGTATTTTTGTTAATTCCATGTCCAAGGCCACAAATCCAACCATTAAGATTTTCAATTGATTTCATTTTTTCAATAAAATCTTTTAAATCATTAAGAAATGTATCTGTTTCACTTAACATTAATTGTTCATTGAAATTTCCCTGAATAAATCCATATTTTTGATTTTCAAACATAAATTTAAGATCTATTGTGTGATCATAGCCAAAACCAGCAAAGGGAAAACTGATAATAGAATATAGATCTGTTAAACTTTTACCTCTTGAATAATAGCCAAGTTTATTTGGAAAAGAAATTGCAATCTCTTGCAAAAATTTTGAATAAATTTCATGAAAATTTATTTTATCTAAATCATACAAGGAGCTATCAAAAATCATAACAAGTTCAACACCTGCATCTAATTGTAATTGAATATTTTTCTTTAGAAGGGGTAAAAGAATTTTTGAAATAAATTCTAAATTCATTTTAGTGTCGATTAAATCAGAGTTATTATTTCCAAATGCATATTTTGATAATGTCCAAGGTCCACCAACAAATCCAATTAAACTTTTATTATTTGGCAATTTCTCTTTTGTTATTTTTATAGCTTCAAATTGAAATTGCATATGTTCAATGCTACGATCAATATTACTATAATCATTAATGTTTTCTGAATTTATATAAGAATTAAATTTTGGTCCTGGGTCAAACTTTAATTCTAAACCAAGTCCCTCCAAGATAAATAAAATATCACTGAATAAAATTGCAATATCGTAATCAAACTCTTGTATTGGACCAAAAGCAACTTCTGCGGCTAGATCCGGAGTTTTACAAAGTTCTTCAAAAGTATATTTTTCTTTGAGCTTGCGATAATGCGAATGGTACCTTCCAGCCTGTCTCATGAACCAAATGGGTGGTGTTTTTTGAATATTTCTTTTGAGAGCATTTTCGAATAAAATATTTGTCATTTTTAGGCTTTTAGTAATTTTTTCTTCCAACTATCATAAGATAGCTCAACAAAAAGATTTTTATCATTACCTAATATTTTACTAATCTCATTGTAAGTATTTCCTGGGCCACAAAAATGATATTTTTCTATAATTTTAGGATATTTATCAATACTCGCCTTAAAAGCTGAACTGCTCATCCAATAAAAGTACTTTTTCTTTTCTATATCTATTTCAAAATCGATAGATTCCAATTGATACGTTTCAATTTTATTTTTTATCGAACTTTCAGGAGATTGAGAATGAGTTAACTTAACCCAAGGATTATTTGTAAGTGAATTAATATCTTTATCAAAATCCTCACCCAAACCATCTGACGTTCCATTAACCCAAATACCTCTTTCAGATAAATTTTTCCATGTTCTTAAACCACTAGTCCAAATAACATTATTTGATTGGATTTTTGACCTATCTGGAATTGAGCTAATTCGTGAAACATAAATACATTTATTTTGTAAATTATTTATATCATCGACATTTTCATTTAATTGTTTTCTAGAAAATATTTTATAATTGTTTAAATTTTCAGGATAAATTTCATCTGTTGTATTACTAGAAAAACTTATATCTTTTGGATCAATAAAATCCCAGCTCTCAAAATGATTGCCATTTTCATCTTCACCTCTTTTAGATACAACTAATCCTAATTTATGTGAGATGTAAGATACTCCTATTTTTTGGTGACATCCTCCTCCATAATTTTTTAAAATATTTCTCTCTTGAATAACATTTGAATAATCTTTGGAAAAATTAATATCATTTAAAATTTCGTTAAGTTTATTGTCTTTAATTCTTGTTTCAATCGCTAGAGCTCCTTGTCCAGGAGAACAAGGGTTTATAGACAATGGTAAAACAGACCATAGACATTCGTTAATATATTTTTTTAGAGTTGTTTTTAATTCATTAAATTCAGAATAATTATTTAAAAGTAGTCTATCAATTGCTGCCTTAGCAACAATGAAGCCATCACTATTAGGATCTTCCAAAAATTTTTTAAATCTAGTGGGTATGTTACCTCTTATATTTTCAAAGCAAACTTCATCAAACTTTTGTGGAAGATAATTTTCAATAAAATTTTCTAAATTATATTGTCTTCGAGGTGATGAGCAAAGAATATTAAGTTTCTTACTATCAAATGTTATGTTTTTTTTTAAGAATAATATATCTCGTTTATCAGCACGTTTTAATGTAGCAGCAATTTTAGTTTTCTCACCAACTTCAATTGGAAGATCCTTCCAAGAATGAACAATTAAATCACATTTGTTATTTATTAATTCATCTCTTAAATCATTAGTAAAAACACCTTCTGTTGGCATTTCAGAAAGAGGTGTTTTTAGATCTTTATCTCCTGAAGTACTTCTTGTTAAAAATTCTATTTCTACAAAAGGATGTTTTGATTGCAAATAGTCGGAAAATTCACGTGCTTGAATTATTGCCAAGTCACTTTTTCTAGATAAAATTCTTATTTTCATTACTTATATTTCTATAAATAACACTATATTGTAAAATTGGTAATGGTTGAATTTAAAGGTACAAAATCTTCGTGGGGCTTGATTGCAAAACTTTTTCATTGGTCATTGGCACTTCTTCTTTTTTGGCAAGTTGCAACAGGAATCAGCCTTCATAATATGGAATTTTCTCCTCTTAAAATGGGTTTTATTATTACTCATAAATTTTTTGGCACCTTAGTCTTTAGTTTAGTTGTGCTTAGATTAATGTGGAAATACATATTTAATAATCATCCTAAATATGAAAATATTCCTTTATTTCATAAATTGATTTCAAATTTAGTCCATTTTGTACTTTATGGTTTAGTTATACTTATTCCTATTCAAGGTACCTTTATGACATGGCTTGGAGGAGAAGATGTTCATCTCTTGGGATTAATTAAAATACCACCTTTAATCGAAGAGAATTTTTTTTTATACCCTCAAGCTCTAGCTATACACTACTACTCAGCACTTATGTTAACATCTCTTTTTTCACTTCATATTGCAGCGGCGTTATACCATCGATTTATAATTAAAGATAAATATGGTGTCTGGAGGAGAATGTCTTTTAGTAGAAATAAGGTGTGACAATTCATTCAATTAAACACTTACAATTAAAGATTGGGTAAGATATCTAACATTTATGCAATACAAAAATTTCTTCAAATCTGAATTAAAAAATTTAAAAGATCAGGGTCTTTATAGGGACTTTAGAAACATAGACAGACCTATAAAAAGTTTTCCAAATGCAGATGAAAGTTTCAAAAATAAAGAAAGAGAAGTAGAGGTTTGGTGTTCTAATGACTATCTGAACATGAGTCAGCACCCAGAAGTCGTAAATGAAATTGTAAAAACACTTCTTGAATATGGATCTGGTTCAGGTGGAACAAGAAATATTTCTGGTACATCAACCTATCATACTGAACTTGAAAAAAAACTGGCAAATGTTCATAATAAAGAGGCGGCATTAGTTTTTGCTTCTGCTTATACAGCAAACCAATCTACTTTATGGACTTTAGGAAAAAAAATTAGAGATATTGAGATATTTTCTGATGAATTAAATCACGCATCTTTAATACAAGGTATTAAGAATAGTGGAGCTAAGTGTAATATATTTAAACACAATGACATTGATCATTTAGAACAGTTACTAAAAGAGTCAAATGTAGATAATCCTAAGTTAATCGTTTTTGAAAGTTTATACTCTATGGAAGGTATAAGATCGCCAATAGTTAAAATTGTAGAGTTAGCAAAAAAATATAACTGTATGACATATCTGGATGAAGTTCATTCAGTTGGACTTTACGGTGAAGAAGGTAAAGGTATTGCAGTAGAAATGGGAGTTGAAGATAAAATAGATATTATTAATGGAACCTTAGCAAAAGCATATGGTCAAATGGGAGGTTATATTGCAGCTGGTTCAGAAATAATTGATTACATTAGAAGTTTCGCTCCAGGTTTTATTTTTACAACTTCAATCTGCCCATCAATTGCTGCAGGAGCAGCTAAAGCAATAGATATTGTTTCTCTGGCAGAACAACTAAGAATAAGAATAAAAGAAAATGCAGCTTTAATAAGAGAAAATTTAGATTCCTTAGCAATCCCTTATTTGGATACAAATTCTCATATTGTAGCAGTATTAATTAATGATCCTTTTTTATGCAAAAAAGTGTCTAAAGATTTAATTGATGATCATGGTATTTATGCACAACCAATTTTTTACCCGACTGTACCAAAAGGTTTAGAAAGACTAAGAATAACTGTTACCCCAAAACATAGAAAAGAGCATATCGAAAAAATGATTAAGGCTCTTGATACTGTTTGGTCTAAAAATAATTTACCAAGAAAAAATATTAATAAAGTTACAGCAAATATTTAAGTTTTCATATTGATATCAATCTGCCTAGCAGCAAAACCATAATAAACTACAGCTAAAGTTATTATAAAACCTCCAATTATTACAGTTGTACTTGGTACTTCATTAATTCCAAAAATAGGAAGCCAAACCCACAGAACTCCTCCAACAACTTCCATTAACGATAAAAGTGCTAGCTCAGCTGAGGGTAAGTATTTTGCTCCAAGACTGTAAAGTATTAAGCCGGCTGCAACAATTATTCCATGAAGTATACTCAAATAACTATTTATTTCAGGCATCAGAATAAAAGATTCAAAAGAGAAGCCTAAAATAAAGAATGCAAATATTGTACAAAATATTCCCGCTAAAACAACTGTTGTGAATTTTGGAGTTTCAGGTTTCCATCTTATTGTTACCGTGTATAATGCAAAACCAGTTGCAGAAACAAATCCTATTATTGCACCTAAAGCAGTTCCAGAAATACTGTCATTTATAATCATTACGCACACACCTATAAATGCTACAACCATTGCAATTAATGTTGATCTTTTTAGTATTTCACCAAGAACAAAATAACCAACAATGGCTGCAATAAAAGGCATTGCTGCTAACATAAATAATGTTACGGCAGCCGTAGTCATAGTAATAGAAAAAATGAACCCAGTAAAAGCTGTAGCTAGAAATAAACCTCCAAGTATAGATGGTATTCCTATTTTGAGAAAATTTTTATAAAAAGCAAAGCCTTCACAAAAAAATAAATATATAAGAAGAATAGTTGAAATTGTTAAACCTCTATAAAATAAATATTGAAAAACATATTGATGACCATCCACCATATATCTAACTGTCAACGCTCCAAAACTCCAAAAAATTCCAGCAAGAAAAACTACACAAAAAGCATATAAATAAGAATTTTGACTCATTATTAAAAGGTCAAATCATTAAATTTAATAAAAGTAAATTAATATTTTAGTTATTTATTTGAATACCAGTTTCTTTACTTCCTGAGATCTTAAAATTAACTTTATTATCATCATTTTTTTGTGTTTCAGATACGTCTGACATTTTGCAACTGACAATAAAAATAAATAAAAAAATTATTGGCAACTGCCTATAGAACCAAGAGCACATTTTTTACCATCTATCCATATAGCATTTGACAAATTTGCTTCATCAAAAATTGCACCTGAAATATTAGCGCCAAGTAGATTAGCCTCATATAGATTTGCACCTTTAAAAGTCGCTCCAAAGAGATTAGATCCCTCAAGATTTACTTTTGCAAGGTTAGCATTATCAAAGTTAGCATTATTACAATTAGCTCCCTGTAAATTAGAAGCATATAAATTTGAATTACTGAAATTTGAGAAGATAAAATTACCAATAGATAAATTTGAATTATTAAGTTGGGATTTTTCAAAATTAGATAAAGATAAATTAACTCCTGACATTTGAGAATTTGCCAAACCAGTACCAGAAAGATCAAGATTTTCTACAAAATTACAATTGGTCCAATCAACCTCATTTGCTGGTTGATCACTGCATGCAGCAAATACAGAATATGAACTAAAGAAACTTAAGACAAATAAAATTAAAAATCTCATATTGAATTTTTATGATCAGTTTATGTTAAATTTAAGGCAAATTAGCGTGAAGTGAGTTTTAATTCAATCCTTCTGTTCTGTTGTAGATCACTTTCAGTTTCTCCATTACTGATAGGATAAAACTCTCCATATCCTGCAGATGCTAATCTATTTGGTGGAAAACCAAGATCAAGAAGAAGTTTTAAAACTGTATTAGCTCTAGCAGAAGATAATTCCCAGTTAGAAGGATATCTAATTGTTTGTATAGGTTTTTTGTCAGTGTGTCCTTCTACCATAATAATCCAATCAATATCTGGAGGAATATCATTAGTAGTCTCTTTTAAAGTAAGACCAATTTCACTTAATTTTTCTTTACCAGATAGTTGTAAATCTGCTGAAGCAGAGTCAAACAATAGCTCTGATTCAAAAATAAATCTATCTCCTACAATTTTAATATCTTTTCTATCACCTAAAATAGATTGTAATTTTCCAAAAAACTCAGATCTATATTTTTGGAGCTCAAATACTTTAGATGTAAGGGCTTTGTTTAACTTTTCACCTAGTACCTCTATTTCTAAATCTTTAATCAAAGCCTGGCTTTCACTAGCTTCTAAAGCATCATTAAGTAAAGCTATTTCTTTTTGCAAGTTATCAATTTGATATGAAAGAATTTCTACCTGTTCTAATGTTTTTGAAGCTTGTATTTCCATATTTTTAATTTCTTCAAGCGATGTTTCTTTTTGTTTTTGATTTTCTTGTTCTAATGAAACAATTTGACTTTGAAGTAGTTCAAGTTTTTCTAGTTGTTGTTTTTGTTTATCTTCTGACAAAGAAAGAACATTATTTAGTTCAGATATTTTTCCTCGCAAATTAAAAATTGTGCTATCTTTCTGAATTAAATCTTTATTTAATCTTGCTAATTCTTCATTTTTAAACCTAATTGCATCAAGTTGTTCATTAAGTGATGCATCTTTTAAACCTAGACTATCATTAATCTCTAAAAGATCATTCATAAGTTCTTGATATTGAGATATTTGACTTTGTAGTTCTTCTTCTCTCAATGATAGTTCAATGTTAGTCTTTTCTAATTCATCATTTAAGCTTAGAAGCTTTTCATTTTTATTTTTAATTGCCAATAACTGCTCTTCAATTCCTCCTTCCTCTAAACCCAGACTTTCGTTAATGGCCATTAAATTTTCATTCTTCTCATTTAATTCTGCTATTGTAGATTTGAGAGATTTTTCACTCTCAAGAAGTTTAAAATTAGCATTATCTAATTCTTGATTAAGTATTTTTAATTGATCAATTCTTGTTGCAAGTGCTTTATTAATTCGTTCTCCGAGCCCCTCGGTTTGAAGTAAAGTAATTTCTTGTCCTTCATAAGTTTCTAATGCATTTGCAACTATTCTCAGTTCTTTTAAAAGACTACTAATTTGCTCGGATAAAGCTATTATATTTTGTTCCTGAACAAATATTTCTGATCGTTTTTTTGCAACATCAGTTTGTAATTGTTCACTTAATAATTGCTCACTTTGTAAATTTAATTCTGTATCTTCAAGTTTTTTCTCAGTTTCAGAAAGAGTTGAAAGAGCTTCTTCTTTATCTTTAGTTTCAATAACAAGTATTTTTGATAATTCATTTATTTGTGCTCTTAAATCTTGAAGCGCCTTATCTCGGCCAGATATAGCATCACTCAGATATATTTGCGAAACAGTAAAAACCATTAGCACAAATATGATTACTATTAAAAGAGTAGCTAGAACATCGACAAAACCGGGCCAAATATTTGTTGTATCAGCAAGTCTATTTCTTAAAGACCTAGTAGACATTATTATTTTTTAATTTTCTTTAGTTCTTTTTCAATTTTCTGAAAATATTCTTTAACTTTTTTTGCTTCTAATATTCCATTTTTGCTTAAAGCTTCTGTAAGGTTCATTAGTGTAGATTGTGTGTTTAATTGTGAAGATAAGAAATTTGATAATTGTTTATCAAGATTTGAAGAGTTGGAATTGATTTTGTTAAGTATTTCATTAAACTTCTCTAAGTTGTTTGAAATTTTAGTTTGATTGTCAGATGATTTTTTAAAAGCATTTAGGAGATTTTCTAAGTTGTCATAGATTTTTTGAATTGCTTCACCTGTAGGCTTATCTTCTAATTTAGAAAAATCTGGAGAAGAATTGCTATTAAGTATTTTTTCAAAATATTGACTAAATTTATTTTGAGCTTGTCCAAGATTTAAATCAAGTAATCCTAATATTAAAGAGCCAGCTAAACCTAATAAAGAACTGCTAAATGCAATACTCATTCCTTCAAGCGGAGCGTTTAATCCATCTTTGAGAGAATTAAAAAAACCTGCAACATTTGTATCATCTATACCTAGGCCACTGATAACATTGCCAACAGATCCAATGGTTTTAAGAAGTCCCCAGAAAGTTCCAAGGAGTCCTAAAAAGACTAGCAACCCCACAAGGTAACGAGAAGTTTCTCTTATGCTTATCAAAGTCATATCAGAATTCTCTATCAATCTATTTATTGATGAACTTTTAAAAACAAATTTTCCGTTAAGATTTTTTAATTCAAGAGAAATATTTTTGTCTTGCCCTCTTAAAGTAGAGAACGCTTCTATAGAATTGGTAATATTAAAGTTCGAGAAAGATATATATTTATAATTTAAGTTAATGAGATGAAAAAAATTAAATATAATCCCAGTTAACAGGGCTAATAAAATTATTATGTTGATAAAAATATTTGATAAAAAAGCATTTTGTAAAACTGGGTATAATAAAACAACAATAACAAAGACAACAACTAAGAAAATTGATGCTCTAATTATATAATTATTTAGGGATAGCGCCATAAACGAAAGATTATATTACCTGACTTGGAAATTCAATAAATATAAACTGTTTAGTTGTAGATATAATTTCTTGTGAGAGGCAAATTGTTAATATTTTTTGCTATTTGTATTTGGAAGACAACGTTACCCATATTTACAAAGGAATACTTACTTGCCAATAGATAAAACTCCCACATTCTAAAAAAACGCTGATCAAACATCTTTATAATTTTATCTTTATTTTCAATAACATTTTGATACCACTTTGAAAGAGTGTGAGCGTAATGCAGTCTTAAAACCTCAACATCTGTTACATTGATGTTAAGTTTTTGTGTTTCATTCATTACTTCAGATAATGATGGAATATAACCACCAGGGAAAATATATTTTCTTATCCAAGGACTAGTAGCTGTTGGTTTGCCCCTTTGACCTATAGTATGCAAAAGAAAAACACCATTTTCTTTCAGAATATCATTAGCTTTACTTAAATATGTTTTGAAGTATTTAACACCAACATGCTCAAACATTCCAACTGATACTATACGATCATATTTTTCATTCTCATTTCTATAATCTTGAAGTGCAAATGAAACTTTATCACTTAAACCTTCTTTTTGTGCTCGTTCAGATGCAGTTTTAAATTGATTTTCTGAAAGTGTAATTCCTTTAACTTTGGCACCAGTAGATTTAGCTATTTCAATTGCCATTCCTCCCCAACCACACCCAATATCAAGAACATCCATCTTTTCTGTAATTTGAAGTTTTTTAATTATATGTTCTTTTTTATCTTTCTGTGCTTGATCTAAACTAATGTTTGGGTTGTGAAAATATGCACAAGAATATTGCATATCCTGATCAAGAAATAATTTATATAAATCCTCATTTATATCGTAGTGGTGTGCTACATTTTTTTTTGAATTTACAAGCTGATTAATCTGCTGAAATGGCATAAAAATAGAAGATAAATATTCATAAAATTTATAAAACTTATTGTTAGTAATAAAGTCATCGTAACAATTTGTTATTAAATTAAGAAAATCTTCTATAGTGCCTTTTTCAATAACTAACTCCTCATTCATATATGCTTCACCTATATGAAGATTAGGGTTTAAAAATAGTTTTCTTTCAATAGATTTGTTTTTTAATCTTATACAAACGTGAGGGTTTGAATTTCCAAATTTATAAATCTTGTCATTGGAATCAATTATTTCTAATGTTCCATCAAAGTGAAGTTTTTTCAGTACACTGAATAACATTTTTTTTTATTTTAAGAAAAACATCTCTTATGTCAATAACTCTAAATTATTAACATTTGATGAGAAAATAATTCGTAAAGTTTGACTTAAGCAGCAATGCGACGATTTTTTTGAGCTTCTTTTTCTTTTTTAAGCTCTTTTTCGTCAATATACGCAACATCACAGTGACTCTGACAATAGGGCTTCCCAGCAACGGTATCAGCTTCACAAAAGTGAAAATCTTTCTCTTGTGGATCTCCAATTGGCCATTGGCAACTTGAGAAACTGTGCATCACGCTGTTTTGTTTAAAATAGTTTTTTAATATAGACATAAAATTTAATTAATTTCGAGGTAGTTTATATTTATGAAAAAACCAGTATTCAACACAAAATATAAAAAAGTTGTTAATTATCAATATGTTAGTATCTAAATCTTTTTGACCTACTACATGTTGATACATTATTTGTAAAAAAAACGAATCGGTTTATCGAAAAAATAAAATTATAAACAATAGTGCCAAAAAAAACAGATAGGATTTGATTACAAAACTTTTAGTTAATTTAGATTTAGGTGGTTTTCTCAAATATATAAAGAAAACAATAGTACTCCAAAATAACAAAAGTATTACCCAGCCTGTTAAAAATGCGTAATAAAAATCGACAGACATTGGCTCCCTAAAGAATTAATCTATATAGCGCAGTGTAAACCTGTTTTTTGGATATATTTTTGATGATATTCTTCAGCTTTATAGAATTCCTTGGCCTCTGATATTTCGGTAACAATGTTTAATCCTGTACTTTTAGCATATTCATTTTTAGAATGGATAGATTTATTTTTTTGATCTTCATTATAATAATATATAGCTGACCTATATTGTGTTCCAATATCGGGACCTTGTCTATTTAAAGTGGTAGGATCATGACACTTCCAGAAAACCCTCAAAAGATCTTCATAAGATATTTTAGAATTATCATATTCAACTAAAACAACCTCAGTATGATTTGTATTTCCTTGGCAAACACTTTCATAAGAAGGGTTAATAGTATCGCCTCCAGAATAACCAACTAAGGTATTTATTACACCTGGAGTTTTACAAAATGTTTCTTCCACACCCCAGAAACAACCTGCACCAAATAATGCTTTTTCCATATTTATAAATATATATGTAATATAAAATATATCAATTTATATGAGTCCAAAATTTATAATTTTAGATAAAAAGAATATTCACGACGGTTTCTTTAAAATGAATGAAGTTACACTTAAATACAAAAAATATGATGGAAATTGGAGTAATGAAATAAAGAGGGAGTTATTTGGTGGTGCACAAGTATCTGCAGTATTACCATATGACCCTGTAAATAAAAAAATTATTTTAATTCAGCAGTTCAGACCAGGGACAATTTCTAAAGATAATCAAAATTATCTAGATGAAATAGTTGCTGGAATAATTGACCCTGGTGAAACTCCAGAAGATACCGCAAAGAGAGAATGCTTGGAAGAAACTGGATGTGAGGTAAACAATCTTACATCTATACAAGGTTACTTTCCTGCCCCAGGATCATCTGAATCTTTTTATAATCTTTTTTTAGGCGAGGTAATTGCTCCAGATAAGGAAATTATAAGAGGTCTAGAGAATGAAAATGAGGATATATTAGTTAAAAGTTATAGTTTTGATGAGGTAAAAAAGAAGATGAATAAAAAAGAAATTTTAAATGGACTCACATTAATAGCATTACAATGGTTTTTTTTAAACATTGTGCGATCCTAAGTTCCTATACCTCTTTCATAAGGTTGAACTAATTCTTTACATATTAAGTTCATATCTAATGTCTCAACATTTTTATCTATAGTTTGATATTCCTGACACTCATATAATTTATTATCTTTTTGGAGAACTGTAACAAATAATATTATTGTCAAATCATTTCCAACTTCTATGTCACTTATGGCGTAGCTCTTTACTTCAAATCCTTCATTAATAAGATCTTTATATGATTTCTCAGACTCTAGCCATTGATCTATATTTGGATTAGCTATTGATAAGTTAGAAAAACACAAAAATACAGAAAATAAAAAAATAGTTAGTTTGCTTTTAGCCATTGTAAAACTTCATTTATATGTTTGTTAGGAGGAAAAATAGGGTAGAATATTTTTTTAACAATATTTTTTTCCACAATAAGAGTTAATCTCTTGAAATAGATTTTGTTTTCAATTTCAAAATGGGGCATTTTTAATGAATTGAGCAAAATATTTTCTGAATCACTTAGAACATCATAAGGGATTACTAATCTATCTGTCATTTCCTTAATATAATCTATTGTTTGAGTGGATATTCCTATAGGCAGCGCATTTAGTTTGATTAACTCTTCATAGTTATCTCTAAAACTACAGGTTTCCACAGTGCAACCAATGGCCCCTGGTATTTGATCCCAATTTTTAGGTAAGCTTTCATTTGGATTACCTGTCATAGGATAAAAATATAAAATTAAACGAAAAGTGTCAGATCTTTTTAGTTTTAATAGGTTACCCTGTTGATTTTTAAGAGAAATATCAGGCAAAAACTTATTTAAAAGATGATCAGCTTTTCCATCATTTTGTGGTTTAGGAAATTTGCTATAATTCATACTAATTTGTCTTGTATAATCAAATTCTATATATCATAAGATACTTTTATGACTCAAATTAAACCTGTATCTAGCATGCAAACTCCTCGCTTTGCTGATGTTGCAACATTTTTTCGATTACCTATAGTCAGAGATTTAGATAAATTAGATTATTGTATAACTGGAGTTCCTTGGGATGGTGGAACAACCAATAGACCAGGAGCAAGACATGGTCCTAGAGAAATTAGAAATGCATCGTCACTAGTAAGACTCTATCATCCAGTATCACTGAAGAGCCCTTATGATAAATTTAATATAGCAGATATTGGTGATTGTCCTGTAAACCCAGCAGACCTTCAAGATAGTTTAGAGAAAATTAAAAAATTTTATTCAAATATATTTGCATCTAAAACAATTCCATTGTCAATAGGAGGTGATCATTTAGTTTCACTTCCTATTTTAAGAGCTATTGGGAGTAAAAAACCTTTGGGTCTATTTCAGTTCGATTCTCATTCTGATACTTGGGATACATATTTTGGAGGATACAAGTATACTCATGGTACACCTTTTAGACGAGCTATTGAAGAAAATCTTATTGATCCAAAAAAATATGTAATACTTGGGGTAAGAGGCGCATTATACGATCCAAATGATTTAACATGGGCCAAAGAACAAGGTGTAACAATCATTACTATAGATGAATACTATGAAATGGGTTTTAGTAAATGTGTTGAAAAAATCTATACCGTTTTAGGTGAAACGGATACTTATTTTACTTTTGATATAGATGGCATTGATCCTACTTTTGCACCAGGAACTGGTACTCCAGAAGTTGGTGGTTTTAATGTGAGAGAAGCACAAACAATTATTAGAGCTCTAAATAAATTAAATTTTGTTGGCGGTGATGTTGTAGAAGTATCGCCACCATTTGATTTAAAAAATATGACTTCACTTGTTGGAGCAACAATTGCATTTGAAATGCTTTGTACTATGACTAAGGTAAATTAAGTTATAGATATTTATTTACTATACTTCAATCATACTTCTCTCATCTAGAAGTTTTTCTTTTATTAAATTATTCCATAATTCTTTTGGTATAGGATAATTTAAATTTTCTAGGTTCTGTTGAATTTGTTCAATTCTATCAATGCCTAATATCATAGATGATATTAATTTATTAGAGTACGAAAATTGAAGTGCTGCAGCAGGTACGGGAACGTCGTATTGTAAACAAATTTTAGATATACTTTGATATTTTTCTTTTATATCAACTGGTATTTTATCATACCTATAAGTTATTTGATCACCAATACCTTTTGCTAAAATTCCTGAGTTAAAAACACCACCTAAAATTATTCCTATATTATTTTTTTTCGCAATTGGAAAAAATTCATCGAGTGCAGTTTGATCTAAGAGTGTATATCTTCCTGCAAGAAGCATACAATCAAAATCACCTTCGTTTGCAAATCTTGTACAGATATCAGCATCATTTAATCCTACTCCAATTGCTTTAATAACTTTTTGTTCTTTAAGATCATTTAATGCTTTATATGCGCCACTCATTGCAATTTTAAAATAATGATCTAGTTCGTTACCGAAAGTGTATCTATCTACATCATGAATCAAACAGATATCAATTTCTGGTACTGCTAATCTGTGTATCGATTGATCAAATGATCTCATAACGCCATCATATGAATAATCAAAATGTGGTATAAAATTTATATGACCTTTAAATTTTCCCTCCTTATAATAATTTCTTTCTGGGGTAAGGTATCTACCTACCTTTGTTGAAATATAGTATTTATTTGGATCAATTGTTTTTAAAAAATTTCCAATTCTATGCTCACTTAGGCCATATCCATATAAAGGTGAGGTATCAAAAAGATTTATATTCATTTCATAAGATTTTTTAACAATATCAAAACAGTCAGTTTCCTTAAGTTCTTCAAATAAGTTTCCAAGAGGGGCTCCACCAAATCCAATTGATGTAAGTTTAATATCGGTATTACCAAGGTTTCTTTTTTTCATAGTTTCAAAGAAATTATTTTAAATCTAAATTTATCAGATATAAAAGTCTTATGCAAAATTCTTTTAGATGGTATGGACCTAGTGATCCAGTTACTTTATCAGATATAAGACAATCAAATGCTGAATATATAGTAACTTCATTACATCAAATACCGTATGGTGAAAAATGGTCCAAAAATGATGTGAAGAAGAGAATTGATTTTATTAACAAGCATAATAATTCCAAAAATGTTAATTTAAAATGGAATGTAGTTGAAAGTATTCCTGTTCATAATGACATTAAATTAAGACATAAAAATTTTAGGAAATTCATTGATAATTACAAAGATACAATATTAAATGTTTCTAAAAATAATATACGAACAATTTGTTATAATTTTATGCCAATAGTAGATTGGACAAGAACTCAATTAGATTTTCAACTTCCAACAGATGGTTTGGCTTTAAAATTTAATTATCAACATATAATTATATTTGAAGCTTTTATTTTAAAATTAAATGATGTTGATTCTAGATATTCATCTAAACAAATTAGAAAAGCAGAAAAGACATTTAAGAAAATGAATAAAAAAGATATTGAAAATTTGAAAATTGCAGTAATGGGTGGGTTACCAGCATCTGAAAAAAAATATTCTATAAATGAATTTAAAAATATGATCTACGCTTACAGAAATTATCAAAAAAAAGAATTACAAGAAAATTTAATTGATTTTGTGAGAGAAATCGTACCTGTTGCCGAGGAATGTAAAGTAAATATGACTCTTCATCCAGATGATCCACCAGTTGCACTTTTTGGAATACCTAAAATTGTCTCAAATTTAAAGGATTACAAATTTATTTTTGATTCATACGATTCATTATCAAATGGTATGGCGTTTTGCTCAGGTTCTCTAGCATCAAACATTAATAATAATATTTATAAAATTTTTGATATGTTCAAAAATAAAATAAATTTTATTCACCTAAGAAACGTAAAAATTGATAAAGACAAAAAGAGCTTTTATGAAACAAATCATCTAAGTGGAGATGTTGATTTTGTTAAATTGATAAAACTAATATTAAAAGAAGAAAAAAGAAGAAGTAAGAATAAAAAAGTTGAAATTCCAATGAGACCAGACCATGGGCATTGTTTACTAGATGATCAATTTAAGAAATCTATTAATCCTGGTTATACGGCAATAGGAAGAATGATGGGTTTATCGGAATTGAGAGGTATTATAAAAGCAGTAAGTTAATATTTATCAAATTTTAAATTTGATATTAACTAGAATTACATCATTTGCGTCAAGATTTGCTAACAAATAAAAAATATTTTGTTTTTTTTCAATTTTTATATTTACTTTTTTTCCATAAATTTGTTTAAATTCTATTACTTCTATTGGAAGTTTTAAAATTCTTCCATTAACTTTATTTGAACCAAAATTATAAATGGAATAGATTTTTTGTTTTCCATCTGAATTTGAGAATTCATTACAAATAATTTTTTTTGATAAAGTTTTTATTAATGGAATTGAATTATTTCCATAAAAATATTTATGATATTTTTTAAGAATATTTTTTAAAGACTTTATCTTCTTTTTTTGCTCAATACTAAATGGAAGCCAGCAACCAAAAATATCTTGCCAAATAACCATTCCCATTCCATTAAAAGCTGCTCTTTTAATTAATGCGTCCTTGTCAGATCCAACACTCCATCTAGAAACAAGATTAAGAGGATGTTCTGGAAAAAGAAAACGAAAGAAATTTGAATTTATATCTACTTTAAAATTTCTTCTAATATCACCAATTTGATCCCATGAACTTGTTAAGGTTTCAATTTGCCTTTGTTCTCTTGGTGTGCCTTCTGAACAAAATTCAAATGAGGGAAATTTTTTTTGAATTTTTAAAAATGATTCAGGCAAAGATGACATTGTATCAAGAAAAAAACCATCAATATTTGTTTCTTTAATAAATTTTTCTAAAGATTTAGCGTGGCTATCTAAGCTTTCATTTGACCTAATATCCCATGGTTTAAAAGGAATAAAAAATTTAATTTTATGTGAGTGACATATATCAACAATTTTTTTAATAGTTTTATAATTCTTTGGTAAATATTTATATAGTTGCCATTGATTACTTTCATCTAAACCCAATCTAGGATATTGATGCCAAAATAAAATTGAATCATAACCTCCAAATTGCTTTCCTTCTTTTATAATTTGATTAATTTTAAATTCAATTTTTTTATAATCAAATGCCTCTTCTCCATAAGCAAACATAAAATGCTGTAGATAATTTTTTTTTATCCATCTATTGTTACCGTCGTGGTATTTTCTTAGATCATATCTTTTTCTGGTATTTTCTTTCCAAAGACTAAAAATTTTTTCTCTTCCTTTAAAACTTGTATAAATTTTCATTAGAATAATATCTGTTAATTCCTGTGTTAATTGAACTTCAGTTTCAAACTTTTCAAAATTTTCACTTGATATAGCTTCACTCATCCCAAGATTATAATTCGCCTGCCAAGGAAATTGATCGTAAAATTCAAACCCTAAAGATTCAATTCCTAAATTATCAGATATAATTGAGGGTGGGTATTCGTGTAAATTCCAAACACCTTTTTTAATTCTTTTTTTTCCATCAAAAATATCGCCTGGCTTTAAGAAATTTTTATTTTTATGGAGGTTTATTATAAAAGGAAATTTTAAGAGTACTTTCTTAGGAATATCTTTATGCCATCTAGCAGATAATTGAAAAATAAAATCAATAATATTTTTTTTCTTTTGAACAAAAGATATTCTTCCTTTAAAGAAATCCTTTTCAAAATTTTGTGAAAAATCTATTGATATGACAGTGAAGTTATCATCAGTATTTTTAGAGACTTTTTCTATTTTATATTTATTTTTTGGAACTAACTTATTTTCAACTCGAATAATAAAGAGTTCGTTGTTAATATTTTTTATAAAATTTAATTCATTTAAGAAAACGTTTTTATTTAAATCAAGAGATAAATTTAAATTACCTAATGAAAAATCTATAGATTTTTTTTTATCTATAAATTTATTTTGCATCATAAACACATCGGAAACCAAGAGTAGCAGCTCTGTTCATTCCCTCATTTAATATTTGTAATTTCCAATGATAATTATTTTTTCTCGCACCTCCTCCAACGTGCCAATGATCATGTGCATAGAAATAGCTTCCACCTCTTAACAAAGCAAATTGGTGATTACCATCATCATGAATACCGGCAGTCCACTCCCAACAATTCCCACTCATATCTACACAGCCACACCAACTTTCTCCATTTCTATAAGCATTAACAGATTCAAGTTTATTGCCATCATGATTACATAATGAAGGATTAAACTTGTTACCCCATGGCCAGTCTAGATATTTTGGACCAGCTGCAATATATTGCCATTCTTCATCAGTTGGAAGCCGTCCGCCAACCCATTTAGCATATGCAATTGCATCATTTTGAGAAACAAACACAACAGGAAGATTAAATATTTTTTTATTTGGTTTATGTTCTAAAAATCTTTGTGAGTCTCTTGGCTGATAACCGGTTTTTTTTAAAAAAAAGGAATATTGTTGATTAGTTACTGGATATTTATCCACTAACAAATTTTTAATTTTAACATTTCTTGGACCATGATCAGTTGAACATGTACCCTCAAGTGTTAAATGTTCAACTCTATAAGTATATTCATTTGATTCTATAAATATTTTTTTATTTACAAATGATTTCATACGTTAAAAGTCTATTTTAGTTGCTTTAGTGTATCAAGAAAAAAAGGTGATTGTATTTGCTTTTTCAATAAAGGATCTTTAGTTTTTTTCATCCATTTTACAATTTTTCTCAATAATTCAAGCTTAATACTTTTATATTTTTTGCTATTAGCTAAATTTTTTCTTTCTAATTTATCTCTATTTATATCATATAATTCATAGCGTTCTCGAATATTAATAATTTGCCCCAGCATAGTTTTATATGTATCTCCCATCATAATATCTCCTGGCACTCTTATAATTCTGTCAGAATCAAAATTTATAATTAATTTGAAATTTTTATTCCGAACACACCGCATTGGATCAAATAGATCATGATAAGTTTTTTCTGCAAAAATTTCATTATTCTCAGAATATTTTTTATTTAATATTAGTGGATAAAAACTTTTACCTTGTATTTCTTTTGGAATTTTAATTTTTGCGAAATCTAAAAGAGTTGGTAGAATATCAATATTAGTAATTAATTCGCTAAATTTTTTATCTTTAATATTTAGTTTTGGATAAGAAATTATAAGACAAGTTTCAATGCCAGAATCATACAGAGTTCCTTTTGCTCTGGGAAATGGGATCCCGTGATCTGTTGTAAAAACAATAATAGTATTTTCATAAAGATTTTTTTTCTTTAGAAGGTTTATTATTTTAAAAACTGTATCATCCATTTTTTTAATTGCTCCTTGCATTTCTGCAAATTCTCTTCGGCTATAAATATTTTTTGGTATATATTTTGGAATATAAACACCTTTAGATTTATCTGGCTTAACACCTCCATAATCAAAAGGGCGATGCGGTTCAAAGAAATTAACTTCAGCATAAAAAGGTTTTTTGAAAATATTACTATCAATAATCTTTGTAATATTTTTTAGCACTTCATCAGCTGGTCTCTCTGGAAAAATTTTATTAAAACCAAGTGTTTTCTCATGATAGGTGACATGCTGTAATCCAAAAAGCATTGAGATATAACCATTTTTTGAAAAATATTTAGCGATGTGATTAATTTTTTTATCAAGACTCCAACCAAAATGTGCATGTGCTAAACCTAATACACCTGTATTGTGAGGATACATCCCAGTAGCTATCGCAGCTCTACTTGGGCTACAACCAGGGCTTGTTGAAAATGAGTTTTTAAATAAGATACCATTTTTGGCTAGTGTATCTATAGCATTTGAATTGATAGATTTTACCCCATAACAACCCAAGTGTCTTCCAATATCGTGGCAAATAATCTTTATAATATTTGGATGTTTCAAAAATATCTATCCCTTAACTGACCCAGCTGTTAAGCCAGTTATTACTCTCTCTTGGAAAAGTATAAACACCGTAATGCTTGGCAAAATACTAACTACTACTGCTGCAAACATTCCAACGTAATCAGAGAAAAATTCATTTGTAAAATAACTTATACCAAACTGGATTGTTCTTATTTCAGTTGAAGAAGTTAAAAGCATTGCGTAGATAAATTCATTCCAACATAAAATGAACTGAAACGTTCCTGCAGTGGCTAAGCCAGGAAGAGCTAATGGCAACATAATTCTAAAATAGCGAGCTACAAAATTACAACCATCTAAATATGATGCTTCTTCTATTTCTTTTGGAATACCTTTAAAAAATTCTGTTAAGATAAATGTAGATACTGGTAATCCAACTGCACAGTAAACTAATATTAGACCAAGCCTTGTGTCATAAAGATTTAAAAAATTTAT
>CACJRM010000012.1 GCA_902595805.1 uncultured Alphaproteobacteria bacterium | reverse complement strand
TTAACAAAACTAGAATCAGAAATATTAAGCCATCTAATTACTGAAAAGGAATGTTCAAAAAAATTTATTCAAGAAAATATTTTAAACATCAAGAGTACAATCCAAACAAATTCACTAGATAGTCACCTTACAAGAATTAGAAAAAAAATGAATCAAATAAAAACTTCTATTAAAATTCAATCTAAAAGTGAAAAGCTTCTAATTATAATTTAATTTAATAATTTAGGATTTATCAATTTAAAAAAACTTTCATCAAAGTCTTCATTATAATTATGATTGAAAATTGATATTTGGAGCAAGTCATTATTAATTAAAACTTTAATTTTTCTTAATAATAATGGATTATTTTCAAAGTAAACTTTTATTAAGTATTTTGTTTCATCATTATTTATACCACTTTTTTTTAATATAACTTGGTTATCTTTCATTGCAATTTCACTATCTTCAAAAAAATATGGATTTCTAAAAATATCATAAAAAAACCAAGCGTTAGTATTCTTAGGATTGAAAAATTCATCTTCTTCTAATTCATAGTTGTAATACATAGCCTTTTCACTATCTAAAATTATTAAAATTTTTATAGGATATAAATATTCAGCTCTTACTCTTTGTTTGCCAATATAAACCATTCCCTCACTTAAACTCTCACCATCATTTTGAATAAATGATGCAGAAAAATCCTCCATCGAGCTTAAATAATCTAAAATTTTAGAATTAATATTTGTATCTGAGTGAACTTTGGAAGGTAAAAAAAAAAATAAAACTATATAAAAAAAATTTAAACCTTTTTTATTTTTTGAGGACATGTCTTTTACCTGCGCTATTTGCTTCACTTATAATGCCATCTTCTTCCATTTTTTCTATAATTCTGGCTGCTCTATTGTAACCAATCTGAAGATATCTTTGTATATAACTAGTAGAAACCTTTTGTTGTTTAATCACTATGTCAATTGCTTTACTGTATAAAGCATCAGTATTACTTGAAATTAAATCCTCTTTTATAGAGGATTCTAAATCATTTTCTGACAAAGTAATTTCATTTTTATAATCAAATGTTGCCTGTTTCTTGATATGTGTAACAACTCTGTCAACTTCATTTTCTGAAACAAAACCCCCATGAAGTCTCTTTATAATACCACCATTTTCTAAAAATAACATATCACCACTTCCAAGTAATTGTTCCGCCCCCATTTCGTTTAGTATTGTTCTACTATCAAACTTGCTTGATACTTTGTAACTTATACGACTTGGAAAATTTGCTTTTATTGTTCCGGTAATTACATCAACACTTGGTCTCTGAGTTGCTGTGATAAGATGTATACCTGAAGCTCTTGCCATCTGAGCTAATCTTTGTACCAATGACTCTACTTCTTTTCCTGCGACCATCATTAAGTCCGCCATTTCATCAATTACAACAACAATGTATGGCATTTTCTCTAGTAAAATTTCTTGTTTCTCAATTATTGGCATTCTTGAATCATCATCAATTCCAGTTTGAACTTCTCTATAAAGTTTTCTTCCAGATGAAATAGTTTTAAGAACTTTATTGTTATAAGAGTCTATATTTTTTACGTTCAACGAACTCATCAATTTATATCTATTTTCCATTTCTCTTACGACCCACTTAAGAGCAAAAACAGCTTTTTTTGGATCTGTTACAACAGGTGTTAATAAATGAGGTATTTCTTCATAAATACTAAGTTCTAACATTTTAGGATCAATTAATATCAGTTTGCATTCATTAGGTTTAAATTTGTAAAGTATGCTTAATATCATTGTGTTAATACCCACAGATTTACCAGAGCCAGTTGTTCCTGCTATTAACAGATGGGGCATTCGCTCTAAATTAGCGAAAATACTTTTTCCAGAAATATCTTTTCCCAATGCAAGAGTAAGGGAATCATTTTCAATTTCAAATTCCTCTTCTTCAATTAAATCCCCAAACAAAACACTATCTCTTTTAGTATTTGGTATTTCGATACCTAAGCTTGTCTTGCCGGGTTGAGTTGAAATTCTTGCAGAAATAGAAGACATTGCTCTAGCAATATCATCAGACAAACCTATTACTTTACTAGATTTTATTCCTGCATTTGGAATAAATTCAAATAAAGTTACAATTGGACCACTACTAAAACCAACTATTTTTCCTTCAACACCATATTCAGACAGAGTTTTCTCTAACTTAATAGCAGCATCAGTGTTAATTTTTTTCAATTCTCTGTTTTTATTATTTTTTAAATTTGATTTTGAAAGTAGATTTTTAGATGGAAGGCTAAAGCTAAAATTATCTAGGTCTAGTTGTTTATAAACTTTGGGATCGTTATCATTTTTTTTTCTTAAATTAACATAATTTCTTTTTTTAATTGTTGGTTCACTTCTTAATGTTTTTTTTGTAATTTTTTTTCTAAAATTTATATATTTAAATAAACCAAATACAGAAAATAAAAATTTAAAATATTTAAAAGCCCTTAAGAATGAAAATAATTTTTTTATCCAAGAAAAATTTATTCTAAAAGATAAAAATATTAAAACTACACCAACTACTAAAAGTAAAAAATTTATAATAAAATAAATAAAATTATTGTCTGCAAGGTTTAAATTAATACTAGTAAATAAATCGACTAAGAATTGAGAAATTAGACCTGTGTTTAAATATACAAAATCAAATGATCTTAGTGAAATATTAATGATGATTATCCCTGTAAGGTTTGATAAAAATTTTAAAATTATAAATCTATTTATTATTCCTAGAAATAATTTTCCTCCTTCAGTTATAATAAAAAATGCCAATAAATAGCTTAGTGTACCAATAAAAATTAATGAATAACTTGATAGATATGCACCAAAAAATCCCAAAAGATTTCTAATTTCACTGTCATTGATATTATAAATAAATTGGTTAAAACCAGGATCAGCCGGAGAAAATGAATAAAGACTTGTAAGATAAGTTAAGCCAAATAAAAATAAAGCTATTCCCAAAAAAAATTTGACTACAAAATTTCTAAATGAACCATACTTGAACATATAGTTAGATTGTAATACATTTAGATTATGGTAATTCGAAGAAAATTATGAAAGAAATTCAATCAAACATCAATATAATTGGAGGGGGTCTGATAGGGGCTGTCACAGCATATTCACTTTCTCAACTTGGCAATAAAGTAGTAGTTTTAGAGCAAAATGCTAAATTTAATCATAAAAATATTTTAGACAAAAGGACAACAGCAATTTCAGAGGGAACAAAAAAATTTCTTGAAGAAATAAATATTTGGAATGAAATTGGTAATTATGCAGAACCAATAAAGAATATTCAGATAATAGACAGAAATCAATCGAACAAAATTTATTTTGACAACCAAAGAAGAAAATCCAATCTTGGATATATAGTTAAAAATAAGTTTATACTTGATTGCTTATATAAAAAATTACAAAAACAAAAAAATGTAGAAATATTTAATAATGTTTCTGTTAAAGATATTTTTTATCAAGGCGACAGGATCATAACTAGGCAAAATGATTTTTATGTTAATACAAATATTATATTTGCGTGTGATGGAAAAGACAGCTCTATAAGAAAAATTTTCAAGACACCAATTTATAGAAAAGATTATAAAAAAAAAGCTATTGTAATTAATTTTTATCACTCAAAGAATCACAATAACACTGCTTACGAATTCTTCTTTAAAAACGGACCTCTTGCAATCTTACCAATGCAAAAAAGTAAAAAACAGTTTCAAAGCTCCATAGTTTGGACAAATACTAATAAATTTATAAACTCTTTGCTTTCTTTAGATGATAATAATATTATTTCTATTCTAAATGAAAAGACACAAGGAAGTGTGGGTGAGATAAAAAAAATAATCACCAAACAAACTTTTCCTTTAAAAGCTCATTTAAACTCTAAATTTTTTGAGAATAGAATTATTTATTTAGGTGATTCAGCACACTCATTCCATCCAATTGCAGGGCAAGGATGGAATCTAGGCATGCAAGATGTAGAAAGTATATATAATCTTGTTAAAAAATATAACTCTCTAGGTTTGGAATTGGGAGATGAAATATTTTGTAAAGAATTTCAGAAAAATAATTTTTTCAAAGCTTATAGGCTGTATCAAATCACTGATAAAGTTGATAGTATATTTAAATTAGACAATACAATTTTAAATCATGCAAGGTTTTCAGCTATCAATTTAATGCAGAAAAGTAAAAAATTAAAAAATCAGATAAGTGATTTTGCTATGGGTGTTAATTAATAGTTTTACTATTATTATCTTCAACAATCTCAAGCTCTAAAATTGAATGAAGTTTTTTATAAAAATCTCTTAAATCTTTTGTTTCCAAAAGAACCTGTTTTTCGATATCACTAAAAGGGGATATCATTGCTATAAACTTTATAATTTGATTAAAATCAATGTTTTTAATATCTTCTAAGTTTAAGTTAATTTTTTTTACTTTTATATATTGGCTGTATCTGTCCAAAAGATTTTTTTTTTGTTTTTCATTTATAATGTTTTCATCTTCCTCAAAATCCAACATTTCAGCTTCTACCAACCTAAACTTATATTTTTTCTCTAACTCTTTTTTAACTTTAAAACAGTTAGTGCCCTGTAGACTAATTAAATATCGCCCATCTGTCGTTTCACTAAAACTATGTATTTTACCAATACATCCAATATCGTAGAGTTTATTTTTATCATCAGATTGTATCATGCCTATACATCTTTCTTTTGAAAGAGCGTAGTCTACCATCTCAATATATCTTTCTTCAAATATGTTTAGAGGTAGGCTTGTACCAGGAAAAAGGACTGCACCGTTCAAAGGAAAAATAGGAATCTCCATATTAAGAAAACATGACTTGTGAAAGTTTTTTTCTATAATGAATAGTAACTTGATCACTATTTCCAAGCACACCAAAGAATTCAACCATTTTATTTTTTACTTTATCTTTATTTTTTGAATAATTTTTTAAAAGTAAATCCATTCCATTTTCATATTCTTTCATTGAAAAATATTTATCAGATATTTCTAAAATTAAATCGATATTATCTGGTTCATTCTCAAGCTTACCAAGTAATTCATTAATATCAGGTCCAGAGGAATTATTTTTCATAATTTCCATTTTTTTTAAAACCTGTTTAACTTCATCTTTTTCTTTCACATCTTTTTCTAATGAACTAATGAACATCTCAACCTCTTCAAATTGTTTAAGTTCAATCAAACACTCTAAATAAAAACAAATACCTTTAATTTCGTCTGAGTTTTTAGAAATGAATTCTAGAAGCGTGTCTTTAGTTTCTTCAAACTTATTTTCAGCCATAGCGTTTTCTATTTCATTATAAAATTCAGTGAAGTCTTCATTGATTTTAGATCCTAAACACTTTTCAATAAATTCAATAATTTGGCCTTCAGGAATAACGCCCTGAAATGCATTAACAATTTGTTTATCTTTGAAAGCGTAGACTGTGGGAATTGATTGAATTCTTAATTGCGCAGCAATTTGTTGATTTTCATCAATATTTATTTTTACTAAAGTGATTTTATCTCCTGATTTTGATATTATTTTTTCTAAAATTGGTGTTAGTTGTTTACAAGGACCGCACCAAGGAGCCCAAAAATCAACAACAATTAATTTATTCTCACTAGCTTCAATAACCTGATCATTAAACTCTGCTTCAGTAATATCGATTATATTTGTATTTTCACTCATAAAGATTTGACTATACTATAACTATCCAAAGAAAAAATATGAATTTTTTTATTATTTTCAAGGAGGAAGTTTATAAACTCTGAAGTCTTTATACTTATAGTTGTTGTGTTAATTAGGGGGTGGAAGTTAATTAATTCACTGTTAAAAAGTTTTTCATCTAAGTAAAATTCAACTACATTATGCTTGTCGTTAAGAAGGGCAAATGGGGAGACTGATCCTGGCTTTATACCCAAAAACTGCTCTAAATATTCAGCATTTGCAAATGATAAATTCTTAGCATCGATAGATTTAGAAAATAGCTTTAAATCAACCTTTGCATTTTCATCACAACTAAAAAGAAAAAAATTATTTTTTTTATTTTTTAAAAATAAATTTTTTGTATGTGCCCCTTTAATCTCACCTCTTAGATTTTCAGAATCTTCAACTGTAAATAAAGGATCATGATCATGAATTTGAAAATCTTTATTTTTTACACTAAGTAATTCAAATAAATCTGTCTTTGTAAGCATAAATAATATTATATTTATTAAGAAATAAGGTATTTAAATACAATTACAAAATTAACAATGGGAAAAAAAGCAGTAGTTATAGGAAGTGGTTTTGGAGGTATTGCGATTAGTCTAAGGCTAAAAAAATTAGGCTATGATACAACAATTATTGAAAAACTAGACGAGCTAGGAGGAAGAGCAAGAGTTTTTGAGGTGAATGGTTTTAAACATGATGCTGGACCAACAGTCATAACAGCACCATTTCTTTTTGATGAATTATTTAGTCTATTTGGAAAAAAAAGAGAAGATTATTTGAGTTTTGTTCCTCTTGAGCCCTGGTATAGATATTATTTTCATGATGGTAAAACTTTTGATTATTGTTCTACTATTCAAAAGACAAATAACGAAATAAGCAAATATGATGACAGAGACATCAAAGGATATTCTAAACTCTTAAATCAATCAAAAAAAATTTTTGATGTAGGGTTCACACAATTAGCTGACAAACCATTTATTTCTTTTTTTAAAATGTTAGGAGTTATTCCTAATTTGATAATTTTGAAAAGTTATTTAACAGTATCTCAACTTGTAAATAGTTATCTAAAAAATCCATATCTTAGAAAAGCATTTTCAATTCATCCGCTTTTAGTTGGAGGTGATCCACACACAACAACATCTATTTACGCTTTGATTCATTATTTAGAGAGAAAATGGGGAGTATTTTTTTGTATGGGTGGAACTGGTAAAATCGTATCTGAATTAAAACAATTAATGATTGATTGTGGTATTAAAATAAAAACAAATACAGAGGCAAAAGAATTTATTGTTGAAAATAATAGGATAACAAAAATTTTAACAAACAATGATGAAATTTCCAATATAGATCTGGTTGTTTGTAATGCTGATCCACCCATGGTTTACTCCAAACTTTTAAAAAAACAAAATTTAAGAAGACCTGTATTAAAGGAAAAAAACTTATTGTATTCAATGGGGCTTTTTGTTCTTTTCTTTGGTACGAAAAAACAATATCATAAAGTTGCTCATCATACTATTTGGATGACTGAAAGATTTAAATCTTTACTTCATGATATATTTAAAAATAAAATTTTATCTGATGATTTTTCCTTATACATTCACAGACCTACTGCAACAGACAAGTCATTTGCCCCAGAAGGATGTGATAGTTTTTATGTTCTATGCCCAGTACCCAATTTACAAGGCAAAATTGATTGGGACGTTGAATCAGAAAACCTTAAAAATAAGATAGTTAAAGAATTATCTCAAACAATTATGCCAGATTTAGAAAAGAGTATTACAGATGTTTTTTGGATGAACCCTAAAGATTTTAAAAACGATTACAATTCTATGCACGGAGCAGGATTTTCAATAGCACCAATTTTTACACAGTCAGCTTGGTTTAGATATCACAACAAAGACAAAACAATTAAAAATTTATATTTTTCTGCAGCAGGTTCTCATCCAGGGGCTGGAATACCAGGTGTTCTTTCCTCAGCTAAAGTTGTTGAAAATATCATCAAGTCTGAATTAAAATAACAATGATTGATTTAGAACTAAATTCGTCAACCGACCTTAAAAGAGAAGGTAAAAGTTTTTATTGGGCAAGTTTTTTTTTACCAAAAAGTTCAAAAAAAAATGCTGGTATTCTCTATTCAATTTGTAGATATTTTGATGATATTGCTGATAAGCATAGTCAAGACCAATCTAACTATCTTAAAAGATCAATTGAGGAAATTAAAAATAATAAAAATAATAAGGTAAATGTTTTTTTAAAAAAAAATAACATTGATAATGCTATTTTTATCGATTTAATTGATGGATTAATTTTGGATCAGAAGAATATTAGAATTCAAAATAAGAAGGAGCTTATAAAATACTCTTACCATGTTGCTGGTACTGTTGGTTTAATGATGTCTAAAATTATAGGAGTTAAACATGAAAAAGCATCAAAATCTGCAATTGATTTAGGAATTGGTATGCAATTAACAAACATAGCACGCGATGTTTATGAAGACTCAAAAATTAAAAGAATATATTTACCAGCTAGTTGGATACCTAATATTTCTTTAAAAAACTTAAACAATCAAAATAAATTTACTTCAGAAAATGATGAAAAAATATCAAATGCAATTCATAAAGTAATAACTTTATCAGAAAAGTTTTATGAAAATGGTTTTGCTGGTTTGAAATATATCCCCCTCTCTACTAGACTGGGAATATTCATTGCGGCTAATGTGTATAGAGGTATTGGTATAAAAATAATATCAAATAAAAAAAAATTTTTTAGAGAAAGAATATATTTAAACTCATTAGAAAAATCTTTTATTACAATTAAATCACTTTTCCTTTTCCTTTTTATTCCATTGATGAATTATAAATATCAAAAAATAAGAGATATTTTTCCAAATGAAAATTTATAAAGCTGCTATAATCGGCTTAGGCCCTAGTGGTTTAGCAGTAAATAAAATTCTTTATGGAAATGGCTTTAATGAAATTATTGCATTTGAAAGTGAAGATTTAAATAAGAGAGATAATATTTTTGGTTTTTGGTTAACAGATTGGATGAGGCCTTTTGAAAATATTATTGAAAAAAAATGGTACAAGTGGACTATTGGAAACAAATATCTTGATATAACACATACAAGTTTAGACAAACCTTATTGTGTCATAAGTTTTAAAACTTGGAAAAAATTCTGTTTAGAAACAAAAAATAACTTAGAAATAGTAAATAAACAAGTTGTTCAATATTTTCCTGAACAAAATTATTTTAAAATAATTACTGCTGATAATAAAATATATTACGCTCAAAACATATATGATTCACGATCAACAAAACAAAAAAAAGGTGAATTGTTACAACATTTTTTTGGAATTAATATTACTGTGGAAGATAATACTTTTAATGAAAATAAGTTAACTTTAATGCACTTTACGGAAGAAAATAATATTTTACATTTTATGTATATTTTGCCATTTAGTCACAATAAAGCACTTGTTGAATCAACGGTTTTTTCAAAAGATGTTTTTCAGACCTCTTGGTACAGAAAAAAAATAAATGATTATTTGAAGAAAAATAATATCAATGTATTTAAAGAACAGAGCTCAGAAAAAGGAGTAATACCAATGTTTTTTGCCGAGGAAAAAAGATCAGTTAATTCTAATATTTTCAATATTGGTATTAGAGGAGGTGCATGCAAACCCTCAACCGGATATGCCTTTTCATTTCTTATAAAACAAATCCAATTGTTAAAAAATTCAAAGAAAAATTATGTAAATACTCATAATTTTTTAGAAAGAAAAATGGATAAAATTTTTATTAATTATTTAAAAAATAATAGAGAAGATGGAAAATCATTTATAAAACTCGCATCAAATCTAAATGGAAATGAATTCCAAAGTTTTATGATGGGTGAATCAAATTTACTAACTAAGTTAAAAATTATAAATAGTATGCCCAAGCTTCCTTTTATAAAAGAATTATTTAAATAATATGTTAACCGACCTTACAATTTTAAATATTATTTCTTTTTTATTAATTTTTTTCATTGGTCTTCCACACGGTTCATTTGATGGTGCAATTGCTTCTTTACTAGGTTTTAGTAACAGAATTCAATTTCTACAATTTATATTTTTCTACCTAATTTTATTTTTTCTAGTCATTTTATTTTGGTTATATTTTCCTATTATTGCACTAATTATTTTTATTATAATGACTATTGTGCATTTTGGATTATGTGATTGGACAAATTTTAAAATAAATAAATATAAGTATTCAGTAAGTTTTACTTATGGAATGACTATTATTTTTGGAATAATATTTTTCAACGAAGATCAATCTTTTTTAATATTTGCATATCTGACGAATAATAATATTTACTCAATCCAAAAATATTTTTACATTCCATATTTTTTAACTTTATTTTCTATAATATATTTCATTTATCTCTCTTTCTTCGAAAAGAAATTACAAAAAGGAATTATTGAGATTCTATTTCTTTTATTAATTTTTTATTTTTTTGATCCATTACTTAGCTTTGCAATATATTTCTGTTTTTTTCACACCTACAAACATTTAAAACATCTGATTAAAAATATTTATTTAAATTTAACAAATAAATACTTTGTTATTTACTCTACAATAATTTTTACTGTAATTTCTTGGGTTGGGGGTTTGGGAATTGTTTATTATTTAGTTCAAAATTTATCATTATATGAGTCGATAATAAAAGTAATTTTTATTGGACTTGCTGCTTTAACTCTACCTCATATGTTACTCGTCGATATTGTCTACAGAAGGAGATTTAAATAATTCGTTTTCTCAAATATTGACTTATAAGTTCAAAGTGGTAATTGGGTAAGTTATGCGGGCGTAGCTCAGGGGTAGAGCGCAACCTTGCCAAGGTTGAAGTCGAGGGTTCGAATCCCTTCGCCCGCTCCAAAAATTAAACATCCCAAGAAATAAGTAGCCCTAGAGTAGCCATTAGCCTTATTCTTTATAATTATTTTTGAGTAAATCTTTTCAGAGTATCAAAAACAACACCATGCTTTTCAGCCTCATTTCTTACTTCTTCAGAGCCAAGTACTTTGTCCATTTCTTGTTCATCTAAAACATTATAGCATATTGAAACATAATTTGATTTTTCAGTATCTACAAAATCAACAATGTTATCAGCAAACTTTGAGAAAGTTTTCACTCTTTCATCGTTAAAAGATAACCATACATCAACATCTTTCACTTCGTGACTAATTATTTGTAACATTTTACCCCCTTGTTATTTAATAAAATTATCAAATCAAATAATTATAAAAAAGTGTAATATTTAATATTATAATAAATAAGTATTTTTTTACGTAGACTCCAAGTAGCCCTTTGGATTCAAATATATTTATTTTTTTACAAATATTGTTCCAATATTCGATAAATAATAAGGAAACAATGTATTCGGCAACCTTGCCAAGGTTGAAGTCGAGGGTTCGAATCCCTTCGCCCGCTCCAAGTATTTTCTAGTGTTTGATTTATGCAGTAGATTTGCTGTAGTTTAAAGATAAAAAGATATTTTATTTAAAAAAACCTTAGGTTTTGTAATATTAGATTTTTTAAACATTTCGCTGTAATAATCACTTTTTTTTATTATATATAATCATGTTTATAACTAGATATATTGTTCTGATTTTTTGCGTACTTACAGCTTTATATATTCTTGCAAACGCAGTTTTGTTTAAATAAATTCATATTAAATAAATTTACTGAAATGGTTAAAATTAAAGATTATCATGTTCCAGATACTGACATTCATTTTATTGAGTATCTGAAAAATAACAATCATTATCAAGAAGCACAAAGAAATAGAGCAATTTCTTATGTTGAAGATTGGGAATTTGCAATAGATATAGGTGCTAACATTGGTTTGTGGTCAAAGGATTTATCAAAATATTTTAATAAATTAATATGTTTTGAGCCTAACCCTTTGTGTCAAGAGTATTTGAAAAACAATATTAATATGAATAATTCAAAAATATATAACTTTGCTTTGGGAGATTGCGAAGATTCTAAAAATCTATTTCTTCATCCATCAAATTCTGGAGCCTCCTCTCTTGTTAACAGAACTAAATTAGGCTTTAAAGATGATAATACTGTTATTTACGGCGAATTTTCAAAGGATACACCAATAGTTGAAGTAGCAGTTAAAAAACTGGACACTTTTAATTTTAACAAAATCGATTTTATAAAAATAGATGTTCAAGGTTTTGAACTAAGTGTTTTAAAAGGAGCAAAGAATACACTTCAGAAAAATAATCCAGTAATATGTGTCGAAGAAGATGATCCTAAAAATTCTTTAGTTATACCATACCTTGAAGAATTAAATTATGAAATTGTTGATGTAGTTATTAAAGAACATATATTTAAAAAAAAATAAAATTAAAATTATATTATTGACTTGTTATTTTTAAAAATTTTATAGGTAGTAATACAGCTGTAGTTGATTTTTCAATTAAACCATATGTTTTACCAACCAAATTATCTATAGGGTAAATCACACAGTACTTAGCTCTTGAAATAACGTTGTTGTTTAATAAATGAAATAAATTAGCTACTCCTTTTTCGTTTCCTTCAAAGTCATCCATTATGAAGAAAGTATTATCATTAATCTTTTCTTTAAGTAATATACAATCTTCAACTTCCAATCTTCCATCTACATGTATTAAATCAATATTTAAATTAACATCTAATTCTCTAAACATTTCTGTGCTACTTGTCTTATGAAACTGTTTAATTTTGGTTTTAGCTATATTTGGAAATTTAATTTCATTAGAGTAATCACAACAAAAAATGTCACAACTATTTTCTGTTAAATAAAAATCCGCAGCTAAAGCCATACTAAATGTTGATTTTCCAATGAAAGAACCAATTTCTACAATTATTTTTGGTTTAAAAAATAAAACAATTGAAAATAAAAGCCATGCTGTTGTTGAAGATATAGACCCAGTGTTATAAGAACTTTGTAATCTTAACTTATCTAAAGAATCAATTTTTTTAAAAAATTCAGCTTGATAGGGTTTTATTTTTAAGAAAGAGTTATCTAAAATTTTTTTCCAAAAAATCGAACTTAAATCAAAAGAATTAATATTTATTGTTTTAATTGACATTAAAAATTAATTTATATTAATTTCAATTTTATATATTTCAACTATAATATTAACTAATGTCAATAAAGACAAATAAACAGTCTGATAATTTTATTTTCAAAACAGAAGATTTATATCAGTCTCAAAATTTTTATCTTAATCACCTATTTGATTATTATGGATCAGATAAAGGTACTTTAAGTGATGAAATAAAAAAACCATACCCTTGGCATGCTCATACATATGGGGCTTATTATTCTAAACTATTTGATCATTGTAGAGATAAAATAAAACTCGTTTTTGAATGCGGAATTGGAACTAATAACCCAAATCTTATTTCCTCTATGAATATAAATGGAAAACCAGGAGCAAGCCTTAGGGCTTGGAGAGATTATTTTAATAATGCAAATATTTATGGAGCTGACATTGATAAAAATATTTTATTTTCTGAAAATAGAATAAAAACTTTTTTTTTAGATCAAGCTGATAAAAATTCTATAATTAAAATGTGGTCTGATTTAAATAAAAAAAATTTTGATCTTATGGTGGATGATGGCTTACATACATATCAAGCTGCAATTATGTTATTTGAAAATTCTATAGAATGGCTTGGTCAAAATGGAATTTATATAATTGAAGATGCTCAAGATAAGGATCTGCTTAAATTTAAAAGATATTTTGACAAAAATTTATCAAGTTATAATTACAATATACTTCTTCTTAAAAAGGCTAGAAATACCAAATCAAATAATAATTTAATTGAAATAAGAAAAATCTTTAAATAAAATTTATTTTAGTAAAATAAAATAAATATTAAGTAATGTTAAATAATCAAAAAATAAATTTTGTTTTTTTTTACATTGAAAAAGACGAAAATAAATTTAACTCAAATATTGTTCTTCATAATCAAAACAGAGAGCAAATTTCCTGTTTTATTTCTTCTATCAAAAAAAACCACCCAGATTGTAATATTATACAATGTAGTGATCAAACTACTGAAAAATTCAATGATACAAATAGAATATTTAGAATGAAAGTAGACCAAAACAAAATAATGGAAGCAAGAATAAAAATCTATTCTGAATTAAATCTTAATACAACTTCAATTTTCTTAGATACTGACATGTTATTAGTTCAAAAAATCCCTTTTGAACTATTTATTAAAAAAGCTGATGTATTTTTACTTAAAAGGTCATTCAATATTAATAGCAAAGTGCCTGTTACTTTTAGAGGTCAAAGATACGAAAATCATTCAACAGGAACTTTAGGTAATTTGTATCCATTTTTAGGTTGTTTTGTTGTTACTAAAAATACAAAATTTTGGAAAGAGTGTTATGATATTTATAAAAAATTAGATAATAACTATAAATTTTGGTTTGGTGATCAAGAGGTTTTTAAAGAAATAGTTAAAAGAAATCTTTACAATTTTGCATTTCTTAGCGAAGCTGATTTTGCATGTCCACCTCAATTTATTAGAGATAGTAAAAATCCTTTTTTAATACATTTCAAAGGAAAAAAACCAAAAGATTTGATAGAAAGTTATTATAACCAAATTTATAATACAACTAAATAAATATATTTTTTCTAGATTTTAAAAAAAAACTTAGTCAGTTAAATAAATAATGATACAATCTATTTATGCAAATTTTTAATCTTTTCCCATTAACAGTGATGAAAGAAACTATAACTATAAATGATAATGAAAGAGAAATTTTAGTAAATGAGATTAAAAAGATGAGAAAAGAGGAAAATGATAGTCATAAAAATAATTATGCTTGGACAGGTGACAGATATGGTCATGAATTTCTATTTTCAAAAAAAATATTTAAAAATTTATCTACTAAAATTTCTAATGCAATTATTAAATATTTGAATACTTTAGAAATAAATACTAATCTTTTGGATATTTATTACCAAAGATCTTGGGCTACATATACCGAAAATGAACAAAGTATTAATTTTCATACTCATTCCCAATCAAATATTAGTTTTGCTTATTATCTTTTAAAACCTGAATCATCAGGAGGAATTATTTTTAGATGTAATGAATTACAAAATGAGGTTGCCAGAAATATTTTTACAAGTAGCAAATTAGAAAAATCACTAGTTAAGAATCCAAATGCTTACAATTCTGATAGATCGATGTTTGATTTAGATCAGGATTCAATAATTATATTCCCATCTAAAACTCCACATGCAACAGTTCCAAATCAATCAGGAAAACCAAGAATTTCTATATCTGGTGATATTTCTCTAATGCTTAAAGACAGTAATGGTTTTGAGCACTTAATGCCAAATTTTAGTAATTGGACAAAATTTTAGATTAAACAATTAATTATTATAAAAAATATACTGATTAATCTTGGGATATTTATTTTTAAAATCAGAAAAAATTTCGTCCCAGTCATTTTCATTTTTTAAAGACAAATGTATATTATTACCATCATCAAAGTATTTTGTGGCTGGTATAGTTGCTATTACTACAAAAATAAATTTATTTGATAACTTAAATAAATCTTCTATAAAATTTACTACATCATTTTCTGGAATATGTTCTATAACATCTGTACATATTACACCATCAAACTTATTATCTGGATATTTAGAATATTCTTTTACACCTGGGTCGTATAAATATATTTGTTTAAGGTTCCAAAATTCTGATAAGTTTGAATATTCGTATTTACCTATCTTTAGTTTTTTATTATAAAGAAATCCTTTTCCACAACCAAAATCTATGATTGTTTCACAATTATTTAATTCAATAATTTTTTTTATTTCTATTATCCATTTTTCCAAGGAAAAACCTAAAAAAGTTCTAGATCCAGAAATATTTTTAATTCCATTTTCATGAAATAGCTTATACTTTTCAATAACTTCATAATAATAATCAGAATATTTTTTAATCATTACTTACTTTAATATAACATCTAAATTATAAATGTAATAAATTTATAAATATATGACTTTTAATCCTATCGCTGCTACAAACGTTTTAGAATGTAAAAATATAATTTTGGATAATAATCCAATTGCCTTAGACTTGGGCTCACAAACAGCATCTATCGATAATACTTTTATTAAAAATTTGATTAAAAACAAAAAAATAAATCATTCTCAAAAAACAAGTTTGGAAAATTTATCTAATAAAGAAAATTTTAATACTAAAGACTATTTTAGATCCTTAGGTTTCAAAGAATATAAATCAATCGACATTAACGGTGCATATGAAAGCCTTCAATTTGATCTTAATAAAAATATTTCTAAAACATATAATTTTAATGAAAAATTTGATTTAGTTATAAATAATGGTACCGGTGAACATGTATTTAATCAATACTCTTTGTATTTAAATTTCCATAACTTAACTAAAGTAAATGGAGTGATGCTGAATATATTACCTTTTATTGATTGGATAAATCATGGTTTTTATAATTTTAATCCAATATTTTTTGCTGATTTAGCTGCATCCAACAATTATGAACTTATCAAAATATCTTTAGCTAATAGAAACGGTGCAGAACTAAAATTAGATAATAATAACTTTTCGATATTATTTGAACAAATAAAACCACATTTAAATAATTCAAAATTTGCAAAAATGATTGAAATTGCAAAAGAAAAAATTGGTAAAAATATACTTCTTGTTGTTGTGACAAAAAAACTATCAGATAATGATTTTAAAATTCCTCTTCAAGGAAAGTATTTAGATGATGTTTTAAATTTGAAAACAGATTACAATTCTCAAAAGAGTGGTAGTGCAAATGCTGCTAATCAAGTTGCAGATAATAATAAAAGAGTAAAGTAAAAATTATTTTTCTAAAAAAGCTCTATAATTAAATAATTCAAAATTAAATTCTCCAATAATATTAATATATTTTCTATAAAAATTTGTTTTACTTCTCTTAGTTACCCCATGGATTGAATATGGAGAGTTTAAAAACATTACCAATCTATTTTTTTTATATTCTATTTCTTCTATCAAATTTACTTTATCTTCTCTTACTCTTGATTTACCATAAAAACTCGGTTTGTCTTTAAAGGTATATGTCGTTAAGTTTCCTCCAACAGAATCATCATTATCATCCTTCATATATAAAAGCGCAGCATAAAATTCTACTGGATTATCAAGATGTGGTTCTATAACTGATGTATCTCCACTAGTAGGAGTGTTTATTACAAATTGACAATCTAGATTAAAATGATTTCTATTTTCAAATCTAACTCCAATATTATCTTTATTAAATAATTTATCTTTTTCTACATTATAAATTTGTTTAATCGAATTACTAAAAATTTCATAAAATTCTTCTAAAAATTCGAAACTAGTATGAAATTTTATAAACTCTTTCCATTCATTAGTTATTTCTTCATCTCTTAATGAATTTAATGCATTGTATCTGTATGCAAAATTTTCTTTGTATTCATTATTACCAATAATTTTTTCATTTTTAGGAAAACTATTACTTAAATTTTCGTAAATATTTTCTGGTAATGCATCATCTATTATTAGATATGGAAACTTTTCAAATCTAAATTGAATATTTTTTTTGTTTTGTAATACGCTGTACATGTAAATAACGTTATTTTTGAAAATGATATCAGAAATGAGTCTATTTATAAATATCTATTTAGTTTATAAAGATTATTAATGGAAAAACCCGTTGTCATATATACTGACCATATAATTAATAGGACTCTATGCTATAATTTTGCCAAAGGATCAGACTCACTTTTATGTCATGTAAAAAAATTTACTGAATATAATAAAACAATTGCAACGTATGGTGTACTTCGAGGTACCTTTGAAATAATAAATAAAGTGGAAAATTTTTATTATATGGATCATGGATATTTTAATCAGTCAAAAAGATCTTTTGTTAATAATCAAACAAATATAATTAACTTAGATGGTTACTTTAGAATAGTCTCTAATAATTTAATTCATAATGGCGAAGGAAACTATCCAGAAGATAGGTTCAAAAAACTAAATCTAAAAATTCATGATCAAAAAAATTCTGGGGAACACATAATTCTTTCTGAACCATCTGATGTTATGAAAAGAATATATAATGTTCCAAACTGGACTCATGATACTAAAAAATTGGTAAGAAAATACAGTGATAGAAAAATAATTGTTCACAATAAATATTCTAAAGAACCTTTGAAAATTTTACTAAAAAATGCATGGGCTTTTGTAAGTTTACAATCTACAGCAGGTTTTATGGCTATGTTAAATGGAATACCTTCGTATTTTACGGAAAAAAATTTAAAAAATATAGGAAAGTTAAAAGATATTGAGCAACCTAGTATTAATTACAAAATTTTTAATAATCTCGCTTATGGTCAGTGGACTTTAAAAGAAATTGAAACTGGAGAAGCTTGGGATCATATTATAAAAAAATAATTAATAATTTTTTTCTATTTCACCTTGTATTGATAGTTATATTAAAACTTATAACAATTCTCTCTTCTTTAGAAAGATTCTCATTAACTGAATGATCAAGGTAGCTAGGAAACATTACTAAACCACCTTCATTTGGACTAATTCCATTTATTTGAGCATTAAGTAAATTTGGGTTTATTGCGTTTGGGTATGAATAAACTGGTGCAGGCCTAGGATCATAAAATACAATATCCCCACAATTTTTTGGAGCCCTTACATAATAAGCACCACTAATGGTACTATTTCCGTGCTGATGACGTAAGTTTGCTGCTCCTCCAGTATTTATTATAGCCCACATATTATTTATATTAATTTTTTGTTTTTGTTTTTCCCAATTCATGTCTAAAATTACTTTTTCGATAGAAGGTAAAATAAAATTTATAAAATTTTTAGGAGTATCTTCTTGAAGATCAAAATCTTTTGAATGCCATCCTTTAATATTGCTTTTATTAATTCCCACTTGATCTTTCATTTGTGAATTCTTTATGAATTTATACATTTCTTCATTAATCATCTTGTAATTATTAATTTGAAATGTCCAAACCGGAGAGGGAAAAAACAGATTAGGTTTATTCATGTTTTATTTTTATATTAATTTTATATTTGAGTAAACAAATCAAAACATAATCAGGTAGATTATATATTTAAACTATTTTTTTAAATTAAAATATTTTTTTACTAATTTTAATGTTTCTAAAATTCTTTTATGATGTTTATCAAAATTCCTTCTTCCAGAGGTAATTTGTGGATTATTTTTGATCAATGCCTCAATATATTTCGGTATACTATTTTTAGTTTTCAATGTTTAAATAACCTATGTTTTATAAAATATAATGAAATTTTATTTTTATTAGCAAATGAAATAATTTTATTATCATTAATTGAACCATTTGGTTGACCAATTACTTTACATCCATTTTTATTTAATAAACTTATACTATCTGTAAATGGAAAAAAACCATCAGAAGCACAAACAAATGATTTTTTATCAAAATAACGCCTCCTATTTTTCATAGCAAATTTTAAAGCATCAACTCTATTTGTTTGTCCATGTCCTAATCCTAATGTTTGCTTATTTTTTGACAAGACAACCGCATTTGATTTTAGATGTTTAACTACTTTTAATGAAAATATTAAATCTTCAATAGATTTAGAATTTGTGTTTGTTTTAGATACTAAATTAACAAACTTTCTATTAATTGTAGTTAAATCTGTAGTTTGATATAGGTCTCCAAAAAGAGTAGATCTGTACTCTATATATCTATTTTTTATTTTGGGTATTTTTAATAAAATTAAATTTTTCTTTTTTTTTAATATATCTAAAGCTTGTTTATCAAAACTAGTTGCAACCACCATTTCAAAAAAAAAATTCAATATATATTTTGCCAGTTTTATATTAACATTTCTATTTAAAAAAATAATTCCTCCAAAAGCACTTTTTGGATCACTTTCGTGCGATCTTTTAAATGCTGTTTCTATATTATTAGCTGAAGAAACCCCGCATGGGTTAGTGTGTTTAATAATTATTGATGTTGGTTCAATAAACTCTGATAAACACTTTAAACCACTATCTATATCAATTAAATTATTATAACTAATTTGTTTACCATTAAGTTGAAAATCAAAAATACTTTTTTTTAAATTATTTACTAAATAAGCATTTTGAATAGGATTTTCACCATATCTTAATTTTAATTTTTTTTTATTTATATTCATTTAACCATTCATAAATTAATTTATCATAGCTATAAGTTTCTTTAAAAACTTTTGAAGCCATTTTTTTTCTAAAAAAAATATCAGTTTGTCCATTATTTTTATCTAAATTTCTAACTAATTTCTTATAATCACTAATATCAATAATTGGAGTCATATATTTAAAGTTCTTCCCTGCAGCACGTAATAAACTTGGTCCACCAATATCGATCATTTCTATTAATTTATTATTATTGTTTTTATTTAAAAATTTTTTAAATGGATATAAATTAACAACAACAATATCAATTTCAGGTACTTCTAATTTTAAAAACTGTTTCTTATGAATTTTGTTATCTCTTACATAAAGTAAAGAACTATATATTAGCGGATTAAGTGTTTTTACCCTTCCATCAAACATTTCTTTAAATTTTGTTACTCTAGATATATCTTTACATTTAAAACCCATACCTCTTATTTTATTTCCAGTAGAACCACTGGATATTAAATTATATTTATGTTTAACTAAGTTAGAACAAAGATATTTCAGGTCTTTTTTTTCATATACTGAAATTAACGCATTTTTTTTCTTTAAATTTTTTCTAATGACCATTTCTTAATAATTTTTTTATCTGATAATACACCCTTAATAACAATTTGTTTAGTTGGTTTTGTCATATTGTTATCTACCAATATACTATCTTCAACAACCAACTCCATATCACTTTTAAACAACCAAATATTGTTTAACTTTGTTTTTAAAATTATATTTTTTTTATTATTTGTAAAATTAAATATTATTCCATCAGCTAAATGAAATCTAATATGATAAATTAACCTACTACTAATGTCTTTATATGAAATTATGCTATCTTCTCCTTCTAATTTTTGTATATTTCTATAAATATTTAACTTTCTCTTTATTATTTTATTAAATTTTTTTAAGTATCCATTATGAGAGCCTTCAAATGTTTGATATTTATCATTAGCTTCTTTTCTAAAGACTACAGATTGAGGAAATTTTATATGAGGATTGCCCTCTCGTATTTCACTTATATTTGTATTTTGTAAGATTATAGTAGAGTGTGCTGCACTATATCTTAAATATTCCGGATTTTTACCAAAATTTTCAGATGCACCACAATTAGTTAATATCTTTTCACCAAAACCACTTAACTCAATTGATAATGTCCCAGCACTCAAATTTGAACTAATTAAATCTTTGTTAGGCTGGATAACATCAAAAAATAACTTTTTATCTTTATCAGAATAGAACGCTATTCCATTATCAACATTATTAAATTTTCTTCTTTTTAAAAAATTATCTTTATTAAGAGAATCGTAGATTTTTTTTGTATAAATATTATTTGATCCATTAAAAAGAGGTATACTTCCATCTGTGTGGAAATACTCATTCAATATAGAAGTCATCTTAAGAATGATCTCATCAAATAAATTTAATTTTTTAAACTTAAAAAATAATAATATACTTTTTATTTCTATCAGGTTATTTATAAACTTAGAATGTTCAAGAATATTGTAACTCTTATGCATCCCTAATTTATCAACTTGACTATCAATAATATATTTTATGTATTCAATTTTTTTAATATTAATTTTTTTTAATATTGCTGATGCTAATAAATATCCTATCAAATCAAATGAAGTAATATAATTAATTTTTTTTGAGTTAAAATCTAATAAAATCCTTTGAATGTGAAAATAAATTATTGCATCAATTTTTTTTCTATCATTAATTTTTGATGAAGAGTTTATATACTCATAATTATATAAAAGATTAATTAGTCTTTTAGATGGTAAATCTTCTGACCAAGGAAAACCTAATTTTCTTTTATTGTTGTTAAACCAATCAAATATTGTATCTTTTGATAGGTTAATACCTATTTTCCCACCAAGTCTACTTGAAAAATTTAAAAAATCAAAGCTCTGAACATTTCTATTTTTATTTTTATAAAAATTTTTTTTGAAAATGAAGTTCTTAATTTGATTGTAATTTGTAAAATCTACTTTTCTAAAATTTAAATCTAAATAAGAATAATTTGATGATCTAAATCTAAAATAAATAAATATGAGTAATACTTTTTTAAAAAAAATGATCATTTTATTTTTTTTAAATATACAGCAAAATAACCATCTATATTTTTATTAAAAATATAATTAGGCAATGTTATCATAAAGTTGTTTTTAATTAATTTAGAATAGTTATAGCCTTCCTTTTTCATATCAAAACTAGAAACTATGAAATTATTATTTTTTTTTAAAAATTGATTAACCTGGTTAAAAGTTTCGTTTTGTATAAAAGAACATGTCATATAAATTACAAAACCATTCTTGTTGACTAATTTCGAGGCTTTTTGCAACATAGTTTGTTGTAGATTATTTAGTTGATTAAAATTAGGGCTTTTAATTTTAAAAAAAATTTCAGGGTTCTTTCTTATGGTACCAACAGATGAGCAGGGAGTATCTAGAATTACAACATCATATTTTTCATTTTCATTAAATTTAATAAAATCTTTATTTAGAATTATGGGATTAAAATTTAAGCGTCTTAAATTTGTTTTCAGAATTTGAATTCGTTTAGCATTTTTATCATTAAGGATAACTTTTTTATTTTTTGTCAAAAGCTGAAATGATTTTCCACCTGGTGCAGCACAAGCGTCTAAAAATTTTTGATTTTTATTCTCGATCTTAAAATTATGCAGAGGAAGAAAAGATGAAAAATCTTGTACCCACCAATCACCCTTTGCAAATCCCTTTTTATCTTTAAGATTTTCTTTATTTAATAGAAAACCAGATATATCAGATGTTTTTATTATATCTTCATTAAATTGATTTAAATATTTTTTAGTTTTGAAAACTATATGAAGATCTGGTTCTTTAAAAAAATTGTTTAAAAATTTTCTTTTTTCTTGAGTTGATAAGTTTTTAGTTTCGTTTTTAAACCATACCGGAAAGTCACTATATTGAATTTTAATTTCTTTTAATGCTATTTTATCTTTTGCTATTCTTTTTAAACTTGCATTAATAAGGCCTGCATAAAGTTTTAACTTCTTCGCTATTTCAACTGAACAGTTTATAACTGCATATTCTTTAAAATCTAAAAAAACTATTTGTGTAATAGCACTTATTAGTAAAATTTTTTCATGATCTCTTATTTTTTTTTTTATATATTTTTTTATTATTTTTAAACAGTGTATATGAAGCCTCATAGAGTTTAATGTTACATTATTTAATAAAGAAACATCTTTTTTGTTATGACTACGAATTATATTTTTAATATTTGAATGATTTAGTGTGTTATTATATTTGTAAATTAAAAACAAAATTTTATGAATATCTTGTCTAACCTTTACTCCTTTAAACATTACTATAAATAATTTTAATTTAACTAAATTAATTATATAATAAATTTAAAAAATAAAATATATTGAGTTATGCGAGGTAATCTTGAAACAATCGTTGGTGCAATGTTTGCAGGTAAAACCAGCGAACTTCTTAAGAGAATTCTTTGGGCAAAGCATCAAAATAAAAAAATTATTGTTATTAAACCTAGTATAGATAATAGATACTCAAATGAAAAAATTATAACCCACAATGATTTAAGTCATGAATGTTATGCGATGACAAATTGGGATAAAACCTTAAAAAAATTTACCTTTGATAAAGATAATGTAGATATGGTTTTCTTAGATGAAATTCAATTTATGGATACACATGATACTCTTCACAATGTTGAAATAATTTTAAATAAAGGAATAGATGTTGTTTGTGCTGGTCTTGATCAAGATTCAAGAGGGAAACCCTGGGAAACATCTTCATTGCTATTAGGTTTATCAGATAAAATTATAAAAATTTATGGGTTTTGTAATGTTTGTGGCCTTGAAGCAACCAAAACATATAGAAAGAAAGAGGGTGGAGAAAGAACTCAAGTTGGTGCAGCAAATATTTACGAACCTAGGTGTCTAAAACATTGGGAACCAAGATAGATAATTTTATTTATTTTTTCTATTTTTAATTAAATTATCTACAACAGACGGATCTGCTAAAGTAGAAGTATCACCTAAATTTTCAAATTCATTAGAAGCAATTTTTCTTAAAATTCTTCTCATAATTTTTCCAGATCTTGTCTTTGGTAAACCAGATGTAATATGTATAAAATCAGGAGTGGCAATTGGGCCAATTTTTTCTCTGATAGTTTTTTTCAATTCTAAAATTAAATCCTCTGAAGAATCAATACCTGCTTTAAGAGATACATAACAATATAAACCATTACCTTTAACATCATGAGGATAGCCAACCACTGCTGCTTCAGAAACATCTTTATGAGATACAAAAGCACTTTCAATTTCAGCTGTACCTAAATTATGACCTGATACAATAATCACATCATCTACTCTACCTGTAATCCAATAATATCCATCTTTATCTCTCTTACATCCATCACCAGTAAAATATTTTCCATCAAATTGAGAAAAATAAGTGTCAATAAATCTTTTATGATCTCCATAAACGGTTCGCATTTGACCAGGCCAAGAACGTTTCATACATAACATCCCTTCACATTCGCCTTCTAATTCATTACCATCTTTATCAACAATACATGGTTCAATACCAAAAAAAGGTTTTGAAGCTGAACCCGGTTTCAGTTTTATTGCACCAGTTTGAGGTGATATTAAAATCCCTCCCGTTTCAGTCTGCCACCAAGTATCTACTATTGGACATTTTGAATTACCAGGTACTTCATAGTACCACTTCCAAGCTTCTGGATTTATAGGCTCACCAACTGTTCCTAATAGTTTTAAAGATGATCTACTAGTTTTTGTAACATAATTATCACCTTCTCTCATTAAAGCTCTAATTGCAGTAGGTGCAGTGTAAAATATATTTACTTTATGTTTATCTACAATTTTCCAAAATCTGGAGAAGTCAGGATAATTAGGGACACCTTCAAACATTAAGGTTGTAGCACCATTAGCAAGTGGTCCATATATTATGTAACTGTGACCTGTAATCCAGCCTATGTCTGCAGTACACCAGTATATATCCCCATCATTGTAATTAAAGATATATTCATGTGTCATTGATGCATAAACTATATATCCACCTGATGTATGCATAACACCTTTTGGTTTACCAGTTGATCCTGAAGTATACAAAATGAATAAAGGATCTTCTGCATTTAAAACTTCTGGTTCACAAATGCTATCAACTTCTTTAATGATATCATCATAAAATAAATCTCTATCTTTTATTAATTCTATTTCTTTATTTGTTCTTTTAATAACTAAGCACTTTTTAACATCAGGACACGTTTCCAGTGCTTTATCTGTAGTTAATTTCAAAGGAATAGTTTTACCACCTCTAACTCCTTCATCTGCCGTCACTACATATTCTGATTTACAATCTTTTATTCTACCTGCTATCGACTCTGCAGAAAAACCACCAAAAATGATTGAGTGTACAGCACCAATTCTTGCACAAGCTAACATAATATAAGCTAGCTCAGGTATCATTGTTAAGTATATTGTTATTCGATCACCTTTTTTTACACCAATTTTTTTAAGTACATTTGCTGCTTTTGATACATTTATTAATAGTTCTTTGTATGTTATTTTTTTCGTTTCATTTGGGTCATCACCTTCCCAAATTATAGCAACTTTATCAGGATTATTTTTAGCATGCCTATCTATACAATTATAAGATACATTAAGATTGCCGTCTTCAAACCATTTAATACTAACATCATCTTTAGCATATTTTATATCTTTGATTTTTGTAAATTTTTTAATCCAATCAACTCTTTGTGCTTGATCTGCCCAAAACTTATCATTGTTTTGAAGAGAATCATCATACATTGAAGAATATTTTTCTTCATTAACCTTTGCATGTTCAAGCCAATCTTTTTTAATTTCCATAAATAAGAGAGTAATTCTAATTTATTTAAATATCAACAAGTAATTATTTTTTTAAGCTAATTTGACATTTTAATTATTATATCCCATTCAGTTTTTTTTAAAGGCATTACGGAGAGCCTACTTTGTTTAACAAGTGCAATATCTTGTAACTTTCTATTTTCTTTTATCTGATCTAGAGAGACTGGGTTTTTTAGTTTTTTTGTTGATTTGACATCAACTACAACAAAACGGCCTGTTTTATCAGTAGGATCTGCATAATATTCTTTTACTACTTTAACAATTCCAACAATACTTCTTTCTGTAACTGAGTGATAAAAAAAACATAAATCATTTTTTTTCATCTCTTTCAAATTATTTCTGGCTTGATAATTTCGTACCCCATCCCACATGGATGCGCCTTCCTTCACCTGATTATCCCAAGACCATGCGTCAGGTTCAGATTTTAACAACCAGTATTTCATTTTAATATTTCTTTAGTTTAAATTTTTAATAAGATTAATTTTATAATACACTTCTAACTCCTAATCTAGGCATTGGTTTAAAAAATAAATCATTTCTTTCTTTTTTATAAAATTTCATACATGCCCAAGCAATCATTGCTGCATTATCTCCCATCATTTCTTTTATTGGGTAATAAATTTCAATATTTTTTTTGACAAAAAAATTCTCTATTTTACTTCGAATATATTTATTATTTGACACTCCTCCAACTACAGAAATTGATCTAATATTTTTATTTTCAGAGCTTAATCTTTTTAATCCTTTTTCTAACTTTTCAATAAGAATTTCACTAATATTTTTTTGAAATGATGCTGACAAATCTTCTATAAAATTTTTATCAATTTTATTTTCTTTTGTTAAAAGGTTTATATGTGTTTTAATACCAGAAAATGAAAAATTAAAATTTTTTTCTTTAACTAATGGTTTAGGTAAAACAAACCTATCCTCATTTCCTTTGAGTGCTTGTTTTTCAATTTCACTACCCCCTGGATATGATAGACCAATTAATTTAGCTGTTTTGTCAAAAGCTTCTCCTATTGCATCATCAACACTTTGTCCCAATAATTCTATTTCATTTTCACTTTTCATCAAATAAACCTGAGTATGACCTCCCGTTAATAGCAAGATGAGATTTGGAAATTTAATATTGTTATTAAAACTTGTAGACAATATGTGTCCTTCAAGATGATTAGTTGGAATGAATGGTTTTTTTAAAGAAATTGCTAAAGATTTGGTAAAAGTTGAGCCAACCAACAAACTTCCTATAAGTCCTGGACCACAAGTAGCAGTAAAAACATCTATTTCATTTTGGTCTATTTTCTTATTATTAAATAAATCATTTGTTATAACTTGTATTTTTTCCAAATGTGATCTTGAAGCTAACTCTGGCACGACACCACCATGTATTTTATGAATTTCCTGAGAAAAGGTAATATGTTGTACTATAGAGCTGTTTTCCATTAGGCATATTGATGTTTCGTCGCACGAAGTTTCTGCAGCAAATACAAGCATATTTTTTTTTCGTATAGTATTTTACGCTGTTAAACAACAAACTAATAATGTTAAAAAAAGAGCATGAAAAAAGTTTTTGATAGTTTTTATTTTTTTTCTAAGTTTTCACTAAGCTTTATTCTTTTGTTAAGTGTTTTATTCTTAATTTATCTTCTCTATACAAATTATCAGAATGAAGATGAGGTATCAAAATTTCAGATTGAGCTAGAAAATGAACTGAGGGAAAATATTAATGAAAATTCTGAATTTATTAAAAATATATCTAAAGAAATATTAGAAACAAAAACAGCTTTAACAAATATAGAAAAACTTATTAAAGAAAATTCAAATAAAGAATCAAAAGTTGATTTGACATCAATCAATGAAAGCATAGAATTATTAAATAAGAATTTCAATACTTTAAGTTATGAGATTTCTTCTATAAAAAATATAAATATTGAAGAGCAATCTAATAATAATCCTGAATTAGTAAATCAATCTATCAAGGAAGTAGTGGAGTTAATAAAAATTAAATATGAAAACAACCTAGATTTTGACAGGGAACTTAAATACCTTGAAACGATTTTAGAAAATAACAAAAACCCTATTTTGGAAAAATTATCAATTCTAAAAAGAAATAAATACAAAGGGCATTTATTTTTAGAAGATCAATTTAATGATGAAGTTAATTTATATTTGAAGAATGTTGTGAATAATAACAATAGGTTATTTAACAAAATTTTTTTTCCCTACATAAAACTTTCTCCATCTTCAGAAAATATTATTTCAAATGAGAAAATTTTAATATTAGAGGAAACTAAATTTTTTATTAAAAATAGAAACATAGCTAAAGCTTATGATAATATAAGTAAGATAGAAAATTATAATGTTTTTTTTAAAGTTTCTTTGAATGAAATGAAAAACTATAATAATTTTATAAAAGAAATTTCAAAATTAAATAATGTATAGACTTTCAATTTTTGTATTACAGTTTTTAATATTAATCATAGCACTCACTTTTATTTTTACCAATCCATTTATTGTGTCATTAGATATAGGAAATTTAAAATATTCTTTTTCATCAAATTTATTTGCTGTTGTTTTTATATCTTTTTTATTTCTATTATATTTGGTGTTTTATTTATTTTTCCAATCAAGACTTTCACTTGGAAAATATTTCTTAAAAAATAAATATAATAAAATTGAAAAAGGTTACTTACACTTTGTTGACGCAATGATAGCCGTCGCAAACAAAGATAATAAGACAGCTTTAAAATCACATAAAAAAATGGTTAGTTATCTTAAAGATGATCCATCATTATCTCTATTACTAAAATCTGAAGTTTTAAAGATTGAAAAAAAATTTCCAGAATTAAACAATGTTTATGAAGATATGATTAAATCAAAAAAAACCGAAACACTTGGATACAGAGGTTTAATGGAGCAAAATTTAAGAAATCAAGATTATCATCACGCTTTCTTATATGGAGAAAAATTATTTTCACTCAATCCAAATATCGAAAAACTTTATGATACATTAATATCTATTGCAGCAAAAACAAAAAACTGGAATCAAATAATTTTATTATCAGATAAAGCTTTTTCAAATAAAATAATAAGTAAAAATGATTTAAATGAAAATAAATCACTAGGGTTTTATGAAATAGCTAAAATTAAATATGATAGTGATATTAAGGACTCTTTAAAAAATATTATGAAAGCAGTAGACTTGAAAAAAAATTTTCCTCCATTTGTAAAACTTCATTTAGAAATTATTGCTGGTTTAAATGATAAAAGAAAACTTAAAAAATTAATCAAGAAATATTGGAGTTTAAATCCAAGCTCTCTACTTCGTTCTATCATAATAAAAATACTTAATGATAACGATCTTACCGAGATAAAATTTATAAATGAAATAATAAACAATAATAATAGTGAAGAAGAATCTAAAAAACTTTTAATATATTTTGCTATAAAAAATTCAAATTGGGATATTGCTAGAAATAATATTTCAGGTATGATTGGTGCTAATCCATCAAAAGAAATATGTTATTTTATGTCTGATATAGAACTTGGTGAAAATAATGATAAGCAGAAAAGTGATGCTTGGATTATGAGAGCTGAAAATGCTAGTATTGAAAAAACATGGATTTGTAAAATTACGAATCAAGCTCAAGATGAATGGAGCACTTTATCTAATTCAGGAAATTATAATTCTCTTGTTTGGACATCTCATAAAATGCTAAGACAAAATAATAATTAACATGAAACTACATTTCTTTATAGGATATGATTCTAAAGAAGACATTGCTTACAGAGTTTGCAAATACTCGCTCTTAAAACGTTCTAGCATTGATGTAAATGTTGTTTCTTTAAAATTAGATGAACTTATAGCTAAAAACATGTATACGAGAAATGTTGATCCACTAGCCTCTACACAATTTACTTATTCTAGATTTTTAGTTCCTAAACTTATGAATTATCAAGGTTGGGCAGTTTTTTGCGATTGTGATTTTATTTTCTTAGGAGATGTTTCAAATTTATTAAACAATCTAGATGAAACTAAAGCTGCTTATTGTGTTCAGCATGACTACACACCCAAAGAAAAACATAAGATGGATGGACAAAAACAAACTATATATCCAAGAAAAAATTGGTCTAGTTTTATTTTGTTTAATTGCTCCCATCCAAGCACAAAAAATCTTACGATTGAAAAAGTAAATAATGAAACTGGAGCATATCTCCACCAATTTAAATGGTGTAAAGATGATGAAATTGGCTCACTTGATGAGAGATGGAATTGGTTAGAGGGTTGGACCTCAGGTCACAATAATGAAAAACCCTATGCAGTACATTATACACGAGGTGGACCTTGGTTTTCTGAATGGCAAGATGTTGAATTTGCTAGAGAATGGTTATTAGAAAGAGATGAATATCTTTCTAAAAAATTTAACTCAAATTTATAAAATTTTATTTAAAAATTCAGAGTCGTTTAAAAGTTTTTCTTTCTCAACTAGTCTAATAGAATCATACCAAGGAGTATTATCTGTTTTTTGATTCCAATAATGAAAAACAGCAAAATTTTCTGGCTTAATTAAAATTGTTTTCACACCCAATGCTCCAGCAAGATGAGCAGTACTGTTACTAATAGTAACAAATACATCAAGTGACTTTAATAACGAAGCAATGCCTTCAAAATCATTATACAAATCAAGATCCTTTATATTTAGTAATTTATTTTTAGCTATATTATTGAAGCTATAAACCTCATCTTCGACATCACCATATTGTAAATTAAAGATGTCACAGTTACTAAGATTAAAAATTTCATAAAGATCTTTAAGGTTTAGAGATTTATCTGAAGCAAATTTATTATTAAAACTTTTCCATGATAATCCAATTTTGTATTTTTTTTTATAAATTGACAATGTCTTCTGCATATCTTCAAATTTTTTTTTATCTACTTTTAAAAATGAATAATTTTTAAAATCTTTAATACTCTTACGATAATATCTACCTAAACTTCCTGCATAAATTATATTATCAATTTTTTTAAACTTCTGATCATCATTTGTAATTGTTCCAAGACCAACAAATTTTTCACTATATTTTGGGAATGATCTTTTGAAGAGATTTAATAAACGAG
>CACJRM010000011.1 GCA_902595805.1 uncultured Alphaproteobacteria bacterium | reverse complement strand
AATAGATTTTCTACCATTAAGATCATTACGCATTTGATCAAAATAAGAAAATTCTAAATTTTTTTTCAACTTGATTTTTCCTTTTGAAATTTTTATTTCATTCAGAATTGTTCGAAGAAAAGTTGATTTACCACTGCCATTATTCCCTAACAGACCGATACGATCATTTTTAGAAATTTTTATGGATAGGTTTTTAAAAACAAATTCACTTTGATTTGGATATTTTACAAATACTTCTTGGAGTTCAGCAATAAATTTCGATTGATCGGTAGATTTTTTAGATACTTGAGGTCTTAAAGATTTTATTGCACTTCTATAAGAAGCTTCATCTTTTTCTAATTGCAATTTTAACTCTTTTGCTCTTTTTAATCTTTTTTCATTTCTCTTTACACGAGCTTTAACACCTTTATTTGCCCACTCAAGTTCAATGTTGACAAATTGTTTTCTATTTCTTAATTCTCTATATTCTTGATCGAGTAACTCCTCTGACCATTTATCAAAATCTTTAAATCCTCTAGGGCTCACTCGTAATTTTCCTCTATCTATCCAAAAAACTTTATTAGTGAAATTACGGAGAAAAGTTCTATCATGACTTACACATATAATTGTCTTATTTAAATTGCGTAAATAACTTTCTAGCCATTCAATACATTGTAAATCTAGATGATTGGTTGGCTCATCTAACAACAAAACATCGGAGTCTTTTAATAAAGTTCGAATTAAATAAACTTTTCTTTTTTGACCTCCTGAAAGATCTTGAACATTGGCAAATTTATCTAAATTTAGTTTATTGCAAAATATATCAACAAAATGTTTATTTTGTTCGTTAAGTAAATCTGAAAAATTCTCTCCAATGGTTTTATTATCTAGTTTTTCAAATTTCTGATTAAAATATCCAACTTTTAGATTAGGATAATTCCATAACTCGCCAGCATCTAAATCTTGATCACCATTTATAGTTTTCATAAGTGTTGTTTTGCCAACACCATTTTTACCAACAAGTGCAATCATATCACCCTTGTGTAAATTTAAGTTTAGATATTGGAAAATAACTTTTTTGCCAAATTTGATTTCTACATCTCTTAGAGAAAATAATAAATCACTAGCCACTAATTTAAGTCTTATATAATTTTGTAATAAACAACAATAAAATCAAGGATCATAAATATCAGAAATAGTATTGCCACTCTAGTTAATGACCATTGACCTTTTGGAAAAATAAAATTTAGAAACTTCATATTAATTTACTTACCTTGTAACCTAATCCATTTAATACAATCTTCAAGTCTATCATCTCCCCAAAATACTTCTTTACCTTGATATATAAATGAAGGACTGCCAAAAACTCCTTTTTTATAGGCATATTCAGTATTGCTTAGATATTTATCCTTTATTTCCTTCTCATTAGCTTTCTTAATTGTTTCATCTGGATCTAGGTTAAGTTCTTTAAATATTTCGTTTAAGTTTGGCTGTGTAGCTGGTTCTTTCCCTTGCTGAAACCATCTTTGATATGTTTTGTAAACATAATCAACTCCCCACCCTTCATTCATTCCAAGGATTGCAATTTGATTTGCTAAATCAAATTCTTTCAATGGATATGGTGCTGGTACCTTAGCTTCAAAGCCATAAAATTTTGCTCTTCTTTCAATATCTCTCCACATGTAATCTGATTTTATTTTTTTGGCTGGTGGAGTGAATGGAATGTTATCCATATCCATCATAATTTTCCTTACACTAAAAGGATGCCAATTGAATTTAATGTTTTCTTTTTTTGCAACCTCATGCAACCTATTGACTGTTAAATAAGTGTAAGTACTTCCTATTGAAAACCAAAAATTTACCTCTTCCATAATAATACTTTATAAATTTTTTATTTTTATTCAACAATTATTTCATCTGGTGTTATGTCAGTATCAATACTTGGATTCCAAGTAATGCCACTTTTACCTGATCCAAATTTTGCACCTTTGTTTGTAAATGGAAGTTTGTATAATTCAGATTCAAAATATTTTTGCATTTTGGGAAGCTGTTTAAAGTTGTTAAAAAAATCAGAAATCAGAGGATATTTAAGCAAAGCAAAAACATTATTTTTATCTGCATTTTCAACAAAATTATAATAAAGTAAAAACTCACAATAAAGATCTAAAGTGTCAAAAAGGTTAAAGTCTGGTGAAGAAATTTTGTTACCAACTAAAAATAATTTTGTTTTGCTTTTATCTTTTGAAGAAAGCCAATGTTCAAATTTTTGAAGTTTACCAGAGTTAGAATTTTCAAATGCGGTATTGTAAACTTCTTTAGCTGCTAGTAATTCTTCATCTTTAGAATTAAAATGGGTGTAAGCAAATCTTGTTACAATTGATCTTAGATCTACAGTTTCTTGCAATAACTGCTCACACTCCAGCTCTTCCTCTTGCGTTTCACCAAACATACCGAATTCTTTGCCCAAAAAAGTAAGACAGGTATTGGAATGAGATATTATGAATTCTTTATCATCCTTAAAATATTTTAAGTATGGTAAATTAATTAAACTATTTTTTTTCTTTAAATCAATTTTATCATTATCATGCCATGAACTTCCCTCATATATAAGCTGATTATTTTCTTCTTTAGGAAGCACTTTATAAATTTTTGCTATTAGAGGAACGCCTGCATAAATAATCATTTGTCTTGATGCAGAGCCAAGTCCTTTTGTACTCCAATATCCTAGCGTAATTTTTTCCATTTCAAAGATAAGATAATTATATTAACTATTAATAAATTACTATTCCAGTTTTATCTTTTAAATAGGAATTAATTTTTTCAAATCTTTTCATTAGTATTATTTCTGATATTACTAACAATTAGCTGATATAGTATAATGGTTATTACAGGCCGTTGGTAACGGTCAGATCCAAGTTCGATTCTCGGTATCAGCACCATTTTTGATGAAGTATTTTTTTATAATATTAATTTTGTTTATTAATTTTGAAATAATGGCCAAACAAATATCAGAACTCAATTGGAAAAAAAGATTGTTAATTATTTCTTATCAAAATGATGGGGATCAGATATTTATTAAAACAACAAAATTTATTTCAAATAACAAATGTGAAATTGAGGATAGAAATTTACAAATAGTATTTTTTAAGAAATTTAAGAATAGAAATTTTAAAATACCAACATTTATCAAGAGTAAAAATGGAATCTGGTTAATTGGTTATGATGGCAATGTGAAAGATTACAGTATTGATGACTCTATTTTAACAAGATTATTTAATTTAATTGACTCGATGCCTATGAGAAAAAATGAAATGAAACATGATAAATGTTAAATTAAAAATAGTTTTATATTAACTGTATACTTTTCTCTCAAAATTTTTAAAAATTTCTACACTTTCTTTACTAAAATATGGTTTTGTTTGCATAAAAATAGAGGCGCCTAGTTTATTTTCTAAGTCAATCCAAAAAAAAGTATTAAGAAGTCCTGTCCAAAAAAGACTATTCTTAGGCCTACCTTCATTTGTCTTTTCAGTATTAATCATGAATCCATATGAAAATTTTTTTTGTATTTCGGGATTGAAATCAGCAATATTTGAGATGTCTGGCATGACACTATTTAGTTTTTTTGTATTTAAACTTCCTATTTGATTAGTAGTCATATTTTTAAAATTTTCTTTGCTCAACAATGTGTGATTATTTAATTTACCTTGATTCAAAAATATTTGCATAAATTTTGAATAGTCCCTTGGTGTGGAAAAAAGACCTCCTCCTCCAGCATGAAACTGGTTAGATTTTTTTGAATTATGAAATTCTAATTCATCATCTTCAATAATATATTCATTGTTTTTATTCATAGAGTGTTTAATTGCTATATTTTCAAAGTCTTCTTTAGTTAGATCAAAACTTGTTTTTGTCATATTAATTTTTTTGAAAATATTTTCATTCATAAAAGTTCCCAGTTTTTGGTTAGTAATCTTTTCAACTAAATCACCAAGTACATCAATATTAATTCCATATTTCCACTCTTCACCAGGATTGAATAAAATTGGAGCATTCAAGAAATCTGAGTCATCATTGAATAAAGAATTTAATAGTTTTAAATTCACTAATTCATTTATTTCTTTATCCCAAATCTCATAACCATAACCTGCAGTATGATTTAATAGGTGTTTGATTTTTATTTTATTTGTTGGATTGGTATAAATTGGATTATTTGCTTCAAACGAATTTATAATTTGTATGTTTTTATATTTTTCAGAAATATCTTCAATATTTGTGTCTAAATTTATGGACCCCCTCTCTATTAATTGCAAAATACAAAGTGAAGTTATAGGTTTAGTCATTGAAGCAATTCTAAATAATGTATTGTGATTTATTCTTTCTTGCGTATTAATATTTTTAAAACCATAATAACCTTCATATAAAATTTTTTCTTGATCAACTATAATTGCAGCTATTGAAGGCGCTTGAAGATTTTCAACAGTTCCTAATAAAAAATTATCAATATTTTTAATATCCATAAAATTAATTTATATTTTACTAATATTTTTTGAAATCAATATTAAGTTTAAACAAGTTATAATTGAAAAAACTACGGCATTTACAGTAATGATATTAAGATTTGTTTCCCCAGGGCTATCAGTAAATACATATCTCCAAAAATTAAGTGCTGCTAAAATTTGAAAAAGGGTAATTATAGAAATAAGTGGAAGTTGTTTTTCAAGACCTCTAAATACTATAATTAATAAAGCTATGATAAATGTAGTAAAGATAATTCCAATTATTTCTGATAAACCAGCAACGGCGTGATTAAAAAAACCTAAGTTATTGATTGCAAATTCATCAGTGAATACAAGCAGTTGAGTTGCATAATATGAAAAAAAAATAATATTAATGATAATAATGAAAAGATCTATTTTTTTGATCATAACCGTGTATCATGTAAAAAAAATAAATAATCAATATGGAAATTACGTTATATTATTTTAAGATACCTTTTTGGAGAGCAGAAGTTACAAGACTGGCATTATTTATAGGAGATATTCCCTTTAACGATTATCGTGTAGAAGGAAAAGAAATTGATGACCTCAAAGCAACAGGATTATTACCGAATAAGCAAATCGCCCCTTTTAAGCAATTACCAATATTAGATGTTGATGGTAAAATTATTGCTCAAACAGGTGCCATTGCAAGATTTTGTGGAAAATTATCAGGTTTATATCCAAAAGATAATGATTTTGAAGCATCTCAAATTGATCAAATTATTGATGCAGCACAAGACATTAACTATCTCGTCACGCTATCTGGCAGAGATAAAGAAAAGGAACGATTAGAATTAGCAAGAAAAATATTATCTACAAAACATCTGCCCAAATGGTTTCAATTTCTTGAAAACTTGCTTGAAAAAAATGAGGAGTCTAGTTTTTTTGTTGGTAAAAATATTTCTATTGCTGATCTAGCAATTTGGAGATTACTAGGTTGGCTAACATCAGGTCTTTTAGATGGAGTGCCAACGAATATTTTAGAGCCTTATGAAAGATTAAAAAAATTAAGGAAAGAAATCTACAATCATCCAAAAGTCAATGAATGGATGATGAAAACATATGGAAAAATTATTTAGTTATTAAAATGACTGCGCTAAGTGTTAATGTTAACAAATTTGCTTTAGTAAGAAATGCTAGAGGAGCTGATTTACCAAACTTAATTGATATTAGTAATAAATGTTTAGACTACGGCGCTAATGGAATTACAGTACATCCGCGTCCTGATGAAAGACACGCAAAATTTTCTGACCTTGAACCCTTAAAAAATTTACTATCAAAATTTGAAAATAAAGAATTTAATATAGAGGGATATCCATCAGATTTTTTTGTCAAAAAAGTAATTGAAGTTAAACCAGATCAAGTAACTTTAGTCCCAGATCCACCTGGCGCATTAACCTCTTCTTTTGGTTGGGACTGCGAAACTAATAAAAATTTATTAACAGACATAGTTAGTGAATTTAAGAAAAATGATATTCGCGTTTCAATATTTATTAACCCATCTATAAATACACTAGAAAATTTAGAAGTAATACAAACTGATAGAGTAGAACTTTATACTTTTGATTATGCTCACACCTTTAATGAAAATAAGGAAAAAGCAATTAAAGATTATATTGGCGTAACAAACTATCTAAAAAAAGAGTTTCCAAAAATTGAATTAAATGCTGGTCATGATTTAAATTTAGAAAATTTAAAGTTTTTTTTAGATAAAATAAATAATGTTAAAGAAGTATCTATTGGTCATGCCCTCATCTGTGATACTTTTGAATTTGGCTTAAAAGAAACAATAAAAAAATATTTAACCCTAACAAATAATTAAGTGACTTTTATATTTTGGCTTCAGTTTGCTACTGTCTGTGTTGCAGGAGCAATGTCACCAGGTCCAAGTTTAGCGTTAATTATAAGAAATAGTATTACAATTAATCGATTTGCTGGCTTTATGACTGCTGTTGGTCATGGATTAGGAATGGGTGTTTATGCTGTATTTGCAGTTACTGGATTATCAATAATTTTAACAGCAAACGAATTATTATTTCAATTAATTCAAATAATTGGAATTCTTTTTTTATTATATTTAGGTTTTAAATTTATATTTAAAAAAAATGAGGACATAGATAAAATTAAGGAACAAAAAAGTATTAATTCTTTCCTAGAAGGATTTTTGATAGCGATTTTTAATCCCAAAATTCTTATATGGTTTTCAGCTGTCTTTTCTCAATTTGTAAAAATTGATGCCTCCTTTTATTCACATTCAATTCTTGTTGTAACTGCTTCCGTTATTGATGGTATTTGGTACATTATTGTTTCCCTTGTTGTAACAAGTTATGGAATGAATGATTTTTTCCAAAAAAGACAAAGTATAATTCAAAAAATATCAGGATTTATTTTAGTTTTAATTGGTATTTTGCTAATTGTAGATTTCTTCTAAAACTCTTAAAATATTTTTTCCCATAATTTTTTCAATCTCTAAATATTTATAACCTCTTTTTTCTAAAGACTTTTGAATTATCATATGATCTAAACAATCATTCCATGAATGAGGTAAACAATCAAGTCCATCGTAGTCACTGCCTATACCTACATAATCAATTCCTATTTGATTAATTACATATTCAATATGATCAACAAATACTTCTATACTTGGACATATGTCTGCTAATTTTTTTTGTAGAAAATGTTGTTTTGCTATCCATTGAGAAGTTTTATTGGAATATTTTCTTTCAATAGAATTTAATTCATCAAGATATTTATTCCTTTCTTTTGATTCTCTTTCTTTAAAAGATTTATCAATAAAAAAAGGATATGGATTTAAACCAATTAATCCTTTTGATTTTTTGATAGCTTCAATTTGATCATCTTTTAAATTACGAAAATGTGGACACAAATTATACACGCTAGAATGTGAGGCAATAAAAGGTTTAGTGCTTATTGATGCAATGTCCCAAAAACTTTTCTCTCCAATATGAGAAACATCGACTAACACATTATTATCTTGGCAAATAGAAATAACTTCTTTCCCAAATTGATTTAAGCCATGGCTTTTTAGTTTTGACAAGTTGTATTTCTCATCATAATTTGATGAAACCCAATCCAAAGAATGATTCCAGGTTGGGCCAAAATAGAAAAGCCCCCTTTCAATAAAATGATATAAATTATTGATATCATTTTCTAAGCCTTCTCCACCTTCCATTGAAATTGGAAGCATTAACTTATTTTTATCTATTGCTTCATTAATGTCTGAGAGTTTTTTGGGAATGATAATTTCTTCATGTGATGAAATTTTTTCAATCTCATCATACATTTTATCAGCTTTCTTAAAAAAATTTGGTTCTTTAGCGTTGCTAGAGACCCAAATAATTAAAATTTCTAAATCAATTTCAGATTTTAGCAACCTTGGTATGTCCGTATGCCCATGCGATGTAAGCTTTGTAACATCTTCACCTTCAATAACTCTTTGCACAAGGTCATTATGCAAGTCAGCAACAAACATCTAATTATTTTACAATCTCCATTTTAATTATTTTATCTGGATCAGCAGGTGGCTCACCTCTTTTGATATTATCAACATGTTCCATACCTTCAGTAACTTGAGCCCAAACGGTATATTGACCATCTAAAAAAGAGCAATCATTAAAACAAATGAAAAATTGACTATTGGCGCTATTTGGATTTTGAGCTCTTGCCATTGATACTGCCCCTCTTCCATGGTTCTCAGAAGAAAATTCTGCTTCAATATCCGGAAGTTTTGAACCGCCTGTGCCTGCTCTTGATAAGTTGAAATTATTATTACTTGAATTTCCAAATTCTACATCACCGGTTTGAGCCATAAAGCCATCTATAACTCTATGAAAAACAACTCCATCATATTGTCCTTCTTCAATAAGTTGTTTGATTTGTTTTACATGTTTTGGTGCTACATCTGGTTTTGTCTCAATTACAACAACACCATCTTTAAGTGTCATGTGTATAATATCTTTTTTTTCATCAGCCATTAATATCTCTCCTTTTAAAAATATTGAGAAAATGAAGATGAAAATAAATAGTTTTTTAAATTTAATCATATTTGTTTTCTTTACCTTCACCCAAATTGTTTTATATATAAGTAATGCACATCTTTGAAGAAAATATCAAGAAATTAGATTTAAATATTCCTAATATGCCAACACCACTAGCAAATTACGTTCCTTATAAAATTTCAAATAGTACTGTTTATGTATCAGGTCAAGGACCGGTAATAGATGGAAAAATTCTCTATAGTGGAAAAGTTGGTGTAGATATTTCTGAAGAAGATGGAATTAAAGCGGCTGAAATTTGCTGCATTAATATTATCGCAGCTCTAAAAACATCCATAAATGGTGATTGGGATAGATTAGACAGCTTTTTAAAACTTGGAGGTTTTGTAAATTGCAATGACAACTTTACTGATCAACCTAAAATTATAAATGGAGCATCAGATTTATTAGTTAATATTTTTGGTGACAAAGGAAGACATGCGCGGTTCGCAGTTGGTTCAAATGCTCTTCCACTCAATATTTCTGTTGAAATAGACGCGATAATTAAAATTAAATAAATACTTCAAATGAGTGAACATTTTTTTTGCTCTTCGCTCAGTAACATCAAAAGTTCTGATTGGAACGAATGTGTTGGTAATGATCATCCGTTTTTACAATATGAATTTCTTTATGCTTTAGAAAAAAGTAATAGTGCAAATACCAAAACAGGTTGGCAGCCATATCATTATATTGAACAAGAAAATGATAAAATTATCTCATTATGTCCTCTTTACATAAAGAATCATTCTTTTGGAGAATATATTTTTGATCATTCTTGGGCTGATGCTTATCATCGATATGGAATAAACTATTATCCAAAACTTCAATCTGCAATACCATTTACACCAGTAACAGGTGATAGAATTGTTTTGAACAAATCAGTAAAAGATAAAAAGGGAAAGCAAGTTCAGGTAATTAATAATATAATAGAAGAAGCAAAAAAAATAAATGTTTCTTCTCTTCATTTTAATTTTGTCAATGATGTATCAAATTGGATTGAAATTGATAATATTATGGTTAGATCAGGAATACAATTTCATTGGAACAATAATGAATATAAAAATTTTAATGAATTCTTAAATGACTTGTCTTCTAGAAAAAGAAAAATTATTAGACGAGAAAGACAATGTATTGAAAATAATAATTTAACCGTAAAATTACTTAATGGAGATGATATTAAAGAAGAGCATATAAATTTTTTTTACGATTGTTATTTAGATACTACAGGAAGAAAATGGGGCTCTACTTATTTAACTAAAGAATTTTTCTTTGAAATATTACATAATTTTAGAAACAAAATATTACTTATAATGGCTTATCAAGAAGATAAAATGGTTGCCTCTGCAATCAATTTTCTAAGTAAAACTCATTTGTATGGACGATTATGGGGATCAAAATATGAAGTGCCATTTTTACATTTTGAACTTTGTTATTATCAAGCAATTGAATTTGCAATTCAAAATAAGATTCAAATTGTAGAAGCAGGCGCTCAAGGTGAACATAAATTGCAAAGAGGTTATGCGCCTACAAAAACATGGAGTGCTCATTGGATAAAAGATCAAGAGTTTAGTAAAGCTATCCAAAATTTTCTTGATAATGAAAGTCAACTTATTGATAATCAAAAAGAAAAATTAGAAGATTATCTTCCTTTCAAAAATTAGGCTAATTCTTTTTTTACTTCTTGTTTATTAGAAAATTCAAAGTTAATTTTTTTATCTTTACATGTAATTTCAACATGACCACCTTTAGCAAGTTTACCAAAGATAAGTTCTTCAGCCATCGGTTTTTTAACTTTTTCTTGTATTACTCTACCTAATTCTCTAGCACCGTACACTTCATCATAACCTTCTTCAGCTAGGAACTCTTTTGCCTCTTTATTAATCGATAATGAAACACCCTTATCTTCGAGTTGTGCTTCAATTTCTATAATAAATTTATCTACTATCGAAAGTACAATATTTTTAGATAAATGATTAAAATGAATTATAGAATCAATTCGATTTCTAAATTCTGGTGAAAAAATTCTATTAATTGCATCGCTGCTGTCATCGTTAGATCTTTTTGCATTAAAGCCAATTTTGTTTTTAGATACATCAATTGCACCAGCGTTAGTTGTCATAATTAATATAACATTTCTAAAATCTATAGTCTTGCCATTGTGATCTGTCAGTTTTCCGTAATCCATTACTTGAAGTAGTATATTGAATAAATCAAAGTGAGCTTTTTCAATTTCATCTAAAAGAAGTACACAATGAGGATTTTGATCTACACCATCTGTTAATAATCCTCCTTGATCAAAACCTACATAGCCAGGAGGAGCCCCAATCAGTCTACTCACAGTATGACGTTCCATATATTCTGACATATCAAATCTAAGAAGCTTAATACCAAGTGTATTACTTAATTGTTTAGCTACCTCAGTCTTTCCAACTCCAGTAGGTCCAGAAAACAAATAGGAGCCTATTGGTTTACCATCTTCTCTAAGCCCTGCTCTTGCTAACTTTATAGAAGATGAAAGTTCTTCTATAGCTTTGTCTTGACCAAAGACGAAATTTTTCAAATCTCTCTCTAAATTTTTTAAACTGTTCTTATCGCTTTGATTAACAGATTTTGTTGGAATTCTTGCCATTAAGGCAACAACTGCTTCTATATCTTTTGATAGAATAATTTTCTTTCTTTTCTCTTCGGGCAATAAATATTGTGATGCTCCTGCTTCATCAATAACATCAATAGCTTTATCTGGAAGCTTTCTATCACCTATATATTTATTCGATAACTCAACTGCGCTAATTATTGCTTCCGGTGAATATTTAATATTATGGTGTTCTTCATAGTAAGTTTTTAAGCCTTCAAGAATTTTAACAGTCTCATCTTTTGATGGCTCCTTAACGTCAATTTTTTGGAACCTTCTTACTAAAGCTCTATCTTTTTCAAAATAATTTTTAAATTCCTTATAAGTTGTTGATCCAATACATTTAAGTGTACCATTTCCTAAGGATGGTTTTAATAAATTACTTGCATCCATTGAACCCCCACTCGTTGCACCTGCCCCGATAACCGTGTGGATTTCATCTATAAATAGAACTGCTTTGTCTTTCTTTTGTAATTCTTTAAGAACTGCTTTTAATCTTTCTTCAAAATCACCTCTGTATCTTGTGCCTGCAAGTAATGCACCCATATCTAAAGAATAAATTACAGCATCCTCCATAATTTTAGGGACTTTTTTTTCTGTAATTCTTTTTGCCAAACCTTCAGCTATTGCTGTTTTACCAACACCAGGGTCTCCAACAAATAAAGGATTATTTTTTTGTCTTCTGCATAAGATTTGAATTGTTCTATCTAGTTCTTTGCTTCTTCCAACGAGCTTATCAATTTTACCATCTTTTGATTTTTCATTAAGGTTGATACAAAATTGACCTAAAGCACTTTTCGGTTTTTGTTTTTCATTATTATCATTTGTTTGACTATCTACAAATTCTTCATTTTCAAAACTTTCATTAGCTTTTGAAATACCATGTGAAATATATTGAACAGCATCTAATCTGCTCATATTTTGTTGATGAAGAAAATATACTGCATGACTTTCTTTCTCAGAAAATAAAGCTACAATCATGTTAGCTCCAGTAACACTCTCTCTTCCACTCGATTGCACGTGAATAGCAGCTCTTTGTAAAACTCTTTGAAAACCATTTGTTAATTTTGGCTCTCCAGTAAAGTTCTCTTTAAGATTATCTAAATCATTAATAATAAATTTCTCGACACTTTCTTTTAAATTTGAAATATCTACTGCACACGCTTTAAGAACACTAATTGCATCTTGGTCTTCCAAAAGAGAAAATAATAAATGCTCTAGAGTTACATACTCATGCTTATAAGTAGTCGCTAGTTGATATGCTTCTCTTAATGTTTTTTCTAAATTTTGTGACAGCATTAACTTTTTTCCATTGTACATTGTAAAGGATGTTCATTTTTTTTTGCCATATCCATTACTGATTTACATTTAGACTCAGCAACCTCATAAGTAAATGTTCCACAAACACCAATACCATTTTTGTGAACATGTAGCATGATTTGAGTAGCTTCCTCTTGTTTTTTATTAAATATTTTTTCTAACACCATAACAACAAATTCCATTGGTGTATAATCATCATTTAAGAGCAAAACATTATACATTGATGGTTTCTTTGTCTTGGGCTTTGTATCTAATAATAGGCCTCTTTGAAAATCGTCCTTATTATTGTTACTATTTTGATCTTCATTTGCCATAATTATTAAATAATATGTTTTAAAATATTTTAAAGTATTTTTCTGTTTGAAAGCATCGAAAATCTTATGTTAATCAAGAAAAAATGAAAAAAAATTTATTATTAATCATTATTTTAAATAGCTTTTTAATATTAGGTTTTTCATCAAATATTTTTGCTAAAAAAGCAGCAATCGTTATTGATTTTGATACGGAAGAAGTATTATTCGAAATTAATGCAGATACGAGGAATTATCCTGCATCCTTAACAAAAATAATGACTCTCTACATAGTTTTTGATTATATTAAAAAAGGAAAGCTTAGTTATGATAGTCAATTGAGCGTATCAAATATTGCCGCTTCAAGATCACCAAGCAAACTTTATTTAGAAGCAGGATCAAGTATAAAAGTTATAGATGCAATTAATGCTCTTATAATAAAATCAGCAAATGATGTAGCAACTGTAGTTTCTGAAAATATATCGGGTAGTGAAAAAGAATTTGCTAAACTTATGACAAGCTATGCAAAAAATTTAGGTATGAATAATACAACATTTAAAAATGCGTCAGGTCTGCCCAATAGAGCTCAATTAACAACTGCAAGAGATATAGCAAAACTTTCACATGCACTAATTTCAAATTTTCCAGAAGAGTATAAATTGTTTAGTAAAACAAAATTTACTTATAAGGGTAAGACTTACAAAACGCATAATAAATTAATGTTAAGCTACGACGGTGCTGATGGAATTAAAACTGGATATATAAAAGCATCTGGTTTTCAGCTAGCTTTTTCAGCTGTCAGAGATGATAAGAGATTAATAGGAATTATTTTTGGAGGTGATACAGGAAGTCAACGGAACAAATCTTTAAAAATAATAATGGATAAAGAATTTGCTGAATTAAATATTAAGACAAAAAGTAGTAATAAAAAAATAGTTAAAAAAAACGAGACTGCAAACCAAAAAATTGAAAAGAAAAGAAATGCTTATTCCATTGTTGTTGGAACATTTAAGTATAGAAATAATGCAGAAAAACAAATCAAATTAATTAAAAGTAAATATCCAGTTTCTACTAAAGATAAAATTTCAAATGTTGTGCTGATAAAAGTTAGCGGTAAACAACTTTATGAATCTAGATTTGAAAATTTTTCTAAAAAAGAAGCGTATACAGCATGTAAAAGACTGAAAAAATATAATCGTGATTGTTTTGTTAGATTGTAAATTTATAATTTACACCGCTTATAGATAACTGATTTTCAATAATTGCTATCAAAGACTTAAGGCCTTCTTGAGAAGTTGACTCTGCTCTACAAGTTAGTTGATTTTGTGTGTTACTAGCTCGCATTAGAAACCATCCTTCATCATTTTCAACTCTTATACCATCAATATCAATTATTTTACCTTCTGTTTTTTTTATTCGTTCTTTTATTTCATCAATTATCATAAATTTTTTTGTTTCATCAACATCAAACCTTGTTTCAGGAGTAGAAAAAGTTTTTGGATAAACATTTATTAATTCATTAAGGGATTTTTCTTGATTACATAGTATTCTAAGTAATCGCAGTGCTACATACATAGCATCATCATACCCATAAAAATCATCAGCATAACAAACATGGCCACTCATTTCTCCAGATAAGGGTGAATTCAATTCTTTCATTTTTTCTTTTATTGGCGAATGTCCAGTTTTAGACATTATTGGATCACAGTTGAGTTTTTTTGCTTCATCAAAAAATACTTTACTACATTTAACATCCATAATTACTTTTGGATTATCATATAAGTTTGCAATTTCAGCACATAGTAATAACATGTATTGATCTGCCCAAACTAAATTACCTAAATTATCTACAACACCCAAACGGTCTCCATCTCCATCAAACGCAAGACCTATGTCACAATGGTTATCTTTAACTGATTCTACTAATTGTTCCATGTTCTTGGGAACCGTTGGATCTGGATGATGATTTGGGAAATTACCATCAACTTTATGATTTATTAAAATATTTTCAGAGTTTTTTAAATTACTTGTAACTTCGTTAATAACTACTCCCATTGCACCATTACCAATATCCCAGGCAATTTTAATTTTCTTATTGAGATAAATATTTTGTAATAATCTCTTAGTATAATCTAATTTAATATCTTTATTAATAATCTCACCCTGTTCTAATTTTAAATTATCCTGATCAATTAATTTTTGAAGGCTTTGGATATCTTCAGCATAAAAAGAATGTTTAGCTAGAACCATTTTGAAACCATTATATTCTGAAGGGTTATGTGATCCTGTGACCATTATAGCAGCATCCGCATTAAGGTGGAAATGGGCAAAATAAGTCATTGGAGTTGGTCCGATACCAATATTGATAACTTTTGCTCCTGCATCCTTTAATCCTTCACAAAGAGCTTGATGTAAATCTGGTGATGTTAATCTTCCATCATAACCAGTAGCTATAATGTTAGATTTTAATCTATTAATTACAGTGTATCCAAATGTTCTTCCTATTGTATAGGCCGTATTTTGATTTATATTATCTCCAACTACTCCTCTAATGTCATATTCTCTTAAAACTTCTTTATCAAAATTTTCGATTTTCAATTTATTTTCCAGTTCCATAGTATTTAAATCCCAGCTCTTTTAAATCTTCTGGAATATAAATGTTTCTTAGATCAAAAATTATTTTTTCTTTTAAAATTTTTGATATTTTATTGAAATTTAATGCTCTAAATTCATTCCATTCTGTTCCAATAATAATTGCCGATGCTCCTTCACAAGCTTCATAAGCAGAATTAAAATAAATAAGATTAGAATTTTCTTTTTTAGCATTATGCATTGCTTCAGGGTCATAAGATTGAACTTTATATCCTTTGTCAAATAAGTTAGATGCAATTTTCATAGAAGTCGAGTCTCTAACATCATCAGTATTAGGCTTGAAGCTTAAACCCAAAAAACAAATAGTAGATTTTTTTTCAATATTTGAAATTATTTTATTTAAAATTTTTAATATACGATCTTGGTTAGATTTATTAACCGCATTAATAATTGATAAATCAATGTTTTTATTTTTAGCAGTTGAAGCAAATGCCTTAACATCCTTTGGAAAACATGAACCGCCAAATCCAGGTCCAGCATTCAAAAATTTAGATCCAATTCTTTTATCTATACCCATTGCATATGCTACTTGTTGAACATCAGCTCCAACAACTTCGCACAAATCAGCAACCTCATTAATGAAAGCTATTTTTGTTGCTAAAAAACTATTAGATGCATATTTAATTATTTCTGAAGTTTCAATAGAAGTGGCTACAATTGGAGTTTCTTTAAGAAATAAAGGTCTATAAAGTTCCTTCATAATATTTTCAGATTTTTTATTTTCTGTTCCAATAACTACTCTATCTGGTCTTATAAAATCATTTATAGCAGATCCTTCTCGAAGAAATTCTGGGTTAGACACAACATCAAAAAGCTTTTGATCAATTTTATTTGAAATAATTTTTTTTACTTCCCTTGTAGTTCCAACTGGAACTGTGGACTTAGTTACTACTAAACAATATTTATTAATATTTTCAGCAATTTCTTCAGCAACTTGCCATACAAAACTCAAGTCAGCCTCATCCTCAAATCTTCTTGTTGGAGTTCCTACAGTAATAAAAATTATATCTGTATTCCCTAAATTATTTTTTATTGTTGATGCAAAAGATATTAATTTTGTTTTATTAATATGCTTGTCTAGAAGTTCGTCCATACCTGGTTCAAAAAATGGACACTTCCCTGATTTAAGCATTTCAAGGCGTTTATTATCTTTGTCTACACATGTTACAGAATATCCAAATTCAGCAAAGCATGCTCCTGTGACGAGCCCAACATAACCTGTTCCAATGATTGTAAGATTCATTATTCTACAATTGTCTCTATTATTTTGTTAAATAAACTAAATATTGCTAGTTTGTTATAAATAATATTGAGAAAATTACTGGAAAAATGTAAATTTTTTATTAATTATAATAAAATATGTCTAATGACCAAATAATACAAACTGGCATTAATAATATTTCAAATGAGTGGTTTAGAGCAAACATAGATCGCAAAACACTTAAAAAGCTCTCTAAAAGAACTGATTACGAGGGCTGGAAGCATATTATAATTTTTACACTATCACTTACCGTCCTTGGTATCCTATCAGCTTACTTCTGGCAAACTTGGTGGTTTGTACCATTTTATCTTGCGTATTGTATGTTCTGGGGTGGAGCAGATGCTATTTGGCATGAGTGTGGTCACAGAACAGCTTTTAAAACAAGAAAGTTAAATGATTTTTTTTATCATATTGCAAGCTTTATGAATAATTTTGAGCCTGTTAGATGGAGATGGAGTCATTCTCTACATCATAGTTATACCGCTTCAATTGATCCTCATGATTACGAAGCAGATGGAAGTATTTTTTCTAAACACACTCTTTTTAGTTTTTTGATAAATTTTATTCCCGGAATTGGATTTTTTACAATCCATAAATCACTTTATATTGAAATTATTAAACATGCTCTTGGAATTAAAACAGACGTAATGAAAGATTGTATACCTCAAGATAAAATTCAAAATTGTATTAATAGCTCAAGAATTTTTGTTTTTCTTTGGATATCAATAATTGCATCTTCAATTTACTTTAGCTCATTACTACCAATATTATTATTTTTAATTCCAAAATTTTTTGCAACTTTCAATGGCATTTGGGGCATTACTCAACATATGGGTTTACAAGAAAATACAAAAGATCATCGTCTATCTACTAGGTCTGTAAGATTGAATCCTGTTTTTAGTTTTATATATTGGAAAATGGAATATCATATAGAGCATCATATGTTTCCAATGGTCCCATCTTACAATCTTCCTAAATTGTATGAAGTAATAAAAGATCAGTTACCAGAACCACAAACTTTATATTCTGCATATAAAGATATAATTCCAGCTGTTATTAAAAAATCAAAAAATCCAGATTATTTTATACCAGTTCAAGTTCCAAATAATTAAACTATACTTGACACCTCCTAAACTTTAGTTTTATTGATAACATATGGAGTTAAGGAATTTTATTGATGGTAAATTTATTGATTCAATATCAAAAAAAAATATTCCTGTTTTAAATCCAGCAAATCAAAAAATTGTAGGAAATATTGATGAAGCTCTGGATGAAGAAATAGATTTAGCCTTCCAAGCAGCTAAAAGAGCTTTTGATAAAAGAATTTTAGTTGATATGGACTCTAAAGATAAATCAAATATGATGAGAGCAATTGCTCAAAAATTAAGGGAACGAAAAGATGAAGGTGGTAAACTTTTAAGTCAAGAAAATGGTAAAACAATCAAACAATGTGTAGATGAATTTAAAGGGGCAGCAGATACATTTGACTTCTATGCCGGACTAACAGATAAAATAGAAAATAAATTAATCCCATCAGGAAATGATACTTTAAATTATGTAGTCTTAGAACCTTTTGGAGTAGCCCTACAAATCGTTCCATGGAATTATCCTGTTTCTTTGTTTTCTGGAATGGTTGCACAAAACTGGATTGTTGGTAATACTATTGTAATTAAACCTCCGGAGTTATGTCCTATTTCTTCAAATTTTTATGGTCAAATATTTGAAGAGGTTGGTGTCCCTAAAGGAATTATTAATATTATTCATGGTTATGGTGAAACCACTGGAAGAAAGCTAGTTCAACATTCAGGTTGTGACTATATCGTTTTCACTGGATCTCCAGAAGTTGCATCAGAAATTTTAAAAGAGACAGCTGATAGAATTATACCTACGCATTTTGAATTAGGTGGAAAATCTGCAGCTATTATTTATCCTGACGCAGATATTGATAAAGCTGTTGATAGTACTGTTAAAGGAATTTTTAAACCTAATGCGGGACAAATATGTGTAGCAATGTCGAGGGTGATTGTTCATCCTAAAATAAAAGATGAATATATGACAAAGCTTGTAGCTAAAACTCAAAAATTAAAAGTAGGTGCTGGTGACGAGGATGGAACACAAGTAACACCTCTTATTTCAACTGATCAAATGCAAAGAGTTTCGAATTATGTGAAATCAGGAATACAATCTGGTGCCACTTTAACATTAGGTGGAGATAAAGCTGATAGAGATGATGGTAATTTTTATCAACCAACAATTTTTGATAATGTTAAAGTTGAAGCAACAATTGCGCAGGAGGAAATCTTTGGTCCAGTTACATCAATTTTTGATTTTGAAGATGAAGAAGAAGCTATAAATATTGCAAATTCAACAAAATATGGGTTAGCTTCTGGTGTGTTTACTGCTGATGATCAAAAAGCAAAATGGACAGCAGATAGGATACAGGCAGGCATAATTTGGCAAAATGATTGGTTTGTAGATGGTACCAATCTTCCAGGCGGTGGATATAAAAGATCAGGTTATGGAAGAGACGGTGGTGTTGATGGTGTTTACAGTCACGGACAAACTAAAAGAATAAGTAAAAGATTGTACTAGTTGACATTCACAGGTATTTTTAGTTTAACAACATTATTATAATATTTAAATTAATTCATGGGAGGAATTATGAAAATTATAAAATTATTTTTAATCACAATTTTTCTTCTTCCAGTTTCTATGCATGCATATGCTGCTCCGACTGGACAAGATCTTGGTGATAAATGGTGCTCAGACGTAAAAATGCATTTCTATGCTGGCGGTCCTGAGGCTGGTGGCTTTGCTGGAATAGTTGCGGCAGGAGCAATGAATGCAATAAGAGATACGGGCGCAGATGCTGAAATTATTTACTCAGAATGGGATTTTGAAAAAATGGTCCGTCAACTTAGAGAATCAGTTGGGCTTGGAGTAGATGCTATTGCAATGATGGGGCATCCGGGAGATGAGGCTCTAATGCCTTTAGCAAAACAAGCTGCTGAAAAAGGTATTTTAATGACATATCAAAACGTTGATCCATCAGGTGTAAGAGCAAAATTTGGTGGCGGATACGTAGGAGCAAATTTAGCAACTCAAGGTAAAGCTCTTGCAAGAGAAGCAATTAGGCAATTTGGCTTCAAAGCTGGAGATCACGCTATAGTAATGGTTCCTATTGGAGATTACGCTAGAGCTCAAAGAGAAGATGGTGCAAGAATTATATTTGAAGAACACGGAATGACAGTTACTGTTCTTGATGGACAACCAGCTTATGCTTCAGATCCGAATATGACTATCCCAGTTTTCTCAGCAGCGTTAAATGCAAATCCTGAAACAAAAGTAATTGTTCACTCTGGAAGTGATGTAATGAATGTTGCAGAGGGTATTGCCAAAGCTGCTGGTTATGGACCAAATGAGTTACTTCAAATTGGATTTGATACTAGCCCACAAATTATGTCGGCGTTTGAAAAAGGATATGTTCATCTAACATCTGATCAACAACCTTTCCTTCAAGGGTATCTTCCAGTGTTATCACTTTGTCAAACAGCTGTACTTGGTACTGGTGCAATAAACCAAGATACTGGTGCAGGATTTGTTGATACAAATAACTATCAGGCTGTTAAAGCTCTTGCTGATGCAGGCTTAAGATAGGTAAATATATTGCTAACCCATTTTAATGGGTTAGCATTTCAAAATTTATGGAAAATATCATTGAATTAGATAATGTTACAAAAAGATTTGGCGGTATTACTGCTCTAAACAAAGCATCTTTAAAAGTAACAAGGGGTGAAGTTGTAGGTTTAATTGGTGATAATGGCGCAGGTAAATCAACATTAATTAAAACACTAGTAGGCGTTTATAGTCCTGACGAAGGTGATATTCTTATAAGAGGAAAAAAAGTAAATGCTTGGAATGCACTTAAGGCTAGAGAGTCTGGTATAGAAACTGTTTTTCAAGATAGAGCTTTAACTCCACAACAATCGATAGTTAAAAATATTTTTATGGGTAAGGAACTTCGATATCCATTTGGTTTTATAAAAGAAAAAGAACAAATTTTTGAAGCAAATAGATTAATAAGAGAAATAGGATTTACATCAAAATTAATAAATGCTGAATCTCCAGTTGGAAATTTATCTGGAGGTGAAAGACAAGGCGTAGCAATTGCAAGAGCAATTTATAATAAAGCAGAATTAATTGTTCTTGATGAACCAACAAATAACTTATCTCTTAATGAAACACAGAAAGTTTTTGATTTTGTTTTAAATGTAAAAAAATCAAATAGATCTGTTCTATTTATTGGTCATAATATTTATCATGTATACGACATATCAGATAGATTTGTAATTTTAGATAGAGGAGAAGTCGTTCATAAACTCAATAAAAATGACATATCTACTCCTGAAGAACTCATGAAAATAATGAGAGATACTATAGGGGCACACTAATGAGCAATAATAATTCATATTTAAGTAATTACTTTCACAGAAATGGAAGAGCTTTAGGAAGCATTGGATATTTTGTACTTTTAATGGTAATTTTTTTAATAGGTGCACCAGAAGCTTGGATAAGACCTAACCTTCATCAATCAGTATTTGTAATGATGCCAACTTTAATATTTTTAACTATACCATTAGTTTTTCTAGTTGCATCTGGTGAAATAGATCTTTCCTTTGCCTCTACTTACGCTGTAGCAGCTTATGTATTTGCTTTACTTGTTAAAAATGGAGTTGATCCAGCTATTTGTTTAGTTCTTGGTATTTTTACTGGAGCAGCTATTGGGGCTCTCGTTGGAACATTAATTGTTGTATTTAGACTTTCCTCTCTTGTTGCGTCACTTGGAGTATTATTTTTACTGAGAGGTGTAATTCTCTTATTATCTAACAGCAGATCAATTACGATTATGGAAGTAGAGAACCATTGGATCTACCCTCTTTTAGTTGGAAATTTTTATGGCTTCCCAATGCAAATTTTTTGGGCAGCAATATTTGTAATTTTTTGTTACTATTTTTTTAATAAACATGTTTTTGGTATTCATATTCAACATGTAGGAGATAATTCTGTTAGCGCAGAACAGATGGGTATTAATGTAAATGCCGTTAAGATTAAAGCATTCATGTTTGTAGGTATTGGCTCTGCTATTGGTGGAATTTTTACAACAATGATTACTTATACATTTTTCCCTACACAAGGATTTGGTTATTTATTGCTTGCTCTAGCAGCTGTTTTTGTTGGAGGCACTCCTTATTGGGGAGGTTTAGGAACTATTATTGGAGCAGTATTTGGCGTTGGTATTATTGCCTATATGGAAATAGGAATTATTGCCATTGGCTGGAGTGGTGAATGGAGACAATTCTTTAACGGATTAATTATATTGCTAGCATTATTAGGACATCGGTTACATGGAGAAAGAGTTAGATAGTACTAGATGACTAATATTATAATTTGGAATGAAAATATTCATGAAGTAGAAAATGAAGAAGTTAAAAAAATTTATCCCAAAGGTATTCATGGGTGCATAAAAGATTTTTTATCAAATGATAATAGTTTAAAAATAAAAACTGCTACACTCAAAGAAGATCAAAATGGATTAAGTGAGGAATTATTAAAAAATTGTGATGTTGTTATTTGGTGGGGTCACAAAGCGCATGATGAAGTATTAGATAAGACAGTTGATTTAGTACAACGACGAGTTCTTGAAGGAATGGGCCTGATAGTATTACATTCCGGACATCATTCTAAGATATTTAAAAAATTAATGGGTACTAATTGCAATTTAACCTGGAGAGAATACGGTGAAAAAGAAAGATTATGGGTATGCAATCCTGGTCATCCTATCTGTGAGGGTTTAGAGCCACATTTTGAAATAGAAATGGAAGAAATGTATGGTGAGCCTTTTCAGGTTCCATCTCCAGATGAAACACTTTTTACTAGTTGGTTTGAAGGAGGAGAAACTTTTAGATCAGGATTATTATATAGAAGAGGAAATGGTCAAATATTTTATTTTCGACCTGGTCATGAAGCATATCCAACTTATCATAATATTAATGTGCAAATTGTAATTAAAAATGCAATACAATTTGTAAAACAGAAAAATAAAGTTTTATGGGAAGATATACATTCTCCTACTCCGAAAAGTAATAGACCAAAACCTATTGAAAAGATTAATAAGAAAGGTTTTAGTGTAGGACATCCAACAGAAGAAAAATAAAATGAAAATTGGTATTGTTGGAACAGGAAATATCTCTTCAAGGCATCTTAATGAATTTAACAATATGCCTAATGTCAATGTTGAAGCTGTTTGTGATACAAATCAAAAAAATTTAGAAATATTTTTATCAAATAACAAAGATTCAGATATCAGAGGTTATTTGAGTTTAGAAGAAATGCTTGAGAAAGAAAAAACTTTTGATGGTATTAGTAACACAACGCCTGATAAGTTTCATAAAGACACTACACTGCAAATTTTAAAAAGTGGTTATAATGTTTTTTGTGAAAAACCACTTGCTGAAAATTATAGTGATGCAAAAGATATGGTAAATGCGGCAGTTCAATCTAAAAAAATTAATATGGTTAATTTTACTTATAGAGAATCAAGTGCGTATCAAAGATTAGTTGAAATATTAAAATCTGGAGAAATAGGAAATCCTAGACATGTTAGTGCTTGTTATTATCAGTCTTGGCTTACAAGTAACAAATGGGGTGATTGGAGAGAGGAAGACAAATGGCTGTGGAGACTATCAACTAAACATGGAAGTAACGGTGCTTTAGGAGATACAGGTGTTCATATTTTTGATTTTGCTGTTAATGCTGTAGGTGACATAAAAGAAATATGTACTGATTTAAAAACTTACTTCGATAAAGGAAATAAAATAAAAGAATATACATTAGATGCTAATGATGGTTTCAGTTCATTAGTTAGATTTGAAAATGGAGCTATCGGAACAATAACTAATACAAGATATGCAACTGGACATGCAAACTCCTTAATTCTAGAAGTATTCTGTACAAAAGGTGCTTTAAAAGTTGAACTAGATGAGGAGAGGACTAATTGGTCTACATTGCATATTTGTATTGACGAAAATATCAATAAAATGGCTTGGGATACAATTGAATGTCCAAAAACTCCAAGTAATTATCAAAACTTTATAGAGTCAATAAAAACAAACTTAAATATGCAGCCCGATTTTTATCAAGGTGCAAAAATTCAAAATATAATTGATAAATGTATAGAAAGTAATGAAATTGGCAGATGGGTTAACGTTTAGTGAGACAAAATAGTTAATATTTATCTTTTAAATCTCATAATAGTTTTATAAATAAAAATATATGTCAGAAAAATTAGATAATGTTGATGACAAATGGTTTAGAGCCGAAATAAGTAAAAAAAATCTTAAAGAGTTATCAAAAAAAAGTGATCTTAAAGGATTACAGCACGTAACTATATATTTTATAATTCTATTTATTTTTGGATATATGTCCGTAGTTACTTGGGGAACATGGTGGACAGTCTTATGGTTGTGGCTTTACGGTGTTCTTTTTTATTCAAGTAACCCAATCTGGCATGAATGTGGACATAGAACTGCATTTAAATCAAAATTTTTAAATGAATTTTTTTATCAAATTGGTTCTTTTATGACTGACTTTGAACCAACTAGATGGACTTGGAGTCATTTTAGACACCATAGTAATACTTCTTCTGTTGCTGACCCTCATGATTTTGAAGCAGCATTGTTCCATCAATATCCAAGTCTAAAAAGTTTCCTATTTAGTTTTGCTCCATTTTATGAACTTATTAAGTTCAAGGACTCCTTTAAATTTGAAACTATCAAGCACGCATTAGGAATGACGACACCTGTTATGAAGGAATGTATTCCACAAGATGAGATTTGGAAATGTCGTCTTATTTCAAGAATACATGTTTCTTTATGGATCTTCTCTTTTGCTCTATCATTTTATTTAATGAACCCTCTTCCTGCATTATTAATATTTTTTCCTAGATACTGGGGCAACATTGTTAACTTATTTAATATGACTCAACACATAGGATTACCAGAAGATATAAAAGATCATAGGTTCACAACTAGATCTGTACGTTTTAATCCAATATTTAGTTTTTTATATTGGCAAATGGAATATCACGTAGAGCATCATATGTTTCCTTCCGTTCCGTCATACAACTTACCTAAGTTGAGTAATTTAATTAAAGATCAATTACCAAAAGCTAATTCTAGTTTGTATGATGCCTATAAGGAAATAATTCCAGCAATAATAAAACAACATAAAGATAACAGTTATTTTATTCAAAAAGAAATTGCTTCCTAATAGTAAGTATAGTTACAATTTTTTTACTGAATCTCTATCAATAATCGTAGGCTTAGCCATATAAAAATTATTTTTAGAGTCATTACCATTCTTACTCATTAATAACTTTACTGCATTGTAACCTAAATCCTCTGTAGGATGAGAAATTGAAGTTATTTTTGGTGTAATTAAATTACTTACTATTAAACTATCATACGTAATAAGAGAAATGTCATGACCAATTTTTATTTTAAGATCATTACACGCACGTATTGCGCCTGCCGCAATATATTCAGTACAACATATAATAGCAGTAACTTTTTTATTTTTTAACAATTTTCTTGTAACTTCCTCGCTTAACAATGAATCATTTTTGGGTATTTCAATATATAGGTTTTTATCAAAATTAATTTTATATTTTTTTATTTCACTAAAATAAGTTTTCATTCTTTGATAAGCAAAATTAAATTTTTTATTAATATTTATGAATGCAATTTTTTCATGATTTTTTTTTATTAAGTGATCAAAAATAATTTGCATACTTTTATGATTATCTAGATCTACCCATGAATAATTTTTTAAATTTTGTGTTCTTCCCCAAGCTACAAAATTAACTTTATTTTTTTTTAAAAGTGGTATCCTGCTATCATTAATTCTTAAATTATTTATAATGATATTCCTTACCTTTTGTTCTACAATAAGTTTTTCATATAAAGATTTTTCTTCATTTTGACTTCTTGCCATGAGCATTGACAACTGAATATTATTTTTTGAAAGATTAGAATACATTCCTGATAAAAATTGAATAAATGAAATTTGATTTAGAGGAGATGAATTTAACCCATATAATGGTAGAATGAAGCCAAGGTTCTTGGAGCTTCGTGATGCCAAATTTGCAGCATAAGGATTAGGATTATAATTATATTTTTCAGCAAATTTCTTAATTCTTTTTTTTGTTTTTTCACTTACGTCCGAATAGTCAGCTAAACCCCTTGAAACTGTAGTTATTGATAAATTAAGCTTTTTTGCTAATTCTTTAATATTCATGATTTTTTCCATAAACCAGATAATATAAATTGACAACCAAAACGTTTTGGATAATTATAAATTATTATTTACGGAGGAATTATGAAAATAAAAAATTTATTAATTATACTTTCTTCATTATTTCTAAGTTTCGCAGCTTTTGCTGGAGGTCACAAATATTCTGGTCCAGATTTAACTGGACAAAAGGTAGTTATGTTTGGTCCTTGGTTGTCACCAGAACAAGAAACAATGAGAGAAGTTGGTGCTATATTTGAGAAAGCTACAGGAGCAACCTTTGAGTATGGTGGTTCAGATAGTTTTGAACAACAAGTTATGATCGATCTAAAAGCTGGAAGTGCTGCTGATCTAGTTGTGTTTCCACAACCTGGTCTTGCTGCAAACGCAGCTGCGATGGGAGGATTAGTTCCTCTTGGAGATGATATTAAACAAATGGTTTTAGATAACTATGCTGCTGGTCAATCATGGGTTGATCTTTCAACTTATGCCGATGAAAATGGTAATGATCAGTTTAATGCAATTTTCTTCAGAACAAACGTTAAAAGTTTGGTTTGGTATTCACCGGATAACTTTGAAGATAATGGTTATGAAGTTCCAGGTACTATGGAAGAATTAATTGCACTAACAAGACAAATGGCATCTGATGGAAATACTCCATGGTGTATTGGTCTAGGTTCAGGTGCAGCAACTGGTTGGCCTGCAACTGACTGGATGGAAGATATCATGTTAAGAACACATACGCCTGATGTTTATGACATGTGGGTATCCAATGAAATGCCTTTTAATGACCCAAGAGTTATTGAAGCAATGAATTTCTTTGGAACTTTTGCGTTGAATGACAAGTTTGTGAATGGTGGATCTAAAGCAGTAGCAACTACTGATTTTAGAGATGCTCCAAATGGACTTTTCACTTCTCCTGCAGAATGTATGATGCACAGACAAGCTAGTTTTATACCTGCATTCTTCCCTGAAGGTGTAGAAGCTGGTGTTGACTATGATTTCTTTTATTTTCCTGCATATGCAACTAAAGATTTAGGAACTCCTGTACTTGGAGCTGGTACATTAGTAGCAGCTACTAATGATAACCAAGCAACAATAGAGTTCATTAAATTCTTAATGCATCCTGAGGCTCATGAATATTGGATGGCTAAAGGTGGTTTCCTGACTCCTCACAAAGGTGTTGATGGAAGTAAATATGCTAGTGAAACTTTTAGAAAACTAGGTGAAATTTTAACAGGCGCAACAACGTTTAGATTTGATGCGTCAGACTTAATGCCTGGTGCTATTGGTGCTGGAACTTTCTGGACTGGTATGGTTGACTATACTAACGGAAAATCTGCCCAAGATGTAGCAGATGCAATCCAAGATAGTTGGGACGCAATTAAGTAACTTTTCAATTATGAACAGGCGAACAATTAACTTGTTCGCCTGTTTTTTTTATATATTTAATCACTAATGACCATCCTCAATCTAGTATTTATTGTTTTTTTAGGAATATTATTTTTCATAGCTTACTTTCATATCTCAAATTATATTTTAGATACTTATGGTAACAAAACACTTAAAAGATATAATTTTGAAAATTCTATAAGGGTCATAGTTTTTATAACACCCGCATTTATTGTTTTATTTATTTTTATTTTATATCCAGTGTTTGAAACTATCAGGCTTAGCTTTTATGATAAATTTGGAAGAGAATTTGTCGGACTATACAATTACAAATGGGCAATTAATGATCCTGAATTTAGAAGAAGTATATTAAATAATTTAGTATGGTTACTTGTAGTCCCAACATTAAGCACTTTTTTTGGATTAGTAATTGCTAACTTAGCTGATAGAATTTGGTGGGGTTCAATTGCAAAATCTATAATATTTATGCCTATGGCAATATCATTTGTAGGAGCTGGTGTAATTTGGAAATTTATTTATGAATATAGAGGACCTGAGAATACACAAATTGGACTACTTAATGCAATAATTGTTTCTCTTGGTTATGAGCCACAAGCATGGTTAACAATACCTATGTGGAACAATTTCTTTTTGATGGCTATTATGATTTGGATACAAACTGGATTAGCTTTAGTTATTTTTAGTGCTGCATTAAGAAGCATACCTAAAGAAATGCTTGAAGCAGCAAGAATTGACGGAGCTAGTGAGTTAAAAATATTTTTTTCAATTATAATTCCTTATTTAGAACAAACGATACTTGTGATTTGGACCTTAATTACAATAATTGTTTTAAGAATATTTGATATTATTTTTGCTATGACTAATGGTGAATGGCAAACCGGAGTCTTAGCGAACTTAATGTACGACTGGATGTTTAGAGGTGGTGGTGACTCGGGAAGAGGAAGTGTTTTAGCAATTGTTATTATGGTTGGTGTCATACCAATCTTAGCATGGAATTTATACAAACATAGACAGGAACAAAAAATATAATGAAGAAATTTTCAATATCATCTTTATTATCTCAACTATTACTCCTCTTCTTTGTTATTATATGGATTATTCCTACATTTGGTCTGTTTATTAGTTCTTTAAGAGATAAAGATTTATTAGCTATAAGTGGATGGTGGACATCCTTAACTACTACAGAAGTAAATGAAATTTATAGAATGTCAGGAATGGAAAGCCAAATTGAAGAAGATGGTTATTTTAAAATTAAAGGAAAGTTATTTGAAGATAATTCAGGAAAAAAAATAGAAAGTTTTGGAATTACTTCAAAGAAAATTAATGAATTTAATATTGGTGATGTCGCAATTTTTAAAGATGAAAGTGAAGTGCTTCTCGACGAAGATGGAAATTATGAATGGAGATCAAGAACAGAATTCAAAAAGAAAAAAGGTAAAAGATTATTTACTACATCATTAAGCCCTCCTGCATTTACTTTTGAAAATTACAGAGAAGTTTTATTTAAAGAAGGAATTGGTAGAGCTTTTGTGAATACTATGGCAGTGGCATTACCTTCAACATTAATTCCATTAATAATATGCTCTTTCTTTGCATATTCCTTAACTTGGATGAAATTCTATGGAAGAGATACTCTTTTAGCAATAATAATTGCATCACTAGTTGTTCCTCTTCAAATGTCCCTTATACCTATACTAACAATCTATAATGATTTTGGTGCATTATTTGGAGTTGCAGCTAAATCTTATCCTGGTGTTTGGATGGCGCATACTGGTTTTGGATTAGCATCAACTACTTTTCTATTAAGAAACTTTTTAAAAAGCTTACCTAATGAAATGATGGAAGCTGCTAAAGTTGATGGCGCTTCTCATTATGATATTTTTTTACGAATAATTATTCCTCTATCCATACCAGCTTTTGCTTCAATATTTATTTTACAATTTTTATGGTGTTGGAATGATTTATTAGTTGGTTTAGTATTCTTAGATCAAGTTCCAAGTGAAATAATATTAACCGCAAAATTAAAAGAATTACTCGGATCAAGGGGTGAAAATTGGGAAATATTAACTACTGGAGCATTTGTATCCATGACAGTTCCTTTATTTATCTTTTTTGCTCTACAAAGGTATTTCATAAGAGGATTAGTCGCAGGATCAGTTAAGGGTTAATATCAAAAACTATTGATTTTTTATCTAAATTATCGTTAAATATTATTATATTTGTATGATGATGTGTTCATACACTTGAAAGATCGCTCAAAGGAGGATGAAGTGGCAGATATAAATATAAATACTGTTAATAAATATTTTGGAGACGTCCATGTAATTAAAGACGTATCTCTAGACATAAAAAGTCAATCATTTACAGTTCTAGTTGGTCCAAGTGGTTGTGGAAAATCAACTATGTTAAGAATGATCGCGGGACTTGAAGATATTAATTCAGGTACAATTTCAATTGATGGTCAAGTAGTTAATGATTTACCACCAAAGCAAAGAAATATTGCAATGGTGTTTCAATCTTATGCACTATACCCTCATATGACTGTATTTGATAATATGGCTTTTGGTTTAAAATTAGAAAAAAGATCAAAAGATGAGATTAATGAAAGAGTTAATGAGGCTGCAAGAATTCTTCAAATAGAAGATTATCTTCAAAGAAAGCCAAAACAACTTTCAGGTGGTCAAAGACAACGTGTTGCAATTGGAAGAGCAATTACAAGAAAGCCGAAAGTTTTCTTATTTGATGAACCGCTTTCAAACCTTGATGCTGCATTAAGGGTTCAAATGAGAGTTGAATTAGCAAAACTTCATAATGAACTAGAAGCAACAATGATCTATGTTACCCATGATCAGACAGAAGCTATGACTTTGGCTGATGATATTGTTGTTCTTGATACAGGTATAGTTTCACAAAAAGGATCACCATTAGAACTTTATGATAGACCAAATAATATGTTCGTAGGTGGATTTATTGGTTCACCAAAAATGAACTTTATTTCAAGTAAGATATTAAGCAAAAGTTCTGATGCTACAGAAGTTGATATTATGGGAATGTCAAAAATATCAGTCTCTAAAATGTCAGCATCCTCCTCAGAGGGTGATTCAGTAACTCTAGGTATTAGACCTGAACACTTAGTAGTAAATGGTGATGCAGATGGATCTTGGGAGAGTAAAGTGTTTGTTGTCGAAAAACTTGGTGACGTTACTTACCTATACCTTGAAAAAGATGGAGAGCCATTAGTTGCTGAAACTGAAGGACATTCAGAAATTAAAGTTGGTGATACTGTAAAAGTTGGTTTTCCTGCTGGAAGATGCCAGTTATTTGACAGTTCAGGACAAGCATTTAAATAATAGAATCGTATTGAATATTGCCCCTAATATAAGGGGCAATACATCCCTTTTTAAAAATTTTTTATAAATATCATAGATTTAAACTAAAATAATCATGGGCAGAGGGTTCATATTATTTCCTCCTATAAGAAGTATTCCTCTTATAAAACTTTTCTGCCCACCAAATTTGAAAAGTTATTTAAGAGGGATACCAATTATAGTTTTTGTTTAGCAGTCCAAGTATTTTCCTTATTTATTGGAATGTGTTTATTAAGAGTTAAAAGAACATTTTCAGCTAATTTTCTATACGTCGTTAATTTACCTCCATAGATGTTTAATAATGGTGCCTGTGAACCATCCTCATTTAAGTCGAATATATAGTCTCTAGTAACTTTTGATGCTTCTTTGAAATCTTCAATAAGTGGTCTAATTCCAGAATAAGAATTTACAATATCATCTCTCGATATTTGTTTAATGAAATATTTATTTACTGAATTTAATAAATAATCAATTTCACTTTCATCAATTTTTGGGTTTTCTGGTGAAACAACTTCTGTTTCGGTAGTGCCAATAAGAGAATATTCATCTTTATAAGGTATGACAAAAATTATTCTGTTATCTTCATTTTGTAAAGTGAAAGCTTTTTTCTGACTATATAGACTTTTAGTTATTATGTGACTACCTTTTACAAGTCGAATTGATTTTTTTGAATTTAATTTAATGACATTGCTTAAAACTTCATTTATCCAAGGCCCAGCAGCATTTATAAGTATTTTAGATTGAAGTATAGTATTATCATCTAAAGTTATATCCCAAGTTTTTTTATTTCTTTTTGCGTCTATTACTTTTCTATTTTGAATAATCGTAGCACCTTTTTTCTTTGCATCTTCAACATTTAACTGAACAAGTTTTTTATCATCAACTTGTAAATCATAATATTGGAAACCAATTTTAAATTGATCTTTTAAAATATTTGGCATTTCCTTTTTAATATTTACAGTTGAAGATTTTGGTATAGTTATTTTACCACCAATATTATCGTATAAAAATAATCCTAATTTAATTAACCATTTAGGTCTTAAAGATTTTTGATAAGGTATAATAAAAGGTAATGGTGTTGTTATATTACTGGCAATTTTTTTAATTACTTCTCTTTCCTTGAGAGATTCACGCACAAGGCGAAATTCATAATTTTCAAGATACCTTAATCCACCATGTATTAATTTTGTAGACCAGGACGAGGTTGCTGAACCAACTTTGTTTTTTTCAACTAAACAAACTTTTAAATTTCTGCCTGATGCATCTCTAACAATTCCAGCACCATTAATCCCTCCACCAATAACTAAAATATCAAAAGTTTCATTCATGCTTAAATTAAATAAATCTATTAATTTCGTGGATTATTATTTCAGGGTCAGTTAAATGTATAGTTAAAAAACCAAGTTTCTTTGCGGCCTCAATATTCTCTTTTTTATCATCAATAAACACAGTTTCCTCTGGAATTAGATTAAAACGACTTTTAGCTAACTTATATATTTCAGCATTAGGTTTAACCAATTTTTCTTTTCCAGATATTATTAGGCCATCAAATTTATTTAAGAATGGATATTTTTTATCCATATCTTGAAATGTTTCCCAAGACCAGTTAGACAAAACATAACACTCATATTTTTTATTTTTTAAATCATCTAAAACATCAACTGAATACTGAAAGATTTTTCTAAACATTTTATGATGATTTTTATAATATAATTTAATTTTATCTTCATAATCAGGATAAGTTTTTATTAGATCAGTTTCTGCATCTTTTATAAGTCTTCCAGCATCTTGTTGGATATTCCATTCATCGTTGCAAATATTATTGAGAAAATAGTCTCTTTCTTCTTTGTCTTCAATTACATCTTTATAAAAATAATGCGGGTCCCAATCAAAAAAAACGCCACCTAAATCAAAAAGAAATTTCATGTATAAGTATTTTGTTTATAAATAAATATTAAATGAGTGCATTAATAGACTATATTCAAATAGAAATACACAAAACATATAATAAAAAATATTCCAAAAAGTACATAGAAGATAAATTAATTCCAATCATAAATTATATTTGCTCTAGTAAATCAAAAAAATTCCTATTTGGAGGCTCTCAGGGTATTGGTAAGTCATCATTTATTAATATTATCTCTAAAACTATAGAAAAATTTTATAATAAGAAAATTCTTTTGCTTAGTTTAGATAATTATTATTTATCGAGAAAACAACGATTACAATTATCAAAAAAAATACATCAATTGTTAAAAACTCGAGGTGTTCCAGGAACACATGATATTGAAAAATTATTAAAAAATATAAAACAATTCAATAAAAGTAAATACCCTATCACAACCCCTCTATTTGATAAGTTGATTGATGATACGACTAAATCAACTAAAATAACTAAGACTAAATGTGATATTCTTTT
>CACJRM010000010.1 GCA_902595805.1 uncultured Alphaproteobacteria bacterium | reverse complement strand
TTTATTTAATTTTTTGACGTAATTATTTTTTTCTCTAAAATCTTCTAAATTTAATCTTCCATCAAAGTAATTCCAACCATTTTCAAAATCATGATCCTTTAAATAAATGAAAGAAATTGTTTTTTGGATATCTCCATCATTATTTTTCATTTCTAGAGCTTTAAAGCTATTTTTCTTAGCTTCTTTATGATCGTTTAAATCAAAATAAATTTTTGCCAAATTGTTATGGATATATGCATTATTTGGATTTACTAAAAGAGCCTGTTTGTAATAATTTATTGCTTTATTATAAGATAATTCTTCTCTATAAAAACCTGCAATATTATTTAATAAATAAAAAGAAGATTTGTCAATTTTTAATGCTCTTAAATAATATTCTTCTGCTTTCACTTTTTCATCTTTTTCATGATATGTTCTTGCTAAAGAATTTAATGCTGAGAGATTTTTTGAGTCTATCTCTAAAATATTTTCAAATATTTTTATTGCCTCATCATAATTACCCTGATTAAATAAGCACTGTCCTATTACACTTAAAGATCTTAAGTCTTTATTATTTTTTTTAAGATAAAATATGCAAATTTTTTTTGCTTCTTCAATTCTATTCAATTTGTATAGAACAAAAGCTTTGTCTTTATCTACATTTTCAATTGTCTTTATTTTTAGAATAGTTTCTATTGTATTAAGCGCTTCATTATAATTAGCTTCCACAATATCCATATTATAAAGATTAATCATTGCTTTTAGATTTTTTTCAACTTTTATTAAATGATTATAATTAATTCTAGCCTCTTCATTTAAGTTTAGATTCTGCTGAATAACTGCTAAATTATAACGCAATAAATTATTATCTTTATTTTTTTTAAAAATATTTTGAAGTTCTTTATAACTTTCTAATTTATCACCTTTTTCAAATCTTTTGAGAATATTGTTAATTTGAGAAATTAAATTCATTTTTTTCTACAATATTATTTATTTGCTCTATAGTCTCTCTTATTGAATTTTCTATTCCTAAAACCTTAATATTTTTATACCATATTGATGAACCACTACTAGTACTCCAATAGAAATATGTTGATGATTTTTTCGGACATATTAGTATCGTAGGTATTCCAAGAGCTCCTGCAAAATGAGCTGTTGAGTTACTAACTGTTATAAATAAATTTAAGTTTTTTAGTAAACCCATGCAGGATTCAATATCATTGAATAGATCTAAATCATCAAATATTTTTAAATATTTTTCCTGACTAGATAAATATTTTTTATCACTCTCAATACTTCCATATTGTAAATTTATAATCAGCCTATCGCTGTCGAATAATGGTTCAAAATCTTTGATAGATAACGATTTTAAACTTCCGTAAATATTTATAACACTTTTCCATGATATGCCTATTTTAAGTTTTTCCTTGTGTTCAGATAGTTTTTCTTTGTATCTATCAATAATATCATTTCTTGCTAATAAATAATTATTATTATTAAAGTCAGTTTTCTTTTTTCTGAAAAATTTAATCATACTTCCAGCGTATATTACATTATCAAACTCAGATATCTTTGAATTTTTTGAATAGTATCCATCTTCAACAAAAATATCATTTTGAAATGATCGACTAAAAACTGATACCAGTCTTTTATCAGCTTCAATTTTTATATTTTTAAAATTATCAATGATATCTTTATATATAGAAGCAAATAAAATCTCTTCACCAATTCCTTGTTCTCTTAAAATTAGCAATTTATTTTCTCTGTTTATTTTTAAATTGGCAAATAGGTTATTTTTAACAAGCTCAAAATTATTCAATTTGACCTTATTTTTTTCAATCAATAATCTTGAGTCAAATAAGTCCCAAGAACTGGAAAAATTATTTAATTTTAATTGTAAAGTACAATAGGCATACATTAGTTTATAATCGTATGGATTAATTTTAATTGCCTTATCGTAGTAAATTTTAGCTTCTTTTTCTTTACTTTCTCTACAATAACATATTGCTATATTAGATAAAATTTCTTGATTATTTGGGTCTAAATCTAATGCTTTATTGTAAATTTTTATAGCTTCTAAAATCTTATCTTGAAGACTTAAAACATTCCCTAAGTTTACTATAGTTTTAACATTATCAGATTCAATCTTATGGGCATCTTTAAATACTTTATATGCTTCATTTAATTTCTCTAATTCAAGTAAACAAATGCCTAAATTATTATAACTATCAACATATTTATTATTTATCTTAATTGCTTGTTCAAAATAATTTTTTGCTTCATTAAAGTTATTATTTTTAAAATATATTAAACCCTTAATATTATAGGCAAAGAAATCATACGCTTCTAATTTTGCAATATAGTCTATATATTTTTTTGCCTTATCAAAATTATTTTTTAAAAAATAGATATAAGCTTTATCACGTAATGCCTCATAATGATCTTTATTTATGTTAAGAATTAAATTAATATTTACTAACGCTTCATCTAATTGGGATTTGGTTAAGAATAATTTATAAATTTTAGAAATACATTCGATATTATTTTTATCGATTAACAAAATTTTTTTTAAAGAATTTATTGTCGTATCTACGTCACCCATTTTTTGTGCTATTTGTGATAGCACATTTAGGACATTAATATTTTTATGATATTTAGTTGATAATTTTTTAATATCTTTGTAGGCAAGATTTCTATCTATATTGTTAAATGTGTTAACTATTTTTTTAAGTTTATTTTCTAATTTAGACATAAAAAAAACCCAGTCTTTAAAAGACTGGGTATAATAAAAAGATATTTGGTTTTTAAAAGAATTATCTTCTTTGGCCAAATAATTGTAGTAATAATATGAATAGATTGATGAAGTCCAAATACAGTTTTAATGCACCCATCAATGCTTTTTTTGATCCTATTTCTTCACTATCACCACCATAATACATATTCTTGATATTTTGAGTATCGTATGCTGTTAGTCCAACAAATACCAGAACACCAATAACGGATATTGCAAATTGTAATGCTGTTGAGCCAACAAAAATATTAACAACACTTGCAATAATAATACCAATGAGTCCCATAAATAAGAAACCACCAAGTTTTGTTAAGTCTCTTTTTGTTGTATATCCATACAAGCTCATCGCACCGAATGTACTTGCAGTAATGAAAAATACTCTTGCTATAGAAGTTTGAGTAAATTCAATAAATACTGAAGCAAGAGATAATCCCATAATACTCGCAAATAACCAAAATGTTATTTGAGCTGCGGATACTGACATCCTATTAATTCTAGCACTCAAATAGAAAACAAATCCCAGCGGAGCTAGCATAACAATCCATTTTAGTGGAGATCCAAAAAGTAATGCACCCACTTGAGTTACACCCACGATTTGACCCATTTCGTTAGTAACTATGGATGCTTTTCCAAAGAAGTAAGCAATAAATCCAGTAAGTAACAAGCCAATTGTCATGTAATTGTAGACTTTAAGCATGTACGCTCTCAAGCCTTCATCAATTGTCGCCTGATCTACTGATTTAGTATAAGATCGTTGATTAAAGTCTAAAGCCATAATTTCTCCTTTTAATTATTACTAATATCGCTATAAATCCGACAATTTCAAGGCATTTTGTAAAAATATTATGAAGTATAGAAAACTAGGGACCACAGACTTAGAAGTAAGTGTCATTTGTTTAGGAACAATGACTTTTGGTGAGCAAAATAGCCAACAAGAAGGTTTTGATCAAATGGATTATGCAGTTGAAAGAGGCGTCAATTTTTTTGACACAGCTGAACTATACGCTGTCATGCCTAGAAAAGAAACTTATGGCAAAACAGAAGAAATAGTTGGCAATTGGTTTCATAAAAGAAAAAATAGAGACAAAATTATTTTAGCTTCAAAAATAGCTTCAAAATCAGATGGCCTTGAGTGGATTAGAGAAGGATCAAAAAATTTAGGTTTTGATAAAAAAAATATGAATGCTGCAATAGATGAGAGCCTTAAAAGATTAAAGACTGATTATATTGACCTATATCAATTACACTGGCCTGAAAGAAAGGTTCCAAAATTTGGAATTTTAGATTTTGAATATGATGCTAGTGATAATGATTGGACTACTGTTGAAGAAGTTTTATATAATTTAGACCAACTTGTTAAAGCAGGCAAAATTAGATACGCCGGTTTATCTAATGAAACACCATGGGGTGTAATGAAATACCTTCAAATTTCTAAAGAGAAAAACTTTCCCCGCATGATGTCAATACAAAATGTTTATAGTTTAGTTAATCGAGTATTTGATATTCATAACTCGGAGGTTGCGATCAGAGAAAATTGTGGCTTACTTGCTTATTCTCCTTTAGCAGGTGGGAGACTAAGTGGTAAATATATTGGGGGAAAAAATCCAGAAAAAGCTAGGTATACTCTTTGGCCAAGACGATTTTCCAGACACCATACTGAAAGAGGAGAAAGTGCAATAGAAAAATATTTTAATCTTGCTCAAAAATACGAAATAGCACCATCTACATTTGCTAACTCATTTGTGAATGATCGTCCATTTGTTACAAGCAATATAATTGGTGCTACGACTATGAACCAGCTTAAAGAAAATATTGATAGTATTAACATAACTCTATCAAAAGAAATATTAAAAGAAATTGAGGATATACACTTATCTGATCCTAATCCTTGTGTATAATCTTTATATTTTAATTTTATCTAATAACATACGAACATCCTCAACATATCTTCTATCCCATAAATAAACATTTAATAATGAATAATACAATTGATAAACTGGTTCATATTCTAAATAATATTTATCAACCTTGATATGATCGTTGTATTTATTTAAAAAATTATTATCAATAAATTTTGGGTTAAACCACCTCAAATAAGAAACTTCTAATTCATTGTGACCATAAAATGATCCTGGGTCAATAAAACCTACAAACTTTTTGTTTTTAAAAAGTATATTTCCTTCCCATAAATCACCGTGTAATAAAGATGGCCTTGGATTAGTTGGAATAAAATTATCCATTTTTTTAATCAATAAATCAATTTTAGTATTAATTGATTTATCCATAGGTTTATTTTTGTTAATTAAATCAAAAATGTAAGATAGTCTTTTATCTGTATAAAACTCTTTCCAATTTTTAGATTTAGAATTAATCTGCTTTAAACCACCAATCTGTGTATCAAAATCAAAACCATAATCTAGATTCTTTATTGAATGAATAGAAATTATGGAATTTAATAAATCAACATTTGTTTTTTCTGGTTGATCATTATTATTACTTATGAATGACATGATTAGAAATCTATCATTATAGTTAATAATATTTGGAAAATAATTAAACTTATGTTTATTAAAAAATTCAAGATTATCTTTTTCAGATTTTATAGCATTAAATTTATCATTATTTTTGTAATAATATTTAACAATAAACTCCTTACTGTCATTTGTAATAATTTTTAAACAATTAATACCAAAAGAGTCTGATAATAACTTGCTATCTATAATTTTTTTATTATCTAAAAGATTTTCAATTTCTATAATGATACTTTTTTCAATCATACAAAATGTCCAAAAAAATTAATTTTCAGTTTTTAATTTCATATTTCGGATTAATACCATATGTTTTAACTTTTTTAGATAAATACTATTTTTTAATATTTGAGGAAGAAGATCTACTTAATTTTGTTACTTACTATAGTTTAATTATAATTGTTTTTATTGGATCAATAAACTGGAATTTAAAAAATAATCCGCCCACTCATATAGTAATATACGGTTTTTTACCTAGTTTATTTGCTGTTATAATTATTATATTAAGCCTTATTAAAATTAATATTTTAATAATTTTTATTTTAATAATTTTACTTTTGTTAACTCAGTTATTTTTTGACTATATTATATTATTCGCAAACGAAACAAATAAACAGGCATTTTACTATCTCAGGCTACCTTTAACGATTATGATTATCCTATTTTTATTTCTTATTTCATTGTAAGGCTGATACGACCAATATTTTTACCTGCATGATTTTTTAACTCAAACTTTTCTTTTTTTTCTAGATTCTTTAATGCTACTTTACTCATAACTTTAAATTTTTTAAAAATATTTAGTATAGTAATTGGAATAGCTCTTTCATTGCCGTCTGTAATTTTAATTACACCGCTAATTTCCTTTTGGAAATCAACAAATAAAAAAACACCTTCAGCCCCACTTTTACAAAATATTTTTCCTTTTGAAGCTTTTATTACTTTTGTATCAAAACTCACAGTTCCTCCAATATATTCAGGATTTTCTAAAATTGAATTAACTAAAGTTCTTACTTGATCCGTATACTCATAATGATTTTTATAACTCTTAATCAAATTATTTAATGCTTTTGATATAGATTTAATTTTAAATGAGTATTGTGGCGCACTACAACCATCTAGAGAGAAATTTTTCTTTGATAACTTGCTTTCTGTAAATTTATTAAAAATTTTTCTAATATTTTTTTGATGCGCGTGATTATAATCAAGATAGTTTGTAATGTTCTGATTATTGATCAAACAGCTTGTCAACATACCTAAGTGTTTGCCTGCACAATTGTTATGTAGTTCGTTAAATTCTTTTCTAGAATATATTATTTTTTCAGAAGCGTTTTTATCTAATGGTGCATGAATACCACATTGTAAATTTTTTGTTTTTATGTTTACTTTTGAAATCCATTTCTTTAACTCTTTTATATGAAATTTTTCTCCTTTGTGTGAAGCACAAGCTAAAGCTATATGTTTATTATTTAATTTATAATTTTTGATTGCATTTGACATTGCAAAAGGAATTGCTTGAAATATTTTAATTGATGATCTAGGAAAAAAATATTCATTATCATTATTTGTAGATAATAAAATTTTTCCATCAACATTTGTTACTAATGCCTTAACTTGATGGGTGCTTTCAACTTTTTTACCTCTAACAAAATCTACGTGAATTCTAGACACGTATGAAGTTATACAATAATGAGTTTATTTTTACTTAAAAAAAGATTTAATAAATGTAAATAAGTTTAAAAAAGATCCGTACTTACCAAAGAATATTACGTCTTTTTCAGTGATACTTAAGCATATACAGCCTGTGTCTTTTGATGCTATTGGCGTATGTTTTATTTTTTGGTCATTTATCTGAATATCACCTCTAGAATACTTACCATATTCATCGCAGAAACTACCTTCTAAGACTAATATATACTCTTTTCCACCATGTGAGTGCAACGGGACGGAAACTCCAGGATCCATTTTTATTAATTTCAATTCGTCTTTATCATTTATAGTAGCAGTAAACTCTCTGAAACCCTTATAAACTTGTTTCCATTTTAAATTATTTAGGTTTCCAAAAAAGCTAGTTACCGGATCTTTAAGGTTTGAGGCAGATTTAATATTTTCATTATTCATACAGTCTGTATACTTCAGATTTTTAGGATGAATGTTTTCGTTATCCATTAAGTTTTCACCTAACATGTTTTCAAATGTACTACTGATTTTGGATGCATCTGAATTTAATTCTAAATATGTAGAAGCAAATAAGGATTTTGCTGGACCCAATATTCCAGAAGCAAAATCAAATATTAGCTGGTTTCTTACTACTGTACCGTTCATCTTAAAAATTCCTGCATTTTCGTTAAAATATGCCTTATTCTTGATTTAACTGTTCCTAATGGAATTTCAAGCTCATCTGCAATTTTTTTATGACTTTTGTTTTCAAAAAAGTTCATTTTAATCATTATTTTTTGCTGTTCATCGAGCTCATTATTTATTCTTTCTATTTGTTTTTTTGCCTCATTTTCTTCATTGATGTCAATTTCTCTATCTTGGTACAAAAATTCTCTTATATCTTCTTCTTTAAAGTTTATTTTTGAATTTTTCCTTAAAAAGTCTATTTTTTTGTTTCTCGCAATAGTAAATATCCATGTTGAAAGTGCTGATTTTGTTGAATCATATAGGTTTGATTTTACCCAAACAGTACTTAAGACCTCTTGCGTGAGCTCTTCAGAGCTTTCAAACTTGATCCTATTTTGAATAAAATAGGCATTAACTTTAGGGGCAAAAAAATCAAAAATTTGTGAAAAAGCCATTTCGTCGCGGTCTTTCTGAATCCGTTTCATCAAGTTATTTAAATTTGATTTTTCCATAATTTAAAAAGACTCTAACATTGATTAAACACTCTTAACTAATTGCATAAGATATACTAAAAGAAGAAATTGATGAAAATTATTCTTAAGTTTTTAATAGCGCTATATGTAGCACTTCCCAGTACTTTAATGGCGCTAGAAGTTGGTAAATGGTCTTTTGAGAAAGCTGATGAGTATTGTTATATTGGCAGCTTAGCAACAGAGACAGATTTACCTAGTGATAAGAAGAGAGGAAACTTCTACGTTTTGGTTTATAAAAACATTGGCAACTCAGAAACCGTAGTACAGATAGAAGCAGGTTATAATTATAAAGTTCCATCTGATATAATTGTAAATATTGATAATGGAGAATACAAATTTTACACAACTGAAGATGTGCCTACTGCCGCTTGGACAGAAGAAGATAATAAAGTTATTTTTGCAATGAAAAAAGGACTTGAGCTTATAGTTAGTGGGGAATCTTCTAGAGGCACTATAACAAATGACACATACACACTTAATGGGTTTACTGCAGCTTACAATAAATTAATTGAAGAGTGCTAAATGCCTAAAAAAATAGTTTTAGCATATTCTGGCGGATTAGATACTAGTGTAATTCTAAAATGGCTTCAAAATAAATATGAATGCCCAGTAGTTACATTCACAGCTGATATAGGTCAAGGAGATGAGCTTTCACCAATTGAGGCTAAAGCAAAAAATTTAGGTGTAGAAGAAATATTCATTGAAGATTTACAAGAAGAATTTGTTAGAGATTATGTTTTTCCAATGTTCAGGGCAAATACTCTTTACGAAGGAACATATTTATTGGGTACAGCTATAGCAAGACCCTTGATAGCAAAAAGACAAATTGAAATTGCAAAAATCGTCGGAGCTGATGCTGTAGCTCATGGCGCTACTGGCAAAGGTAATGATCAAGTTAGGTTTGAATTAGGTTATTATGCAAATAATCCTAAAATTGAAGTTATAGCACCTTGGAGGTATTGGGAATTTCAAAGTAGAAAAGATCTAATTGAATATGCAGAAAAAAATCAGATCACAGTTCCGAAAGATAAGATGGGCGAACCTCCATTCAGTACAGATGCAAATCTTTTACACACCTCCTCAGAAGGTAAGCTTCTTGAGGATCCTTGGATTGAGCCGCCCGAGTATGTTTTTTCAAGAACTAGTAGTATTGAAGACTCTCCAGATAAAGCAGAAGAACTAATAATTGAATTTAAAAATGGCGATCCTGTCTCAATAAATAATAATAATTTAAAGCCACACAAGCTTTTAGCAAAATTAAATTCTATAGCCGGCAAGCATGGTGTCGGAAGAGTAGACCTTGTGGAAAATAGATTTGTTGGAATGAAATCAAGGGGAATTTATGAAACCCCTGGAGGAACAATATTAATTAATGCAAGAAAAGCAATTGAGAGCATAACACTAGATAAAGGAGAGGCTCATCTTAAAGATGAGATAATGCCTAAATATGCAGAAACAATTTATAATGGATTTTGGTTTTCATCAGAAAGAATAGCAATCCAAAGCCTGATTGATTCAACTCAAAAAAAAGTAAATGGGGAAGTTAAACTTAAGGTATTTAAGGGTAACGTAATTATTTTAGGAAGAAAATCTAATAATAGTTTGTATGATAATTCCCTTGTTTCATTTGATGAGGCTGGAGATTACAATCAGAAAGATGCAGAAGGATTTATAAAAGTAAATTCAGTTAGACTTAAAAAAAACAATCGTTAGTAAATGGGTTACGGCGATGATTTACTAATAACAAAATTAGCGTCAAAAATTAAAAAACAATTTCCAGATAGACAAATAGTAATTGGTGAAGCAAAAAACAAAAGTGCCTATCATTCTATAGTATACGATAATAATCCAAATATATCTGATTGTAGAAATCTTGAGAAAAGTAAACCCACACATATTATTGATTATCATCCATACAATAGACCTTATATTGATTATGAAAAAAGCACTAATACAAATTATGTTTGGAAAAAATTTAAACCTAATCCTGGAGAAATTTATTTTACAAAGAAAGAAAAAGTTGATGCGAAGAAAATAATTTTAGAAGCAATAAAATTTTGGAGAAGGTCAAATAAAAAGAATTATAAAAAAATTATTTTTTTAGAAACTTCATCTACAAAAATTCATGATCGTCAATTTAGTATCAAGCATCAAAATAAAGATTGGGGAGCAAAAAATTGGCAAAAACTAATTGATGTACTAATAAAAGATTTTTTAGTAATTCAATCCGTTCACAAGGAAAGTAAAAGAAACTTATCAGTCTTTTCTCCTAATGATATGGATTTTCGTCTAGCATGCGCTGTTTTAAATGAAGCAGATTTTTATGTTGGTCCTGAAGGAGGATTTGGGCACGTAGCCGCAGCTTTAAATAAAAAAGCAGTTTTATATTTTGGAGGTTGGATAACCCCTGAGGCAATTGGTTATGATTTCCATGAGAATATATATTATGATCATAATTTATCTCCATGTGGAGAGTATAAAAAATTATGTAGTCATTGTGAGGAAGCTAGAAAAGCAATCTCAGTAGATCTATTTTTGAAATATATTAATAAGATTATTTAATTTATTAATCTATTTTTGCATGAAATAGTTGTGTTTCTTAAAAGGCATGCAATTGTCATCGGTCCTACACCCCCAGGTACAGGAGATATTGCACTTACCCTATTTGCTACGTCGCTAAATAAAACATCTCCAACTAGCTTTGATTTTTCGTCACTTATTTTGACTCTATTTATACCAACATCAATAATAATTGCCCCTTCCTTTACCCAATCTTTGTTTACAAATTCAGGTTTTCCTATTGCGGCAATTAGAATGTCTGCTTTTTTGCAAATGTCTTCAATATTCTGAGTTTTAGAATGTACTGTTGTAACAGTACAAGATTCTTTTAATAATAATTGAGCCATAGGTTTCCCTACAATATTAGATCTTCCTATTACAACAGCATTTTTACCAGCTAACTCTATATCAAGCTCTCTTAGAAGTAGCAGACAACCATAAGGAGTACACGGTATCATTAAATTTTCATCATTCTTAAGGCTGATTGAAAGTTTTCCAACATTTAAAGGATGAAAACCATCAGCATCTTTTTCTGGTGATATGCTATTTAATACAGTTTCCTCATTTATTTTTTTCGGCAAAGGTAGCTGAACAAGAATACCATCAACATCATCATTATTATTCAAATGATTAATTAGATTAATTAAATCATCTTGTTTAGCTGTTTCCTCTAAATGATAATCATAAACTTTAATTCCTACCTCCTTTGCGGCTTTAGTTTTAGCTTTAACATAGACGCTGCTTGCAGCAACATTTCCAACTTGAACTACAGCCAATCCTGGAACACGATTAGAATTTATTTTTATATTTTCAATTTCAATTTTTAATCGATCTTTTAAGTTTTGTGCTATCTTTTTTCCATCTAATAAATGGGGCATAGTTATCTTGGCCAATATTCAATTAATAAACTTTTTATAAACCACAAACCAAGATAAACAACAATTGGAGATAAATCTATTGCACCAAAAGTAGGTAAGTATCTTCTTACAAAATTTAAACTTGGCTCACATAATCTATACAAAGCATCTAGGATGCTGTAAACAAATCTATTACTTGTATTAATTATATTAAAGTTCACGAGCCAAGTTAGAATTATATAAATTATAAGAACAAATTGAAATAAATTTATAATTTGAATAATTAAATACAAAAGTGAGTTCATTATAGGTTTTAATTTAATATCTACTATGCATTATGGCTGTAATTTAATCAAAAAAAAAGCGGTCTGAAAGACCGCTTTTATTAAAATAAAATTTGATTTACATTGAGATATCTCTACCAAACCACTCTTTAGTTATTTTAGCAGTAGTCCCATCTTTAGACATTTCTGCAATTGCAGCATTCCACATCTCTAAGATATCCGTATCTTCTTTTCTAACTGCTCCACCAACACCATCACCGAATACACCACCAGAAAAAGTTGGGCCAGTAAATGCAACATCAACACCACCATCAGATTCCATAAAATCAATAATTGATCCTACATCAGCTAGAACAGCATCACATCTTCCAGCAGCTAAATCTAAATTGTGATCGTCAACTGCTTGATATAGCTTTACATCAACAGCGCCTGACATGTGTTTTTCTAAGAAATTTTGGTGAATTGTTGAAGATTGAACACAAACAGTTTTACCATCCATTGCAGCAATTAATTGACCTATTGCAGCTTGTTCTTTTCCACCTGCATTATTAAGATTAACTTTAGCCATACCTGCAATATTTAAATTTGCTAAACCACTATTTTTTAAAACAGCAAATCTTGCACCATCAGTCATATATCCAGTAGTAAAATTAACCTTTTCTTTTCTTTCTTCAGTAATAGACATTCCAGCAATAATAATGTCATATTTACCTTGAAGAAGAGCAGGTATTATACCATCCCAATCCTGAGTTACCCATTCACATGTAACTCCCATGCGCTTACAAGCTTCATTACCAAAATCTATTTCAGCGCCTTCCAGCTCACCTGCAGAATTAAGATTATTCCATGGTGGATAAGCACCTTCTGTACCAATTCTGATTGTTTGTGAATTTGCAATTGAAGCAACTCCAAAAATACCAATTGATAATAAGTATATTAAAATTTTTTTCACGTTTCCTCCTTGAAGAAGTATTTCTAAATTATTAGGAACCATATAAGCTAAATAAAAAAAAACAAAATAAATTGTTTCAGACCTTGTTTCCTTTACTTCTAATTAATACAAAAAATAAGGCAATTATTAGTAATATAAAAGGAAAACTCCAAAGAAAGATATTATTATAATTCATTAAAGGTCTAAAAAGAATATATTCACCATATCTTTCAACTAAAAATTTCTTAATATCTCGCTCACTTTCTCCAGCTTTCAACTTATTTTTAACTATTTTTTTAATATCATTTGAAAATTCTGCATCTGAGTCATAAATGCTTTGATTTTGACAAGTCATGCATCGCAACTCTAAGGTTAATTTTTTTACTCTCTCATCAATATTTTCAACTGCAAATATTTTAAAAGCAAAAAACACAAAACTTAAAATTATTATATGTAAAAATTTATAGAAGTGGCTCAATTTCATTTTTTAAAATATCCATTGTTATCGGACCCATAAATTTATAGATAATCTTACCATCCTCATTAATTAAATATGTTTCTGGTAGACCAAAAACACCAAATTCTAATGCAATTAAACCATCAGAGTCTACACCAACAAAATCGTATGGGTTTCCATCATCCTCCAAATATTTTTTTGCATCAGAAGTTGGATCTTTGTGGTTAAATCCCAACAGATATAGTTCAGGATATTTTTTACTTATTTCAAAAAAAAGTGGATGTTCTATTTTACAAGGACTACACCAAGAAGCAAAAAAATTAATTAAGGTCTTCTTATTTTTTATATCTTTTGTTTTGATTATATCCTTTGCATTGTACAAAGAACTACTTTCAAAAATAGGAACATCTTTATTTAAGAGTGCACTCGGTGGTTTATTAGGATCTTTACCACTCAATAAATAAACTAGTGAAAAAATACATATAATTAAAAGTACTATTAATGGTGTTAAAATAAATATCTTGTTCATCTTCTAGAAACTGCTATTAAACCTGAATACATCATTATTATCACTCCAAGCCATATAAAGCTAACAAATGGATTAATTAAAACTTTTACGAACCACTCATTATTTTTTTGATCACCAAGGATAAAATATATATCCTTATTCCACTGATGTAAAATACCAGCTTCAGATGTAATCATCTTTGACACTGGATAATAATTTTTTCCAGCCTCTATTTCTTTTGATTGATCTTTTTCAATATCAAACAAAAATTTTCCTCTCAAAGATTGAAAATTAATCTCATTAGTTGTTTCTATTTTTTCAAACAAAACTGTTTTTCCATTTACATTAAACTTATCTCCCTCATTAAGGTTAAAATCTAGCTCATTTTGAAAAACACTAGAACAAGTGATACCAATTATAGCAATACCAACACCAATATGCGCTATATGAGGATTAATTATTTTTAAAAACTTAATGTTAATTTTAATTTTATACGAAGAAAATATAGCAATAATTGAAGCCAATATTATCCAAAAACCTAAAAGTAACCCAACAAAACCCCATGTATTAAAATCCAAAAAATATGATTGAAGTATAACCAAAACACTTAAGATAATAAAAGCTAGAACATATTTTTTTGAATTATTTATCTTATTTGTTTGCCAGGATAAAATTGGTGCAATACTCATTAATAAAAAACCAGGGATCATTATAGGAATTACTGTTGAATTAAAATAAGGGCCTCCAACCGATATTCTCTTATTATACAAAACTTCAATTATAATTGGATATATAGTTCCTAAAAGAATAGTTAAGGTAGCTATAATCATTAAAATATTATTTATTACAAGTGCTGAAACCTTATTGATAAATAACAAGTTTAAAGTATTTGATTTCTTAGGTTCTTTTAACAAAAAAACTAAAAAACCAAATCCAGTTATAATAAAAAAAATTAGTAATATAAATATGCCTCTGGATGCATCTGCTGCAAATGAATGTACGCTTGTTAAGATTCCAGACCTTACCAAAAATGTTCCAAAAACACTTAATGAAAAGCAAAGAATTGATAAAAAAACTATCCATTTTTTAATAGCTTGCTCACCTCTTACCATCATGAGTGAATGAACTAATGCAAGTCCAGCAATCCAAGGCATCAGTGAAATATTTTCAACTGGATCCCAAAACCACCAACCACCCCATCCTAATTCATAATATGCCCAATATGAACCTAGAGCTATTCCACCAGTTAAAAAAGTCCAACTAATTAATGACCATTTTTTAGCAACATATAGCCATTCATCATCTGTATTTTGAAATAAGCCAGCTATTGCAATACTGAAAACTATAGAATAACCAACATAACCTGCATATAAAATTGGAGGATGAACAGCCAACCCAGGATCTTGTAAAATAGGATTTAAACCTAAACCCTCGTTTACTAATATTGAATTAACGAGAAAAGGATTAGATGTAAAAACTATAAATAGACCAAACAAAATATGAAGAAAAGCTTGTATAATTAAAGTTAATTTTTGAAAGTTATCTTCTATATTTTTAGTAAAAGAAAAAAAGAAGCTAAAGATAGATAATATACAAAGCCACAGAAGCATCGAACCTTCATGATTCCCCCAAGTACCTGAAATTTTATATATCAGTGGTTTATTTGAGTGAGAATTTTGAAAGACATTATAATTTGAGAAATCAGATACCACATATGCATACATTAATGAAAAAAAAGATAACAAAGTTAATAAGGATGAAAAGCGGATGAATAAATTAAATTTCTGTTTTTGAAATTTAAATATGTATCTAGATAAAAATAAGTAAAAATTAATACCTATCGCAAAAACTAAGCTTAAAAAACCAACTAATGAACTCATTTATATTTTTTATTCCAATAACCTGTATCTTTCAGATCTTCTTTTATTGATGCTGGCATATAATTTTCATCATGTTTTGCAAAAACATTAGTTGCACTAAAAATATTTTTATCAACAAAAGCACCCTCTATCACTGCACCTTGCCCTTCTCTAAATAAATCAGGAAGAATGCCTTTGAAAGTAACAAGTATAGATGCTTTTTCATCAGTAATTTTAAATTTAAATGAACTTGAAGAAATTTTATTAAAACTATTATTTTCAACAAAACCACCTATTCTTATTATTTTATTTATTATGATATCTGATTTATCAATTTCAGATGGTGTATAAAAATACGACACATTTTCTCTTGTATTATATAAAATAAGTAGTACTGCACTTAGTATAATTACTAAAGTAAGTAATATAAGAAGCAATCTTTGAAATCGTAGACTCATTTATTTTTTATTCTTCTAAGTTTTAAGTAACTAAAAAATAATAACAAAAAAATTAAAAGAAATGCAGATATATAAGATCCTAAAACATACCAAAAATACATAGTTTCTAATAACAAAAATACTTAGGAATGATACTTAATCCAATGGACTAAAAGTCACAAATTAACTTAAATAAGATTTTCTTGAATTTATCTCTGTTTTTATTCTTAAAATGGCTATTGCTATTCCAATCGTTATAAATGCAAATGTCATAATAATTAAAGGCGTCATCATTGAAGGATCAATACTGGGTTTTGACAATTTACTTATTGTTGCTGGTTGATGTAGAGTATTCCACCAATCTACAGAAAATTTAACTATTGGTAGGTTTACTGATCCAATAAGAATAAATATAGCAACAACCTTTTCTCTTACAATCCTATTTTCAAAAGATAAATTCATAAAAATAATAATTACATAAATAATAAAAAGTATTGCAACAGAAGTTAACCGTGCATCCCATACCCACCAGGTACCCCACATTGGCTTTCCCCATAAAGATCCACTTATTATACATATTAAAGTAAAAACTGCTCCTATTGGTGCTACTGCTGTATTAAAAATAAAACCAAAGGGTATTCTAAAAGCAAGTGCCAAAATACTATAAAGAGTCATTATTGCATAAGTTAGTAAAGCTAACCACGCACTGGGAACATGTACATACATTATCCTTACTGTTGATCCTTGCTGATAATCATCTGGTGATAGATAAAAAGAAAACAATATTCCTATTGCAAACAATATTATAGATACGATTAGTACCGGTTTAAATATATAATCAGCCATCTCATTAAATTTACTAGGATTAACTAAGAACTTCATATTAATTATTTTCTAATGAAAGTTTAAGACACAACCCACTTGCCCAGGGATTTATCGCAAAAACTATTAATAATATTCCAAATAATACATTTATAAGAGAATTAAAGCTTTCTTCCATATTAATAATACCTACTGAAAAAATAATTACTGGAACACTAAATATCATAACTATGACACTGCCCAGTAGAAAGTTTCGTTGATTCATTAAGTTCATTGAAGATGAAATTGAACCTAAACAGGACAGAATAAGTGATCCAATGCTAAAACTAGCAAATAAGTAGAAGAGTTTATCGTTCGCAATATTTAGTAAGATACATGCAATCGGTATCGATAATAGAAAAGGTAATTGTACAAACAAAAAATGTGAAAAAGTTTTTAAAATAGCAATTAAACCAAAACTAAACCCATTTAAATGTATAATCAATAAATTGCCATTCTCAAAATCATCTTGATAAAATTTTCTTAAAGATAGTGTTGAACTTAATAATAATAATGTCCACAATATACCAACTCCAATTATAGAAATTGTTTGCTTATCTGGTCCAATAGAAAAAATAAAAATAAAAATTGATACGAAAAAGAAAATGATATTTGTTAAAATATCTTGAACACCACTCATATTTAATTTGTATTCTCTGTAATAAAAGAAAATTATTTTATTTAAAAAATTCATTTTTTTATAGTTGTATTTCTTCTGTCACATAAATACCTGGATTTTGATGTGAGCTAAAAATTATAGATCCTTCTTTAGAACAATGATCTTCAAAGGTTTGTTTCATTAGTTCAATTGAATCTTCATCTAAATTAGAAAGAGGTTCATCTAAAATCCAAACTTTTTTGTTTTCTATTATTAATCTTAAAAATTCTAATTTTTTAGTTTCACCAAAAGATAATGTTCCAACTTTTTTATTCAAATAATTATCTAATTTTAAGGTTTTTAACGCCGTTTCAATTTGAGCATCATTAATATTGGATATAAAAAATTTTTTCCAAATATTAACATTATCTTTGATAGTTAACTTTCTTAAGCTTGATGTTGTATCAGCTATGTATGTAGCATGATTATAGAAATCATATAAATTTCTTTTCAATAATTTTCCTTTCCAAAATATTGACCCAAATGATGGTTCTATTAGATTCAGAATTGCTTTTAATAACGTAGTTTTGCCGGAACCATTTTTACCTTTTAAGATGGTAATATTACCTGGCGTAAGTGATAAATTAATATTTTCAAATATTTTTTTATCTAGTCTCTCTATCGATAAATCCTTAATAATTAACATTACTAAGATTTATTTATTTTTTGATTTAAAACAATAAAAAAACGGGGCAGAACCCCGTTTTATCTTTTTGAAAAAGATAAGAAAAAGAAAACTTTAAATTAAAGTTTTCTTGAAAAATAAAAGAACTACTATCTTCTCTTTTTCTTCTTTTTAGCAGCTTTTTTCTTTTTCTTTTTAGGAGCTGCTTTTTTCTTTTTCTTAGGAGCAGCTTTTTTCTTTTTCTTTTTAGGAGCTGCTTTCTTCTTTTTCTTAGGAGCTGCTTTTTTCTTTTTCTTTGGCGCAGCTTTTTTCTTTTTCTTCTTAGCCATAAAATACTCCTTGTATTTTGTTACCCCGGAGGAACCTCCCTCCATTACCACCATAGTGATAATTATAAAAGGCTATGCTTTTATTCCCAAAACTTACGGTTAAAGTCAACAATATAGCAAAATTTTAAAGTTAATTTAAATTTAGATTCAAATAATTATTTTTTTTAAAGGTAAAGTTCGCATCAAAAAAAATACTATAAAACTTCCATATTTTTTGGCAGAAAACTTATAATAAATTAACATTTTGCTATACAAAAATTTATCTTCATACTATTTAACTAATATAATTACTAATCAAAATAATCATGAAAAATAAAAATTCTTTTAATTCAGAAGATATAATTGAAATAAATCGTCAAAAATTTAAATATTTCGATTTAAATAGAGCCGCTAAATGTTTTGGTATTGAACTAAAGAAAATCCCAATTTCAGTGAAAATTATAATCGAAAATCTTCTTAGAAATGAAGACAGTGAAAATATTAATAAAGATATGATCACTAAAGTATTCACTTCTTTAAAACAAGATCATAAAGTTAAAGAAAAAATAGAAATAGCTTTTTTCCCTACAAGAGTCTTAATGCAAGATTTTACTGGTGTACCTGCTGTTGCCGATCTTGCAGCAATGCGAAATGCACTTAAGTCAAGAGGAATTGAACCAAAAAAAATAAATCCAATATCAAGGGTTGATCTTGTAATAGACCATTCTGTTATGGTTGATTATTATAAAAACAATAATGCCTTAAAAGAAAATGTTAGAAAAGAGTTTGATAGAAATAAAGAGAGATATGAGTTTTTAAAATGGGGGCAAAGTTCATTTGATAACTTTTATTTAGTGCCTCCGGGGGCTGGTATTTGTCACCAAGTGAACCTAGAAAATATATCTAAAACGATATGGTTGAAAGAAATTGATAATCATAAATATTTATTCCCAGATTCAGTAGTTGGAACAGACAGCCACACAACTATGGTTAATTCACTTTCTGTGTTAGGATGGGGTGTAGGAGGAATAGAAGCTGAGGCAGCTATGTTAGGCCAAGCTATTTCTATGAATATTCCAGAAGTAATTGGTCTTGAACTCAAAGGCTCATTAAAGGAAGGAATTACAGCTACTGATTTAGTTTTATCTATAACTAAAATATTAAGAGATAAGGGAGTAGTTGGAAAATTTGTAGAATTTTATGGATCAGGTTTAAAGAACTTATCTTTAGCTGATAGAGCAACAATATCTAATATGGCTCCAGAATATGGTGCCACCTGTGGGTTTTTTCCAACAGATGAAGAAACTATTAATTACCTAAAATTAACTGGAAAAGATAGTGATCACCTAAATATTGTTGAAGAATATTCAAAAAAACAAACTCTTTGGGCAGATGAAAATTACGCACCAGAATATTCTGATAAAATAATATTGGACTTAGACATTATCGAACCCACCCTAGCTGGTCCTAAAAGACCTCAAGACAAAATTCTTTTGAAAGATGTTCCGATCGAATTCAGTAAGATAGACAATAATGCAATTGTAAGTGAAAATAAATTAAACACTGGTGATATTGTAATTGCAGCTATTACTAGTTGTACGAATACATCTAATCCAAATGTTATGGTAGCTGCAGGGTTGATAGCTAAAAAAGCAATTGATTTAGGTTTAAAAATTAAACCTTGGGTTAAAACAAGTTTAGCACCTGGGAGTAAGGTTGTTAGTGACTATCTTGATAAAGCTGGTTTGACAGAATATCTTGATATTCTTGGTTTTAAAACTGTTGGTTATGGTTGTACAACTTGTATCGGTAATTCTGGACCTTTAGATGATTGGATTTCTAATAATATTAAAAAAAATAATTTAACAGTTTGTTCAGTTCTTTCTGGAAATAGAAACTTTGAGGGAAGAGTACATCAAGAGGTAAAAGCAAATTTTCTTGCCTCTCCACCTCTTGTTGTAGCATACGCTATAGCAGGTAATATTAACATTAATCTTACTACTGACTCATTAGGAAAATCTAAATTAGGAAAAAATATATATTTAAAAGATCTATGGCCAACAAATACAGAAATTAATCAAACATTGAGTAAATGTTTAACTCCAGAAATGTTTAAACAAAGATATAAAGAAATTTATAAAGGTGATGATAATTGGAAGTCAATTAATAGTTCTAAAAATACAACATACGACTGGAACGATACTAGTACCTATATTAAACACCCACCTTTTTTCGATACTCAAAATAAATTTGAATTAAAAGATATTAAAGAAGCTAGAATTTTAGCATTACTAGGTGATAGTGTAACAACAGACCATATTTCTCCTGCAGGAAGTATAAAAGAAGATAGTCCTGCTGGTCTCTATTTAAAAGAAAGACAAATTAATTCTAGAAATTTTAACTCTTATGGATCAAGACGTGGTAATCATGAAATTATGATGAGAGGTACTTTTGCAAATATAAGAATTAAGAATCAGATTTTAGATGATGTTGAAGGAGGTTACACTAAATCTTTTCTCTCCAATAAACAAATGTCAATATATGATGCAGCTCAAGAATATATTGAAAATAATATTGATACAGTAATAATAGCTGGTAAAGAATACGGAACAGGTTCTTCTAGAGATTGGGCTGCTAAGGGTACAAAACTTTTAGGTGTTAGAGCAGTAATTGCTGAAAGTTTTGAAAGAATTCATAGATCTAATTTAATTGGGATGGGAGTATTGCCTCTTGAATTTATGAATTATGAAAACAAAATTAAACTTAATATATCGGGTGAGGAACTTATATCTATTAGTGGTTTATCCCAGCTAAAACCTGGGATCATTCTTGATTGTGAAATTAATTCTGCAGAAGTTAAGAACATAACTTTAAAGTGCAGAATAGATACAAATAAAGAACTTGAGTATTACAAATCTGGAGGAATTCTAAACTTTGTCTTAAATGAAATAATATCACAAGCTGCTTAGTTTGATGTCCGATGAAGATGAAAATTTATTAGCCATTCTTGGACCCACCAATACAGGCAAAACTTATGCAGCATTTGAAAAATTATTTTCTTATTCATCAGGAATTTTTGGTTTTCCATTAAGATTACTTGCAAGAGAGAATTATGACAAAGCAGTTAAAAGAGTTGGTCTTAGTAATGTTGCATTAATTACTGGTGAAGAAAAAATTCTTCCTAAAGAGGCAAAATATTTTTTTTGCACTGTTGAGTCAATGCCTAACAATATTTCAGTAGATTGTGTAATAATTGATGAGGTTCAATTAGCAGCAGACTATGAAAGAGGTCACATATTTACTGATCGAATTTTAAATCTAAAAGGAAATTTTCAAACAATTTTTTTAGGATCCTCAAATATTGAAAATATATTAAAAAAAATATATCCAAATATTGCTATAGAAAAAAAAAATAGATTTTCTCAACTCACATTTTTACGGAAGCAAAATTTTTCTAAACTTGAACCTAGATCTGCAATAATTGCTTTTAATATTAATAAAGTATATGAAATTGCTGAGAACATAAGGACACACAAAGGTGGAGCAGCTGTTGTTTTAGGTTCATTAAGTCCAAGAACGAGAAATGCCCAAGTTCAAGTATATGAAAATAAAAATGTTGATTATCTTGTTGCTACTGATGCTATTGGAATGGGATTAAATCTTAATATAAATCATGTCAACTTTTCATCACTAGAAAAATTTGATGGTAGATACAATCGTAATCTTGCTCCAAATGAAATAGGTCAAATAGCAGGTAGGGCAGGCAGGTATAAACAAGATGGTACCTTTAGTTATATCAAAGAGGCAGGAGATTTAGACCCACTTATAATACAACAAATAGAAAATCATAAATTTGATAGTGTTCAAAAAGTTTATTGGAGAAATAGTAATATAGATTTCAATTCTATTGATTTATTGTTATCTTCATTAAAAAAATATCCAATTCATCATTATTTTATTCACAAAAAAAATGCTTTAGATGAAATTAATTTTAGAAATTTAATCAATGATAGTGAAATAAGAAAATTACTAGTATCAAAAAAAAACTTAAAATTGTTATGGGATATTTGTCAAATTCCAGATTTTGAAAAACTATTTAATGATAGCTATTTATTACTATTGAAGAGTATTTTTGTTATTTTAATAGATAATAATTATAATATTCCAGAAGAATGGATTGATAAAAAGGTAACCAAAATTCATAACTTAGGCGGAGGTATACCTGAGTTATCAATAAAAATATCTCAAATTAGAACTTGGACATATATAGCTAATAATCATAATTGGCTTAAAAATTCAAACTACTGGAAAGAAAAAACACAACAAATAGAAAATGAATTATCTGACCATTTACATGAAAGCCTTACAAAAAAATTTATTGATTACTCGTCTAAATTCTTTTTAGGAAGACAAAATTTTCAAAATATTGAAGATATTCTTATAAAAAATACTAATGAGATATTTCTAGATAAGCTTAAATATGGAGTAATTAGTGGTTTTGATCTCATTCAGGATAAAAAGATATTTTCACAATCTCTTTTTTCGATTAGTAATATAAAAAAATCTGTGAGAAATATGATTGATGAAAAAGTAGATAATTTTTTACAAGCTCCATTAGACTCAATTAGTTTTGGAGATGTGGGTAAGTGTAAATTAAATACAGAAACCTTCATATATTGGGGTGATGAGTCCATTGGTAAGCTTAAGAAAGGTAAAACAATTTATAAACCAATAGCTGATGCTTTGAATTCTGAATATTTATCTTCAGAAAATAAACTTTTGATTTCTGCAAAACTTCAAAAATGGTTGGATAATGAAATAAAAAATACTCTTCACCCTCTTAATAACAAATTAGATGGAGAATTAAATTCAGAAATTAGAGCCATTGCTTTTAATTGTCTAGAAAATTTTGGTAACTACCCAATTGAAAAATTTAGGGATATTTTAAAAACCATTACTCCTGAAAGTAAACTCCAACTTTCTAAATTAGGTATAAGAATTGGAGCAAAATATTTTTTTATTCCAAATCTATTAAAGAAAAAACCTATAGAGTTATGTGCAATTTTGTGGAAAACATTTAATCAAAATAATATTGATTATTTTTTACCACTGCCTTTGAACGGAAGAGTTTCATTCGTCTCAAAAATTAAGATGCCGGAAAATTACTGGCAATCAATTGGTTATATAAATATTCAAAATTTTGCCTTCAGAATAGATATGTTTGAAAAAATTTTTTTTATTGCAAGACAAAAATATAAGAAAGGACCATTTCTAGAATCATCTGATTTAATGAATCCAATTGGGTGCAATAGTAATCAGTTAAAGGATATACTGACTTTCTGCGGTTACGACTATTTGACCATTTCTGACGAAAAAAAATTATTCTTTTTATCTAACAAGAAAAAAAATTCTAAAGAATCAAAAAATAAGAAAAATATTAAACTCAATAAAATAAAAGTCAGTACTAATGTAAAAAAAGACCCTAATTCTCCCTTTGCAGTTTTAGAAAAACTTCTTTAATAATGAATAAATAGGTAGAAATTGATAAACTTATTAAAAAATCTTTTAAATAATCAAAATTCAAATGAGATTGAATCAGATAATAAAACTCTTGAATTATTGTGTGGACTTATGATTGAGGCTGCCTACACGGACGGTCAAATTGATGAAAATGAATTAAATAAAATAAAGTTAAGTTTGATAAATATTTTTGATGAAGATCCAGAAAATGTCAACTTAACCTTAGAAGAGGCAATGAAAAATAAAAATAATTCTAAATCTCTTCATCATTATACATCATATATTAATAAAAATTTTACAGATAGTAAGAAGATTATCTTAATTGAGGTTTTATGGGAAATTGTATTGTCAGATGGAGAGATTCATGATTTTGAGTCAAATTTAATAAGAAGACTATCTGGATTACTCTATATTTCTGATGTAAACTCTGGAAATGCTAGAAAAAGAGCTCTAGATAAACTTTTGAAATAACATGACATATGTAGTTGATGAAAAATGTATTAAATGTAAGCATATGGATTGTGTTGAAGTCTGTCCTGTTGATTGTTTTTATGAGGGTGAAAATATGCTAGTCATCCATCCCGATGAATGTATCGATTGTGGAGTTTGTGAACCAGAATGTCCAGTTGAGGCAATACTATCAGATACTGAAGATGGAATAGAAAAATGGGCAGAAGTAAATAGAAAATATTCAGAAATTTGGCCGAATATTAGTGTTAAAAAAACACCACCATCTGATGCCGATAATTGGCAGAATGTTAAAGATAAATTTAATAATTATTTCAGTGAAAAACCAGGAAAATAAATGGCAAAAAAAAAAGAATATGAATTTAAAATTGGGGAAATTGTAGTTTATCCAAAACATGGTGTTGGTGAAATAACTAAAATAGAAAACATGGAGATTTCTAACATCAAAACAAACTTTTACGTAGTTAAAATGGAACAATCTAAACTAGTTATTAGAGTCCCTCTTGATAAAAGAGAAGAAGTGGGTTTGAGAAAAATATCATCAAAAAAAATTATTGAAAATGTATATTCAACTTTAAAATTAAAACCAAAAATAAGAAGAATAATGTGGAGTAGAAGAGCACAAGAATATGAAGCAAAGATATTTTCTGGTGATCCAATAAAAATTGCTGAAGTAGTTAGGGATTTATTTCGAAAAAGTTCTCAAGCTGAGCAATCTTATAGTGAACGACAAATGTTCCAAGTCGCAATTGAAAGATTAGCTAGAGAAGTAGCTGCAGTAGAAAAAACAGATTATTTTCAATCTACAGAAAAAATAGAACAAATTTTAATAAAAAAATAATACTTTGGAAAATATAAGCAATTTTGTAGAGTTAAGTAAATCAAATAAAATATGGGCTATTGGTTCAATTCATTCTAATCTTAATTCATTTAATTCTATCAAAAACTATATCTTAGAGAATTTTGAAATGAATGATAAATTAATTTTTTTAGGTAATATAATTGGTCTTGGAAAAAGTTCGAAAGAAACATTAACTAGTGTAATAGAATTTAGATTTAATTTAATGTCGAAATTAAAATTAAAACCTGAATCAATAATTTTTTTAAGAGGTGCTCAAGAAGAAATGTTTAGTAAACTTCTTCAACTGCAACTTGCACCAAATCCTAGTGAGATTGTAGAATGGATGTTTGAACATGGCGTAAATGAAACAATAAAATCCTATGGATTCTCTGAGAAAGAAGTTAAGAATATAGCTTCCTCAGGAACATTAAAAATATCAAAGTGGACTTCAACTTTAAATAAAGCTTTGTATGTTTCTCCAGGACATGTTCAATATTTTCTAAACTTAAAGCATGCAGCATATTCACAAACAAAAAAAATTTTATTTGTAAACAGGGGCGTTGATATAACTAGACCTCTATCTGCACAAAATGATTGTTTTTGGTGGGGCTTTCAAAACTTTTCAAAAATAAAAGAACCCTACAAAACATTTTCTAGAATTGTAAGGGGATATGAATCTGAACATCTAAACAAAACTGAGATTTCAAAAAATAATGTTGTTTGTACTTTATTTAAACAACCTTTAACTAATAAAAATATTTTATGCGGTATTTTTACAGAAAACGGGGAAATTTTAGATTTATTTGAAAATAAATGATCCATTTGAAATATTTTTCGTATAATAATATATGGCTTACAAAAATTATTTTTTTTCAAGCAATCTTATCGAATTATCAAAAAAAGCGGCTATTCTTGAAAAAGAGGAGGAATTCTCACTTATTAACGATTGGAGAAATAATAAAACTCCAAGATCCCTTCAAAAAATTTTAAACTCATACCTTCGTTTAGCTGTCTCTTATGCTAGAAAGTATTCCAGTTATGGTTTGCCCCTAGACGATTTAATTCATGAAGGTGTTTTGGGAATTATGCACGCTCTTGAAAAATTTGATACTTCAAAAGATTTTAGATTATCAACCTATGCATCATGGTGGATTAGAGCATCTATACAAGATTACATATTAAAAAACTGGTCAGTAGTAAGAACTGGTTCAACTGCTTCTCAAAAAGCTCTCTTTTTCAACTTAAAAAAAATAAAGCAACAAATTAATGATGTTTCAAGAGAATTTATGGGGCAAGAAGAAATAGATAAAGTATCTAACATGCTTAATGTTAAATCAATTGAAGTTCAAAATATGGAGTCTAGACTTACAGGTGGAGATGTGCATCTTAACCAAAAAGTAGATAATGAATCTGAAAACGATCTTATGAGTTTATTGTCAGACGATCGTCAAAACCCAGAAGAGACTTATGAAGATTTCAATGACAAAAACATTAAAAAAGACTTTATCAATAAAGCTATAGATACGTTAAATGAGAGAGAAAAAACAATTATACGTCTAAGAAAATTTAGAGAAAAAAGTATAACACTTGATGAATTAGGTCAAAAGTTAAAGATTAGCAAAGAGAGAGTTAGGCAAATAGAAACCAAAGCATTAGAAAAACTAAAGAAATCTTTATTAGATATTTCTCAACAAAATAAAGAATTTTTTGTTTGATAGACAAAATAAATAATTATAAAATATTTCTGTGATCAGAATATTTATACTAGTAGCAGTCATTTCATTTTCGAATAACGCACTTACTAATGGAACAAATGTTTTTGGGCTAGGAATTTACGATGTTAAATTTGATGGTTCAGAAAAAAACCAAGCTACAGATTTTAGATATGAATATAGAAGTGATAAATCGCTATTTGATATTGGTCCAGAAGAGGACAATTTCTTTTTTTTAAAGCCATTCTTTGGTGTTGAATTTACAAGCGACTCGGCTTCATATTTTTTAACTGGTATCTATATTGAAGAAAATTTGGGAGAATTATTTGAGGGTGACAAAAGTAAATTGTTTTTTACACCAAGTTTTGGAGCAGGCATCTATGATGATGGTTCTGGTAAAAAATTGGGAAATGATCTTCAATTTAGAACCTCATTTGAAATAAGTTATGAATTAAAAAATAAAAATAAAATTGGTATTTCATTGAGTCATATTTCAAATGCAAATTTAGCTGATAAAAATCCAGGTGTTGAAATCTTAAGTTTATCCTACCATGTACCTTACTGAATAATTAACTAAGTTTTTTTTCACTAATAAATTTAATTAACAGGTCTTCAATTAAATTAATTTTTTGATCCTTCATATAATCATTGATTTTAGATTTATAAACTTTGCTATGTGGAACGGAAAAAAAAATATTAAGTAAAGGACTCATTAATCTAAATATTGACTCTAAACCTAATTTTGGTTTAATATATTCAAAATAGTTATTTATAATTGATTCATCAATTGGTATATTTTTTTCTTTAAAAATTTTAGTATCTACATCTTTTAATATGAAAGGATTATTTTTAATCAATCTTCCAACCATAACTCCATCAAATTCTTTTATTAATTTTTCTGCTTTATCAATACTGTCAATACCCCCATTAAGTATGAATGATATATTAGGAAATCTATATTTTATTTTTTTTACAAAATTATAATTAAGCGGGGGTATAGTTCTATTTCCTTGAGGGCTAATTCCGTTTAATATCGCATTTCTTGCATGTACATAAATAATTTTAATTCCAGTTTTTGATATCTCATCAATAAATTCTTCAAAAAACTCATAATTTAATTCTTTACCCAAACCCAATCTACATTTCAATGTTGCTTCAATCTTAGCATTTTGTAGAGCTTCTATACAGTTTCTAACAAGTAGTTTATCTCTCATGAGACAAGCTCCAAAACTTCCCTTTTGTACTGCTTTGCTTGGACAACCAACATTCAAATTAATTTCATCATAATTATAAGCTAGAGCTATTTGAGAAGCTTTTTTCAATTCATCAATTTCTGAACCACCTACCTGAAGAGCAACAGGGTTATTAAAGTCATTATCAATAATATTCTCTCTACTCTTTGAATTAATAAGTGATTTTGTTGCTATCATTTCACTAAATAAAAAACTGTTCTTTGATAAAATTCTATAAAGTTTCCTTGCGTATGGTGTGGTATATCCCATCATGGGAGCTACGCAGAACTTTCTACTAATTTCCTTTTTCATTTAATTTTGCTATATAAATAATTTTATAAATAATAATATTATGGAAATACCAAAATTTTTAATTGAAAGATATCAATTCTGGAAAAAGAATACTTTCGAAGATTATAAAGATATATACGAACAAGCTTCTAAAACTGCACAAAAACCAATAGCAATGATTATTACTTGTTGTGATTCTAGAATTCTTGAAAATACGATATTTGGTGGAAGTGTTGGAGATTATTTTATACATAGAAATATCGCTAATATAGTACCTTCCAAAGATGATAAGGATCAAAATATACAAACATTATCTGCTATAGAATACGCATTAAAAGTTCTAAAAATTCAAAACTTAATTATTCTAGGCCACTCAAATTGTGGTGGAGTTGAGTATTCTTACAAAAGATTTTTAGATAAAAAAAATATAAGTGATTTTGAATACATAAATCAATGGACAAGTTGTTTAAAAAAATCTTATAATAATATCCCTAATAATCTTCCAGAAACTGAAAAAATAACTTTTTTTGAGCAGGAAAATATAAAACAATCAATTAAAAATTTACATGAATATGATTTTATAGATAAATTAATTAATGATAATAAATTAAATGTAGTTGGTTTGTGGTATCAAATTAATTCTGGTTTAATCAAATTTTTGGATAATAATAACAGTTTTATAGATTTAGATTAATTGTAAGTAAATTTAGTACTAGGAAATTTTTTAAGCTTAACTTCTCGATTATATTTCTTAACTACATTGCTGGCGATCTTATTAAAATCAAAATAATTTTTTACAAATTTTGGTTTTTTATCATCTGTAGTTAGATTTATTAAATCATCAAATACTAAAACTTGACCATCACAATATTTTGAAGCACCTATACCTATTGTAGGTATCGAAATATTTTCTGTAATAAGTTTAGCTGTATCAGTTGTAACACACTCTAACAATACTGCTTTAGCTCCAAGTGCTTCAGATTCTTTTGCTAACTTTAATAAATTTTGTTTTTCTATATTATTTTTTCCTAAAACTTTAATTTTATTAAAATTCTTATAACTTTGTGGTGTTACTCCTATATGAGAAATAACATTTACTTTTTTATCCACTAAGTGTTTTAAAACAACTAATTTTTTTTTACTAATTTCTATCTTTAATAAATCAGGCTTACAGTGATTTAAAAGTATTTTAGCATTTTTGTATGCATCAATTTTATTATCATATGTTTTATAAGGCATATCTAATACTTTTAAACTTTTCTTAATTGTTTTATTTACAGCTGCCCCATGATTTTTCATCATATCCATAGTAACCCCTTGAGTATTCTTCATCCCATAGAGTGTTGAACCAATAGAGTCTCCAACTAGTATTAAATCAACCTTTCCATCTAAAATATTTGCAATAGATGGAGAGTATGCAGTCAAACAGCTTATAGGTTTAGAATAACTTTTGTGTAAAATTTTAATTTTCTTCATTTTTAAATTTCAATTAAACTTTTTTTAAGAATTAAACTTTTGACTTAAAATTCTTTATATCAACAATTTTATTTTCATAAAAATTATTAATTTCTCTGATTATTGATTCCGTATCCATTTTAATATCTTGATATTGCTCATCCGGTGTCATATGTTCAACAAAACGATCTGGAAAAATTAAATTTTTTATCACAACGTTATCCTTTTTTGATCTTATATTATGAACATAATGTAAAACATGAGATGAAAATCCTCCTATAGAACCTTCTTCTATAGTTAAAATATACTTATGATTATTTAATAAGTCATCTATTAATTGTGTGTCTAATGGTTTTGCAAATCTTGCATCTGCAATAGTAGGATAAATATTATTTTGATTAAGAAACTTACTAGCTTCAATACATTTTTCAAGTCTTGTTCCTAAATTTAAGATTGCAACATCATTACCTTCAATAAGAATATATCCCTTACCTATGCTGATATCTGTAGGCTGATTATTAAATAGTTCCTCGGATCCTGTTCCTCTTGGAAATCTAAAAGCAGACGGTGTGTCATTAATCTCACAAGATAACTCTATCATATTAGTTAACTCTCTTTGGTTGCTGGGCGCCATAACTATAAAATTTGGTAATGTGGCTAAATAAGTAATATCAAATGAACCAGCATGAGTAGGGCCATCTGATCCTACTAACCCTGCTCTATCAATTGCAAATCTAACAGGTAATTTTTGAATAGCTACATCATGCACTATTTGATCGTAAGCTCTTTGCAAAAAAGTTGAATAAATTGCAACAAATGGTTTGAAACCCTCAGTAGCCAATCCAGCTGCCATTGTAACAGCATGTTGTTCAGCAATACCAACATCAAAAAATCTTTTTTCAAAATTTTGTTGGAATAATTTTAATCCTGTTCCAGACATCATAGCAGCTGTTATTGCTACAATTTTTTCGTCATTTTCAGCAAGTGTTGTTAGTTTTTCTCCAAAGACATTTGAGTAAGATTTTAGATTTGTTTTTTTAACTGAGTTACCTGTATTAATATCAAACTTTTCTACACCATGAAATTTATCTTCTGACTTTTCAGCAGGATTATAACCTTTACCTTTTTTGGTTATACAATGAAGAAAGACTGGTTTATTAAATTTATTATCTCTAATGTTTTCAAGAACTGACACCATATCGTCTATATTGTGACCATCTATTGGGCCAAGATAATAAAACCCCAATTCCTCAAATAAAGTACCTCCAGAGATAAGCCCTTTTGAATATTCTTCTGTTCTATAAAGAGTCCTTGAAAGATTTGATGGTAATGTTTTAGAAATTTTTTTAATAATATTTCTTAAGCTTGAGTAAGATTTAGATGAAAGCAATCTAGTTAGATATGTGCTCATAGCACCAACCGGTTTGTCTATTGACATTTTGTTATCATTTAAAATAACAATTAAACCTTTTTTTTGTGCGCCTGCGTTGTTTAATCCTTCATATGCTAAACCTGCACTTAAGGCACCATCTCCAACAACACATATAACTTTTGAGTTGTCTTTATTTATATCTTTTGCAGCTTTAATTCCTAACCCTGCTGATACTGCTGTTGAACTATGGGCTGTGCCAAAGGGATCATATTCACTTTCAGACCTTCTTACAAAACCATAAACACCATCTTTCTTTCTAAGTGTATCTATATTTTTTTTCCTCCCTGTAATGATTTTATGAGGATAAGCTTGATGTCCCACATCCCAGATTAATTTATCATGTGGAGTGTTAAAGACATAGTGGATTGCTACAGTTAATTCAACAACACCTAATCCAGCACCTAGATGACCACCAGTTTTTGAAACAGTCTCAATTGTTTTAGCTCTTAATTCTTGTGAGATTTGCTTTAGATCTTTCTTTTTAAATTCTCTTAAGTCAGATGGAAAATTAATTTTATCTAAAAGCTCATAAATCATAGTTTAGTTTACTATTTTTGCCTAGATTTGATATTTTTATATCTGAAAAAAAACAAGACTTTGTGGAAAGATTTTATTAAACAATTTGAAATATTTAAGTTCTTTTTCCTAAAATTATTAAGGATAAATTTTAAAGTTAAAATCTCTAGACTTTTTAGAATATAAAAACTAATTATAACTATAATGTTTTATGATGTAGATCCAAAAAAAGTTGATAAACTTGCACATCTATCCATTAAAAGAGGTGTTGCTCTTCAAAAAGGTCAAAACCTTTTAATAACAGCACCATTAGAGTCTTTACCATTGGTTAGAAAAATAGTTGAATATGCTTACAAAGAAGGGGCTGGACTTGTGACTCCACTTTTCAATGATTCTGATATTACATTATCTCGATTTAAGTATGGAAATGATGAATCTTTCAATGTTGCAGCAAACTGGCTTTATAATGGTATGGGTGAAGCTTTTGACAACAATACAGCTAGAATGGCTATTGCTGGCGATGATCCCATGCTATTATCTGAAATTGATCCTGATAAAGTTTCGCGTGCAAATAAAGCTAATGCTGTTGCATACAAACCAGCAAGAGAAAGAATTACTGAATTTAAAATTAACTGGAATATAATTTCATGGCCAGGAAAAGCATGGGCAAAAAGAGTCTTCCCAGATCTTGATGATAGTGAAGCTATTAAAAATTTAGGAGATGCAATATTTCATGCATCAAGAGTTGGTAATGATGATCCTGTAAGTGAATGGGACAAACATAATAAAAATTTAAGAGATAAAACAGATTGGTTAAATACTAAAAATTTTCATTCTTTAAAATATTCAGGCCCTGGAACATCCTTAACTGTCGGTCTTGCTGATGATCATGAGTGGATGGGAGGCGCATCAGAGGCACAGAATGGTATTGTTTGTAATCCAAATATTCCCTCTGAAGAAGTATTCACAACTCCTCATGCTAGTCGTGTAAGTGGCGAAGTTTGCTCAACCAAACCTCTATCTTATCAAGGAACACTAATTGAAGATATTAATGTTCGCTTTGAAGAAGGTAAAATTATTGATGCAAAATCTTCTAAAGGACAAGATGTTTTATTAAAAGTTCTCGATTCAGATGAGGGCTCAAGAAGACTTGGTGAAGTAGCCTTAGTTCCAAATAGTTCACCTATTTCGCAATTAGGAATAACTTTTTATAACACTCTATTTGATGAAAATGCTGCTTCTCATATTGCTTTAGGGCAGTGTTACTCCAAATGTTTCAAATCAAAAAAAGACTTATCGAAAGAAGAGATTACTCAAAGAGGTGGTAATTCAAGCATGATACATATTGATTGGATGATTGGCTCAGGTAAAATTGATGTCGAGGGTGTTGATAAAGATGGTGCTGTTACGCCAATATTTAAACAAGGAGAATGGTGTAACTAGTTATTCTATTTTTTTAAATAAGGTCCAAAGCTAAGATCTAAACCTACACCAACTCTGGCTAAAGAATAAATAATAACTAAGAAAAAAATTACTATAATTAAGTTTCGTATAATCTTTTTTTCATCCATAAATTAAGCTGTTTGTATTTTTGAATTAGATAATGGTTTTTCTCTAATTGGCAAATGTATTATTGCAGAAAATCCACCAACACCTATACCTACCCACCATACAATATCATAACTTCCATAGATATCATAAAATAGACCACCTAACCAAACACCTACAAAAGATCCTAACTGATGAGAAAAAAATACAATGCCATATAATGTACCCATAAATTTTAATCCATAAATATGGCCTATAATTCCTGAAGTTAAAGGAACTGTTGCTAACCATAAAGCACCCATAACTATTGAAAATATAGCAATAGAACTTGGTGTAATAGGGAGTAAGATAAATAAAATTGCTGCAATAGTCCTTCCGGTATAAATTAAAGATAAAAGATATTTCTTATAATGTCCCTTTCCTAAGGCTCCAGCAATCAAACAACCAATTATATTAAACAATCCTATAAGCGCCATAGATAATGCTCCTAAACCTTCTACAGAATTACAAACCAAACTTATTAAACTTCCCTCTATAATTGGACTACTAGATTCAACAATAAATGCTGGAAAATGTGCAGTAATAAATGCTAACTGAAAGCCACAAGAAAAAAAACCAAAGAACAACATTGAGTATGTTGGATCTTTTAATGCAACAAATACAGCATCAGTAATTTTTTCATTTTCATTATTAATATTAGTATTTGATAATTCTGTTTTTAAAATTGGAACAAGTATCAGTGTTATTAATAATATAATTGAAAAGATTTCAAACACTGAAGACCAAGGCAAAAATGATAATAGAATAGAAGCAAGTGGTGGACCAACTACTTGTCCAGCCGATCCTGCAGCAGTTGTAATACCTAGTGCTAAAGATCTTTTTTCTGGAGATGTGGCTCTTCCAACTACTGCTAAAATTGGACCAAAACCACTACCAGCTATACCAAAACCAATTAATAGGTTTAAAGTTTGATGCGCCTCTGGAGTTGTAGCAGTACTACTTATGAAAATTCCAAATGCATAAAGAATTAAGCCTAGCGCTATTGCTTTTCTATCACCATATTTTTCGGCAAAAGCACTAAATAGTGGAGTGCCTACACCCCAAGCTAAATTTTGAATAGCAATGGCAAGAGAAAATTCTGAACGGTTCCATAAAAAATCAGACGCAATAGGAATTTGAAATAGACCAAATGTAGAACGAATTGCAAAACTTATTAGAAGAATTAAGCTTCCACCAATTAGAATAGGAGTAAATACAGAATTAATTCTCTCATCTTTCATATTTTATTAGATAACAGGAAGAATTTTTATTTCTAGAATTTTTATTATTATTAAATCGTATTATTTAATTCTGTCTTTTCGTTTTCTTCTTTTTCAGGAACAACATATGCAACAGCACAATGATCTAAACAATAAGGCTTATCTTCAAATCTATCTTTACCACAAAAACGAAAGTCAGCTTCATCAGGATGACCTTCAGGCCATTCACAACCTCTCTTTGGAGCTGCAGTGAGTATATTTTTAACAACCGGTTGGAAAACAGTAGTCTCTGTAGAGATAATATCTGGTTCTTTGGTGCTTTCAAAATTTAATTTTGGCATTACTGGAGATCTAGCTTTTTTTCGATCCGGCTTAACAGCTGTTCTTCTTATAGGTGATGGTCTTCTCTCGAGTCCAATTCTATGAGCTTTTCCAACCACTGCGTTTTTGGTGAAACCTAATAATTTTCCAATTTGAGCTGTTGGTAGACCTTGGTCCCATAAATCTCTAAGTTTTGCTACATTATTATCATCCCAAGGCATAATTAAACTCCATTACTACATTTAGTAGCTTAAAAAAGGTTTAATATACTAAATATATGTATTAAAAAAGATAAAACTGCAAATTTTTAAAAAAAATCAATGATTTCCAGCATTTTTTTTATATACATGTGAATAGAAATGAAAGAATTAAGAGATCTAGACTGTAAAAATAAAAAAATTATTGTTCGAGTTGATTTAAACGTACCAGTTTTGGAAGGGAAAATTACAGATCATTCAAGAATTCATGCTATTTTACCAACACTAGAAAAACTAATTAAAAATAAAAATAAGATATTCTTAATTGCTCATTTTGGCCGACCTAAAGGTCAAGTTAATAAAACATATTCCATTGAGTTTTTATGTTCAGAATTAAAAAAATTTTTAAATTTAAACACAATTCATTTTTTAGCTAACTGTGAAAAAAAAGTAATTGAGACAAAAATTGCTGAAATGAACATGGGGGAAATTTGTCTACTAGAAAATATTCGTTTTAATGCTGAAGAAGAAAAAAATGATCTTAATTTTTCAAAAGTATTAGCTTCTAGTTTTGACATATATATTAATGACGCATTTTCTGCATCTCATCGCAATCATGCATCTATAGTAGGTATTACTAAATACTTACCTTCATACGCTGGATTAAGTTTCTCAAAAGAAATTGAAAATTTAGATAAATTTTTAGAAAATTCAAATAAACCAAATTTAGCAATTATAGGTGGCTCAAAGGTTTCAACAAAAATAAAAGTTTTAGAAAATATAGTTGAAATTTTTGACTCTTTAGTGATTGGTGGTGCAATGGCTAATACCTTTTTGCTATCAAATAATTATAACGTTGGTTCTTCTCTGGTAGAAAATGATTTTATTGAACTATCAAAAAAAATACAAAAAAAAGCAGAATCAAAAAATTGCAAAATACTTTTACCAATTGATGGTGTTTGCTCAAAAACAATAAAAGATAGAGTAAATGTTAAGACTTATTCAATTAATAATATTCCAAATGACCAAATGATATTAGATGTTGGTGAGCAAACAACAAAACTAATTTCAGATGAAATATTAAAATCTAAATCAATTTTATGGAATGGGCCTTTAGGCGCATTTGAGTATAGTCCATTTGATAAAAGTACAATTTCAGTTGCAAATATTATACAAAATTATTCAAGTAAATCTCAATTAGATGCTCTAGCAGGAGGAGGAGATACACTCGCAGCAATAAAAAAAGCTAAAGCAAATGACGCATTTAAATATTTATCTACAGCTGGGGGTGCATTTTTAGAGTGGCTTGAGGGAAATAAATCACCTGGATTTATAGCACTAAGAGAAAACAATTTATAACTTAATCTTCAATTTGATATTTTTTAATTAAAGGGAATTGTGTCATCGTAAAAATAAACGTAATTGGCAAGATACCAAAAACTTTAAAATTTACCCAAACATCAGTACTTTGTGTTCTCCAAACAATTTCATTTAAAACAGCAAGTGCAACAAAAAAAGCAATCCACCTTTGAGTTAATATTCTCCATCCATCTTCTTCTAGTTTAAGTGCAGCACCTAAAAGATACTTTAAAAGAGGTTTTTTAACAATCACTCCTCCATATAAAATTATTGCGAAGACCATATTTATTATTGTTGGTTTCATTTTAATAAAAATTTCATTATCAAAATAAATTGTTAGACCTCCAAATATTAATACAATCGCAGCCCCAAGAGTTGGCATAATTGGTATTTTTTTTTCAAGTATATATGAAATGATTACTGAAATTACAGTTGCAATCATAAGAGGAAGTATTGCTTCTTGAAGACCACTTCTTGTATAAAAAATAAAGAATACTGCAAGCGGCCCTATATCAATTAATAATTTGTAAACTGACTTCATTTTTGTTCTTCTAGGTTTAAAATAGATCTAGCAAAGTTTTGAGAATTAAAGGTTACTAGGTCCTCAATACTTTCTCCAAGACCAACATAACTTATAGGGATTTCAAATTTATTTGCAATTGAAATTAATGCTCCACCTTTTGCTGTTCCATCTAATTTAGTTATTATAAGACTTGATACATTAAGTTCATTTCCAAAGATTTCCACTTGCTTAATCATGTTCGAACCATTCGTGCCATCTAAAACTAACACAGTTTCAATATTAAAAGAGGAATTAACTTTTGAGATAACATTCTTCAATTTAATTAGTTGATTAATGAGGTTAATATTATTTGATAGTCTTCCAGCAGTATCTATAAGTAAAAAATCATAATTTTCTTTTCCAAATTCTTCAGTTGCCTGATACGCTACGCTTGCTGGATCTTGATTACTTTTTCCAGCGATAAAACCATTGTTATTTTTTTTCGCCCAATTTTCCAACTGCTCAACAGCTGCTGCCCTAAATGTATCACAAGCTGCAATCAGAATTTTTTTATTTGATAAAATTTTATTTGCAATTTTACCAATAGTGGTTGTCTTTCCACTTCCGTTTACTCCAACGAATATTAATATTTTTTTTTCATCACTTTTTTCATTTATCAGAACATGTTCTCTTGGAAGTAATATACTTTCTATATTTTGAGATAAGATTTCTAGTACATTTTTTATTCCATCATCATTTGAAATTTTTATTTTTTTTATAGAATCTATTAGCTGATTTACAACATCCAAACTAATATCAGATGAAATAAGAACATTTTCTAATTCTTCTAAAGTTAAATGGTCTATTTTTTTGTTTTTTAAAATCTCTAAAATATTAAAAGAAAGTATATTTGAAGTTTTACTTAACTTATCTTTAAATATTGAGAACAAACTCATGCTATTCTTGCTAACAACGTATCATTTTCTATGCCTGTGTATATACAGGAGACTATATTTCCCTCTTTAAACTCTTCTTCAAGTTTTACTTTTAAAAAATGCTGATCTTTTCCAAGTGAAAAATTTTCTTTTCTACTTTCAATTAAAATTTGTTCCTTCTTTCCAATATTTTTTTTTAAATGTTTTTTTAATTTTTCCATACCTTTTTCTCTAAGTCTTCTTGCTCTATCTTTGATAATATTTTTTTGAACTTGAGGCATTCTAGATGCAGGAGTATTTTCTCTTGGTGAATAAGGAAAAATATGAAGATGGGTTAAATTACAATCATCAACTAGTTTAATTGAATCTTGAAACATCGTTTCTGTTTCTGTTGGAAAACCGGCAATTATATCAGCACCAAATGTTGCATCTTTCCTAATAGATAAAACTTTCTTACAAAAATAAATTGCCATTTCCCTTGAATGTCTTCTTTTCATTCTTTTCAAAATTAAATTGTTTCCAGCTTGTAAACTTATATGAAAATGAGGCATCAATCTTTCGTCCTTTAAAACATCCCAAAAATCTTCGTCTATTTCAGCGCAGTCAATTGAGGACAAACGGAGTTGTTTTAATTCAGGTACTAATTTTAGAATTCTTTTAATTAAATTAGAAAAAGTAGGTTTTGCTGGAAGATCTTTTCCATAATCAGTTATATCTACTCCTGTTAAGACTACTTCATTATATCCATTGCTAACAATTTTTTTTATTTTATTTACTATCTCTCCAGCAGGTACACTTCTATTATTGCCCCTGCCAAATGGAATAATACAAAAAGTACAGCGATGGTTACAACCTTGTTGTATTTCAATATAAGCTCTCGATTTTCCTTCAAATTTTTCAATTGAATTAGGTACTGTTTTACTTTCTTCTAATATATTTCCTACTTTAAGATTTTTAGACTGATCGATATTTTTCCATGTTAAAGTTTCTAATTTTTCTGTGTTTCCAATTACTGAGTCTACTTCTTTTAAATCTTTATATTTTAATGGATTGATTTGAGCCGCACATCCTGTAACTACTATTTTATTATTAGGAAAATTTTTTTTTGCCTTTCTAATTTCATAAAAAACTTTTTTCTCAGCTTCTTCAGTTACTGCACATGAGTTTATGACTGTAACATTATTTAAATTATTCGTTCTAAGATGGTTTGTAATAACTTCACCTTCATAAATATTCAATCTACAACCTAGATTGACTACGTAGTTTTTATTTTTCATAAATTATATTTCTAAACTACCCCGATAACTTATTTCTGCAGGTCCTGTCATAATAGATTCATTATTAATTATATTTATGTGCAGTGAACCTTTTTCAAGTTTCACTTCAGCGTTATTTTCAATCAATCCTTTTTTCCACGCTGCATATACAGCCGCACAGGCACCACTACCACAAGCTAACGTGATTCCAACTCCTCGTTCCCAAACTCTCATTTCAATTAAATTTGTATTAATAACTTTAACAATTTCAACATTAGTTTTTTTTGGAAAGAGCTCATGATTTTCTATTCTAGGACCTATATTTTCAAGATCTGTATCTTTGATCGATTTCCCAAAAAAAACTACATGTGGATTCCCTACATTAACAGCAACTCCATTACTATATCCATCAATCGAAATTGGTATATTCATTGTATCGACTTCTTTACTTAAAGGAATTTTATCCCAAGTATTTTTTATTGAACCCATGTTGACACTTATATTATTATCTATTCTTTTTGATTCTAATATGCCTGCATCAGATTGAATTTTTAAAATTTCTTTATTTGAATCTTCTTCAAATAGTATTTTTGCCACGCAGCGTGTTCCATTACCACAAGCTTCGGCTCTATCACCACCAGGATTAAAAATTTCAATTTCAGCATCAGCACTTTGATTATTTGTATTATTAATTGTGATTAACTGATCACACCCTGCTCCAGTTCTTCTGTCACTGAGTCTTTTAATAATATCTTCAGTAATTACGATATTGTTAGACCTTTTATCTATGATAACAAAATCATTCCCAAGCCCATGCATCTTTATAAAGTCTACTTTTTGCATATTTGTTTTATAACCTAATTTATCGATAAATCTCAGTAAATATGGGAAATTTAAGAATACTTGACTTTCAATTATTCAGCTAATAGAGGTTCACCAACAAATCCTATATTTGTAAACGAATTGAGCTTGTTACAATTGTGATAGGTACTCTAGCCCACGAGTTTCGTGCCCTGGAGTTAAAAGGCTATTGGAGATTTATGTTTGATACACTGAACACAAAATTTGAAAAAATTGTTCAAAGTATTCGGGGTAAGGTTGTTATATCAGAAACAGATCTTGAATTTACATTACGTGAAATTAGAATTGCTCTCTTAGAGGCAGATGTTTCCTTAGTTGTAGTAAAAGAATTTATAAATTCCATCAAGTCAAACATTTTAGGAAAAGAAATTCTCAAATCTGTTAAGCCAGATCAAATGATCATAAAGCTTGTGCAAGATGAGCTTGTAAAAATTCTTGGATCAGAAAATAAATCTTTAAATTTATCTTCTTCTCAATTAACTAAAATATTGTTTTGTGGATTACAGGGATCTGGGAAAACAACTTCAATTGCCAAACTTTCCTATTTGTTAAAGAAGTCTTCAAAGAAAAAAATTTTACTAGCATCGGCAGACATTTATCGACCAGCAGCACAAGAACAATTAAAAGTATTAGCTGAAGAAACTGGCTCGGATTTCTTTAATCACAATCTATCATCAGCCAATAAGATTGTTGATGATTCCATAGACTATGCTCAAAAAAATTTATTTGATATTCTTATTTTAGATACTGCTGGACGACAAGTTATAGATAAAAAGTTAATGAGTGAATTAATAGAAATTGAAAATAAGTTCAAACCTGACGAAACATTATTAGTAGCAGATGCTCTAACAGGGCAAGATGCTGCAAATGTAGCTAAAAGTTTTAGTGATGCAATAAATATTACTGGATCAATTTTAACTCGAATAGATGGTGATAGCAGAGGTGGTGCAGCACTATCAATTAAATCGATAACAAACTCTCCTATAAAATTTATAGGACTAGGTGAAAAAGTAGAAAATTTTGAACCTTTTCATCCTGAAAGAATTGCACAAAGAATTTTAGGTATGGGAGATATTGTATCTCTTGTCGAAAAAGCTGCTGAAAATATTGATAAAGAAGAGATGGAAGATATGGCAAAAAAGATCGCTAAAGGAAAATTTGATCTTGAAGATTTCGCCAATCAATTAAAACAAATGGGTAAAATGGGTGGAGTCTCCGGTTTACTTTCTATGATGCCAGGTGTTTCAAAGGCACAGAAGTTAATGGCAGAAAATAAAATTTCTAATTCAATGATTGATAAACAAATAGCTATAATCAGTTCAATGACAAAAAAAGAAAGGGCTGATCCAGATATTATAAAGGCTTCACGTAAAATTAGAATTTCAAAAGGATCTGGAACAAAAGTTCAAGACGTTAACAGGTTATTAAAACAGTTTCTCCAATCACAAAAAATGATGAAGAGAATGAAATCAATGGGCAAAGGAGGAATTCCCAGTGATTTAATGCAAAAATTACAAGGAAATCTTCCTCCAAACATAAATTAGAAAGGAAATAAAATGCCAGTAAGAATAAGATTATCAAGAGGTGGTGCAAAGAAAAGACCATTTTATAGAATAGTAGTTGCTGATTCTAGAAGAGCTAGAGATGGAAAATTTATAGATCAAATTGGAACTTATAACCCAATGCTTCCAAAGGATAGCGCTGATAGAGTTAAAATGGATGTAGACAAAGCTAAGGAATGGATTGCAAAAGGAGCAAAACCATCAGATAGAATTTCTATTTTTCTTAGCAATCTTGGTGTGATGGAAAAACCAGTTATTACTGAAAAAACAAAAAAACATCTACCTAAGAAAAAAGCACAAGAACGT
>CACJRM010000009.1 GCA_902595805.1 uncultured Alphaproteobacteria bacterium | reverse complement strand
AAATGCTGCCTATCCTCAATCCCAGTGTGCCGAAGCAACTGCAATTGGAAATATGATATCTAATGGAAACAAAAAAATTTTAGAAGTTGTGGTTATAGGTTCAGGTGAATTATTATGCTCACCTTGTGGTGGTTGTAGACAGAGGTTAAGAGAATTTGCTACTTTAGATACTAAGATTCATATGTGTAACGAAAATGGTCATATGAAAACATCTACACTCGAAGAATTACTTCCTGATTCTTTTGGCCCAGAGAATCTTTAATGCTACCTTCGGCCAAAAAATTTTTAGAAATTACTAGTAATACTTCACCAGACATTGCTGTAATTTTAGGAAGCGGACTAACTAATTTTTTTGAAGAAAAAGATATTCAGGAATCAATTTCATATGAACAATTATCAGATTTTCCACAGCCAACTGTCAAAGGTCACGCAGGTAAATTAGTTTTAGGAGAAATAAATACTTTAAATGTTGTTTGTATGTATGGAAGATCGCATATTTATGAGGGGCATAATCCTCAAAGTTTAGCTTCACCCATAAGAGTATTAAAGGACATTGGGTGCAAGTTATTAGTTGTTACAAATGCAGCAGGTAGTTTAGATGAAGCTATGCCGGCTGGCAGTCTAATGGCAATTAAAGATCATATTAACTGGAGTGGTTTCAATCCACTTATTGGACCCAATGCTGAAGAGTATGGCCCTCGTTTTCATGATATGAGTGATGGGTATCATAAGTTTTACAGAGATCAGTTAATACAAGTCGCTAAAAAAATAGATCAAAAAATTTATGAAGGTATCTATTGTATGTACTCAGGACCAAATTTTGAAACCCCTGCTGAAATCAATGCCTTAAAAGTAATAGGTGGAAATGCAGTTGGAATGTCTACAGTACCAGAAGTTTTAGTTGCTAATCATTGCGGACTTCCTGTTATTGGTATCAGTGTAATCACCAACTTAGCTGCTGGTATGAATAAAACAAAATTAAGTCATCAGGAAACTTTAGAGAATGCAAGTTTAGCAGAGAACAATGTTTTAAATTTAATTAAACAATTTATACAAGAAGTTCAATTCGATGATACCTCAAGAGATAATTAGAAAAAAAAGAGACAACAAAGATCTATCAAAAGAAGATATTAACTTTTTTGTAGACGGTTTAACAAATGGATCTTTTTCAGATGCACAAATTGCAGCAATGAGCATGGCAATATTTTCAAATGGAATGACTCCTGAAGAAACTGTTTGTTTAACTGAAGCGATGACGAACTCAGGCGATACACTAAATTGGTCTGAGATTGTAGATTCTGAGTTGGTATGTGATAAGCACTCAACTGGTGGTGTTGGAGACAAGACGAGCGTTATATTAGCACCAATACTTGCAGCCTGTGGACTGTATGTGCCTATGATTTCAGGTAGAGGTTTGGGTCATACCGGTGGTACTCTAGATAAATTTGACTCAATACCTGGGTACAATACAAAGCCTGATTTAGAAACTTTTAAAAAAGTTGTAAAAGACGTTGGTTGTGCAATTATTGGTCAAACCTCTAACTTAGCACCAGCTGATAAAAAATTATATTCTATAAGAGATATTGTAGGTACAGTAGAATCTTTACCCTTAATAACATCATCTATTCTTTCAAAAAAAATTGCAAGCGGTCTTTCATCTTTAGTACTTGATGTAAAAGTTGGTAATGGATCTTTTAATAGTACTATTGATATAGCAAGAGATTTATCCAACTCCTTAGTAAGAGTAGCCAAAGGAGCAGGTTTACATTGCGAAGCTATATTAACAGATATGAATCAGGTCCTAGGTAAAAGTGCTGGTCATACGCTAGAGATATTAGAATGCATAAAATATATTAAAAATGATTTTAAAGATCATCGATTAGAGAAGATCACTAATGAATTAATATCTTCGCTATTAGTAAACATTTATAAAATTTCAAAAGAAGAGGCTTATAATAAAATTAATACTGTTATTAATAATGGACTAGCTGCAGAAAAATTTGAAATGATGGTTGCAGCCTTGGGTGGACCAAAAAATATTTTAACATCTTATGAAAAAGATCTATCCAATACATTTATTCAAAAAGATATATTTTCTATGGAGGGCGGGTGGATAGAAAATATTCATACCAGAGAATTAGGCCTTATACTTATTGAACTTGGAGGTGGAAGAAAACAGGTTACCGATAAAATAAATTATGGAGTTGGATATGATAATGTTCTCAATATAGGCGATGAAGTAAATTCCTCAACTCCTCTGTTAAGTTTATACTCAAGTAAAAATATAGATGATAATTTAATAAATAAAATAAAAGGCTGTTTCATTATTTCAGATAAAAAAACTCAAAAACTACCTGAAATATTTGAAACCATAAATTAATGAGCACTCAAACTGAAATTAATGAAGCACTTGTGCAATACTTACAAAGCGTAGGTTACCGAGAAGATAAAATAATTACTGAACTAGAAAATGAAACTTTAAAACTTGGTAGTGTTTCCCAAATGCAGATTGCAAAAGAACAAGGTCAGTTTTTAGAAATGATAACTAAAATTTCTAATGCTAAAAACTGTTTAGAAATTGGAAGGTTTACAGGGATGAGCACTTTGTTTTTGGCTAGAGGTATACCTGAATCAGGGAAAATCGTAACTGTTGATAATTCAGATGAATTTTTATCCTTAGCAAAAAAATATTGGGAATTAGATAAAATGAGCTCAAAAATTGAATCGATTATTGGAGATGGTGTTGAGGTAATGCAAAGCATGATAGACCGTCAACAGAGTTATGACTTAATTTTTATAGATGCTGATAAAAATAATTATCCAAATTATTATGAATTGTCTCTGAATTTATTAGTCTCTAATGGGATAATAATTATTGATAATATGCTTTGGCATGGTGATGTGGCAGATGAAACTAAACAAGACTCTCAAACAAAAACTATCCGTGATTTAAATTTAAAAATAAAAAATGACACAAGAGTGGAATTCTCTCTTTTGCCACTCTCTGATGGATTGTCGTTTATAAGAAAAAAATAACAAAGACTTGAATTAAACACAATCATCCCCACATAATATTTGTCTGTATGCCATTGTGGGTGCGGACAAAATAAACTTGCTTAATAAAGGAGTTATTATGACTAGAAACCTATCCGTTTGGAATTCTCTAAGACCATTCTCTGTTGGATTTGACTCGATTTTTGACGAATTTGATAGAATGTTGGAGTCTACAGAACGATACAATACAAATTATCCACCTTACAATATTCATAGAGTTGATGAGCATAACTATAAAATTGAAGTTGCTCTTGCTGGATATAGTAAAGAAGATATTGAGATTGAATTAAAAGAAAACAACCTAACTGTTAGAAATAAACCTAAAGAAAAAGTGGTTAATGAAAATGGCAATGGTGTAATCCATAAAGGAATCTCAACAAGACAGTTTGAAAGATCGTTCACAATTTCAGAAGACATCAAAGTTAAAGATGCTGAATTGAAGAATGGACTTTTAGCAATTGATTTGGAGAGAATTATTCCAGAAGAAAAAAAAGCTAGACTAATTTCAATAAAGTAGTTTTGGATAGGGGCCCAAAGTGGCCCCAACATTTTTAACTTTAAATTTAGAATAAATCTAATTTTATGAATTTTAACAACACTGATATTAAAAAAAAATTCATATAGATCTACATTCGTATTCTGATAATTTTTAATAAGATTCTTAATCATAGAACGTGGAGATATTTATTATATCCACAAAAAAAGAAGGTTATATGAAAATTATTTTTAGATTACTATTGATACTAATTGCATCTACCATTTCACTAAACTTGTTTGCCAAAGAGGTTAATGTTTATTCTTACAGGCAGCCGATCTTAATAGATCCTTTCTTTGAGGAATTTACAAAATCGACTGGCATAAAGGTAAATGTTTTACATGCAAAAAAAGGATTACTAGAAAGAGTTTTAGCTGAGGGTGAAGATACACCTGCTGACTTGGTATTAACAGTTGATATAGCAAGATTAAACCAATTTGTTGAAAAGGATATTTTGCAACCAATTAATTCAGATATTTTGAATATGAATATTCCAAATCATTTAAGAGATAGTAATAATAAATGGTTTGCACTTTCAAAGAGAGCTAGAATTGTTGCAATCTCAAAAGAACGAGTGTCAAAAAACTCAATTAAAAGAATAGAAGATCTATCTGACACAAAATGGAAAGGTAAAATTTGTACAAGACCTGGCAGCCATGACTACAATAGATCACTTTTAGCTTCAATAATTGCTGCAAATGGAGAAGCTTTTGCTGAAGAATGGGCAGCAGGCATTGTTGCAAATTTAGCACGTAAACCTGAGGGTAATGATAGAGCTCAAGCAAAAGCAATTTATGAAGGTGTCTGTGATATTGCTGTAATGAATACCTATTATTTTGGAAAAATGAAATTTAACGAAAAGAATCCAGAACAAAAAGATTGGGCTAACTCAATAGAGTTAGTTTTTACTAATCAAGAAGATAGAGGGAATCACATTAATGTTGCTGGTGGAGGTGTCATTAAGTACTCTAAAAATAAAGACAATGCGATTGCACTACTTGAATTTTTGACTCAGCCAAAAGCACAAGTTCTTTACAGTTCTATAAACTATGAATATCCTGTTAATCCAGATATGCAATTAACTGATGAGTTAAAATCATGGGACGCGTTTAAAGAAGATAAACTGCCTGTTGAAAAACTTGCAGAACTTGCTCCCGTAGCTCAGAAAATCATTGATAGAGTAGGCTGGTAAATTATAGGTTAACTGTTTTGATAAATTTTAATTTATGGTCCAATTCTATGGCGATAATTGCTTTGATAATTATCGCCCCTATTTTTTCAATATTTTATTACGCGATTTTAGGCGATACATCACTATGGCCACATCTATTTTCTACTGTTTTGCCCAGATATCTAACCAATACAATAATTCTAATGTTTGGTGTTGGAGGATTAAGTTTAGTCTTTGGTGTGACCACTGCTTGGATAGTGACAAGATATAATTTTTTTGGAAAAAAATTTTTTGAATGGATGTTATTATTACCAGCTGCTGTCCCAGCTTATATTATTGCCTATACTTATACCGATTTTTTTGAATATGCTGGTCCTCTTCAATCATTGCTAAGAGACATATTTGGTTGGACGAGCTCAAAAGATTACTGGTTTCCAAATGTGCGATCAATGGGAGGTGCAATTTTGGTAATGTCTTCTGTACTGTATCCATACGTATATTTAATGACTAGAGCATCATTTATAACGACACCTATATCTTTTTTTCAAACTAGTTCTATTTATGGAAGGAATTCTTTCTTCAATGTTGCTATTCCATTTGGTCGTCCTGGTATAATTGCTGGCTTGGCCTTAGTACTAATGGAAACAATTTCTGATTTTGGGACAGTTGATTATTTTGCAATTGAAACATTAACCTTAGGCGTATTTAATGTTTGGTTAGGAATGAATAGTTTATCTGGCGCATCACAGATTTCTAGTATTTTATTTATGATTGTTATAGTACTTTTAACTTTAGAGTATTTGGGTAGGCGTAGCAGAAAATTTCATGAAAAATATAGTGGTGCATCTTATACACCAACCCAAACAGTTTCTGGTGTCAAAAATTCTTTATTGTTTTTAATTTGCCTAATACCTTTAAGTCTTGGTTTTATAATACCTGTTTCAATTTTATTGAATTTTGTAATTAAAGGTTATTCTATAATAAATTTTTTTGAAATTTTTCAAATAACACTATCAAGTATATCTTTAGCATTTATTTCTTCATCATTAATTATGTTACTATCCTTATTGATGATTATAGTTGGAGCATATAAATCAAATAATTTCCATAAAATTTTAATATTTTTTGCTTCTTCTGGTTATGCTTTTCCAGGAACAATTCTTGCTGTTGGAATAGTTGTATTTGTTGGGTGGCTTAATGATTTAATTTATTTTCGTGTGAGTTATGCTGTTGGCGGATTTATAATTTTATTATTTGCGTATAGTATAAGATTTTTAGCTGTTGGTAATGGAGCCATTACATCAGGTATTTCAAGAATTCATCCAAACTTATTAGATGCATCAAGAACAATGGGTGTTAGCTTTTTCAAAAGTATAAGAAAAATTATATTACCCTTGCTGTATACAAATTTATTAGTTGGAGGAATATTAGTTTTCGTAGATATCTTAAAAGAACTTCCAATAACACTTTTATTAAGACCATTTAATTTTGAGACACTAGCAACCTATGTTTATCAATATGCCTCTGATGAAATGTTGGAGGAGTCAGCATTTGCAGCTCTAATTATCGTTATTGCTGGATTAGGACCGGTAATTTTTCTTAACAGAACAATTACTAAATCAATAAAAAACTAAAACTTAATTCTTAAAAATATAAGCCTGATCATTATCAATTTCTATCTCGACTGCAGACGATTGTTTTGGATTAAAGTCAGCAGGCATGTGGCTATGAACATGAACAACTTCATTATTATTATCTAACACAGATAAATGGATAAAACTAAATGACCCCATTAATTTTGACGCCATAACGGTTCCCTTAATTCCATTAACTGGTGTTGGTTGTTTGTTGAGTTTTATACCTTGAGGTCTTATGTGTACTACAACTTTTTCACCTTCTAAATTTCCAGGTGTTTTAATTTTCCCAACTGGTGTGTAAATGTGAGATTCTTTAACAACACCTTCAAATTTATTTGTTTCACCAAAAAAACCTGTAACATATGAATTTTTTGGATTGTTGTAGAGATCATTCGGAGTTCCTGACTGTACAATCGAACCTGATTTATCAAAAATATTTATATGATTTGAGATAAACATTGCCTCGAAAGGATCATGAGTGACTATAATTACAGACACATTTGATTTTTGTAATAGATGCAGCGTATCATCTCTCACCTCTTCTCGAAGGCTTAAATCTAAACTTGAAAAAGGCTCATCTAATAAAAGTAAATCGGGTTGTGAAATTATAGATCGCGCAAGTGCAACTCTTTGTTGTTCACCACCACTTAACTCGTGTGGGTATTTATCTAGTGAATTAGGTAATTTTATTAATTCAATAATTTCATCAACATTATTAGTTGAATTTTTAGCGTTAGTTGGAAATCTCAAATTTTCTTTTACTGTCAAATGTGGAAATAGAGCGTAATCTTGAAATAAAAAACCAATTTTTCTTTTTTCTGTAGGTAAGTGTTTTGCAGTACTGCTTACTTCTTCACCATTAATAATAATTTTACCTGATTGTACTTTTTCAAGACCTGCTATGAGCTTTAATAAAGTAGTTTTTCCACTACCTGACGGTCCCAAAATACAAGAGATACTATCTTTATTGAGATTAAAATTAATATTATTTAAAATTTTTTTATTATTAATTGAATGAGTAAGATCTTTAACTTCAACAGCAATCATAAAATACCTATTACACTAAAATTAAACTTGGGGAAATTTATCTAAAATTTCACTTTCCCATTCAAGAAACTTTTTTGATCTATTATCAGGACTTGGATGTGATCCCATAAATTCAGGCACCCTCCCTTCTTGACCTGCCATCATTCTTTGCCATAATTTAGCTGGTTCTTTAATATTAAATCCAGCAAGATTCATAAATCCCATGCCTAAGTAATCAGCTTCACTTTCCATCTTTCTACTAAATGGAAGAAAAATACCATACTTTACAACGGAGTTGTAAACATTACCTCCTACATTTCCTACTCTAAAAGATTTATTAAGAAGTTCTGCATATTTACTTCGCGATATTCCAATTGTTGCCATTTGCATCATAGATGCTTGAGTTAATTTTTCTACTGTGTGTCTAGCAAATGCATGTGCAATTTCATGACCCATAACTGCAGCAATCCCGTCATCATTTTTACAAACAGGAAGTATACCAGTATAGAAAGCAATTTTACCACCAGGCATACACCATGCATTTTTTGTATCAGATTCAATTAGAGCAAATTGCCAGTTAAAATTTTCTACAGGATTTTTTTCACGCTTATTAATATAAAATGTATCTAGAGAGGTATAAATTTCCTTTCCGATTTCTTCAATTTTTTTTGATTCATCTGTGTTATCTAAAAGAATTTTATCTTCTTTAGCTTTTGATAAAAATCTTGAATATGTTTTATCCACTTCTTGATTAAGAGCTTTTTCATTAGGATAAATCTTTGGAAGACCTGCCACGCCACCACCCATTAAAATTATAGGTAGATTGCTATCATATAAGTTTAACTGACTTCGATTTGTTAATGGTACTTGTGTGCAAGAAGGTAAAATCATCGAACCACATAAAGAGCAACTTGCGCCAAAAACAAAGCTTCTTCTATTTATTCTTGCTTCCATATTATTATTATATAGGTATTTTTTTTATATGAATATTTTTAATTCAGTCAAAAAAGCAGAAATCCATGTTCATTTAGAGGCAACTATAACGCCAACTTTATGTAAAAAATTTGCTAAACGAAACAACTATGAAATAGCAGAAGAAATGTTTGGATCAAAGTACGCATACCAATGGGATGATTTTTATGATTTTATAAAAAAATATGACATCGTTACTTCTGTCATACATACACCAGAAGATTATTTTGAATTAACGTATGAATATCTAAAAGATTGTGCCGCCAATAATGTTCTTTATGTTGAGGCGATGATTTCCTCTACTCATGCTAAAGAAAAAGGTATGACCTATCATTCATTTATTGAAGGAGTTTATGAAGCTTCTAAAAAAGCTGAAGAGGATTTTGGTATTGTTTCACGTTACATAATGAATGGGATCAGACATTTAGGACCAGAGTCAGTACAAGGGACTGCAGAGGAAGTTTTAAATAATCCTCATCCTTGTTTAGTTGGTTTTGGTTTGGCGGGGGATGAATTGCATTTTCCTCCAAGCTTATTTGTTGAAACATTTGATATGTTAAAAAAAGAAAATTTTCCAATTACTGTCCATGCAGGTGAATGGGATGGTCCTGTAAATATAAGAAATGCTATTAACCTTCTGCATCCAACAAGATTAGGCCATGGTGTTCGATCAATAGAGGATCCTGATTTAGTTAAAGAAATAATTGATAAAGATATTATTCTAGAAACTTGTCCAACAAGTAATATTGCAACTAAAATTTATAAAGATTATGTAGATCATCCTGTGAAAACATTATTTGATCAAGGGGTAAAAGTAACAGTGAATTCTGATGACCCTCCTTTTTTTAATGCAACGATAAACGGTGAATACAAAGTCATGGAAGATTTAGGCTTAAATGAAAAGGAACTAACCTCCCTTACTCATAACGCAGTTAAATATTCTTTTTGTGATGAAGAAAATAAAACTAAATTATTAGCTAAATTAAACTAGACAATTTTACTAAAGGTCTTGCACCATAATGCGAAATAATTTCCGCAGCAGCAATTGATGCATAATTACCGCATTCATCCATTGCTTTACCTTTAGAATAACCAAATAAAAAACCAGCTGCAAATAAATCCCCAGCTCCAGTTGTATCTACAACTTTTTCTACTTTTTTTGCAGCAACTTCAGTGATGTCATTACCAGAAACAATAACTGATCCACTACTTCCTTTAGTAATAGCAGAAATTATATTTAATGATTTTGCATATTCTAGACCTTCTTCAAAACTTTCTGTTTGTGCCATTGCTTTGATTTCATCTTCGTTAGCAAAAAGAATATCAACATTCTCAGTTATTAATTCTTTAAAAGAGTCTCTATGTCTATCAACACAAAAAAGATCAGATAGAGTAAATGCAATTTTTTGATTATCAGCTTTGCAAATATCTACCATTTTTTTCATAGCTTTTTTTGCATTTTCATTGTCCCACAAGTAGCCTTCCAAATATGCAATCTTATGATTTTTAATATCATCCTCTTTTATATCTTGAGGTCCTATTAATGTTCCAGCACCAAGAAAAGTACACATTGTTCTTGTTCCATCTTCTTCAACAAAAATTGTACAACATCCAGTTGAAATATCAGGAGATGTAAATCCCAATGGAAATTTTAGTCCTTCCCGGATCATATCTTTTTGAAGGTATACTCCAATTTCATCATTTTTAATTTTTCCAATAAAACTTCCATTACCGCCAAAAGAGGTAATACCAAACATGGAGTTACCAAGGGAACCTCCACCAGCCATTTCTCTAATGGAATAACTTTCATGCAAATTATTTTTTAAATTTTCATCAATAAGATTCATAGAATCTCTATTAATTTCATGCTTTTCAATTTCACTTTGATTGGAAGGAATTATGGCATCTACCATAGCATTTCCAATTCCAACTACATCTAATTTATCACTCATTTTTGTTTAATTATTATAGGTACTAACTGTACTATAATGACTCCAACAAATATTGCAAGGCATCCAAGTATTTTTTGTGTGTCTAAAATTTGATTTAAAAGTATCCAACCTGCTATTGCAGCAAAGACTGACTCCATTGATAAAATAATAGCAGCAGGAGCAGGATTAGCTTTATGTTGAGCAATAATTTGAAGTGTATATCCAATGCCAGCAGAAAAAATACCTGTATATAAAATTTCAAACCATTCAATTTGCATATTTGACAGCTTTGGTTCCTCCCACATAAAAGCTAAGATCATAGATAAAATAAAAACAATGAAGTACTGAATACTTCCAAATAAAAAAGGACTGTTAAGTTCTTTCATAAAAATATCGATACAAATAATATGTAAGGCAAAAAATAAAGCAGCAATAAACAAGAGTGAATCTGATTGTTGAATTTCAACTGATTGATTAGAGGACAAAAGATATGATCCATACAAACAAAGTAAAATGGCAATCCAGATAATCCAGTGTACCTGTTTTTTAATTATGAATCTTGAAATTATACCAACAAAGGGAACGTAAAGAGTGCTAAGAAAAGCAGCATTTGATATTAATGATTTTTGTAAAGCGTATTGTTGAAGACCCATACCACCAAAAAGAAAAAAACCTGTAGCTAAACAAAGATAAACTTTTTTTCTATCACTTAATATTTTAAAAATATTTTGTTGTTCTAGATAAATCACAAATGGAATTACTGTTAAAAAAGCAAAAAAGAATCTTCCAAAGCTAAAAGTAAAAGGACCTATGGCTCCCATTCCAGTAGTTTGGCTTACAAAAGCTGTTCCCCATATAAGTGAGGCAATTAACATGAGTATGTTAGCTCTTGTATGACTCATAAAAATATTTGATTACTTATTTTATTGTTTATCTTTATTAATCCACCAAGACTCAATTACAATTCCGTAAAGTGGAATTTCGTCTGGGTATTCAAAAAAATCCCAATAAGCAATTCTGTCTTTGTTGCTATGATAAAGAGGAACGACATAGTGACCCCATAACAATACTCTATCAAGTGCGTGGATCGCCGTTGTTAATTCTTCTCTATTTGTTGCACTAATTAGTTTTTCAATTAATGCATCAACTGCTGGACTATTGATACCAGGATAATTTCTGCTTCCATCTTTTTGACCAACTTCTGATCCCCAATAAAATTGTTGCTCATTTCCTGGACTTAAACTGACGCCCCAATATCTTTTAATCATATCAAAATCATAACTTAACAAACGTTCTTGATACTGTGATGAATCAACAGTTCTTACATCCATTGTAATGCCAAGTTTTTTTAAATTACTTTGATAGGCTAAGGCAATCTTCTCATCAGATGGACTGACAATCAAGAACTCAAACTTGAATTCCTTTCCATCTTTTATCAGTTTTCCATTTTCAACAAACCAACCCTCTTTTTCGAGTATTTCTTTTGCTTTCAATAAATTTTTACGGTCATTACCACTGCCATCTGTAATAGGTGGAGTAAATGTTTCCGTAAATACCTCTGCTGGAATTTCATCTTTCCATACATTCAATAATTCTAACTCATTTTTTGACGGTAAGCCTGATGAAGCTAATGGTGAATTATCAAAATAACTATCTGTTCTCACATAAGCATTTTGATATATTGTTTTATTAATCCATTCATGATCATAAGCATAACTTAAGGCAAGCCTTACATTTCTATTATTAAATATGTCACGTCTTGTATTCATCACAAGACCATTCATTCCAACAGGTCTATCGTTATTCATTTCTGTCAGTATTACCTCACCATTCTGGACAGCTTTAAAATCATACTCTGATAACCAACGTTTAACGTTGTATTCCCTTCTAAAGTCGTATTCACCAACCTTAAAAGCTTCAACTAAGACATTTGAGTCTTTGTAATAATCATAAATAATTGTATCAAAATTATAGAGACCTTTATTTACAGGCAAATCTTTTGCCCAGTAATCTTCTACGCGTTTGTATTTTATTTGACGTCCTGGATCGAGACTGTCAACTTGGTATGGACCACTGCCTAGAGGGATATCTAAAAATGTTTTTGTAACATCAAGATTTTCATAAAACTTTTTTGGAATGATAGGAAGAAAGCCCGCAATAATAAGAGGTAATTCTTTATCTTCATTATTTTCAAAAATCATTTTTATTCCATCATTTCCAATCAATTGAGTTTCAACAACTTTGCCATATGTTTTTTTCTGATTTGGAGTACCTTTTGTTTGAAATGTTTCTAGACTAAACAATACATCATCGCGTGTTATTGGTGAGCCATCATGAAATGTTGCATTTGAATTTAAATAAAAAGTTATAGACGATCTATCTTCAGGCAATTCTACTTTTTCAGCTATTAAACCATAGAGAGAAAATGCTTCATCCCATACCCTTCTCATTAACGTATCATTAACATACCCAAGTCCAGCAGCTTTAGAACCTTTAAATGCTACTCTATTAAGATTATCAAAAGAACCATATGATCCAAATTTTACTGTTCCACCTTTAGGTGCATTTGGGTTTACATAATCTAGATTTTCAAAATCACTGGCATACTTTGGTGTTCCATGCATTGCAATACCGTGAACTTTTTCACTGTACGCATGTTTGTTAAGTGCAATTATTGAAGTTAAAATGGTAAATGCGATTAGAAATTTTTTCATAGATATATTCTATCAAAAAAAAGACAGATTTGTAATGAAATATAAATTTAAAAAATTATATAAATAGAATGCAAATCCTTAAATTAATTTTGGTAATTATAATATTATGTATTGGACATAGTATTCATGCAGCAGAAGTTGATATTTTTAAAGGTATGAAACTATATGCTGAAAATTGTGCAGGGTGTCATATGGGTAATTTAGCAGGTCATGAAGAGTGGGATAAATCGTTAGATGAAGATGGTCATCGAAGAGCACCTCCTCTTAATGGCACTGGGCATACTTGGCACCACTCTCCTGCACAATTATTTCATGTCATTAAATATGGTTTTAAAAAATCAAATCCTGATTATGAAGGTAAAATGCTTGGTAATGATGCGTTATCAGATGAAGATGTTTGGTCTATTCTTGAATTTATCAAAAGTACATGGCCAGAAAAAATACTAAATAAATATAACTCCCATTTTAAAAGCTAAGATTATTGAAGCAAATCTTCAATTTTAATATTTAAGATATATATTATAACTATGAAAATTTTAGGATCTGAAATCACACCCTATAAGACATATTTAAATAGACGTAAGTTTATAAAGGGATCTTTAGCTAGCGCCATGCTAGCAACGGTTGCTTCATCAGCATTTGCAAACCATGATAGTGATCTTTCAATTTATACTAAAAATCTAAATGAAAACGACAAACTTAATTCTTACGAAGAAATCACAACTTACAATAATTTTTATGAGTTTGGGACTCATAAAAAACATCCCCATTTAAATTCTGGAAATTTTAAACCTAGGCCATGGACAATAAAAATAGATGGTCTTGTGAAAAAGCCTCAAACATTTGACTTAGAAAAAATTTTATCAAATGTAACAATAGAAGATAGGGTTTATAGATTAAGATGTGTTGAAGCATGGTCCATGGTTATTCCTTGGCAAGGTTTTCAGTTATCTGAACTTATAAAAATGGTCGAACCTTTAAGTTCAGCAAAGTATGTTCAGTTTGTAACTGTATTTAGGCCGGAAGAAATGCCAGGTCAGCAAAAGAGAACAATTATTTGGCCATATAGAGAAGGACTTCGAATGGATGAAGCAATGAATCCTTTAACAATATTAGCAACTGGATTGTATGGTCATGAAATGCCTAATCAAAATGGTGCACCCATAAGATTAGTTGTTCCATGGAAGTATGGTTTCAAATCAATTAAATCAATTGTGGAAATTAGATTTTTAGATACTCAACCTGAAACATCTTGGGAAACTTTAGCTCCTTGGGAATATGGTTTTTATGCTAATGTTAATCCTAATGTTAATCATCCAAGGTGGAGTCAAGGAACAGAGAGACGAATTGGAGAGTTTAAAAGAAGAGAAACACTTATGTTTAATGGCTATGAAGAAGAAGTAGCACATCTCTATAAAGATTTAGATTTGACTAAATTTTATTAATGAATGTTTTCAACAAGAAATTTTAACCGAAGTAAACCTGTCTTATTTATTATAATTCTATTTCCAAGTCTACTTTGGGCGTTTCAATTTGTTACTGGAAATCTTGGAGTAAATCCAATTGAAAAACTAATGGATGAGTTAGGTCTAATGGCACTCAGATTAATAATAATAACTCTTATGATTACTACTCTATCAAATATTAGACCTTTAAAATCGATAGTTGTATTGCGAAGAATGATTGGACTTTTTGCTTTCTATTATGTCTGTTTGCATTTCTCCACTTACATAGTTTTAGATCATTTTTTAGATATACAATTTATCATACAAGATATTATAAAAAGACCATTTATAACTTTTGGTTTTATAAGTTTTCTTTTTTTAATTCCGCTTGCTAGCACTTCAACAAACAATATGATTAAAAGATTAGGTTTTAAATTATGGAAGAAAATTCATTATTTAATTTACCCAGTAGCCATTCTGGCTAGTATGCATTTTTATGTTTTAGTTCGTGCTGATAAAACTGAACCAGTCATTTATATGGGAATAATTATCCTCTTGTTACTTCACAGAATATTTAAAAGACTTACTCGTCCTCAGTTGGTTCAGTAACGGGGTTCATTTCCATACCAGCAGGACTAATATTTCGTGGTAAAGGATTGTATTGTGACTCAAGATCACGTGGTTTAGTTCTTTGTGTCATTCTATACAAACCAAACAGTCCTAGTAGTCCGTGTATTAAAAATAAATAGATGTAAAAACCTACCGCTCCCAAAATTTCCATGAATCCAGAAACAAACAAAGGTCCGATAATTGATCCAATACCAATAAGTATACCAAAGGTTGCACTTGCTGATACTATCTCATTAGGTTGTAAGAAGTCATTTGTATGAGCAACCGTAAGTGAGTACATTGGTAAACAGGCAACTGAAAAAAGACCGGTAAAAATTAAGAATAATGTTAGCGGCATAAAGTTTGCAAAAACAAAAAATAAACTCAAACCTGAAGCCATAAAAGAAACACCAATAAGAATAACACGTCTATCAATTCTATCTGACAAATATCCAATAGGCCATTGAGATAGGGCGCCAGCTGATGTTATAATCATCATATAGAGAGAAATTTCAAATAAGCTTAAATTAATAGATGATGCATAAATTGCACCGTAACCAAAAACTGCACTATGCGATAAACCAGTAGCTAATGCGCCAACAAAACCTAAAGGTGAAACAGTATAAAATTCTCTTAAAGAAAAAAATTTAGGACTTTCTGTATTAGGTTGTTCTGTTGAAGATAAAAGAATAGGAAGAAGTGCGAATGATAATAAGATTGATACTAAAATAAATAAATCAACTTTAGCTGGATCGCCTAAATTTAATAAAAATTGTCCTGCTCCAACAAATACAAAAGTAATAATCATGTAAACAGAAAGTAATTGACCGCGAGTTTGATTAGTTGATTTTTCATTTAACCAACTCTCCATGATTACATAAATCCCAGCAAGACTCAAGCCAGTTAATATTCGTATAAACATCCATGAATAGGGATGAACAAATACTGAGTGTAATAATATAGCGATAGAAGCAAGCGATGCCAAAGCAGCAAAAACTCTTATGTGACCAACACGTTGTAAAAAAATTGGAATTGTTAACGCACCAGTTAAGTATCCAACGTAATAACCAGCTATAATAAGTCCTGATGCAAAAAAACTAAAACCTTCTAAAACAGAACGAACACCGATAAGTGTTCCTTGCAATCCATGACCAAGACTAATTAAAGCAAAGCCAAAAAAAAGGGCCCAAGTGTTTTGTAGTACCTTAAACATCTTCTAAATTTTTATTGAAATTTTAGTATTCTTCTTCGCCGTCTTCTTTAGGTTTAATACCTTCGGCTATTGGATCAATTTCTGTTTCATCTTCTAATAAAACAGTATCATCCTCAAGATTGTCTTCGTTGTTATCCAAATCCAAATTATCGATATCAAGATCATCATCTTTTTCTTTTGGTTTTGGAGGAATAGGATTAGTTAAAGGAGCAGCATTAGTACTTCCAGGTTTTCTTCCACGTCTTGGTCTAGTCATAGTAGTAACTTCAATTTCTTTACCACACTCAGGACATTCCAATTCGGTTCTTCCTAAGTCGTAGTATTGCTTACTACACATTGGACATATTCTTTTTAAACCCCAAGATTCTTTGTACATTTCTACTCTTCTTTTTTTATAAATATTTTACCACAATAACCACAAACAATTTTGTTCTCATTATTAAAGGTATAATAAACTGCCGGATGTCCTAAACCATCTTCACCACCATCGCAAGAGATAGTTTCGGTTTTTGGATCTACTTCCACAATATCCTCAGTCATAAAAGTCATATAAAATTTTCGTGCAAAAAGTCTATATTTTTTCCTTAAAGAATTTGAAAATAAACAACCGAAATACCACTCACTATTAAAATAGAAGGTATTATTCGAGATTTTGCATTCTTCTCAAATAAGAAAAGCATTCCAATAATTGCAGCAAACACAATGCTTATTTCTCTAATACTAGAGACATAAGCTATTTCTATAAATTGCATACTCCAAACAACAATTGCGTAACTACTTGTTGCAAATACACCAGCAGCAATCCCCGATCTAAAAGTGTATGTTTCTTTTTTTCGTAAACCATCTTTCGAGATCAAACCAATAATTAGTAAAGGTATTCCATTAAGAGTGAAGAGCCAGTAAATATAGGAAAAACCATTTTCAGAAAGTCTAACCCCGACCCCGTCAACTAAAGTGTAAGCAGTAATTAGAATAGCCGTTGATATTGCGAGAGCAAAACCTCTGAAGTTAAAAGATAAATTTTTAGAATAAGAAATTAAAAATAATCCAATACAAACAATTAATATTCCTACAAAACCAGCAACACTAATATCAGAACTTAAAAATAAAATACTAATGATCGCTACAAACAAACATGAACTTCCTCTAGAAATTGGATATATGTACGAAAGATCTCCGTATCTATAAGAATAAATTACATTTAATCTATAAATGACATGAATGATGACGGTTGCAATTAAAAAATACCAAACCTCTAAAGTTGGAAATGGAACAGTAAATGTCAAAGGTAAAAAAATAGTAACTTCTAAGACAGATGTTATACCCATTAACGATAAAGGGTTCTTACTTGATTTTATTATAGCACTCCAAACTGCATGACATAGAGCAGATACAAGAATTAAGATAAAAATAAAATTTACTGACAATGTCATCAGTAGATAAGAATTTACTTCATGCCTGTCAAAGTAATTCCTTCAATAAATCGTTTTTGCGCGATTATAAAAGCAACAATAAGAGGAACAGTTACAGTAACTATCGAAGCCATCATAGGACCAAATTCGTCACTATCAATTCCACCTCTGAATTCTCTTATACCAAGTGGTGGAGTAAAGAGATCTCTATTTCCTGTTATTACCATACGTGGCCAGAAATAATCATTCCAGTGTGCAACAACTGAGAATATTGCAAAAGCAAGTAACGCTGGTATTGCAGTTGGGAGCATTACTTTCCATACGATTGCGTACTCTCCCATGCCATCCATCCTGGCGGCATCAATTAATTCATCGGGCACAGTCATAAAGAATTGCCGCATTAAAAAGATTCCAAACACAGATATTGTCCAGGGGAGTATTAAGGCGGAATAGGTGTCAACTAATCCTGCCTGAGCCAACATAACATATAATGGAAGTGCAATTCCGTGAACTGGGATGAGCAAGCAAAATAAAACCATCGAGAAAACAAATTCTCGTCCGTAAAACCGTAACTTGGCGAGTGCATACGCGCACGGTAAGGCGACTAGAACCTGAATGATGAAGATTGATAAAGTAACAATGACACCATTCATTAAGTATCTAGGAATAGGAGCTTTTTCAAAAGCAAACCAATAGTTGTATTGATATGGCTTCATTGTACATGTTTCTTCTGAATAACCAGTTTTAACACATACGGGAAACGTTTGAGTTTCTTGCGCACCAATAAGACCACCAGAAATTGATTGGATTTCTTGCTGAGATTTTAATGACATAGAAACCATCATATAAAAAGGGAGCATCACTACGATAGCACCTATAATTAAGATTGCATGTTTCCAACCTTCCCCAATATATTGTTTAGCTTCCATTAATAATGAACCCTCTTCTCAATGACATATCTTTGGAAAAAAGTTAACACTAGAATAAATCCAATAAAGACAACAGTGATTGCTGCACCGATACTTGTTAAGTTTTGTTGAATAGCTTTTTCAAAGATCGCATACATCATTACATACGTTGTCTTTGATGGACCACCTTTGGTGAGTATTTCGATGGTATCAAATACCTGAAATGTTCTAATGGTAGTAATAGTGACAACAAACAACGTTGTTGGACCAAGCATTGGCCATGTAACAAGTTTAAATTGCTCCCATGTAGATTTAGCCCCATCCATTTCTGCAGCTTGGTATAACTCCCTTGGTATACTTGTTAAGCCAGCTAAATATAAAACCATATTAAAACCAAAAGCCTGCCAAATTCCTATGAAACATACTGTCCAAATCGCAGTATTTTTTTGTTTTAACCAATATGGAAAATCCATGTTGTTTGCACATGCTACAGCATACCAGCTTTCTTGTGAGTCTACCCATGGCAACCAATGAAAACCAAGAATGAATTCCCTAACTCCTCCACACCCATTTGCTAAAAAACTATTTACAATTCCTAATGTTGGATGAAGAGTAAATTCCCATGCAATTGCCATTGCAAGAAGAGTTGCCATAACTGGAAGAAAAAAAATTGTTTTATATATATCAGCGCCAAACCTTAGTGAGTTTAAGAGCATAGCAGCACATAATCCAAGTACAACAGAAATTGGAACGACAACAATAACGTACGTCGCTGTGGCCCAAATCATTTTGACATATGTTTTTCGATTGAACATCTTGTCATAATTTTCTAGTCCAACCCACTCGAATGTTTTGTTTCCTAAATTGTAGTCAGTAAAAGAAATTCCTCCTGCAAGAAAAAGAGGAAAGATTAAAATAATTATCATCAGTATGATTGCTGGTGCAATAAACCATATGTGAGCTTTTGAATTATGCATTAGTAAATTGAACTCTCATTCCTGCTTGATTAAATAGTAATGCTTTATCTGAAACTCTTTTAATATTCACATTAGAACCGTTTGAAATTTGGTGTGTAAATTGTGGTAAGCCCCTTACAATTATTTTATTTGAACCGTCTTCAATATTTACATGAAAGAAAATATCTGAGCCTAAATTTTCTCTATATGCAACTGTTCCACTAAATGTATTTTCATTACTTTCATTTGTAATTTCTAAATGTTCTGGTCGAATACCAATATGTAAATCTGTATTACTTTCAGAACTTTTTCTTTTTAAATTAACGTTGAGAAAACTTACTTTACCACTTGAGTCCGCAGTTCCTTTAAATATATTTATTTTTGGACTTCCAACAAACTGGGCCACACTTAATGAGGAAGGATTGTCATATACTTCTTGAGGTGTATCTAGTTGTAATAAATTCCCATCAATCATCACAGCCATTCTAGAAGACATAGTTAACGCTTCTGCTTGATCATGTGTTACGTACACAAAAGTAGTTTTAAGTGAATTATGAAGTTCAGATAATTCAGATCGCATGTGAACTCTTAGAGCCGCATCTAAATTTGAAAGAGGTTCATCCATTAAAAAGGCAACAGGCTCTCTAACCATAGCACGACCAAGAGCAACTCTTTGTCTTTGACCACCTGACAATTGTCCTGGTTTTCTATCTAATAGTTCTGAAATTTTTAGAGTTTCAGAAGTTTTATTTACTAATCGATTTATAGATTCTGTTTTCTCTTTTTTGCTTAGAGAAAAATTACCAATCAAGGGTAGTCTTTCAAATGCATTATAATCTCTTAGTCTTAATGGAGTTTCTAAATTTCTTCTCACTGTGAGATGAGGATAAAGAGCATATGATTGGAAGACCATTGCCAAATCTCTTTCACTGGCTCTAACTCTATTTACATTTTTATTATCTATTAATACATCACCTGAAGTCTGCTGTTCCAATCCTGCAATTATTCTAAGTAACGTGGATTTACCACAACCAGATGGACCAACTAATGTTAAGAATTCTCCATCGTTTATATCAACATTTAAATTATTAAGTACTTGTGTAGACCCAAATGACTTTGAAATATTTTTAAGTGATATTGTCCCCACTCATTCCCCCTGTATCTTAACTTTAATCTACAAAATTTTATTAAATTTGAGAATATTTTAAATCTATTTATTTCAGTTTTATTTCAATTTTATTAACAAATATTCAAATTATGATTGAGTTTAATTAGCAGATAACTATAAATTCGTATTTTTAATAATATATATTAGTTGAAATAGTGTCCGATAATTTAGAAATTAATAAAAGAGAATATCCAAGCTCTTTCTCAAAAACTGCAATTGTTATATGTCTTGATGGTAGTCAAAAAGAGTATCTCGAAGAAGCATCAAAATCAAATCTTACACCAAATCTTGATAAATTAATTGCAAGTGGTGAAAATCTACTAGTTCACAGTGCTATTCCAAGTTTTACAAATCCTAATAATATTTCGATTGTAACAGGCCAACCAAGTTCTGTACATGGTATATGCGGAAACTTCTTTTATACACCTGAGACTGGTGAAGAAGTAATGATGAATGACCCAAAATATATGCGAGCACCAACTATTTTTGAAAAATTTTACAATTCTGGTTCTAAAATTGCTCTTGTTACTGCAAAAGACAAGTTGAGAACACTTTTAGGAAACGGATTAAGTTTTGATGATGAGAGAGCTATTTGTTTTTCTGCTGAAAAATCTGATCAAGCAACAAAAGATCTCAATGGTATAGATAATGTAAACGATTGGTTGGGGATGCCAGTGCCAGAAGTATATTCTGAAGGACTTTCTGAATTTGTAATGGCTGCAGGTGTAAAGCTTCTTGAAGAGTTCAAACCAAATATCATGTATTTATCGACTACAGATTATATTCAACACAAATATGCACCAGGAAATGAAACAGCAAATAAATTTTATGCAATGTTTGATAAATATATTGGTCTTTTAAATAAGGAGAATGTTTCTATAATCATCACAGCAGATCACGGTATGAAACCAAAATCAAAAGAAGATGGCTCACCTAATGCAATATTTTTACAAGATTATTTAGATAAAAAATTTGAACCAAACATGGCTAAAGTCATCCTACCAATTACAGATCCATATGTCGTTCATCATGGCTCACTTGGTTCTTTTGCAACAATTTATTTAGAAGACAAGAGCAAGGTTGATTTAGTTGTAAACGCTATTCAAGAAATAAAAGATATAGAAGTTGTTTTAACAAAAGATGAAGGATGTTCTACTTATAATTTACCTCCTGATAGAATGGGGGATATTATATGTATGTCTTCAGAATTTATGACTATTGGTTCATCGGAAGATAAACACAATCTTTCTGGATTAAATGAACCTTTACGTTCTCATGGAGGACTCCATGAAAGAGAAGTTCCATTCATATCAAATTTAAAATTACAAAACTTAGATACTAGCAAACAATTATATAATTATGATGCATTTTATTATGCAATAAATGGAGCCCTATGATGCACAAAAAAATGATTAATGAAGCAATGCGTATTGCTGGAGAAAAAGTTACTTCAGATAAAACAATAAATGTTGAGTACCCTTTTACAGGTGAAGTAATCGGAACGGTTCCAGCCGGTACTGCAGAGCATGCAAGAAAGGCTTTAGATATTGCTGCAAATTACCAACCTAAACTTACAAGATACGAGAGACAAAAAATTCTTCAAACTGCTGCAGAAGTACTTGTTAAAAGAAAAGAAGAAATTTCTGATATTATTACTTTAGAACTTGGTATTTCAAAACAAGATTCTCTATACGAAGTAGGAAGAGCTTTTGATGTCTTTTCTTTAACGGCTCAACTTTGTATTCTTGATGATGGAGAAATATTTTCTTGTGATTTAACTCCGCATGGAAAAGCGAGAAAAATATTTACCATAAGAGAACCTTTAACGGCAATTTCAGCAATCACTCCATTTAATCACCCTTTGAATATGGTAGCGCATAAAATTGCTCCTTCAATTGCAACTAATAATTGTACAGTATGTAAGCAGACAGAATTAACACCTTTAACAGCAATGGTACTCGCTGATGTTTTATATGAAGCAGGTCTGCCACCAGAAATGTTTTCAGTTGTAACTGGATGGCCTCAAGATATCGGATCAGAAATGATCAAGAATCCAAATATTGATCTCATTACTTTTACAGGCAGTGTAGGTGTAGGAAAATTAATTGCTGAACAAGCTGGATACAAAAGAACTGTTCTTGAGTTAGGTGGTAATGATCCATTAATTGTTTTAAATGACTTAGATGGTGATGATCTTAAAAAAGCTGTTGAGCTAGCTGTTACGGGAGCAACGAAAAATTCTGGTCAACGTTGTACAGCTGTTAAAAGAATACTGGTTCAAGAATCTATTGCAGATCAATTTGTTGAAATGGCTCTTGAGCGTGCTAAGAAAATTAAATTTGGTGATCCTATGAATATGGAAACAGACTTAGGTACAGTTGTTAATGCTCAAGCTGCAGAACTTTTTGATAAAAGAGTTTCTATGGCTGAAGAAGACGGCGCAAAAATTTTATATCACCCTGGAAGAAAGGGTGCTTTGTTACCTCCAATAGTTGTAGATCATGTTGATCCTAAAAGTGAATTAGTTTTAGAAGAAACATTTGGTCCAGTTATCCCAATCATTCGTGTGCCTAATGACGATGAAGCTGTAATGAAAATATCTAATTCAACCGCATTCGGATTATCATCTGGTGTATGTACAAATAACTTCATGCGAGCAAAAAAATATATTCAAGGTTTAAATGTTGGTACGGTAAATATTTGGGAGGTTCCAGGTTATAGAATTGAAATGTCTCCTTTTGGAGGAATTAAAGATTCAGGTCTTGGTTACAAAGAGGGTGTTATTGAAGCAATGAAAAGTTTTACTAATGTAAAAACCTTTTCGCTACCTTGGTAAATAAACCAGTTTTTCTCTAATTTTTCTTAATGCTGTGGAAAAATAAGCTTATTTTTTAGTAATATTTTCGTAATAAAATTGTAACCCTTTGAGGCTACGTGTTAGATTAATATTATATTTGAATCGGAGGGATTAAATGAAAAAATTAATTACAGGATTTGCAGCCGTATTAGCTTTTGGTTTTTATGGTTCTGTTAATTCAGCTAAGTCTATTGAAATAGAAGTAGCTTATCCTTATTCAGGATTATTCGATGTAACTTTCCAAGCTATTATGCCAGAGTTTGAAAAAGCACATCCAGATATTGAAGTTAAATTTAGAGCAACTTATGAAAACTATGAGGATGCAACTGCAACAATCTTCAGAGAGTCTACTTCAGGTAATTTACCAGATGTAACAATGCAAGGTCTTAACAGACAAGCACCTCTAGTTGACAAAGGTATTGCTAAGTCTTTAGAGCCATTTATTGCAAAAGAAGCTGCTTTTGAAAAAGATGGTTACCATTCTGCTATGTTAAGTCTTTCAACATTTGGTGGTGAAGTTTATGGATTACCATTTTCTGTATCAACGCCAGTTGGATATTATAACATGGATTTATTAGCTGAAGCAGGTGTAAATAGTATTCCAACTAACTGGGACGAAGTTATTGCAGCATGTAATAAATTGGAAGCAGCAGGTAAAGGAACTCTATACTTTGGTTGGAACATCACAGGTAACTGGTTCCACCAAGCATTAATGCACACTCAGAATGTTCCAATGGTTAAAGATGGAGCTGTAAATATGGGTGGTGATGCAGGACTTGCAACGTTAGAGCAAATGAAAGCAATCATGAGCGGATGTAATATGCCAAACTATTCAATTGCTGATGGTCAAGCTGCGTTTAACGCAGGTACAATTGGTATGATGTTCTGGTCTACTTCAAGCTTGGGTTCAGTTAATGCTGCAAAGGCAGACTTTGTTTTAAAGACTGCACCATTCCCTGGAATGGCTGGAGTTAATAATGGAACGCCTGCAAGATTACCAGCAGGTGGAAACGCTGCAATGTTAGTGTCTACATCTGATGATCCAGCAAGAGTTGATGCTGCATGGACTTTCTTAAAGTTCATTACATCAGGTATCGGTGCTGCATTAGTTGCTGAAACAACTGGATATGTTCCACCAAACAAAGCAGCAAATGAATTATTAGGTGATTTCTATAGTAAAAACCCTAATAAACTTACTGCAGTTGAACAACTTCCACTTCTTGCAGATTGGTTTGCATATCCTGGAGAAAATGGATTAGCTGTTACACAGGTAATCTATGATTACACAGAAGAAATTGCTACAGGCGACGCTGATGATATGGGTGATCTCCAAGAAGAAATGATGGAAGAAATAAACGATCTTATGTAATTTGAGATTATTTATTATTAACTTTTTATTACAGCGGCTTTATAAAAGCCGCTGTTTTATTTTAAATTTAAATGGGAGTAAAAATAGATGCCTCTTAAAACAACTACAATAGGTGCTTATCCAAAACCGAAACAAACACCTATTCAAGATTGGTTTTTAGGGACAAAATCAGAAGAAGAGAGAAAAGCGTCAAAAGGATTATTATCAAATTGGTCACCTGGCGCATATGAAAAAGCATTAGAGTCTGCAGGTGCAGATGCTGAAAAATTATTTTTAGCAGCAATTAAAGAAGTTATAACTGATCAGGTAAATGCGGGTATTGATGTTCCAACAGATGGAGAAGTCAGACGTGAGAGTTACGTATTATATCAATGTCGATTTTTAAATGGAGTAAGTTTTAAAGAAGTTACACATAAGTCAGTAAGACAAGGCGCGTTCGAAGCTGATCTTCCAACTATTGTTGCACCGATTTCAAGTAAAGAAATCCGTATGCATCTAGACTGGAAGAGTGCACAACAATTTACAAAAAATCCAGTTAAAATTACCCTACCTGGACCAATGACAATAACAGATTCAATTGCTAACAACTACTATGATGACATGAAAAAACTTGGTTTTGATTTAGCATTAGCTCTCAATAAAGAAATCAAGGCACTTGTAGATGCAGGTTGTCAGTATATTCAAATTGATGAACCAGTATTTGCTAGAAAGCCTGATGAAGCTCATTCATATGGTATGGAAAATTTAGAAAGAATGATGCATGGTATTCCTAAAGAAGTGCAACGCGTTTGCCATATTTGTTGTGGTTATCCTAACTCATTAGATTCAGAAGGGTATAAAAAGGCTGATCTAGATGCTTATGATAGAATTGCATCACTTGTAGATGATTCAACTATTGATGAAGTATCTTTAGAAGATTCACATAGGCATAATGATTTAAATCTTTTAGAAAAATTTACAAAAACAAAAGTAATTTTTGGATTTATTGATATTGCAAAAAGTAGAATGGAGTCTGTTGAAGAAGTAAGAGTTCGTATCAAAGATTCTCTTGAACATATTGATGAACACCGTTTAATAGCTGCGCCAGATTGTGGTTTAGGTTTCTTTACGCGAGAACAAGCAATTGAGAAAATGACGATTTTAACTAAAGCGGCAAAATCAATTTAAGGTAATGTGGAATTATTTTAACCCTGTTGAAATTATCTTTGGAGAAAATAGATTTACAGAAGTACATGATGCTCTTAAAAATAAGAACTACATCATAATCACTCATCCAGAAGAAATTTTTAAAAAATATAGCGATGAATTAAAATCTTCTTCAAATCCACCTTTATCCATTATGACGGATGTTCAGCCTAATCCAGATTATAAGGATATTTTAGAGCTACAAAATAAATTTTCTTCAATCAATGAATCGGTAGATTATATTTTAGCTATAGGTGGTGGCTCTGTTACAGACACAGCTAAAGCAATTGCTGCATTTAAAGATAAACAAGCATATCTAACAGATTTCGTTCGTAATAAGAAAAATCCAAGAGTCGAAAATCCAATCAAGATTATTGCAATACCTACAACTTCAGGAACATCAAGTGAGCTTACGTGTTGGGCCACAATATGGGATAAAGAAAAAAATAATAAATTATCTTTGGCACATAAATCTCTTTATGCAGAAAAAGCAATTATCGATCCATCTATTATGGTTGATAAACCTTTAGGTTTGACCATTTCAACAGGTTTAGACGCTCTCTCTCATTCAATGGAAAGTATTTGGAATATTAATGCAAACCCAGTTTCTGCTTCTCATGCAATACAAGCATCAAAATTAGTATTAGAAAATTTACCACTTCTCGCTAAAGATTTAAGAAATGTTGTATTACGCTCAAACATTGCATTAGCGTGTGTTCATGCTGGCCTAGCGTTTTCCAATACAAAAACTGCTATTGCGCACAATCTATCATACCCCGTGACACTCAATTACGGTATTCAGCATGGTATTGCTTGTTCATTTACTTTACCCATGATTACTAAAAGTATGGTTGGAATTGATAGTGTCGCTGAGGAGAGACTAAAATTAATTTTTAACGATAATCTAGAGAATGCTGCAAATCATCTGAGTGAATTTATGCGTTCTTTAGAGGTTCCTCTTAACTTAAATGAAATAAAAGTTCCTGTTCAAGAATGGAATAATATAGTAGATGATGCGTTTTTAGGGGAACGAGGTAAAAACTTTATTGGCAATAAAGAAGCCTTCATCTCTTCTGCTAAATCAATGGGACTTTATTAGTAATGAAAAAAAATTTCAGGTTTTATGATAACAGACAAAAATACTTATTATTTGTCACAACAACAAATGAAAAAAATCAAATTGCCGATGCGATACGTCCTCACGTAAATAAAATTAAACCTCAAAAACCTGGCATAAAAATATTTGATGCTGGTATGGGAGATGGTTCTTTACTTATGAATGTTATGCGTCAATGCCACGAGGCTAAGCCTAACGTACCTCTATTAGTTTGCACAAAAGAAATAAGCATAGAAGATGTAAGATTAGGTTTAGAAAAATTACCCGACAGGTTTGTTGAACATAAGAATACTGTTTTTGTCATTTCAAATCTACACTACTCGGAAGCCGCAAACCTAAAATCAAAAAATGAAGTTAAACAGAAAAAAATTAATTGGAATATTATTAAATTAAAAGGTGACACTTCTCTTGAATTTGCTCAACAATTAAGAAAACAAAATGAATTTTTAGAAAAAAAATGGAATATAGAAATTAATAAAAAGTCAGGTAACCATACTTATAAAGAGCCTTCAGTCATGGTTATCTACCGCGAAGATCAAGAATTCAATGTTAATGAATTAATACCTACCAAAAAAAAATCAGATAATAAATTTGATCTTATTATTGCTTCACAACCTTATCGTTCAAGAATTTCAGCAGAAAAGAAATCAAAATATGTCATCGAACCAATGATTCGAGCGTTAAAATCAAAAGGGAAATTATTAACTATTCATGCTTCAGGAAAAGATCCTGCTAATGAAATAATTCGTAAAATTTGGCCAAAAGAGGATCCATTTCCTTCTCTTGGAAATAGTATCATTTCTTATCTTAAGAATAATTTAGATAAAGATTTATTAAGAAGATTATCTTTTGGAGAAAAAAGAATTATTAAATGTAAATTGAGAGCTCTACCAACAGAAATCAGCGGAGGTATAGCGACATCATTAGTTTTTTCTGCTTGGAATGCCTCCATATATGTCAATCAAATGGATGACGACAAAGTAATGAAGGTAGAAAAAACTAAAAACTATGAAAAAATTGTTCAAAACATTGTTGCTAAAAATAAAGGCCTTTATTTTAACAATGAAATATTTGTAATCGAAAAAAAATAATTTTTTATTTAAACCAATTAACTTCAGTTTTTAAAAAATCCTCTGTATGAATAATTAAGGCGTCAGATCGAATTATTGCAACATTATAATTTGTATCTGTATTAGCCGTTCCTAAACGATATTCATTTGAAAAGTTAGGTATTAGAGGAGACCAAGTACTTCTTGGGGAGGAAAAAGTAATACCACAATAAGAACCAGAACTTGTAATGTGTTGATGACCAAAAAAAATATGTTTTATTATCTTATTATTTTTAGTTAAAATTTGTTGAAACTCTTTTTTTTGTTGTAATCCTATTCCATCACTTTCCTCTTTTACTAATGCCAGTGGATTATGATGCATAAAGATGTAAGTATCTGTATTAGTTTTACCTAAAATATTATTTAACCATTCTTGCCTCTCTTCACAGTAATGTCCTTGGTGAGTATTAATCAGATTAGTATCTATAAAAATTAAACGTTTATTATCTATATCCTTAAAGTATTGAATAAATCCATTTGGATCCGTTTCAATATTAGGAAAGTTTATTTTAAACTCATCTCTGTTATCATGATTACCTATAATGAGTTGAGGATTTAAATTCTTTGGCAAGCCTGCTTCATCAATTATTTTTATAAATAACTGATAAGAATCTTTATCACCTAAGTCTGTAATATCACCAGTGATGGCAAATAAATCCGCATCACTATGATTATTTTTTATATGACTTAATGCTTTTTTAAATTTACTTACAGGATCTATGTCATGAATCTTATCTATATAAATATGAGGGTCTGAAAGGTGAATAATTTTCATTTTTAAATATAAATTTATAATTAGATTGCAGTTTTAAAATAAATATATTTATTAAATTCCTCTTTTAAGTCGATGCTAACTCTTGCATGTACTTTACCTTGTTTCCCTTGAAACGATTGTTTTTCTGTAACTGGAAATACCCCTTCATGCCAAATATTTGGATGAATATACAAACCTTTTGATCCGTCACAGTAAAATGCTTTAAAATGTTCTGGCTCAATGTCGTCTGTAGGTAAGGCTAAAGGACAAATAAACGGTTTATTTTCTGTAGGAAAGAAAAGCTGACCTCCATCAGGATGATAATTTGCATGCCAGAGAAATATTTTTGTTGGATCTGAATATTTATCTTTTTGTAATTCTTGATCAGGATTATTGGCATAACCCAGTATATATTTTCCATCTACTTCATAATCACTCTTATGTTGGACAGCATTATTTTGTCCATAAAGCACGTCACCTTGCCACCATGTATCAAAAGAACCTTCGGTAGTTCCACCTTCATTACCAGTTCCCTCTTCTATGTCGCGCCATCCTTGTTTTGGCCAAGTAACAATTTCAATATCACTATTTTCAAAACTATCGATTAAATATCCGTATCTTTTAAGATTTTCATTTGTTGCTTTAACTAATGGTATTTCAATTTCTTTTGTCATTATTTTGTTAGTTTAATGTTAATCCCAATTCAGTAACGACTTCTTTTACAGCTTTTATTGTATCCATCATGTCTTGTTCATCTAAATTTCCAATACAACCAATTCTAAAGGTTTCTGCGACTGTTAATTTTCCTGGATAAATTAAAAAATCTTTTTCACTAAGAGCATTATAAAATTTCTCAAAGTTAAATTTAGGATCATTAGGTTGTTTAAAAGTAATAATAATTGGTGCTTGCAAATTATCAGGAAGTAGTTGTTCAAATCCCAACTCTTTCATTCCATTACAAATAATTTCACAATTTTTTTTATATCTTTTACCTCTTCCCTCTACCCCACCTTGTTGTTTATGTTCCTCAATAGCTTGATTGAATGCAGCCAATACATGTGTAGGAGGTGTAAATCGCCATTGTTTATTTTTTTCCATTGCTTGCCATTGATCATATAAGTCTAGACTTAGTGAGTGACTATTGCCTTTTGCATTTTGAATAACTTCATTTTTAACAAGAATGAAACCAACACCTGGCACACCTTCTAAGCATTTGTTTGATGAAGCGGCTACAGCATCAAAAGTAATTATTTTAGAACTTAAGGGTAATGCACCAAAGGCACTCATTGCATCGATGAATAACGATAAATTTTTCCCTTCAACCAATTTTGCAATGTCTTCAATAGGATTTAAAATACCCGATGTTGTTTCACAATATACGGCAAAGACGTGTGTTAAGTTGTTGCTATCAATTAACTCTTCAATTTTATTGATGTCATGAACTTCATGTTCAGCAACTTCATATTCAATAAAATCTCTCCCTAAATATGTGCACATTTTTTTCATTCTTTGTCCGTAAGCACCATTGATCAGAATCAGAATTTTAGAATCTTTTTGAGTAAGAGAGCTCACCATAGACTCTACAGCAAAAGTTCCACTTCCCTGCATTGGAACACATTGATATTTATCTTCACCATCTATTAATTTAACAAGGGAATCTCTAATTGATGCATTGAGATCAATAAATTTTGTATCTCTCGAACCCCAATCATGAAGCATAGCCTCTTTTGTTGACATTGATGTCGTGAGAGGACCAGGGGTTAATAATTTTTTATCCATTAAATATTTACTTAATAAATATTATTATAAATTTGATCAATCTTATTAAAGTTGGAATTGAATTTATTTTCTAATAAGTTAATTATAAATGAGAATGGAAGAAAATATCGTAGATTACCTCTTAGATCTTTTGAAAACAAAAGGTGCTGATATTCAATATGGTAATGAGGATGTGACCCAGCTTGAGCATGCACTCCAATGTGCTGAACTTGCTGAAAAACATAAATTACCAGGACCAACAATTGCTGCAGCATTACTGCATGATGTTGGCCACCTTATCTATGAGGACGGCGATCCCATTCATGAAGGAAAAGATGGTCATCATGAAAACTTAGGCGCTGATTTTTTAAAAAAATATTTTGGTGAGGATGTTATTTTACCAATTAGAGCACATGTTGATTCAAAAAGATATTTATCAAGTGTTGAAGAAGGTTATTATGATAGTCTATCAGAAGCATCGAAACTTTCGTTAAAAGTTCAAGGTGGTCCTTTCACAAAAGAAGAAGCAGATGCGTTTATCAGCAAACCTTTTATGGATGAGGCAGTAGAACTTAGAAGATTTGATGATTTAGCAAAAATTCTAGATAAAAAAACTCCCGATGTTGAACATTTTCGCCCCTATTTAGAAGAAGCAAGACAGTCTTTTTTAGCTAAACAAGCATAAATGCAATTTAGCAATTATGATTTTATTGACTCTAAGTCATTTGCAGGAAAAATTATATTAACTTCTTTTCCAGGTCTTAACTCTAATGGTTTATTTGAAGAAACAATTTTAACAAACGAATTAGAAATATTTAAAAATAATAATTGTAGTTCTATTACTTCTTTTGTTGAAGATAGCGAATTTGAAAAATTGTGTGATAAAACTTTCTTTGTCAAAAGTATTTATGAACATAAATTACATTGGTACCATTTACCCATTTATGACATGGGAGCACCAGATAAAGATTTTAAATATAAATGGGAAACAACAAAAGTTTTATTAAAGAACGAATTGATAGATGGAAAAAATATAGTTTTACATTGCCGTGGAGGTAAAGGAAGAGCTGGCACTATAGCTGCTATTTTACTTGTTGAATTCAATTATGAAAAACAAGAAGCTATTGATCTAGTGCGAGCAAGAAGAAAAGGGGCTATTGAGTCAAAAATCCAGGAAGATTTTATTTTTTCTTATCGAGCAGTTAATTAAAAAGAGACCGTTAAATTAAAAATATTTTCTAGAATAAATAAAACAATTAAAGAAATTAAAGCTGCAATTATAGGTAGCGTCATCCAACCCAAGGAAATTCTTCCTGCAATTGACCATTGAACTTCTTTTCCTCCTTTTAAAAGACCAATTCCAATTACGCCGCCAACAACAGCTTGGGAACTTGATACTGGAACCAAGGGTATAGAGGGAAGATTTATAGATTGTAAAAAAGCACTTATACCCTGGGATGCAAATAAAAATAAAACAATAGAATGCGATATAACAACAATAAATGCTGCCACTGGTGTCATTTTTAAGAGATCATTACCAACGGTAAACATAACTCTTTTCGAGTAAGTAAAAACACCAACAGCTATTGCTAAACCACCCAGCAGAAATAGTTGTTCTTTTGAGGAAAAGACAAATAAATTTCCAATAGTAACATCAGTAAACGGTGATATAGGTACGAAGACACCCATTACATTAGCAATATTGTTTGCACCTAAACTATAAGCACCAAAAGCACCCGCTAAAAGTAAAGCTGTTCTTGTATAGGCATCAAGTCTGAGAATATGTAACTTTCTATTGAGTATAACTCTTTTTGTAAAAGTAAATAAACCCATTGCAATAACCCCTGCAATGATAGGACAGAGTATCCATGTTCCTAAAATAGTAATTAAAACTTGAAGATTAGTTGAAGATCCCGTGTATAAATTCCAACCAACAATTGCTCCAACAATCGCTTGCGTTGTTGAAACAGGCAACCCAACTTTGGTCATTAAATAAACAGATATTCCTGCAGCCACACATGCTGCAAAAGCACCAGGCAATGCATTAATAGCACCTAACTTTCCTAAAGTTTCAGTTGTACCTGCTCCACTAATAATTGCACCTAGAATAACAAAGACACTACAGATTATTGCTGCACTTGTGAAACTAACCATTCGTGTTCCAACTGCAGTTCCAAAAACATTTGCTGCATCATTGGCACCAAGTGACCAACCTAAAAAAAGACCACCAAATAAAAAAATTAGAATTGTAATTTCCATTAAAATTAAACGGAACGTTTAATAGCGTAAATTTGAACCTCGTCAGCTATGTCTTCTGCTTGATCACAAATACGATCAATTTTCTCTACAAAATATCGAAGATGCATTTTTTGATCTAGAGGTAATTCAGAATCAAAAATTCTTCTTGCAAGAGAACTAAATTTTATATCAGATTCTTTTTCATAAAATGTAACTTTATGTGCATTATCTCTAACAGATTTAATATCTCTAAAAAATGATCGGACAGTCAAACAAAGTGATTCAACACAATTTACAACAGTCTCTGTTAACTCAATTAAATCTTGGTGAAACTCTTTTGGAAAATTAGGTTTTTGAATAGAGAAGTGATAACAATTTCCTTGGTACATTCCAATTAATTCGTCGATGTGTTCTAGAAGTCGTAACACATCACTTCTTGCATCTGGGATTAGTGTTTCTTCATAGAGAGTATGCTCAACATCTTTCGTAATTTTGTCAGCCTTACTTTCCATTTCTTTTACTTTTTCAACCATTTCCTCAAATTTACCATTGGCGGAATGATTGAGATAAGTTGGAACTATCGATTTAAATACTAAGCCCACTTCAGAGACAATATCAACAAACTCATCAATTTCTCTTTCAAGCTTTTTGGTATCACCAAATAATGATGCACTTTTTAATCCAAACATGGCGTGCTTATAGAACTTTTCAAAAAAAAAGAAAGAAATGTTAAATTTTTGTTACAATTTGATTAATATCTTTATCTTTAAGTAAAGTGTAATATTCGCAATCTATAGAATTTAGGAGAAGATATGACAGATTTATCAATTAATAGAATTAAGTGGTTTAGCACCGCGTTAATATTATCAGGAATATTATTAACCAATTTAAATGCCTATCCGATTAATATAATTATTCACGGTACAGGTGCTGTTGGTTGGTCAATTGTTGGTTATATGACAAAAGATAGAGCTCTGCTCACAAACTTTGGTTTACAACTCCCACTATTTATTTTTGGATATATTTATTTGCTAACATGAAAAATAAAAATATTCTTTTTATGTGTGTTGCTAATTCAGCAAGAAGTCAAATGGCTGAAGGAATTGCAAAAAAATTATATCCTAATTGTATTATTCAAAGTGCAGGATCAGTGCCCAAAGAAGTTAATCCCAATGCAATTTTGGTTATGGGTGAAATCGATATTGATATATCAAAACATTATTCAAAAGATTTTGAAAGTTTAGACAACAAATTTAGAGATGAATTAAATACCGTTTTTACGCTTTGTAAAGAAGAGGTATGTCCAGTTTTAAATTCCAAAGCTCAGATATTTTCAATACCATTTGATGATCCGGCATCAGATCATTTTAGTTCAAACCAATTAGATAAATTTAGAGAAGTAAGAGATTCAATTTTTGATAAATTGAAAGAACTAAAAAATTTATTTGAGAATTAATGAAGTTAAAAATTAATTAAATTTATAAAAATTTAATATTCCATTAATCTATCTGTAAACAATAAAATTTAAATGCTTCTTACCACTCACTGTATTATTTCCTCCTGCTAATTACCAATAATTGTGAGTGGGATTAATTTTTTATTTCTCCTTTTTCGAGTACTTTAACAATTGTTTAACATTATAAAATTAAGAATTTAAAGTAAATTTTATGAAAATTAATAAACCAGCGCTTACCTTTTCTAACTCCGAAGTTAATCCTGTTGGAAAAATTATTATTCAATTAACCGAATTGGGAACGGGTAAAATTAAGTTACGTAAGTTGTATGAGGATTATTTAAGAGAAAATTTACCTCCAGAGAATTTTTGGCATGATGCAATTGAAAGATTAGGTCTCCGTGTTCAGACACATTATCATTCTAAAAGTAATATTCCTAAAAATGGCAAACTTGTAGTAATCGCTAACCATGCATTTGGAATAGCTGATGGTCTTACAATATGCTCTTTAATTAGTAAAATTAGACAAGATTACAAAATTATTACGCATAAAGTTTTACAAGGAGCAGATCTTATTAAGAATAAAATTATTCCTCTTGATTTTTCAAAAAATAGAAATGCTTTAATAAATAATATCGCTGCACGTAAAGAATGCGAAGAACACTTAAGAAATAATGGGACACTAATCATTTTTCCATCAGGATCAGTTTCAACGAAACCAAAATTAAAAAAAGGAATCAAAGCAATAGATCGTGAATGGAAACAATTTACTTCAAAAATAATAATGAAAACTCAATCACCTGTCCTCCCAATTTTTTTTGAAGGACAAAATAGTGAACTTTTTCATGTTGCAGATAAACTTGGCCAAATCTTTCGATATTCTTTAATGATATATGAACTTAAAAGAAGAATGGGAACAAAAATTGATGTTCATATTGGACAAAGAATACCCTTTGAAACCATAAAAGAAATCGGCAATCTTATTGAGATTACAAAATTTTTAAGAGAAAATACCTATAGTTTAGATCCAAGTAATAAAAACTCAATATTTAATTAATACTTCTGTAAAAAAATAAATTTAGTTAATGTAATTGAAATAAAATTTTAACAAATTCTTTCTATTATTTATTAATAAAATGAAAGATCAGCAATCAGTTTCATATTATAGAACTATATGGATATCTGATCTTCATCTTGGAACAGAAAATAGCAAGAGTGAAATGCTTCTTGAATTTTTGAGATCAACAGATTCAAAATATTTATTTTTAGTTGGCGATATTATTGATGCATGGAGAATGAAAAAAAAAATTTATTGGCATCAAACTCATAATGACATTATCCAGAAGATTTTGCGTAAAGCAAGAAAAGGCACAAAAGTAATATTTATCCCAGGTAATCATGACGAACTTGTAAAAAGTTACACAAGTTTTTCACTAGGGAATATATCAATAAAAAATAAGTTTACACACAAATTAGCTGATGGGAGAAAAGCCCTTGTTTTACATGGTGATGAATTTGATGCAGTTATATTAAACGCTAAATGGCTGGCAAGTATTGGGTCATCCCTATACGAATTTATATTAAAGTTGAATAACAATCTAAATTTTGTCAGAAGAAAACTAGGTTTATCTTATTGGTCATTATCTCAATTTCTCAAACATCAAACAAAAAGAGCCACGAATTTTATTTCTAACTTTGAGTTTGCCGTATCTGATAGTGCTAAAAGAGTAAATGCCGATGTTGTTGTTTGCGGCCATATTCATAAGCCCGTTATAAAAAAATTAAATGGAGTGTTATATTGCAATGATGGTGATTGGGTTGAGAGTTGTTCTGCGCTAGTGGAAAATAAAGAGGGACAATTATCTCTTATTGACTGGTCGATTGAAAGAGAAAAAATTTTTCACAACAAATATAACAAAATACCAGAAAGTGTAGCAGTGTGAAAAAATTAGCAATCATTACCGATGCTTGGCTTCCCCAAGTTAATGGTGTGGTAAATACATACCAACATATTAATCCATTTTTAAAAGAAAAGAACGAAATAGACATACTTCACCCAATGATGTTTACTAATTTTAGCTATCCCTGGTATAAAGAAATAAAACTAGCAATTAATACAAAAAAAATAACAGAAAATTTTTTTAATAATTTTGATCCAGATTTTATACATATCGCTACTGAAGGACCAGTTGGAATAGCGGGGAAAAAATTTTGTGAGAATAATAAGTTGAGATATACAACCTCTTTTCATACGAGATTTCCAGAATATTTAGAGCAAAGAATAATGATACCAAAAATAATTGGGTATTCATTTTTAAAAAATTTTCATAAAAATGCATGCAATGTATTGGTCCCAACAGTATCTATGCGTGACGAATTAACGAAATATCAATTTCAAAATCTTAAAATTTGGTCAAGAGGTGTTAATACTGAATTATTTCATCCTTTAAAAAGAAGAAAAGGAATGAAAAAGTACATTGTTTACATCGGTAGAGTTGCTCTAGAAAAAAATATTGAAGCATTCCTAGAAATTAAAACCAAAATGGATAAAATTGTTGTTGGAGATGGTCCAGAAAAACAACGATTACAACAGAAATATCCTTACGTTTCTTTTGTAGGCATGAAAAAAGGTCAAGACTTAGCAAAATATTATGCAAATGCTGAAGCCTTGGTATTCCCATCTAAAACAGATACATTTGGAAATGTAATTTTAGAGTCTTTAGCCTCTGGCACACCGGTGGCAGCATATCCAGTAACAGGTCCTATAGATATTTTAAAAAACTCATTAATTGACACCCTTGATAACAATATTGAAAAATCACTTAAAAAAGCTTTAAAGATTGATAGAAATGATTGTAGAAAATTTGCAATGCAATTTACTTGGGATAAATGTGCAAATCAATTTCTATCAAATATTGTAAATGCAAAAAATTAATTTTAAAATTATAGTTACTAAAAAGTAAGAGACTTAATTTTTATTAAATTGAAAGAACTAAAAAATTTATTTGAAAACTAATAAATTTAAAAATAAGTTTAATTTATAAAAACTTAATATTTTATTAACACGTCTGTAAAAAATAAAATTTAAATATTCTTTACCACTCACAATATTATTTCTTCCTGCTATGTCCAATTGTTGTGAGTGGGATTAAATTCTATTTTCAAATTTTTAAATTAGACTTAGCTCTAGATTTGAGTTTTGCTGAACCCCTCCCAGACAAGCTTGGATTTTTGATAAAAAAATTGTGAGAGGAAAATTTTTTTTCTTTGCTTGATATTTCTTTTTTCTGATAATTGCCATTACTCAACATTTGCCAAGAATTTGTATTATCTGCCATACTGGCAATTAAGATCTGATTTAATATTTGTTCATGTACAGTTTCATTTTCAATAGGGATGAATGTTTCAACCCGCCTATCTAGATTTCTTTGCATTAAATCGGCAGAAGAAATAAACAAGATATTTTTTCTATGAGGGAATTTATGACCGTTATAAAAACAATATATTCTCGTATGTTCTAAAAAACGACCAATTATACTTTTAACAACTATATTTTCCGATAGATTTTCTTTACCAGGTATTAGAGAGCAAATTCCTCTTATCAACAATTCAATTTTTACATTTTTTTGAGATGCTTTATAAAATTCATCAATAATTTGTTTATCAACAAGAGAATTACACTTACATACTATTCCAGATGGTTTATTTTTTCCAGCATTTGTAATTTCATTTCTAATTAGTTCATTTAGTTTGTTTCTTGCAGTTATTGGAGAATATACTATTTTTTTTATTGTGGTTGGTTCTGAATAACTAGTTAAATAATTAAACATTTTTGCAGCATCATTTGTTAATGTTTTGTCACAGGTGAAGTAAGATAAATCCATATAAACTCTTGCATTTCTTGGGTGATAATTACCTGTTCCATAATGTGCGTAATTTACAACAGAATTCATTTGCTTCCTTGTTACAAGTGTAATTTTTGCATGAGTTTTCATATCAATATTGCCAAAAACAACTTGCGCTCCAGCTAATTCTAATTCTTTTGCCCATTTTAAGTTACGCTCTTCATCAAAACGTGCTTGCAACTCTATAATGACAGTTACTAATTTTCCTTTTTGTGCTGCTCTAACTAAACTTGCTTCTATTGGTGAGTCATCAGTAGTTCGGTATAAAGTATGTTTTATTGATAAGACTTTTGGGTCATCTGCAGCTTGATCAATAAACTGAGTCACTACTTCAAAAGATTCAAAAGGGTGATGAATAACAATATCTTTATTTGCTATAGCTTTAAAATAATCATTTTTAAAATCTTTAATTCTTTCAGGAAATCGTACCTTAAATTTTGGAAAAAATAATTTTTTAAAATCTTTCAAAAAAATTGACTCTATACTCGAAAGATTAACGGGTATTGGCAGTTTATATGTATTTACATCCTTATAGTTAAGTTTTTTATTTATGAATTTAATTAAGTGACTAGATATACTTTCATCAAAATCAATTCTTATTACCTCTTGTCTTCTTCTCTCAAAAATAGCTTTTTGAAATACTAAAAATAAATCTTCTCCCTCACCACCTAATTCTAATTCACTATTCCTAATTGGTCTAAAAACACCTTTATCCAAAACCCTATCACACTGGAAAATTTCTTTTAGAGAAATAAGTAGGGCTGTCTCCATAGATACAAAACGTGTTTTTTTACCAGGTAATTTAATAAATTTTTCTAATCCCTCTGGCACTCTCAGTATTCCATAAAAAGTTTTTTTATTATTTATTAAACGACATACTAAGGTTGTTTCTTTATTTGGTATAAAAGGAAATGGGTGAGATGGATCAATAATAATTGGCGTTAAAACTCCCAAATTATTTTCTTCTAAATAATTTTTAATAAATGTTTTATCTTTTGTTTTCAGTGTTTTTTCTACATCTATATGGATTTTGTTTTCTGAAAGCTCTCTTAGTAAATCTATCCATATTGATTTTATATTTGAAATCATCTTCGATGTTTCTTTATCTATCAGCTTGAGTTGTTGTTGTGGTGTTAATCCATCAAAACTTTTATTTCGTGAAAATTTTTGAACATTCAATCCTGCTACTCTAACCATAAAAAATTCATCTAAATTAGAGAATGCTATTGATAAAAATCTAACCCTTTCTAAAAGTGGAATTTTACTATCAGATGTCTGACTTAAGACTCTTTCATTGAATTTTAGCCAAGACAATTCCCTGTTTGCATAGTTATAAGTGGTATTTTTTTTTAACATAATTTTTTTTTATATTTTTTAGGTATAAAAAAAACATGTTCATAAAAAATTCATATTTCTTTAATAATTTTTATTTTTTGGTTTTAAAATTTTATCAATAGTCCAGCTATTTTTAAAGGATATTATAGCAAAAGCACAGGTTGGAAAATGTTCAATATTTGAATTACATAAAATATTAATTGATTCTATCAAACTAGGGTTGTGTCCAATGATAAGAGTATTTTTTTTTAATTTTTTAATTTTTCTTACAAGTATATTTGGTGGGCATTCATAAATATCGTTATCAATTGTAAATTTTACTGAGCGATCAAATGAATTAGAAATTATATCATATGTGCTAGTTGTTCTTTTAGAAGGAGAACATATTATCTGATTAATTTGAAATTTTTTTTTATCTAATATTTTAGAAAATTGTTTTGCGTTTCTCATACCTCTTTTATTCAGCGGCCTATCAATGTCATCAAGTTCTAAATTATCCCAACTAGATTTGGCGTGACGTAATAAATAGACTTGTAGCATTCGAGTTTAATACTTTAGATGTATACATTTCCATGGCTAAAAAGAAAAATAAAAATCCCATAACAGTGATTGATCTAGGCTCTAATACATTTAGACTAGTTATATACGCGCAAGCTATTCATCCTTTTCCAATACTTTATCAAAAAAGAGAATTCTTAAAATTAGGTGAAAATATTAAAACAGGTAAACTCCCATCGATAAAAATAAAAGAAGCTATAAAATGCTTAGAAGAATATATTAAGATTGCAAAAGATTATGAGTCCTCAGATATTCATATAATTGCAACGGCCGCAATTCGTGAAACAATAAATGGAAAAGAAATTATTGAACCCTTCAAGAAAAAAAAGTCAGTTAGAGTAGAAGTGCTCTCACCAAAAAATGAGGCTAAATGCGGATCCCTAGGTGTAATTAGTTCAATAAAAAATCCAATCGGTTTAGTTGCTGACTTGGGAGGTGGAAGTTTAGAACTTAGTACTATAAAAAATGAAAACATACTTGAAACTAAAAGTTTAAAAATTGGCATCTTAAGAAGTGAATCTGATATGTACAAAACTACTAAAATTAAATTTGATAATTTTTTATTTTCTAAATTTAAAAACCAATCTCTTAAATTTTCTAAAAACGTAGGAAATATTTATGTTATTGGAGGCATGTGGCGCAATCTTGCAAAACTTCATTTGCACCTAAATGGAATCAAGAAAAATAAATTACATGGGTACATGATACCATTTTCAGAGTTAGAAATATTTTATCACAAATTATACTCTATGGAAAAAAAACAAATTCAAAAATTGAATGTTGTCCAACCCAATCGATTAGATAAATTAAAATTATCTACATATATTTTATTTAGCCTTGCTTCATTTTATAACATTAAAAATATTATTTTTGTAAGATATGGAATCCGTGAAGGCTACTTGTACAATATGTTGAACTAATTTTTAAAAAACAATCTAACAATAACTGTAGCAATAAGAGCACCAATAATCTGAGCTAAAATAAAACCTAGAACACTTGATGGACTTATCCCACTAAAGCTATCTGTAAACATTCTTCCTATAGTTACTGCTGGATTTGCAAAACTTGTTGATGAAGTAAACCAATATCCTGCGGTAATAAATAGAGCTACACCAATAGCTATTCTTTCCTTGTTTACCTCTTTTAATATAAAAATAGTTAATAATAATCCAACAGTTGCAATTATTTCTGAAAAGAATTTAAATACCCCAACTCTTTCATTGAGTGACCATTCAATTATAGGATATTCAAAATACCAATTTGCAGTTAAACAACCAAATATACCAGCAATAATCTGAGTAAAAATAAAAATTATTCCGTAATTAATAGGAATATTTTTTTTGATAATATCACTTAATACAACAGCAGGATTAAAGTACGCTCCTGAGATATTAATAAACATAGAAATAATTACATATAAAATGGCACCTGTTGCGATAGTGTTTCCTAGTAATATTATACCAAGGTCATTTGACATTAACTCTCCCATAATTCCACTACCTACAACTGTTAGTACAAGAAAATATGTCCCGATAAATTCTGCTAGTATTTTTTGTCTTAAAGAAAATGTCACTATAAAATTACCCTAAATAACTAAACTTTTACCATAAATTCTAAAAATTCATTCACACATTTGTCCCAAGTTAATTTAAGAGTAAAATTTCTACAATCAACTCTTTTTACTTTAAGTGCCTTCTTAACTGATTGTAACAAGTTATTATCTAAAGTGTTAATCTTTTCATCTGTTAACACATCTATGGGCCCGGTTACTGGATATGCAGCAATTGGTGTTCCACTAGCCAATGCTTCAAGTATTACATTTCCT
>CACJRM010000008.1 GCA_902595805.1 uncultured Alphaproteobacteria bacterium | reverse complement strand
TCAGTTATGGGTATTAGAGGCGAGGAAAGCTGTTGGTTTCCATATAGTTATATTGGAAGTAAAATTGCAATTGGAAAATTTGATAATAAGTTATTAGACTCTTTAAAAAGATCAGATACCAAGAAATCTCTAGCATACCATATAAACAAATCAGGATTTAGCGCTAATAAAGTATTTAAAAAACAAATTAAATTTGATGTAAAAAATTTTAAATTTTTTATTGAACCACATATAGAACAAGGACCAATTCTAGAAAAAAAGAAAATACCACTGGGAATTGTTACAGGTATTAGAGGAAGTTTTAGATTCAGAGATGCTGTATGTAAGGGTGAATATTTGCATTCTGGGGCGACTCCTTATGATTATAGAAAAGATACTGTTGTTGCAGTATCTAATTTAGTAAATGAAATGAATACTTTTTGGAAACAACAACTTCAAAAAAGAAAAGATTTAGTTATTACATTTGGACAATTTTTTACTGATAATAAAGAACATTCTTTTGCAAAAAGTTCTGGTCTTGTTAATTTTTGTATAGATGTAAGAAGTAACTCAAAAAAAACACTAGAATATACAAAAAAAATTTTAATTAAAAAAATTAAATTAATCGAAAAAAAAACTAATACAAAATTCTTTTTAGGTAAAGAAACAAATTCAGAACCGGCTTTGATGGATAAAAAATTAATAAAAAAATTTCAAGCCTACTCTAAAATGATTTCAATAAAATTTGAAACTATGGCAAGTGGAGCAGGGCATGATGCGAGTGTTTTTGCTAATTATGGCATACCTTCTATAATGCTATTTATAAGAAATAAGAATGGTAGTCATAATCCAAAAGAATATATGAGTATCAAAAACTTCATGGAAGTATTCAAAGTTTTAAAAGGCACTATTCAAGATAATTATTTATAGTTAATAAATATGTATGACCTAACAAAGCATTTTTTAGCTGATAAAAAACAAATTCTTTCAAAAATTGAAAGTGTATTAAATAGAGGTATCCTAGAAATGGGAGAGGAAGTTGAACAATTTGAAGAAAATTTTAAAAAATATTGTGGTGTTAAATATTGTGTCACAGTATCTTCTGGTTCTATGGGCTTACTTCTGGCATTAAAGACATTCAATTTGAGCAAAAATGATGAGGTAATTACCGTTTCTAATTCTGATATCCCAACAAGTCATGCAATTAGCTTAGTTGGAGCAAAAATAAAATGGATAGACATAAAAGCGAACACTTTAAATATTGATGAAGATATAATTGAAAAAAATATTACTAAAAATACTAAAGTAATTTTACCAGTACATATGTTTGGCAACCCATGTAAAATGTCAAAAATCAAATCAATTGCAAAAAAATTTAAATTAAAAGTTATTGAAGATGCTTGTTTGGCAACAGGAGCTGAATATGAAAATAAAAAAATCGGATGCCTCAGTGATTGTAGTGTATTTAGCACAAACCCTGGAAAAATATTAGACGGCATAGGTCCAGGAGGAATAATCACAACAAATAATAAAGATTTATATAATAAATTACTTCAACTTCGAGATTATGGCAGAAGAGAAAGGCCAAAAAAATGGCCAGTGAAATCATATATTGTAGGATATAATTCTAAAATGAGTACAATTAATGCTGCGGTTTTAAATATAAGATTAAAGAAATTAAATGAATATATAGATCTAAGGAATCGTAATGCTGAAATTTATAAAGAAATTTTATTTTCAAAAAAAATAAAATTTCAACATACTTTACAGGAAGCAAAATCAGCTTGGAGAAATTTTACAATAAGAGTAAAAAATAGAGATAAAATTTTTGATAAACTCAATTCTATAAACCCTCTTGTAAAACTCAGTTATATCCCTCCTAATCATATGGACAAATGTTACAAAAATATAAAAAATAATTATGATTTGAGAATTACAGAAAAGACAAGTTCTGAAATAATTAACCTTCCATGTCATCAATATATGACTCCAAACAATATTAAAGATTTATCAAGAAATGTTCTTAGATTAATTAAATAAACCTATTGATAGTTAGAAATCAATTTATTAACTTTTTTAGATTTAAGTACACTATTCTTATTTACTGCTTCCCTGTAGGTTATAAAAAGAATAGAGGCAAATATTATTGATGCTCCAATCCATGTCCAGTAATCTGGTAACTCTTGGAAAAATAAATATCCAATAATAGAAAGCCAAACTAATTTTGTAAATTGTATAGGCATAATAAATGTAGTATCAGCCATCTTTAGACACTGTGCAAAACTAAATTGAGTTACAAATCCTGCTAATGCAACAAAGATAAATATTATAACTTGGTTTATGGTAATATTTTCCCAGAATATTAATGCTAGTAAAAATGTTGGCGGTACCATAAAAGCCATTTGATAAAACGTAGTTGTTAAACTTGAATCTTTTTCTGTAAGTTTTTTAACTATAATAATTACTATTGAGAAAGTTAATGCAGCTGACAATAGCCATAAAGTACCACTTTCAAAAGGTATATATCCAGGTCTTATAACAACTAAAATACCAATGAATCCCACAATTAAAGCTGTAATCCTCTGTATTTTAATTACTTCTCCTAAAAATATAATAGCAAGAATAGTTGTGAAAAGTGGTGTGGTAAACCCAATAGCTGCAGCCTTTTCTAACTGCATTGTTCCTATTGCTGTAAACCAACTAATCATAGAATAAACATTTATTGAGCATCTTATGAATTGTAGCTTTAAATTATGTGTTTTCCATACTTGAGGATGACTATACAACATAAAAGGCATCATAATAATGACACCAAATAAGCATCTATAAAATGCGATGATAAATGGATTTAAATCTTGAGAAAGAAGTTTTATCCCTGACACCATCATCGCTGCAGTTGCAGTCCCTAATAAAGATAAAAAAATTACAAATAGTTTTTTATTCATAATATTAAAAATGTAATTTAACTAATTACAATTTGCACAACACTGGTCTACCCAATGTCCAGGCTCTATTTCAATCAATCCCATTTCAATATTTCCTCCTTTACAATCTATACCAGGGTTTGGACATCGTGTTCGAAAAACACAACCTGAAGGAGGATTAATAGGACTAGGAATATCACCTTTAAGTAAAGTTTTCTTTTTATTTTTTCTAAATATTTGTGGAGCAGTTTCAATAAGAGATCTAGTATAAGGATGTTGAGGATTTGAGAATAAATTACTTGTATTTGCAACTTCTACTATATGACCTAAGTACATTACCATAACTCTATCAGCTATTTGATTAATTACTGAAAGATCATGAGAAATAAAAAGAATTGTTAAAGAATATTTTTTTTTAAGTTCTAAAATTAAATTTAGAATTTGAGCTTGAATAGTTACATCTAAAGCTGACACTGGTTCATCAGCTATTATGAATTTTGGATTAAGAACCAACGCTCTAGCTATACCTATGCGCTGTCTCTGTCCCCCTGAAAATTCATGAGGATATCTATTTAAATGTTCTTTTTGCAAACCAACATCTTGAATTATTTCTTCCACTATTTGATTCATTGAATTTTTATCAATTTTTTCATGAACTTTGAGACCTTGAGAAATAATATCAAATACTTTCTTTCTTGGATCTAAACTGGCATAAGGATCTTGAAAAATTATTTGAAAATCTTTTCGTAATTTTCTCATTTCACTATCTGATAATTTTGTAATATTTTTATTTTTATAAAAAATATTTCCCTGAGTAGGCTCAATTAATCTAATGATTGCTCTTCCGAGTGTGCTCTTGCCGGATCCAGATTCTCCTACAAGACCAAGAATTTCTCCTTCAGGAATTTCAAAGCTAACGTTTTCAACTGCTTTTACATCTCCCGATTTATTGTTAAAAAATCCATCTTTTATTGGGAAATATTTTTTTATATTTTCTACTCTAATCATGTTTGACTACTCTCATAACAACATCTATCAACCCAGTGTCCGGGTCTAGCCTCAATCAAACCCATATCAATATCTCCACCTTTACAGCCTATACCAGGATTAGGACATCTAGTTCTAAAAACACAACCAGAAGGTGGGTTTGTTGGGCTAGGAATTTCACCTCTTAGTACCTTAATTTCTCTTTTTTCATCCGAAATTTGAGGAGCTATATCAATTAATGACTTAGTATATGAATGTAGCGGATTATTAAATAATTCTGATGTTTCTGCAATTTCCATAACATTACCTAAATACATTACCATTACATGATCTGATATTTCAGAAACAACTCCAAGATCATGAGTAATAAATATAATCGACATCCCAAGTTTTTTTTGCAGTTCTTGCATTAAATCTATAATTTGAGCTTGTATTGTAACATCAAGAGCAGTTGTAGGTTCATCAGCAATTAAAATTTTAGGATTACAACTTAAAGCCATTGCGATCATTGCCCTTTGTCTCATTCCACCAGATAATTCATGAGGGTAGGAGTCAATTCTTTTTTGAGGTTCAGGAATGCCTACAAGATCTAGCATTTCGATAGCTATTTTTCTTGCTTGTTCTTTGCTTTTCTTTTGGTGAAGAATAATTGTTTCTGAAATCTGATAAGATAAATCATAAACTGGATTTAGACTTGTCATAGGTTCTTGAAAAATCATAGAGATTCTATTTCCTCTAATTTTTCTCATTTCATTTTCTTCAAGATCAATTAAGTTTTTATTATCAAATAATATTTCACCTCGTTCAGTTTGTGCTAAGTTATTTGGTAACAAGCCCATAATAGATAATGCTGTAATAGATTTACCAGAGCCTGATTCCCCAACTATCGCGAAAGTTTTTCCTGCTTCTAAATTAAAAGAAACACCATCAACAGCTTTAACAACTGATTTACCAACAGTAAAATGTGTTTTTAAATTCTTTATACTTAATAAGTTTTCACTATTCATATTAATTTTTTCTTATTGGAGATACAAAATTATTCATATTTCTATTCCTATAAAATTTTTTTCCATCATAAACCACATTTCCATTAACTATAGTTTTATTTATCTCTCCTTTAATTTTTTCCCCAAAATATAGATGAGCACAGTTTTTTCCTTTTGAAACAAGGGTATTTTTATCCACAGTCCATTTCTTATTCATATCTAAAATAACTATATCTGCATCAGATCCTTTTTTAATTAACCCTTTATTTGGAAAAATATTAAATCTTTTTGCTGGATTAATACACATCAGTTCAATTACTTTTTCTAATTTGATCTTTTTTTCTGAAACAGCTTTCAGCATAAGTGGTAACATTAATTCACCACTAGGTGCTCCTGGAGGTGCTTTAAGAAAATTCTGTCTCCCTTTTATTTTTTCCTTGTATGAAAAAGAAGCATGATCTGAAGCTATAATATCAAGAGTTTTATTCTTAAGAGCTGACCATAATTTTTTTTGATCTTTTTGATTCCTTATTGGTGGATTAATCTTTCCAAATGGACCTGATCTAATTACATCCTTTTCATTTTTAAATAAATAATGTGGACACGTTTCTGCAGTTATACTTTGACCTTTATTTTTAAATTTAGAAATTACTTCTAAGGATAGTTCTGAAGTCACATGAGCAATATGAACTTTAGTTTTTACAATTGAATTTAACCTTAGTATTTTTTCAATTGCACTTGCTTCTACAACAGCAGGTCTCATAGCATTATGCATTGCTGGATTATTTCTTTTAAAATTTTTTTGTTTTTTTTCAAAATGATCAAGTAAACTCTGATCTTCTGCATGAAAAATTGTTGTTAAATTTGATTTTTTAGCATGTATTAATGCTTTAAGAATATTTTTTTCTTCTGGAAAACACAATCCTTCAAATTCACTTTTTCTATCAATTGGAGGAGTAATTGTAAAAACTTTAAAAGCAATAGCTCCACTATTTATTAATCCATTTAGATTTTTATCATTAAATTTTCCTAAAGCAGGAATCATAGCAAAATTAATGTAAGTATTCTCATCAAAATGTTTTTTTCTATAGTTGAGGACTTTAGCATTTGACATACACGGATTACTTATAGGCATTTCAAAAAGTGTAGTTATTCCACCCTTCGCTGCAGCTTTAGTTTCACTTTGAACTGTACCTCTTTGAGGAAATGATGGTGCTCTAACATGAAAATGAATATCAATTATTCCAGGAATAACAATTTTTTTGTCTGCATTGATAATTTTTTTAGATTTAAAAGATTTTATATTTTTTGTTAGCTTAAAAATTTTACCATTCTTGATTACAATATGATTTTTTTTAAATTTATTTTTCTCAAAAACTTTTCCATTTTTTATAATCAAGTCACAATTAGTAATCATCATTCAAAAATTTTTAATTCTTTTAATGCTTTTGCTACTCCATCAAGATTTGACAGTTTCATAGATGAATAATTAGGCGACAATACTATCCCTTCACCTCCAGCATTATACGTTGCTAAAACCGATCTATATGCGATATCTGGTGTACAGATTGCCTGTTCTTTTGATGATCGAGGTGCATCGATACCAATGCCCATATATACTTTGGAGCCACCTTCAACACCCCTAACTGCATCTGCACATTGAGTATAAATATATGTATCTGGATCTAAACCTCTTTCTATAAGATTATCTAAGCTAGTTTCGTTAATTCCTAAAATTTTAGAAAAAGATGAAACCAACTCAGAATTAGATAATTCATTTAAGATTGTTTTCCCAAATATATTTATTTCTCTATGAAATATTTCACCTGATTGATGCTGATAAGTTATAGGTTTCACCCAATCTGAATAACCTACCTGTTCTTTCCAAGGCCATTGTATTTTTCTAATAAAATTAAAATGATTTCTATTCCAAACGTTTAACCCAAAAGACAAATTAGGTTTTATCCATTTTACTACACCATAAATTTCTTTGTCTAAATCTTTATTTCTTTTAAGCCAAAATTTTTCCCACTCTAAAATTTCAGGTTTATCAAATAATATTCTAAAAAATTCAATTAAGTTTCCATCAACAAATTTTTTTCCATTTAAAGATTCTTGAAAGAATTCATATAATGTTAAAAGAGAGTCTCTTATTTTTTCAATATTTAAATTAAAAGTTTTGGCTTCTAGTAAAAAATCTTCTGAAAAATCACCAGGTGCATTTCCTTGAAATAACTGATCTAGAGGTGAATATCTTTCATTACACCACATAACGCCATCAATATCATAATTAGCAACTTGGTCTTCAATCATTGATAAGATCCAATTTCTATAATTTTTATTACTTGTAGAGGGTGATTTGCTAATTTTTCCAAAGACATCTACTTCCATACATTGAACTAAATTTGGAATGTCTACTCCTGTAGCCGAGCCATGACCTGCATAATTGAAAAATGGTTCCATTAATTCAATAAAAATTTTCATTCCTCTTTCTCTTGCTTTAGGAATAACCATTTTTAAAATATCTTTATTTTTCATTTCTTTGTCTTGGGCTTTAAAATCTTTTATAAAAGTTTTATTATAAAATTTAGGATCTGGATCAAAATATGCTCCACCTTTCATTGAAAATGGTTCTGGAATTCCGTGATCTGGCCAACCATCTATTTCCCAAGACACTGATCTTCCTGATTTTAATCCAAGCCATGAAACAGTCCCAATTAGTATAACATTTACACCAACACGTTTTTGTAAAGTATCCAAAACATTATCAATTCCCTCATCAATAAATGAAATTGGACTTATTTGAATTCCAACAAATTTATCTTTTTCTTTTTTAATCATCTTAAAAAATTATTAATCCTTTTCATTGACTCTTCTATTTTTTCAAGAGGTTGTAAATAAGACAAACGTATATATTTATCCTCTTCGTCACCAAATAAAGTACCAGGAAACATAAGAACACCTGTATTAATAAGTAATTCCTTACAAAAAGTTGAAGCAGTCATATTTGAATTTGATACATTTGTATAAATATAAAAAGCACCTCCTGGATCACCATATGTAAAACCAATATCACTAAGGGCCTTCATGCTAAACTTTCTTCTATCATTATATTCATTTTTCATTTTATTAATCTCTTCTTGAGGACCATCTAAAGCAGCTAAAGCTCCATATTGAGAAAATGTACATGAATTTATGGATAAGGCATGTCTTATTTCAGTCATTTTATTTATAATATCTTTTGGACCTGCAATATATCCAACTCTCCAACCAGTCATCGCATAAGTTTTAGAAAAACCATTAAGGGTTAATGTTCTTTCCTTCATTTTTTCAAGTGAACCAATTGATAGATGTTCATGCGAGTCATAAATTAAGTCAGCATAAATCTCATCTGATATTACAATTAAATTATTATCTATTGCTATTTGAGCAATTTTTTTAATATTACTTGGAGGTGTTACAGCTCCAGTAGGGTTGTTTGGTGAAACAAGAACAAGCAACTTAGTTTTTTTAGTAATTTTTTGTTCAATTAATTCTGGCATCAATGCAAAATTATCTTTCTCGTATGTGTGAACTGGTACAGGTTTGGCATTACACATTCTTACTGTTAAATCATAAGTAGTAAATCTTGGTGAGGTAATTAAAACTTCATCATCTGCTTTTAACAATGAAATCATTGCAAGAGCAATACTCTCTTGAACACCAGCTGTGATAATTATTTCATCTTCAGAATAATCTAAATTATATTTTTGTTCAAAATTCTTAGAAATTGACTTTCTCAATTCTGGTAGTCCAGTTGGAGGTGTGTAATGATGTTTATTTTCATCAAGAGCTTTTTTTGCAGCTTCAACTATATGTCGAGGTGTGTGAAAATCTGGATCTCCTCTTCCTAAAGCAATTACATTATCCATACCGGAAGCTATTTTTAAAAGATCTGATCTTAATGTCTCATCGTCTAGTGATATTTCTTTAGATTTGTTAAAAACTATGCTCACTATATTAATCTACTTCCATGAATATAAACTTGTTTTACATTAGATAAATCATCTATATTTTTATCAGGATTTCCTTCCACAATAATAAGATCTGCATCTTTACCAATTTCAATTGATCCTAATTTGTCTTCAATTTTATTTACTTTTGCTGCTCTGTAAGTAGCAGATTGAATAGCATCTAAATTATTTTTAACTACACCAAGATCTATCATAAACTTCATTTCAGGAACTATAGCATCATGTGGTACAACTGGTGAACCTGCATCTGTTCCAAAAATAATATCAATCCCTGCTTTGCTTGCTTTTACAAGCGAATCAAATCTTGATTTATCTTTAACAATTTTTTGTCGTTCTTTTATTTTCCATTCCGGAATATTATACTCCCTTGCTATTTCTTCCTTACTTTGCATTACTACAGGTGAAAACGTCGTACATATTGGAATATTTTTTTTAGCAACTTTTTCAATTGTTGCATCTGACATTGGACCTCCATGTTCAATACAATCAATTCCAAATTCTGTTACTCTGCTAATTGCTGAATCAAATGTAGCATGTGCTGTAATATATAATCCATTTCGATGAGTTTCATCGATAACTGCTTCTAACTCTTCATCAGTAAACTCTAATGTATCATGACAAGCCATAATTTTTATTAGATCTGCACCACTACCAACTTGTTCTCGTACCGCTCTTCGCATCTCATCAGCTCCTGACGCTTCACGGCAACACCAATATGTATGTCCTGCTGTTTGAACTATGGCTTCTCCACATATCTTTACTCTTGGTCCTGGATAAATGCCTTGTTCTATTGCTTGCTTTGCAAAAATATTAGATTTATTCATTCCTAAATCTCTAACGAGAGTTACACCCGCTCTCAATGATTTCAACATGTTGGCACAAGATTTATAAGCAGAAATTTCAGATGGATCATCAAGTGATTGCTGAGCTAAATCATGCGTTCCATCCCAGGCTAGATGGGCATGAGAGTTCATAAGCCCAGGTAAAATTGTATGACCTGCAAAATCTAGAACTTTTTTGGAATTCAAATTACTATCTAAATCAGATTGAGATCCTACTTTTATTATTTTTCCATTATCTATTTCGACAAAACCATTTTCAATTACTGTCAAAGATTTTGTTTCAATTACTCTACATTTAAATATTATGTTTTCTTTTTGTAAATCAAATAGTGGTTTAATTATCTTTCTAAATTTCCAAGCAGGTGCTTCTGGCATAAATTTTTTCCTTTAGTTTAAGTTTATAATTCTGTTATCAATACTTTTATCTAAAAATTTTGAAATTTGTCTTCCATTATTAGTTTCTACAATCATTGAACTTATAGTTCTATATCCATCAATATTAGGTCTATAAATACCTGGCTCATTAGAAAAAATCATATTTTTTTTTAATACTGTTTTGTCTCCAGGAGATAGCCATGGTGCTTCATGCCCTTCAAAACCCATGCCATGTCCAATACGATGTCTTACAAATTCAAAATAACCACTATCTTTGTATATTCTTGTTGCAATTTGATTAATATCTTCACACTTAATTCCTTCTTTAAGATTGCTTATTACTTCGTCATTTACTTCTTTCATTGTATTTATAATGTTCATTTGATCATGATTTGGTTCACCAAGAATAAAAGTTACACCCGACTCAGCATATAAACCTCCAACACAAGCACCTACTCCACAAATAAGCGTCTCATTTTTTTTTGGTATTCTACTTAATGATTTTCCATGAGGAAAAGCCCCTCTTGGTCCAGAATGAATAGTTGCCACAACATTGCATGGGGTCTCATCAAAATCTGCTGATAAATTGTTTAACATTTCCTTTTTAGCTTCTTCAGTACAAAATTTAACTAATTCTCTTTCATTGGTCTGATTATTAATCATATGATCTGCATGATCTTTTAAAAACTCTAGTGTTAGATCTGCATATTTGGCAGCTTCACTTATTAAATTTATTTCCTCTTCCAATTTTTGATATCTAAAATTTTTAATATCAGCTTCAAAATCTAGTTTTTGAAAATTATTTTTAATTTGATCAATAATTTTTATATTATTAATATCTGTACCAATATTTTTTTCATTAATGTTTTCAGCCATAAAAGAATATGGATTAATTTTTCCTGGAAATTCTTCATAAATTAATATGTTATCAACTACTGTGTTTTCTGAATTTTCTTTTTCTAAAAGAGGAATAAACAACTTACTTTTACTGTCCTTACTTATATAGAAGCCAGACGGTCTTTCATTTGTTACATAAAAAAATCCAGTAAAATAAAATATGTTCGCAGGATTGGTTACTAGATATCCTTCTAGACCTTTTTCTTCTATGAAGTTTAAAAGCAACTTTCTTGTCTGATTGTAGAAATTATAACTTAAGGGTTCAATTTTGTTAAAATTAGTCATTTTACTTTATTTTAAGTCTATCTATGTTTAAATTTTCTGCGAGCACATTAAAAGAATCAATAACTTCACTATCAATAGGTACTCCATTTTCTATTTTCTCTTTAACTCTTCTATGCTCAAGATCACCGGGTACTAAAATTTCATCAAAACCTGGTCTAAGTGGTAAATTTTTTAGTGTATTAACGAAATCATTTATACGAGAATAAAAATCTTTAATTTCCATAAACCATTCTATATCAATAGCTGTTAAAGAATGAGAAACATCAAGTTTTTTCGGATCTGAATAAGGCATTAATCCATAACCACCACCACTAATAACTCCGGTCAATATATCTGTCATGAACGACAAACCATACCCTTTGTATTTGCCAATTCCTAAAAGATACCCATCCATTGCTTCAGAAGGGTTTGTTGTTTCATTACCTTCTTTTGTAAGAGCCCAATCATTTGGCATAGGTATTTTTTCTCTTTCATGCCATCTCATCATTCCTTTTCCTGCAGTTGTTAATGCAATATCTAAGATTAATGGATAACCTTTATCTGTTGGACAAGAAATACCCCAGGGGTTTGTTCCAACACCACCACTTCTAGATCCCCACGGAGCCATTTCAGGACCTGCATTAGTATAAACAATTCCTATACAATTTTTTTTTGTTGCTCTCACAGCATGAACAGAACTTGAGCCATAATGAGTTGAGTTTTTTATAATTACTTGTCCCACACCTTCTTTTTTTGCTTTGTTTATTGCAATGTCCATGCACTTAGAAGCTTGAATTGTTCCTATACCATTTTTGGCATCTACTAGAGCTAATGACGAGCTTTCTTTTACTATATCAAAATTTGTATTTATGTTTACTTCTTTGTTTTTAATTCTATTGTAATAGGTGGTGATTCTTTGAACACCTTGGCCTTGACCACTATGAAACCTTAATTCTGAAAATATTAGTGCATCAGTAAAAATCTTTGCATCTTCATTCTTTAATCCCATAGCCAAAAAAGAATTAAGTACAAAAATTTCTAGATGTTTAAAATCTACTAATGTCATATTTATATTCTGCATTAATTTATTTCTTAAATTTTAAACAATTTACAATATTTGAATTTGAATTTAATTTTGGAATACCATTATCTGTTTTCGATGACATAAGCACAGTAAGACCTGGTCCATAACCTGCTCTAGGGCCGTTTGTTTGTCCAACAATCCCAACAGCCCAAGCTTTTCTTAAAAATCCATGCTGATAACTACTGTCATAGTTTTCAATATATACAAAATCGCCTAAACGAAGACTATTAAGTTTATATTTTTTCATTTCAGAAATATCCGTTGTTTGGATATGTAGTGATCCTGATTCACTAGTTAAACCTGATCCAGCTCCAACCAAGTGTTCTGGAATTACATGTGTAACTGGTATTAAAAGTTTTTTATTTTTAATCTTAATATTCATTTTATTAAAAATTTCAGGTGACAAACTTTTACAGTAAACATTTTCAAAATTTTTTATTTTGAGTCCTACACCAAATGATTTTATTAAAATCTTATCGTTAATAGATATTTTTTCTCTTACTTTTTTCTCAAAATGAATAATTATTTGCTCTGAAAACCTTCCAGATTTACCAGATACAAATCCAACTGAGTTTTTGGCTTCACCGCTCATTAACACTGCTTTATTGCCAACACATGATAAAATGTTTAATCCTCTATTTCCTCCTTCACTAGGATATTTAATAGAGACACCTGGATGAATACAATCTGCTTCCCAACCAAAAGCAGAATCACCAACTGAAACATTATGAACTATAGACCCCCATGTGGGCAATAGAAAAGGGCTCCCCTCAGAATCAAGACGATAAGGTTCTGCAGGTAAACCTTGATAATTTGGTTGACACACAGATCCCATTACACTTACATTAACTAATAATTTTTCGTTAGTTTCTATTTTCATTTTCTTATTTTTAATAAATTTTTAATGTTTGCTTTTTTATTAATTTTCCAACCCAAATCATTTTTTTTACCTGTCATTATCGTCATAATACCAGGGCCATGACCTGACATTACAGAGTCTCCATGAATGCAAATAGCAATACTAATATAATTTTTTTTATAAGATCGTCCCCATCGATGATCTGCATGATTAATTGCAATCAAATCACCTAGTTTCATTTGATCAATCTTTAATTTTTTCATTAAATCTCTATCTCCTGACATAAGATCTTGATCGACATATTCAGAATTTAATTCTGCACCTGATCCCATAATACGAATTGGCAGTTCGATAGCTACATCAACAATCAATTTCTTTTTTATTACACCTACAAGCATTGATTTTAAAAGTTTTGGATCAATTTTTTTAATTTCAATATTAGGAAAATCTAGCAACTTTAATCCTCTACCGTGAGTAATAATATCGATTTGATCTCCAATACAAATCTTATCTAATGTCTTACTTTCAAAATGAATTAAGTTCCTAGCGTGCTCACCAGTAACTATACCAATTGCTCCCTTCGCTTGTCCAGATCTTACTATAGCTTTATTTCCAGTGCAGACTAAGTAATGTAAAGCAAAATGCTCATGAGGATTTTCAGAATCTATTGAAACACCTGGTTCAATGTGATCACCTGCCCAACCGAAGGCATTATCACCAACTTTAATATTATTTACTACACCAAACATTCCTGGATAAATTACAGCTTCTCCATCATTATTAGGAATATAACCGGGATTTTTAAAAGAAGGTTGAGTTGCATAACCGCCAATTGACATTTTAACTAAATTTTGTTCGTTAGTTTTTAATTTCGAAATCACAAATAAAGAAATAACTTGTTTGATTTAAATAAAGAATAACAAAATTGTCATTTCAGTGTTGATAAAAAGTAATCTAAATATTGCTTAGATATTGCAAAATAATCACCACCAAAATGATAAATTATCTATTTCTAAAATTATAAAAACAATTTAGATACAAAATTTATGGGAAATTCATTTAATAATTTAAATCAAGAGATTAGAAAATTTAACGATGTTTTAAATACCATGAACATTTTAATTTGGGATTCTAGAACTAAAATGCCGAAAAAAGGTGCAAATAGTAGGGGATCACAAATAGGAAGTCTTACATCTGTAGCAAGAGAAATTTTGTTATCGCCAAAAATGAGAAAGTTAATAGATGAATCAGATAACGAAACTCACAATTTAGATAAAGACAGTTTTGAAAGAAAAACTCTTAAACACTTAAACGAAGCAATTGAATATCATGATAAAATTCCAGAAAAAATTCAAGTAAGAAAGGCTGAAATAGAACCTTTAGCTCATAATGCTTGGGCTGAGGCAAGAGAAAAAAAAGATTTTAGTATCTTTAAACCATTATTGGAAGAACAGGTAAATATTGCTATTGAACAAGCTCATTGTATTGGATTTGAAGATCACCCATATGATGCACTAATGCAAAGATTTGAGCCTGGAGAGACAGTCAAATCACTTAAAAAATTATTTGATGTTTTAAAAGTTGGTCTTGGAGATATACTTAAGGAGACTTCAAAGGTTAAAAAACCTGACAAGAGTTTTTTATACAATCGATATCCAATAGATAAGCAAATTGAATTTTCTACAAAAATTGCAAATAAGTTTGGTTATGATTTTGAAAGAGGTAGATTAGATAGCACTGTTCATCCCTTTGAAATTTCTTTTACAAGAGATGATGTAAGAATCACAACAAGGTATTATGAAAATTTTATTAATCCATCTTTATTTGGAACATTGCATGAAGCTGGTCATGGTATTTATGAGCAAAATATTAGTGAAGAATTTACTAGAACTGCAATGACAACAGATTTTTTGAGTTTTTATGCGGTTGGGGGAGTTAGTTTTGGTGCTCATGAATCACAATCTAGACTTTATGAAAATCATATTGGTAGAAGTAAAATATTTTGGGAAAACCATTTTGATGATTTAAAAGATTGTTTTCCTGAGGCACTAAAGAATGTTTCGGCAGAAGATTTTTTTAAAGCAGTAAATGTTGTTGAGCCAAGCCTCATAAGAGTTGAGTCTGATGAGTCAACATACGACTTTCACATAATGTTAAGAGTAGATATCGAAAGTATGCTTATTGATAAAAGTTTGAAAGTGGTAGATTTACCAGTAATTTGGAATGAACAGATAAAAGAATATTTAGATCTTAAGGTTCCTGATGACAGCCAAGGTGTTTTACAAGATATTCATTGGTCTGGCGGTCAGTTTGGAACATTTTGTAACTATACAATAGGTAATGTAATGGCAGCTCAATTAATGGAGACTATGAAAAATAATAAACCTGATATCCAGAATGATATTAATAAAGCTAATTACTTACCATTACTTAATTGGTTAACTTCAAATATACACTCTCATGGCAGACGATACACAAGAAATGAACTTTTGGAGAGATCAACAGGTGAAACACTCAATCCTTTACCATACCTAAAATATTTAAAGAATAAAGCTAACCAAGTATATGGAGTATCGTTTAATGATTAATAAAAATTTCGTAGCTTCTAGAATTAAAGATCACAAATCAAACATTGTAACAAAAATGTGGAACATACAACAAACTCTAGATGATGTAATTGCTATGGGAAGAGGAGATACAGATTTAGACACCCCAAGGCATATAATAGATGCAGGTATTCACGCATTAAATAATGGAGCAACTCATTACACACACCCAATGGGCATGCCAGAATTAAGGAATGCTATATGTAAGGATATAGTTAAAAATGGTGGAGCTAGTTATAATGAAGATGAGATAGTTGTTACGGCTGGTGGTCAAGAAGCTATGTTTGCAATCGCTCTTGGTATTCTAAATCCAGGTGATGAAATGATTGCAGTTGCTCCTGGATACAATCCATATTTTCAAGCTGCTGAGTTAGCGGAGGCTAAACCTGTAATGGTAAACACTTATATTGATAATAATTTTGCGATGACTGCTGATGCTGTGGAACCATTGATAACTGATAAAACTAAAATTTTGGTTATTATAAATCCATGTAATCCAACTGGTGCAGTTACACCATATGAAGAAGTAGTTAAATTATCTAAACTAGCTGTAAAACACGATTTAATAGTAATATCTGATGAGATTTATTCTCGTCTTACATTTGGCAATCATACGGCACAACCTGTGGCTGCATTACCTGATATGTTTGAAAGAACAATTACGTTAAATGGATTTTCTAAATCATATTGTATGACAGGTTGGAGAGTGGGATATTTTGCAGCTCCTAAAAATTTAATTACTCATTTAGGAGAAATTCATCATGGTTTTGCTATTTGTGCCCCAGCTGTTAGTCAACATGCAGCACTTGCTGCATTAAATGGCTCTCAAGATTGTGTAAATGATATGAAAAAAATTATGCAAGAAAGATGTGAAATACTATGCAATGGGTTAGATGAAATAAATATACCTTATTCAGAACCTCAAGGAGGATATTATGTATATGCGAATGTTTCTAAAACAGGAATTAGCGCAACTGATTTTTGTTTAAAATTATTAGAGGAAGGCAAAGTAATTATTTATCCTGGAGGTTTATACGGTGATCACTGTGATGATTTTGTAAGGTTTTCTCTTACACAGCCTGCTGATAGAATTAAAGAAGCAGTTTCTAGAATTAAAAAAGTAGTAGCTACAATATGAACACAAAAACCAAAAATGAAGTTATCGAAATAAAACACATGGCTTTTGCAGTTGAAGATATTGAGCAATCCTTACAATATTACAAAAAATTTATGGGTATTTCCAAAGATATACAAATACAAGATATGCCAAAATCTAAAACAAGAGTTGCTGTATTTAATATTGGGGAAATTGAATATCAACTCTGTCAATCTCAAGAACCAGATGGAAGATTTAATAAATGGATCAAAGAAAGAGGAAGAGGAGGCCTTCATCATATTTGCTATGTTGTTAAAAATTTGGATGATTCTATAAAAATAATGATTGATCAGGGAGCAACACTTAGAGAATGCAAAGCATGTAAGGTTGTTGGAAATCATCCTCACCCAGAGGGTTTCATAGCATTTTTAGATAATGAAGTTGATAATATTGAGGTTGAATTAATGCAAGTTTACACTGAGGAAGAACTAGAAAAGTATAAATCTTATCAAGGAATTTAAAATCATTTCAATTTATATTACTGGTGCAGGTGGTTTTCTTGGTACTGCATTAGTTAATGGTTTATCATCTTACAGCCACAAAATTTATGCAACTGATATAAGTTTTTCTTATAAAATTTGTAAAGATAAAAATATTACTCTTCTGAAAGAAAATCTATTATCTAAAAAAAAAAGTAACAAAATTAAAAACTGTGATATTTTTATTCACAACGCAGCTATTACGAAATCAAATAAAAATGAAAACAAAAGTTTATATAATGCTAATATCAATTTAACTAAAAAAGCATTAATACTCGCAAAGAAACTTAACTGCAAAAAATTTTTCTTTGTAAGCTCAACTGCTGTTTATAGAAAATTTTCAAAACATAAATATAATGAAAGATCAAAAACATTTGCATTAGACAGTTATACAAAATCAAAATTAATAGGAGAAAGAATCTCAAAAGAATTTTGTAGTAAAAATAAAATAAAATTTACAATATTAAGAATTGGGAATATCTATAATGGCTTTGAAAAAATAAAATGGAGTAGATTGAATACATCACAAATGCAGAGATGGCTAAATGAAAACAAAAAAAATAAAATTTTAAAAACAAATAATTTTAATACACTTAGAGATTGGACATTTGTTAATGACATACCAAAAGCATTAAATAGTTTAATTATCAATAATCAGCATTTTAAGATACTTAATTTAGTTTCACCTTATTGTTATAAAGATATTTATATTATGAATAAAATATCTAATAAATCTAGATCTAAAGATTTTATTCAACTCTCAGAAAAAAATACAATTAACAATGCTACTTATTCAATTTATATTAATAGAATATTCTTTAAAAAATGGACTACTTTCCAAAAAGCAATTAATTTAATTAGAAATTATGAAAACTTATAGGGTAGTTTTAGTTGGTTATGGCCCAAGAGGTAAAATTTGGTCTCAAGTAATACAAAAAAATAAAAGAGCTAAGCTTATTGCAATATGTGAAATTAATTATCAAACAAAAAATCAAAATTCTCTCAAGATCCCATTTTATACAAAAATAGAAAAAGCAATTTTTGAAAATAATCCAGATGTGATCATTTTATCAACTCCGCCGGTATCTAGAATAAAAGATTTAAAAATTTGTGCAAAATATGATTTGCCAGTTTTAGTTGAAAAACCACTTGCACTAAATTTTAAAGAAGCGAAAAATTTAGTAAAATTTATGAACCAAAATAAACTCATCATGATGGTTGGATTAAACTTTCGATATCTTCCTGCAACTTTAGAAAAAATAAAGTTAATTAATTCTAATAAAGTTGGGCAACCAAAATTTGCAAGATTTGTTTATGAAAGGTGGAGAGATGGAACAACAAAAAGATTAAATAAATATCCTCTTACTATGGATCAACCAATGTTGTGGGAACAATCAATTCATCATTTTGACTTGATAAGATATGTTTATGACTCAGATATTAAAAGTGTATTTGCAACGACTTCAAATCCTCCATGGTCTATGTATAAAAATGATACAAATGTTAATGCAATTTTAGAATTAAAAAATGGAATAATAATAAACTACGTTGGAAATTGGCAGAGTAATTCTCAAATTTTAAATTTTGAATGGAGGACAGAATGTGAAAAAGGTATAATTATTCAAAAAAAACAATTTGAAGATTTGTATTATAAGCCCTTTAAATCTTCAGTTGAAAAAAAAATTAAATTAAGAAAAATTAAAATGTGGTTCGATGATGCTAATCTATTACTAAATGATTTTTTTGACTCAATTAAAGCAAAAAAAAATATATATAAAATAAATTCTGATCACCTTAAGTCATTGGTTATTGTTGATGCTTGCATTAAATCAGCAAAAACAGGAAAAAAAATACAGATTAAAGCTGATAATTATTAGTATTTTTTTGCAATAGAATTAATTTAAACATGACATTAAGTCATCACTAATATGACTTATTTACTATTTCAAATAATCTAAAATTCACTTATTTCTTAAATAATCATATTTTACTATTGGAGGTTGTATGAAAAAATTAATAACTGGAGTGGCAATTGTATTTGGTTTGATATTTCCATCAACCCATACAATAGCAGCTCCACCAGACGATACTTTTGTTGTTGGATTGCCAACAGACACCATTGGTTTGGAACCTGCACAAATTAGCTCCAGACATACTGCTAATATTATGAAGCATATTTTTGGACAGCTATACTCAGTTTCTGAATCAGGTTCTATCGACCCTAACTTAGCAGAAAGTTATAAAATTTCTGATGATGGAAAAGAATATACATTTACATTAAAGGAAGGTTTGACTTGTCATGATGGTGAGGCACTAACTGCAGAAGATGCTGCATATTCATTTAACCGAGTTGCAGATGAAGATCTTGCATTTACTGGTAACTCAGCAGGTTTCGTTTACAAATCTATAGACTTCAAAGAGGCTAGAGCAGACAGTGAAAGAGAAGTAACTATTGTCCTTGGTGGACCAAATCATATTGCATTAGGTTTAATTGCAGAAGTTTATGTACACTGTAAAGATTCTTATGAAAAAATGTCTAAAGATGAAGCAGCGTCAAACCCAATTGGTTCAGGACCTTACGAGTTTGTTAAATGGGATAAAGGTAGTCAGATTGTTTTAAAAAAAGCAGCTAATCCACCTATACCGACAAATTTTGAAAACGTTATTTGGAGAGTTATTCCTGAAGCATCTACAAGAACTGCAGAATTAATTGCAGGAAATGTAGATATGATAACTAATGCATCACCTGACCAGGTAGAAGCAATTGATGCTTCTAGCACAGCAAAAGTTGCTAAAGTTCAGGGAACTAGAAGAATGTATGTTGGTTTTCATCAAGGACCAGAATTTGCAGTAACTCCAGGTGGTGCAGCAATTCAAAAACCTGAAGTAAGAAGAGCTTTGCAATACGCTGTAAATGTTCCAGCTATTTGTGAAAATCTTTTAAATGCTCCTTGTACTAGAATGACTGGTATCGTTAATCCAAACAACGCACACCCAAATCTAGAACCTTATCCGTATGATCCAGAGATAGCTGAATATCTATTAGATCAAGCTGGATATCCTAGAGATGCTAATGGAGTAAGATTTGAAATTACTTTACAAGCAGGTGAAGGAAGATACTTAAATGACAAAAATGTTGTTTTAGCTATTTGCCAATACTTGGATGATGTCGGAGTTAAAACAAATTGTGAAATATTAGATTGGTCAGCTGTTTATATACCGCTAATTAAAGAGAAAAAAGCTGGTCCTATGTATTTCATTGGATCAGGTGGAGCTACCTGGAGTCCGCTATACGATATGGCAGATTTATCAGCTCCTGACTCAGGTCCAAACTATACAAAATGGATGAATGAAGAATGGTTCAAAGGATGGAAAGTTATCAATAATACTAACGATGAATATATTATTCGTAGAGAAATTGATAGAATGCTTGAAGTCTTTTACAATGAAGGACCATGGCTTCATCTATATTTCCAACCTGATTTCTATGGTGTGAGCAACAGAGTAAACTGGAATCCACGTAGAGATGAAAAGGTTGATTTGTTTAACGCTACTTTAAAGTAGTTGATTTTTATTTGTACTGGCTCCATACTGGGGCCAGTATCATAATAAATTATAATGTTTTTTTATATCTTAAGAAGAATCCCACAAACAGTATTAGTAATTTTTGGAGTAACCTTGGTTACATTTATTGCACTCCAAATTGGTGGTGATCCAACTTATTTATTTGTCAGTGAAAGAGCATCACCTGAAGAAATAGAAGAAACTAGGAAAATGCTTGGGTTTGATAAACCTCTGCACATTCAATATTTAATTTATTTATCAAACTTAGTACAATTGGATTTCGGAGACTCTCTTTACTACAGACAACCAGCATTAACTGTAATACTTGAAACATTACCAGCAACAATAGAATTAACAATCTTTTCCATGTTAATTGCAATCTTTGGATCTATTCCTTTTGGAATTCTTGCTGCAATTTACAGAGGTAAATGGATTGATGGATCTTTAATGGCTGTCGCTATGCTTGGGCAATCAATACCAAGTTTCTGGTTAGGAATAATGTGCATCTTATACATTTCATTAAACGTTAGTTGGCTTCCAATATCAGGACATGTTCCATTTTTAATGTTAATGTTTAAAGGTGAATTTGTTCAAGCATTTAAAAATTTACCTACGACAATAACATATCTTATTCTACCAAGTTTTGCTGTAGCATTTTATTCAGTTTCAAGAAATGCAAGATTAATTAGATCTTCAATGTTAGAAGTGCTATCCCAAGATTATGTAAGAACAGCTAGATCAAAAGGATTATCAGAATATATTGTAATTATGAAGCATGCTATGCGTAATGCTTGGTTGCCAGTTGTTACAATTATTGGTTTAGAATTTGGCTTTGTAATAAGCGGTGTTGTAGTAGTAGAAGTAATCTTCGCATGGCCTGGATTAGGTAGAACAGTATTTGATGCAATATCAAATAGGGATATCCCTCTTGTTCAAGCAGCAGTTGTAGTAATTTCTCTATTCGTAATAATAATTAATTTAATTACTGATTTAGTTTACGCGAAATTAGATCCAAGAATTAAGCTATGAAAAACAGAAAAACAAATAATCAATATGTAAAAGAATTTTTACTTGCGCTTATAAAAAATAAATGGGCCTTAATATCTATAATTTGGTTGTTTGTAATTATAGCAATAGCAATCTTTGCTTCACAACTAGCACCTTTTGATCCAAATAAAAATAACATAATGGAAAGGGTAGCTCCTCCTTTAACTTTAGACAAACAAGGAAATATGAAATATTTAATTGGATCCGATGCTTTAGGAAGAGATTCATTTTCAAGACTTATCTTTGGTGCTCAAGTATCTTTGATAGTTGGTTTTTCAGCAGTACTTGTTGGCGGGATTCTAGGAACTGCTCTTGGTGTTTATGCAGGATATTATGGAAAATGGATAGATGACATAATAATGCGTTTAGCAGATATACAACTAGCATTTCCATTTATACTTTTAGCTATTCTATTTCTTGTTGTTCTAGGTGAGGGATTGATAAATTTAATAATTGTTTTAGGAATAGGTCAATGGGTTACATATGCAAGAATTGCTAGAGCTCAGACAATTTCTCAAAAGGAAAAAGAGTATGTAGAAGCTGCAAAAGCATTAGGAGTAAATAATTTTAGTATTATGTTTGGCTCTATACTACCTAATATTTTTGCCCCCTTAATTGTTATTGCTTCATTTAATGTAGCAAGTGTAATTTTAGCAGAAGCAGCTCTTTCTTTTTTAGGTCTTGGGGTTCCGCCTCAAATTCCAACATGGGGAGCTATGTTAGCAGAAAGTAGAGATCATATATTTGCTAAAAGATGGTGGATGCCTTTCTTTCCAGGTATGGCTATTTTATTAACTGTTTTAGCTTTTAACATTGTTGGAGATTGGTTAAGAGATTATTTAGATCCAAGATTAAAAGAGGTAGAATAAATGAAATTAAAAATAGGAATAGTAGGTGCTAGTTTTGCAAAAGCTGCTTATTTACCTGCACTAAATCATATTGATGGAGTTGAAGTTACTTGTTTATCTTCATTTAGATTAGAAAGTGCAAAAGCTTGCGCAGAGCAATTTAACATAAAAAACTTTTATGACAATTGGGAAAAAATGATTGACGAAAATGACCTTGATTTAGTTTGTATAGCTACCCCAACAGATTTACATGCACCAATTACTTTGAAATCTCTTCAAAAGGGTGCTCATGTATTATGTGAAAAGCCTACTGCTATGAATGCTAAAGAGGCTGCTCAAATGTTAGAAACTGCAAATAAATTAAATAAAATACATATGATAGATCATGAGTTAAGATTTAATCCTAATAGAAAAAAAATTATGGAATGGATTTCAAATGGAGAAATTGGAAAAATTCAGCACATAAATATTTTAAATGTTTCTAATAGTTGGTTAGATCCTTCATCAAGAGCCAAAGATGATTGGTGGAGTTTAAGCAGCAGAGGAGGAGGAAGAATGGGAGCAAACGGATCTCATCAAGTAGACCTCATAAGATGGTGGTGTGGTGAAATAAAATCTGTTTTTGGACAAGCTTTAACAATAGTAAAAGATAGAATAGATAAAAATAGTAAAGAAAAATGGCAAGCTACAGCCGATGATTTATCTTACTTTTCTTTAGAGTTATTAAATGGTGGTCTCGCTAATGTTTTTATGAGCGGTGTTGTTAGTCATTCTTTAGGCAATAAAACTCAAATTTTTGGATCAGAAGGTACCATTATTCTAGAAGACAAGACAGAAGAAATTTTATTTGCAAAAAAAGGAGAAGATTTTAAAATATTATCTTTTGAAGATCCTAACGCATCACTTGACGGTGTTAATAAAGGTATTTGGAATGTTTCAGTAGTTAGTTTGTTAGAAGAATTAACTTCAGCTATTAAGGAAAACCGATCTTTGAAAGAAGGTTCAACATTTGAAGATGGATTAAAAAATCAACTTGTTGTTGATGCAGTTTTCCAATCTACAAAAGAAAGAAAATGGATTGATTTATAAAAATGGATTTTTCAAACAGAAATATCCTTATTACTGGAGCAGCAGATGGTTTAGGTTTCGCAGTCTCAAAAGCTTTTTCAGAAAAAAAAGCTAATTTATTTTTATTAGATATTGATCATAAAAAACTTATAAAAAATAATATTCCTAATGCAAAAAATATTGAGTGCGATTTAAGCAAAATAGATAATTTAGAAAAATTATTTCTTAATTTATCTAAAGAACAAAAATCAATTGATATTTTAATACATAATGCTGCAATTCTTATCCCAAAATCATTTGAAAATACTGACAAAAAATATTGGAATGATGTACTTAATATTTCCTTAAATAGTGGATTTCATTTATCTAAATTTGTCTGGGATAATATGAAAAAAAATGGAAGAGGCATAATAATTTTTGTTTCATCTCGTGCTGGTGTAGAAGGTTTTGATAATGAAAGTGCCTATTGTGCAGCAAAACATGGTTTAGAAGGTTTAATGAAAAGTTTATCTATTGAAGGCTCTAGTATTGGCATTCAAGTATTTACTATTACTCCTGGAATGTTTATGAATACTCCCATGTCAGAACAAAACTATACTGATGAATATAAAAAGAAATGGGTAGATCCAATTGAATTGACTCCAGCTTTTTTGAAATTAGCTTCTGGAAAATATAAACATCTTATAGGAAAGCATGTCAATGCATGGGATTTATCTAATAAGGATAAAAAATGAAAGATATATATAAATATATAGATGATAATGTTGACGAATATATAAAAGATTTGCAAGAATTTATAAGAAAGCCTTCAGTATCTGCTCAAAAATTAGGTTTAGAAGAATGTGCAAATTATGTTGTTGAGAAAATGCACAAGGATGGCTTACCCGCTGAATTATATGAGATACCAGATGGTCCTCCTTTAGTCTTTGGACATTTAAAATCTTCAAATTCAAAAAAAACAATGTTTTGTTATTCCCATTATGATGTTCAGCCACCAGAACCTATTGAAGCGTGGTCACACGGAGGTCCATGGTCTGGCGCCTTAGTTGATAATGTAATTTATGGAAGAGGTGCTACAGATAACAAAGGTGGTTTATTAGCTTTTAATAAAGCAGCAAAAGCATTTTTAAAAGTAAGAGGTGAAGTTCCTTTAAATTTAAAATTTTTCTATGAAGGTGAAGAAGAGATAGGTTCTGTTCATCTTGGTCCGTGGGTTGAAAAAAATAAAAAACTGTTAGAGGCTGATGGAATGCACTGCCTAGATGGAACAGTTGATGAATTTGCTAAAGTGCCGGAGGTAGAGCTTGGTTTAAAATCAGTTTTATTTGTGGAATTAATCGCAAGAGGAGGAAAAAAAGATATTCACTCTCTTAATTTTCCACTTGTACCTAGTCCTCCATGGGAATTAGTTCACGCCTTATCAACTATTATGACAAGAGATAGAAAAATATTAATTAAGGATTGGTACGAAGGATTATACGAATTAGGAGAGGAAGAAATAAATTTACTAAATGAAAAAAATCAAAGGGTAGATTTATCAGCATTAAAATCAGAATTTGGTATTGAGAATTTTGTTTTAAATAGAGATGGAGTTGAGGCTATTAAAGCCAGAACATATGAGCCAACTGCAAATATTCAAGGAATGATTTCAGGATACACAGGTCCTGGACACAAAACAATCGTACCAAGCGAAGCGAAAGTTCGAATAGATTTTCGTTTACTTCCAAATATGAATCCACAAAAATGTATAAAAAAACTAAAAAATCATTTGATTGAACATGGGTTTGGTCATCTTGAGGTAAAAGCTTTCGATGCAGCAGAGCCTCCTTACAAAATTTCTGTTAAAGAAGATATATCTCAAGCTATCATTAAAGCTGCAGAGGAAGTATTTGGTGAAAAACCTGTTGTAAATGGTGTTTCAGCAGAAGGAACTATATTGAAACATGTTTGGATGCCATGTGTATTAACCGGTTTTGCTAATCCTGGTGCAAATCTTCATGCGCCAGACGAAAATATTAAAGTTGAAAACTATATAAAAGGTATAAAATATGCTGCTGCAATAATGGAAAATTTTTCCAAATACTAATATCTTTTAAGTTAAAATAATAATTAAACATTAATTACAGGCAATTCTTTAGGAGTTCTTGAGCTCAATAATCTATTACCATTTTGAGTAATTAAAATATTTTCTTCATGAACCAACATCAAATCATTTTCAATTTCGATTGAAGGCTCTAAGGCTAAGATCATATTTTTTTCTAAAATTGTATTATCATCAATCATAATACTTGGCGGTTCTGTAAGTTGAAGACCAAAACCATGCCCCATTCTTCCAACACTACTTTTAACATTACTTGAAAACAAATTTTTATTTAGTGATTCATAAACTTCTTTACAGCTGATACCTGGCTTAATTATTTCTAAAGTTTTTTCTGTAGCATTCCATAATTTGTTATAGGCATCTAAAGATTTTTGATTGATATTTCCAAATCCAAAATTTCTATCAAAATCACAGTAATATCCATTTAAGGTAGAACCAGTATCAATTATTAGAATATCACCGTCACCTATTTTTTTTTCACTTGGATTACAAATTATTTGATTATAACCATTTATTCCTGATGCACATGAAAGATACATTATGTAATCAACCCCATTATTAATAAGATCTTTTTTAAATATTGTTGCAATTTCTCTTTCACTCATACCTAAACTTATTTTGTTAATTAAATTATTGAAAACTTTACTTGTAATAGAACAAACTTTTTCAATATTTTTGATTTCGAGATCAGATTTAATTTTTCTAAGACTCCAAACAATATTAGTAGAATCAATAAAATTATATTCTTGTAAATCTTTTTTAATTTTTAAAAATTCTTTAATACTCATTCTTAAGTATGTTTCCATACCTAATTCAAAACCAATATTGGAATTTTTTGGAAATGTTTTAATGATTTTCTTTAATAATGACGTACCTTCATCTTTTGGATTAGGCGATTGCCATACTTCTATATCTTTAATAAACGTACTTTCGATTGCCGATAAACCTATAGATGGGACTAAGGCTTTGATTTTCCCATTTTTTGAAATTATTAAAAACCAAGGCCTTGTAGGGCTTTCCCAAAAGTTACTATCTAATCCGGAAAAGTATCTAAAATTTGCAGGAGAAGTAATAACAATTGCATCTATATTTTCATTTTCTAATTTTTTATGAATATTATCTAATCTCTTGAGATATTCTTCTTTTGGAAAACTCATCATAAACTGATAGATATCATAATATTAACATTAATAAGAATTAATAATTACTTTGATATACCTGTCGTTATTTATTTTTTGTCTTAGTTTAGGTACTTTTTTTCCATTTGCTTCCGAAACATATTTATCAACATTATTTTTATCTGAAAAATACAATAATTTTATATTATTAATCTTTGCTTCATTAGGTAATATTTTAGGATCTTTAATTAGTTGGATATTTGGTTACTTTATAAATTATTTTATGAATAAATCCTGGTTTCCAGTTAATAAATATTTACTTCAAAAAGCTACTAGTATTTTTAAAAAATATGGAAAATGGTCATTATTATTATCTTGGGTTCCATTTATTGGTGATCCTATAGCATTTGCTGCAGGTACTTTTAGATACAACGTTTTATTTTTTTTAATATTTGTATCTATTGGGAAAGTTGCTAGGTACTTATTTATATATTTTTATTTTCTAATTTATTGATTATGTTTGAGAATTTTTACTTTATTTTTATAATTGGTTTCTTTGTTGGTATAGGCTTTCTATCTTTAATAATTTTTTTACGTAAAGACAAAACTGACATTAAGGAAAATACAGATCTCATTTCCTTAAAAAATCATATGCAATCTATTCAACAGTCTCTTCAAAATTTTAATCTTGCACAAGATAGAATTGAAAATACATTAATAAGAGGTGGAGCACTTCAACAAGGGCCTTGGGGTGAATTTGTATTAAAAAATATTTTGGATAGTGTTGGTTTGAGAGAAGGTGAAGAATATTCAACGCAAAAAACTTTTAGAAATGAAGATGGTAGTTTACAAAAACCAGATGTTGTCGTGCATATGCCTGGTAATCGACATATTATTATCGACTCAAAGGTCTCTTTAGAATCTTGGCACGAATACTCAAATACTAATGATGAAGAGAGAAAAAAAATTTTTTTAAAAAAATTTCTTGATGCAACAAAATCTTCTATTCGTAATTTAAGTCAAGATAACTACTCAAAAGTATATGGAATAAACACTATTGATAATGTGCTAATGTTTATACCTATCGAACCCGCTTTGTTAACACTTTATAATGAAGCCAATAAATTAATTGAAGAATCTTGGAATAAAAAAATTATTATAGTTGGTCCATCAACACTTCCATTTCTCTTAAAGGCTGTAGAAAATATGTGGAGAGTTGATAAGCAGTCTAAAACAATAAAGGATATTGCGTCAGCAGCCTCTGATATTTATGACAAAACTGTAAGTGTTTATGAATCATTCATTAAAGCAAACCAGTCTTTAGATTTAGCTAAAACAAAAATGGATGAAGCGCGACAAAGATTACAAGATGGATCAGGCAGTTTGACTAAAAAAGTTGAAAAAATGAAAAAGCTTGGAAGATTAAGTACCAAAAAACAGTTGCCAGACTCTGATGACGATGTCATAGGATAAATTACTATGCCTAGTTTTGATGTTGTATGTAGATTAGATCATCAAGAGATTGATAATGCGATAGGTAACGCTACAAGAGAAATAACTACACGATATGATTTTAAAGGATCCAATACATCTATAGAAAAAAAAGAGAATTCAATTGTAGTATTAACAGATGATGAAATGAAGGCAGGCCAGGTTAATGATATGCTAGTTACGCATTTTGTTAGAAGAAAAGTTGATCCTCTTTGCTTAAAGAAAAAGGAATTAGAAAAAGCTGGTGGAAATAAAATAAAGCAAATTTACGATTTAATTGAAGGTATTGATCAATCCATATGCAAGAAACTAATAGCTGATGTGAAAAGCTCAAAGATCAAAGTTCAGGTCAAAATTAATGGTAATGAGCTACGTGTTGACGGAAAGAAAAAAGATGACTTACAATCAGTTATTCAATTAATTGAAAGTTCAAATATTGGAATACCTATACAATTTATTAATTTTAGAGATTAAAAATTGTGATAACTTGGGAACTAATTTTAGCTGTAAGCGTATATAATTTTGTAATGTATGTTACACCCGGCCCTAACAATACAATTTTAACCACTTCAGGAATAAAGTTTGGTTTTTTTAAAACAATACCTAACTTGTTCGGCATTCCTTCCGGCCATGGTTTGCAATTATGTCTTGTGTGTCTAGGTTTGGGTACTTTGTTTGTAAAGTTTCCAATAATATTAGATGTATTAAGATATGTTGGTGCAGCGTATATTCTGTATTTATCTTATAAAATGTTTGGATCGCTAAATATAAAAAACTCGACTGACTCAGCTAAACCACTTACGTATTTTGAGGCAATTATTTTTCAATTTGTTAATCCTAAAGCATGGGTTATTTGTACAACAGCTGTTTCATCCTTCTATCCTGAACAAGAAAATATTTTAGTTGGAACTTTATTTATGGTTTTTATGTCAACAATTATAAATCTACCATCAATTAGTATTTGGGCTATCGGTGGCAGTATTATTAGAAACTACTTAAAAAATGAAAATTTAAAAAAAATAATTGAAATTTCATTGGCAATATTGCTAGTATTAACTGCAATTTATATTTTATTCGATATTTAGTATAATTGTGATATTTTTTATTTATGACCAATAATCTAAGCGAAAACATAAAAAACGTTATAGAATTTCTATCTATTGAAGGTGTTACTGGATATGAAAAAAATATTGCTTTAAGCGTGAAAGATAAATTAATTAAATATGGAGTACCTGAAGAATATATTTTTTTTGATGAGGCTAATAAAAAAATTCCTTTATTTACTGAGACAGGAAATTTAATAGTTAAACTTCCCGGCACTAAGCCAGGTAAGAGGAAACTTTTTTCAACACATCTTGATACAGTATCTCTATGTAAGGGAGCTGAACCAATAATTAATAATGGAAAAATTATTGCTAAAAATGATACGGCTTTAGGAGCTGATAATAGAGGTGGTGTTTCTTGTTTAGTTAATCTTTTAAAATTTTTGTTTCAGAATAATGTAGAGTATACACCCTTAACATGCTTATTTACTGTTAGAGAAGAAAGCGGACTTTGGGGTGCTAGAAATGTCGATAAAAAAGATCTTGGATCACCTGAAATTGGCTTCAATACTGATGGATCATCGCCATATGAAATTATCACATCTGCAGTTGGAGCTGAAAGATGGTCAGTAGAAATTATTGGGAAAGGATCACATGCAGGTGTCGCACCTAATAAAGGTATTTCATCTTCAATAGTTGCTTCTATTGCTCTTAGTAAAACGTATGAAGATGGATGGTTTGGATTAGTAGAAAAAAATGGATTAAAAGGGACTTCTAATATTGGTTATTATGGTGATCAAGATGGAAATTGCGCTGGTTCTTCAACTAATCAAGTTACTGATTATGTGAAGATTAACGGTGAGTCTAGAAGCATGGATCAAGATTTTATTAGTGAAATTACAAATCAATATGAAAAGAATTTTATTGCTGCTTCTGAAATGGTCAAAAACTCTAAAAATGAAAAAGCTCAAATTAAATTTAAAAAAAGCTTAGATTACTTTCCTTTTAAACTGGATGATAATTTAGAAGTTATTAAAATCGCAAAAAAATCAGCAAATAAAATCGGTTTAAATTCTAAAACTGTAGCTGTAAACGGTGGTCTTGATGCAAATTGGCTGATCAGAAATGGTATTCCAACTATAACTTTTGGAAATGGTCATTACAATCCTCACAGTTTAGATGAATACCTAGATATCAAAGAGTATGAAGATTCATGTGAATTAGCAATTTCAATTGCAACTCAGTGATATGATTCTTTTACAAAACGCCAAAATTTTTGATGGTGAAAAAATAATAAACCAAAATTCTATACTGATTAAGAATAACAAATTTAAAAATATAGGCGTTAATTTAAAATCATCAAAAGATACAAATAAAATTAATCTTAAAAATTATTTTGTAATGCCTGGATTAATTGATGCACATTTTCATGCAAACACACCAAATTATGATTTCTACTCTTCAGATAAATATCCAAAAAATTATATTGCGTTTCATGCTCATAATATTTTGAATGATACTCTTTTTAGAGGTTTTACCACTGTAAGAGATGCAGGAGGAGGAGACATTGGAATAAAGATGGCTTTAGATGAAAGGTTATTTCAGGGACCAAGATTTTTCTATCCTGGAAAAGCAATTACACAAACTGGTGGACATGGTGATATGCGAAAGAATAATTTTATAGATAATTGTGTTTGTGAATATGATGGAAATATTACTCAAGTTGTCGATAGTCCTGATAAAATGCGAAAAGTAGTTAGAGAAGAATTTAGAAAAGGAGCAACTCATATCAAATTAATTATAACAGGCGGAGTATCAACAAATTTAGCTCCTATTAATATGAATCACTTTAGTGATAAAGAAATAAAAATTTGTGTTGAAGAGGCAAATAGAAGAGATAGCTATGTAATGGCACATTGTCATACCGATGAAGGAGCAAAAAGGTGTTTAAAACTTGGTATAAGATCAATTGAACATGGTAGTCTAATAACTTTTGAGACAGCTAAACAGATTGCTAAAACAAGTAGTTATGTTGTACCAACTTTATCAGCAGGACATCTTATTGAAAAAAATTCTAAAAGATTAGGCTTGTCCTCTGCTTCTTTACAGAAAGTAAAAAAAGTAAATAAACTTAGATCAAAAGCTATTCAGAATTGTTTTAAAGCTGGCGTTAAATTAGGTTTGGGGTCTGATCTTCATGGTAGAGAATACTTAAAAAAACAAAGTAACGAATTGGTTTTAAGAAGTTATTATCAAAAAAATATTGACGTATTAAGATCAGCAACTTCAATTAATGCTGAAATTTTAAATATGAGAAACAAAATTGGAACAATAAAGAAAGAGGCATTTGCTGATTTAATTGTTCTCAAAAAAAATCCCATAAACGATATAAATGTCTTTAACAATATTGATAAAAATTTAATGTTAATAATTAAGGACGGAGAAATAATCAAAAACTCTTTTTCTTAACCCCATAATTTCTTATCTGGAGCATAAATTAGTTGATCGTGACACTCAATTTTAAATTTTCTGTCATCTAACATTATTTTTGGTACTTCAATATTATTATATGTAGCTCCATCTAATGCCAAAACATATGCAGGAGCCACCGCAAGAGAAGAACCAAACATACACACAATCATAGTTTTTAGGTTATGTTTTTTTGCTATTTTATTTACTTTCAAAGCTTCTGTTAAACCTCCTGATTTACCCGGTTTAATAATAATGAAGTCGTATTTGTTTTTTATCTTAAGAACATCTTCACTTGTATGACATGACTCATCAGCTCCTATTGGAATTTCATGTTTAAATGTTGATAAAATTTCATCTTGTTTTTCATGTAATGGTTGTTCTAGTAATACTACATTATTTTTTTTTAATTTTTTACTTAACGGTATTATGTCACTTGGTCTCAAACTTTCATTAAAGTCGATTATTAATTTAGAGCTTTTTGATGTATTGTTTACAGTTTTGACTATATCTAATACGTTATTTCTATTGGCTTTAACTTTTATAAATTCAGGATAATTATCATCTATTATATTTTTTTTAAGTATGTTTAAAGGCCTAATTCCATAACTTTCTAGAGTTTTTAAAGGTTGAGGCTTTCTTTTTATTTTTAGTATATCCCAGATTCTTTTATTTTTTTCTTTTGCTTCTATATCCCAAAGCGCACAATCAATTGCACATCTAGCACTAGAAGGTTTCATATAGTCTTGTAATTTTTTTCTTGTAATTCCATTTTCAATAAATGTCTTAATTTTTGATAATTCATACAAAGAATTATTGATATCTTCTCCATATCGATAGTAAGGAGTACTTTCTCCTCTACCAATAATATTGTTTTTTTTTATAATTGCTTCAATCGTTACAACTTGGTTGGTGTCATTTCTTCTATTTGAAGTTTTAAACTCTTCTTTTAATCTCCATATTTTTTTTCTAAATTTACATTTAATTTTTGATTTCATAATTTAAAACTATTTGAAATTTTTTTTATATTAATATTGATAATTAAAATTCCTACAAAAATAATTAAAGAGCCAATATAAGTAGAGATTTCAGGAAATTCACTAAAAAATAGAATTCCAAAAATTGTAATAAATATAAATCGTAGATATTCGAAAGGAGAGATAAAACTTATATCTTTATATTTCAATGCTTGGAAATAAGAAATTTGAGATATATTACCAAATAAAGCCATAAGTAATATTAAAACAAAATTAAATGTATTTGGTATTACTATGTAACTAAAAAAAACTGTGCCAAAAAAAACAAATAAAAATAACTGAAAATAAAAAATAACTGAGAAATAATTTTCAGTTTTACTTAAGCTTTTTAGATAAATCACGAGGAAACCCCACAAAATAGCAGACATTAATGCATAGTAGTGACCTTTTTCAATATCGTTAAAGCTTGGATCTAAAATTAAAATTACTCCTATAAAACCTAAAAAAATTGCAACAATTCTTGATAGTACAACTTTTTCTTTCATAAATAATGTTGCTAAAAAAGTAGCAAAGATTGGAGCTGAATTACCTATTGCTGAAACATCTGCCAGAGAAGATAATGTTAGGGATGTAAACCAAAAATATAAAGCAAGCGCATTAATTATTGATCGAATCAAATGAATATGAATTTTTTTTGTTTTTAATTCTCTAAAGTCAATTTTTATAAAAAAAAATAATGATAAAATGAATCCAAAAAAACCTCTGTAGAATAGTATACTAAAAATATTCATATCCTCAGATAACAATTTAATTAAAATGATCATTAAAGAGGCAAAAAAAATTGAAATTAAAATAAATGCCAATCCAATGAATCTTGATGGCATTAAAAAAAAATTATTCTAGTAAATTTCCAGCTTCGTTTAAAGCGTCTACAACTCTATTTCTACCTCTAACAAGTTGATTTTTTATAAATCCATATTTATCTTTAGGAGCTTCAGCAAACTCATCACATAGAGATAAGACAGGTAATTGAGGAATTGGTACAGCAGGGTCATGAGAAAACCTTGGGTTTCTAGCATAATTAAGAGGAACTAAAATTCGTGCTAGTTTCATAATTATAGCATTAGCTTTTCCAGGATCTAGGCTATCATTATTAATTTTTTCATAAAAACTTTTAATCTTATTTTTAAAATCATCTGCCGCAGTAATGGCTTCACTTAAATCAAAATTATCACCACAATTTTTTTGATAATTATTTAAAACTTTTTCAAATTCATTGGCTGAAGCTTGCCAATTGAAAGGTAAATATTTGCAAGTGCTTAATTCAATTATACTTGCTGCATAAACTTTAATATCTCTTTCTAAATTCTTTTTATCAGCAATTTCTAATATATCATTTTCAGTGTGCCATGCTATGTTACCTCCACAACCACCAACGGCATAATAACCCTTTTCTTTTCTAAGTTCAGGAGTCATTGTAGAACTCAACATAAAAAAGCTACTAATCCCGATATTATTAAATGAATAATCACCAGCTCTATGAGGTCTTTCACATACAGGTGTGATATTTGCTACACCTTTAATAATTTTGTGAACATAGTCCTCTGCTTCAGTCATTACTGATAAATGATCAAATGTATCTGCCCACCTACATCCAGGTGAATCACAATTAATTTGTGCTACACAATTATTGCTCAGTTCAATTCCAAAATTATCTGCATACCATGTACTGCCAGCATATCTTCCTGTAGAATGTCCAGGCCACCAAACTATTTTTACTGATCTATTAAGCTTGCTTTTATTCTCTTGAAGCAATCTAGCGATTTCTAGCATTGTTGCATCTCCAGTTGCATTATCTCCAACACCTACGTCCCAAGAATCATAGTGTCCATGCAATAAAATGAAATCTTTGCTGTTGTTATCACTTTTTATAGTTACTTCTGGTATTTTTTGATTAAACCATCCTTCTTCAAGTTTGGTAAATAGAGTAGCCTCTTCATTATTTTTTGATAATTCTATCAGCTTTTTTCCATCATCTAAATTTACGGCAACAACAGGAATATTAGGTTTGTTTTCTAGATTATCGTATTCCGGCATTCCCCATATAGATGTGCAAATTCCCCAATGTATATCAACTCCAGGGTTTACAGCTATTACGCCAACAGCACCTGCTTTTTCAAAATCTTGAATTTTACCTGGAAAAGCAAAACCTTCAGAAATAATTATTTTTCCTCTTACTTTATCTGGTGTTGATGCTTCTTTATCTTGAGATTTATCAAATAGATTTTCTATATCTTTTTTAAAATGGGCTGGAACATAATGCAATTTAGCAGTTATACCTTCTTCACAATTTATACTATAAGCTGGTGGTTTAGCATGAAGCGTATCTCCGCTACTTAATTTAACACTTGCTGTATATGGTATGCTTAAGTAGAGCTCAGGATTATATACTTTATATTCGACTCCAAACTTATCAAGTCTGTTGGTAATTTCATCACATGATTTATTAACATCATCTGGTTTCCATCTTGCCATTTTTGAATAAACTTCGACAAGATCCCAAGCGTTGTCTACATTAACTTGTTTTAGTATTTCATCCATAATTATTCTATATCTACTTTATAAAATTAAATGAAGTAGAAATTTATCATTTTAGTGATGATAATTTGTCATCATTGATAAAGATCAAATTATTTTATATCATTATAAGATGAAAGCAATTTATTATGAGCAAACTGGAGAAGCAAAAAAAGTTTTAAAATCTGGAACATTTGATGATCCTCAAGTCAAAAAAGATGAAGTTGTTTTGGAAATTTTGTATTCAAGTGTTAATCCTGCTGACACTAAGCAACGATCTGGATGGATATCAAAAAAACTTAATCAAGAATTTATTATACCCCATACGGATGGATCTGGAAAAGTAGTAGAAGTAGGGAATCCAAATTATAAAAATTTAATTGGAAAAAAATTTTGGATTTGCGGAGGTTCAAAGAACCAACAATATGGAACTTGTGCTCAATATTATAAATTAAATAAAAATAAATTGATATTCACTCCAAATAATATCTCCGCTTCAAAATCTTCAATACTAGGCGTGCCAGTAGCCACTGCATACTATTCAGTTTTTTCAGAAAAAAAATATAGTGAAAAATTTGTATTTATTTCAGGTGGAGCTGGAGCAGTCAGTAATTATGCAATACAATTTGCAAAATTAAATGGATCGAAAGTGATTACTACAGTTAGTAATGCTGCTAAAAAAAATATCTGTAAAAATTTAGGCGCTGATTTAGTTTTAAATTATAAAAAACTTTCTGAAATTGAAATTATCAATATTGTTAATGAATTCACTAAGGGCCTATTAGTTGATAGGGTTGTAGAAGTTGATTTTGGTAAAAATATAAATCTAATTCCAAAAATTATAAAAAATAAAGGTATTGTTTGTTCTTATTCTTCGTCAAGTATAATTAAGCCTAAATTTGATTATTATAGCTATGCCCCAAAAGGTATAAATATTAAAATTGTACAAGCTTTTCTTCAAAACAATAAAAATATTTCCATGATTGGAAATTATATAAACAAACTAATGGAAAGAAATAAAATTATTCATCCAAACATAGAAACGTTTAGTTTTGACCGCGCGTACAAAGCGCATGATTTTATTGAAAATCCAAAGAAAATAGGAAAATCAAATATTAAAATCTAATACTAAATTGAATATTAGCGTTGATTTTTAATCACTCAAACATTGACATTAAAAGACTTTAAGTATGTACTCTAATATGCATACAATTAATTATAATTTTTTTTGGAGGTATATATGCGAAAAAAACTAATAGCTATTTTTGCTGGTCTTATTTCCTCATTGATTTTACCTTTTTTAGTTAGTTCTGCATCAGCAGAAGAAGTAAGAAGTATGAAACTTTGGGCGAGAGAGCAAGCTGCTGGACCAGCTCCGCATACTGCGGCCTTAATAATAGCACAAACATTAAATGAGCTAGGCTTAGATATTACTGTAAATGCAGTACCTTGGCCACAAATGGCTGATCAAGTTTGGTATAAAAGACTTGATGAAGATACTTGGGATTTAACGATGTGGCAGATGGTTAGTCGTCCTGAAAGAAGTGATCCTGATGAATTTACTTACAATCTTTTTCATTCATCAACTGCAGAAAAGGGATATAACTTTATTGGTTATGTAAGTTCTGCTTATGATGAACTTGCAGAAAAACAAAGAGTAACTATGGATCCTGATGCTAGGAAACAAATTGTTGACCAAGCTCAACAACTTTTAGCTGATGATGCAGCAAATGCATATTTAGTTCATCCATTATTGAACTTTGCTTATGATAATACGCAATTTAAGGATGGTAGTGCTATTGAGCAAGCTGGTCTTGGTATTAAAAATATCTGGACGTATCTAAACATTGAACCAATAAATGGAAACAATGATTTAGTAGCTCAGAGTTTAGACGAAATCCAAGCAATCAATCCATTCTTTATTTCAGGTGGTACTGATTCATGGATTACTGAAATTGTTTGGGACAGATTACTTAGAATTGGTCCTAATGGAACTCCTCAACCATGGGCTGCAGAGTCTTTCAATTGGGTGAACGAGCAAACAATTGATGTTACCCTTAGATCAGGTATGAGCTGGCATGATGGACAACCTGTAACTACAGAAGATGTAATTTTCTCTTTTGAAGCTCCAATGGATGCTGAAATGGTTCCAATGTATTCTCCATTTGTAAAGAATATCGATTCAATGGAAGATATGGGAAACAATGTAGTTAGATTTAATCTTAAGTCTTCAAATGCTGCTTTCCTTACATCAACTCTAGCAAAAATCAATTTGGTTCCTAAACATTATTATGGTCCAATAATTGATTCTTTGAAGGGTACAGGTAATAATGCTGAAACAATAATTGAGGAAAAAAGAATTGGCTCTGGTCCTTTCAAGTTTGTTGATTGGAGACAAAGAGAACAAGTTATCTTAGAAGCTAATTCTGGTCATTTCAATCCACCTAAAATTAATAGATGGATAATGAAAGAAATTCCAAATGTTGAAGCTGCTTTAGGTATGTTTAGAAAAGGTGAAGTAAACTTCTTAACCGATTATAAAGGCGACCCAGCAGTGCTTGCTAATATTGTTGAAGAAGATGGAGATATTACACTTGTAAAATCTGTTGATGTTGGCTTTCAGTATATGGCTATGAATCATAGAAGAGCGCCTTTTGATGATGTAAATTTCAGAAGAGCAGTTTCTCTTGCCATTGATAGAGATGTTATGGTGAATGCAGCTTGGGCAGGTAATGCTGTTAAAGCAGGTTCGCATATATCTCCAGCACTAAGTTTTTACCACAAAGATGGTATTACTGAGTTCGAAACTGGAATTGACTTAGCTAAGAAAATTCTAGAAGATGCTGGATATACTGTTAAAAATGGAAGACTGCACTATCCGGAAGGAGTGTCAGAGAAACATTAATTAAATATTGTAGAGAGGCGAATGTTTGACTTTTGGTCTATCGTAAGAAGATTTTTGTACATGCTTTTTGTACTATGGATAGTAGCTACTATCATTTTCTTTATGTTCAGACTGATGCCAGGTTCGCCTCTTACAGCTTTTATCGGTACTACATTTACTGATGAACAACATGATTTATTAGTTAAGCGATTTGGTTTAGATAAATCTTTATTTGAACAATATACATTATTTATTGTTAATACTTTAAAAGGAGATTTTGGTCTTTCCTTTACCTATAACAAACCTGTAATCAACATGATTATTGAAGCTTTACCAAATTCAATAATTTTAACATTATTTTCATTGGTTATTGCTTATATTTTTGGAGTTATTGCTGGAGCTTATCTTGCTTGGAAAAGAGCAACATTTATTGAGGGATTTTCGATACCAATAGTTTTAACAACAAGATCTGCGCCTGAATTTTGGTTAGGTATGATTGCATTAGCTTTTTTTAGTTTTCAACTTGATATTTTTCCTTCAGGCGGAACTAGTGCCGCAGGTGTAATTTACGAAACCACTTTATCAAAATTAACAAGTTTACATTTTTACTATCACCTTATTTTACCTTCATTGGTATTAGCACTCTATCTTCAAGGTTTACCCTTGTTATTAATGCGATCGAATATGCTTGAAGTTATGCAAGAAGACTTTGTTACAATGTCGAAAATGAAAGGCTTATCTAGCTGGCGGATAGTTATTTATCATGCGGCCAGAAACGCACTTTTGCCAGTTGCAACTGCTTTTACACTTGGTGTTGGCTTTGCTTTTGGAGGAAATGTTGTTATTGAAACAGTATTCAGCTGGCCAGGTTTGGGAAGATTATTGGTTTTTGCTGTATCATCAAGTGATTATCCTCTTGCGCAAGGTGCATTTATTTTTTTAACAGCAATTCTAATATTAATGAATTTTTTAGCAGACTTGTTGTATCTATTTTTAGATCCAAGAGTGAGTTATAAAACTAAAAATTAAAATGATAGCTGAAATTTATAAAATATTTAAAGAAAATAACTATGCTACCATTGGAGTTTGCATATATTTATTTTTTATTCTTGTAGCAATATTTGCAGATCTTATTGCAACTAATGATCCACTAAGAATAAATTTTTCAAGTAGTGGTTTGGCAAGGAACTTACCCCCAAGCTGGGAATATTTTCTAGGAACAACATCAAATGGAAGAGATATTTTTTCTCAACTCATTTACGGCTCAAGAAATGCATTAGCAGTTGGTTTAAGTGCAGCACTAGCTGTTGCTATATTAGGAACAATTGTAGGATTAATTTCTGGGTTTTACGGTGGTTGGATTGATAATTTAATTATGAGACTTGCAGACATAGCTCTTGGTTTGCCTTTTCTACCATTTGTAATTGTATTGGCTGCTTTTTTAGGACCAAGTTCATGGAATGTAGTTATAGCAATTGGTTTATTATTATGGCCAAATGCAGGAAGAATAATCAGAAGCCAAGTTCTTACATTAAGAGAAAGAGGTTATATTGAATCTGCCAAAGTATCAGGATGCTCTAATTTTAGAATAATATTTTTACATATAGCTCCAAATATTTTACCTCTGTCTTTTTTATATGGATCAATTGCTATTGGTTGGGCAATTCTAACTGAGGCCAGTGTAAGTTTTTTAGGTTTTGGTCCATCAGATGTTATATCATGGGGCTATATGCTTCAAGATGCTTATAGTTCACAAGCTCTTTCGTTAGGGGCTTATATCTGGTTTATTCCACCAGGTATTTGTATAGTTTTAATGGTTGTAGCAGGTTTTTTCATAAGTAGAGGTTATGAAGAAATTTTGTTTCCAAAAATAAAAAAATAAAAATGTTAGAAATAAAAAATCTTAGCATTCATTATGTTGGAAAAGAATTTGTAGCAAAAGCAGTTGAGAATGTATCTTTAAAACTTAACCAAGGAGAATTACTTGGTATAGTTGGTGAGTCAGGTTGTGGAAAAACAACATTAGCTAGAAGTATAATGGGAGTTAATCCTGACAGCGCGAAAATAGCTAGTGGTCAAATTTATTTTAATAATAATAAAATATTAGATGCAGATAAAAAAATAAATGATTTAGATTTTAAGTGGAAGGATATTGCATTTATTCCTCAAAGTGCAATGAATTCTCTCGATCCCGTTTATAGAATTATAGATCAAATGAGAGAGATATTAGTAATCAGAGGTGGTTATACAAAAAATAAAGCAGACGAAAGATCAGAAGAATTATTTAATTTAGTGGGAATAGATAAAAATAGATTACGAGATTTTCCTCATCAATTTAGTGGAGGTATGAAACAAAGAGTTGCTATAGCGATGGCATTAGCTTTGGATCCAAAAATTGTAATCGCTGATGAACCAGTTACTGCATTAGATGTAATTGTGCAAAGACAAATTTTAGATTTATTTAATGAATTAAAACATAAATTAAATTTATCTATAATATTAGTTACACACGATGTTTCGGTAGTTGCATATATTTGTCAGAAAGTTGCAGTAATGTATGCTGGTGAAATTGTTGAAATGGGTGGTGTTGAGTCGATTTTACAAGAACCTTATCATCCTTACACTATGGGTTTAAATAATGCTTTTCCTGATCTTCATTCTACAAATGATTTTCTAGTTCCAATTAATGGATCTCCTCCTAATTTAATAAATCCTCCAACAGGGTGCAGATTTAAGGCTAGATGTCCTTTTGAAATAAACAAATGTAACGATAAACCAGACAGATACGTTAATAGAGATAGAGAGGCAATTTGTTGGAGAACTGGTGATCAAAAAAAATTACTTGAAGAGTCAAAGAAATTAGAAACATGGGAGATAAAAGAATAATCTTATGAGTACTGTTTTAGAATTTAATAATGTTTCTAAATATTATGATGTATCAAGAAATATTTCAGAAATATTTTCTGGAAAAAAACCTAAAGTAAGAGCAGTAGATGATGTATCTTTCAAAATACAACAAGGCGAATCAGTAGGTATCGTTGGAGAGTCAGGTTGTGGAAAAACAACCTTGGCTAAACTTATATTGAATCTTGTAAATCCTACAAGTGGTGAAATTTTATTTGAAGGTAAAGATATTTCAAAAATTAAAGATAACGACGAATTGATAAAATATAAAAGAAACTTACAGTTTGTTTTTCAAAACCCTTACGACTCGCTAAACCCACGATTTACGATAAAAGATATTTTATTAGAGCCATTGAAAGCTTTAAATTTTGATCCAAACAAATTTGAAATAATGATTACTGATGTAATGAATCTTGTTAAGTTAAAAAATAAAGATGAATATTTATATAAATACCCTCATGAGTTATCTGGAGGACAACTTCAAAGAATAGTTCTTGCAAGAGCTCTAATCATTAATCCAAAATTTGTTGTAGCAGATGAACCTGTGTCAATGCTTGATGTTAGTGTAAGAGCGGGTATTTTGAATGCTTTCAACCAAGCTAAATCATCTATGAATTTTACGGCGATTTACATTTCTCATGATTTAGCTTTGGTTAAATATGTTTGTGAACGCACGATAGTTATGTATCTTGGAAGTATTGTTGAGGATGGACCCACACATGACGTTATTAATAATCCACTACACCCCTACACTAAAGCATTAGTTAAGGCTGTTCCAGTTCCTCATGTGAATCAATCTCATGACCCTCTTCCAATATTAGGTAATATTCCAGATGCTACTAGGGAGTATAAAGGTTGTAAATTTGCTGACAGATGTCCAAAACATAATAATGAATGTCAAGGTGGCGACATTAAAATGGGTCTAGTTGAAGCTAAGCCAGGGCATTGGGTTGATAGATGTAGTTATATTACATCTTAGAAATTAAGCTCTTTTCTTTTTTTCTTTCTGAGTTTTTGCAAGCTTTGGCGGAAATGGGTATGTTATCTTACTGTGACTGAGATCCATTGATAATAGACTTTCCGCAAATTTTAATGATGTTCTTCCAGCATTTAAAACAGGAATTCCTGTCTTCTTTTCAATTTTTTTATCTAACCCAGAAAAAGACATTGTCATACAACCTAGTAAAATTGCATCCGCGCGATCTTCATTAACAATTTTATCTGCTAATTTTGACATTTTTTTATATGTAACATCTAAATCTTTTAATAATTCTAAAACCGGAATATTAATAGCTCTTACAGACGCTAAATGATGATCAAGACCGTATTCATGCACTTGTTTTTCTGCCATGTTCAGCATTGAGTCAAAAATAGTAATAACTGAAAATTTATGACCTAATTGACAAGCTGTATGCATACTTGTTTGAGCTGGTCCAATGATTGGAAAATCAAACATTTCTCTAAAAACATCTAGACCAGGATCACCAAAGCATCCTAATATGACTGCATCTATGTTTTCGTATTTTGTTATTTCAGACAGTCTATCAACTGCTGGAATAATAGAGGCGATTTCTTCATATGAAGATTCAATTGAACTTCCACCATTTGGAACATCATAAACTTTTACTTTTGATGGATTGAATGACCAATCCTTTAAAAGTTTTTCACGTCTTTTTAATTCTTTAAGTCCATAAGGACCTCCTGTCATATTTCCAGGTACAAGATAAACAATAGACATGAGAAATATTATACATGAATATGTATTATTTAGAAGGGATTATTATTAATAAATTATTTTTTTTGCAGGAGTAGGGTAAGCTAATTTACTATGAGTTAATTTCATTTTTACCAATGACTCTGCCATTAAGATACTGGCTTTTACAGGATTAATTACAGGTACACCTAATTTTTTTTCAATAACTTCAGTAATATCATGAAAAGCCATACTCATACATCCAAGTACAAGAATATCTGCGCCATCTTCATTAACAGCTTTTTTACCTGCTTTTATTAATTTATCTAAAGTTGATTTTTTATCTTTAGCTAAGCTTAGTACTTTTGTATTTATAGATCTGGTAGAACAATATTTTTTTTCTAAACCTAATCTCATAATTTTATTTTTAAAAGTTTCTTTATTTTCTGATAAAGGAGATAAAATACTGATTTGATTACCTAACTGTCCAGCTAGAAGTATTGAATTTTCTCCAGATCCAATCACAGGAATAGAAACCTTTTCTCTGCAAGCAGTCAAACCTGGATCTGAAAAGCAACTTATAATTGCTACATCAAATTTATTTTTTTCTGCATTGATGATTCCTTTGATTACATTTGGAATAGCAATAGCCTCATCATATTCTGTTTCTATCGAACCAGGTCCTTTATTAGGAACAGAAAGCTTTACAGAAGTATCTACACCTAAATATTTTGATATGAAATTTTCTCTTTTTTTAATTTCAACATTGCCACCCTGTGTTTTCCCTTTTGCTGTTGCGAACTGATAATGAATTTTAATTTTTTTCGAAGTTATCATTTAAATTGCATTATAACCTTTAATTACAGCTGGTCTAATTGATATCTTATCATACCATCTTTTTATATTTGGATAATCTACTAGTTTAACTTCATGCCTTTCGCATCTATCAACCCATGGCCATATAGCTATGTCAGCTATAGAATAATCATTAACAATATATTCTCTATCCATTAACTGTTTTTCTAATATTGAATAAACATGTTCTACATAACCTTTTGTTTTTTCTTCAGCAAATTTACTTTTTCCACGATGGTAAAATAAATATTGATGTGCCTGCCCTAACATTGGACCGACATATGCTACCTGCAAAATTAACCATTGCATTATTTCCCAGTAATTCTCATTATCTAGAAATTTATTATATTTCTGGGCTAAATAAATTAATATTGCACCTGATTCGAAAATTCTTTGACCATTTTCTGTATCTACAATTACGGGAATTTTATTTGTAGGAGATAATTTTGAAAATTCTTTTTTAAACTGTTCTTTTTTGCTAAGATCTACAAGAATAGTTTCATACTCTGCATTTAATTCTTCAAGTAAAATACTAATTTTCCTGCCATTTGGAGTAGGGGATGTATATAATTTTATCATCAATCTCGTTTTTTTGAAAAATAATATTATATTTTATTATATGCAAGTAAATATAGATAACGTCATAAAATTAGCTTGGTCGGACAAAATATCCTTTGAAGAGATTAATAGAATTCATGGCTTGACCGAATCTGAAGTTATTAAATTAATGAGAAGGAATTTAAAATCTAGATCTTTTAAACTTTGGAGAAAAAGAGTGTCAGGTAGAACACGAAAACATGAAAAGAAAAGAAATCTTTCTGAGAAACCATTTAAATATGAAAGCTATTTTTAAAAAAATAATTATAATATTAAGTTTATTATTTGTTAGCAATATTGCAACAGCTGACCAAAATGATCCAAGATTGGATTATTTATTTGAAAGACTGTATGAAACTGAAAATCAGCAAGAGATAAGAAACTTAATATCAGATATTTGGAATATATGGTACGAAGTTGATGATCCAAAAGTAATTGAATATTTTGAGAAAGGTATTCAGGCTATGAATATAAGAAATTATCCACTTGCAATTAGATTTTTTAATAATTTAATTGAAGAAGATCCAAATTTTGCAGAAGGTTGGAATAAGCGCGCAACTGTTCATTTTATGATGGGTAATTATGATAAATCAATGAAAGACATCGTTAAAACTCTTGAATTAGAACCAAGACATTTTGGCGCTCTTGATGGAATGGGTCTAATTTTTATCCATCAGGGTCAGTTTCAACAAGCAATTGATGTATATGACAAGATGTTAGAGATCTTTCCTTTTAGTGTAAAAACTATGGATAAAAAAGAGAGAATACAATCGTTTATTTCTCAATCTACGTAATATCAAAAAATACTAATAATAAAGATAGTGTAAAAAAACTAACAAACGTACTTAATACTACGTTTGAAGAAACTACTGCTTTTAGTGAGTTATATCTGTATGCAAAATAATATGACTGAGACCCACTTGGTAAAGCTGCGGCCATAGTAACAATAATTACCAAGAGATTATCAAGATCTAGTATAAAATTCGCTAAACAAAATGCAATTATAGGGTGAATAAAATTTTTTAAGATAGTTAATAGTATTGCGCCATAAATATTTTCTCTAATTTTAAAATTTCCTAATGCGAGACCTAAAGAAATGAGAACCATTGGGAGAGCAAGGTTTACAAAAATATCTAAGGGCCCTTTCATAACAGATGGAACAATAAGATTAGAGTAATTAAGAATGATACCAATTATCATTCCAAAAAGTACAATATTTTTAATTATACCTAATAATATTTGATAAAAAATTTCGACAATGCTTTTTTGTCTATTTCTATAAACTTCTATTATAATAACAGTATAGCTAAAATGAACAATACCATGAAAAAAAACTAATATCATATAAGGAATTGCATTTATTGGACCCAAAACTGCATACATAAGAGGTATTCCCATTGCTACTGTGTTACCAAAGCAAGCAGCTAATCCAAAAATTGCAGAGTCATCTGTTTTAAAATTTAAAAATTGTTTGCTAATTAAAAATCCAGTCATGGATATAAAAATTCCTGAAGCAAAAAATGAGATGATCAGGCCAATAGAATTAATTTGAGGAAATGAGACTTGCCAAAAATATATAATTAAAGCTAAAGGTAAAAGAACGTTGAAACCTGTAAAATCAAAATAATCAATATATTTTTTTGGAAGAATTTGTAATTTATTTACAAAAAATCCAAAAAGGATATATCCAAACACACTGCTAACTATATTTAATAAGTCAATCATTGAAATCAAAAAAATTATTTAAAAATTGAATGACGCTTTCTTCAATTATATTATTTTCATTTGAGTTTGAATTTTGAAAAAATTTTGAATTTTTATCAAAACTTATATTAGGATTATTTAAGTTTCCTTTAATCAAAGTAGTTAAATATATTTCATTATTTTGAGATAAGTTTAAAATAATATCTATAAAATTATTACTGTAATTGTATTCTCCTTTTATAAGAATTCTGTTGTTTTTATTACTAATTTCTATTTTGCTAGTTTCTAAAATATTCTTATTTTTATTTATTACGCCTTTAAAATTAGAACTTTCATTACCAAAAGCATTTATTAATTCAGAAAATGCAAATTTTTGATTTTTTTGATTTTCTAATTTTTCAAAGAATAATTTTAAAAATGAAATAAGAAATTTTTCT
>CACJRM010000007.1 GCA_902595805.1 uncultured Alphaproteobacteria bacterium | reverse complement strand
TTCAATTGATAATGTTAAATTTTTAAAGTCATCTAAAAGCTTCTCCTTGTAATTATTAACTATTGAACTTGGTGACTTAAGAAACTTATTTAAGTATTCGTAATTTTCCTTTTTGGACTGAATTTGTGAATTAATTTTTGTGTTTAATCTAAGTTGTAAATTTTTAATTTTTTCTATTAATTCAAATCTCACTGGGGTAGCTTTTTCGGCTGCCGCCGTTGGTGTAGAAGCTCTTAAATCTGATACTAAATCAATAATGGTTGTATCTGTTTCATGACCTATTGCTGAAATAATTGGTATTTTTGAATCAAAAACACTTGTTGCAAGATTTTCGTCATTGAATGCCATTAAATCTTCCGTACTACCTCCACCTCTAGCAACAATAAGAATATCTGGTTTACCTGATTTAAGTTTGTTGAAACCTTCGATAGCTTTTATAATGTTATCTGCTGCGTCAACACCTTGAACAGAAACAGGCCATATATCTAAAGGCATTGGAAAACGATCGTTCACTCTATTAATTATGTCGTGTACTACAGAGCCAGTAGGAGAAGTAATTATACCTAATCTCTCAGGTAGAAAAGGTAATGGGATTTTTTTATCTTCATCAAAATAGCCTTTTTTTTGAAGTCTTTTTTTTCTTTCTTCAATAAGTTTTAAAAGTGCTCCCTCTCCTGCAATTTCAATTTTATCAATATCTATTTGGTAAGTAGTTTTATAACGAGACCAAGTGGTGATTCTTCCAGTTGCTATAATTTCTAGTCCTATTTCTGGATTTATATCTAAATATTTTTTTTTCTGATCCCAAATAACTCCACTTAATATTGAATCTTCATCTTTTAGTGTTAAATAAATTTGACCTCTTGTTGCAGTTTTAACCTCAGAAATCTCTCCTTTAATTCTTACATAGTTAAAATTGGATTCAATTACTTCTTTAAATGCTTGATTAAATTCTGAAACTTCAAACTCGGGTATATTTATTTTATCAATCATCTATATTTTTAAAAAATTTTTTTAATAAATTGCTACATTCTTTTTCCATAATGCCACCATAAATTGTTGGCGTAAATATATTTTCTCTTTGAAAAGCAACTCGAAGTTTTTCAATTCCTCCATTTTTTTCATCATACGCACCAAAGTAAACATTTTTAATATGTACTTCACTTATTGCACTAGCGCACATTGTGCATGGTTCCAATGTAACAAATAATGTCATATTTTCTAAATATTTAAGCTTTAGTCTTTCACAAGTTTCTTGAATAAGATTTAATTCACAATGCTTTAGAGCATTTTTATCTTTATTCACTGAATTATAACTTCTAGCTACAATTTTATTTGTTGAATTATCAACAAGTATTCCCCCAACTGGTACCTCATTTAAATTATAAGCTTTGCCTGCTTCAATAATTGCTTCTTTCATAAAAAAATCAACGTTCATTCTGGAACACACTTATGTTGTACATTATAATTGAATTATAATGAAAAAACCAATTATTGGAATAACTCTTGATAGTGAGCAAAAGAAAACATACTCAAAATTTCCATGGTATGCATTGAGAGAAAATTACTTAACTTCATTAACAAAGTTTAATGCCATTCCATTTCCATTATTACATGAAAAAAAATATATTAGTGACTTTTGTGATTTAATTGATGGACTAATTATTACTGGAGGTGATTTTGATATTAATCCCAAATTATATAAAACAAGCAATACTCAATCTAAAAATATAAAAAATAAAAGAACAAATTTTGAAATAAATATTTTTAATAATTTTATTAAATATAACAAACCTATATTGGGAATTTGTGGTGGTGCACAACTTATTAATGTTGCATGTGGTGGAACATTAATACAAGATTTAAAAAGAGATCCGATAAACCATGAACAAGAAAATCCAAGAAATCAAACTAGTCACAGTGTTAATATTTCAAACAATACTCAACTACATAAAATATGTGGTTCTCAAAAAATTAAAGTTAATAGTGCACATCATCAGTCAGTAAAAAAAATTGGTAAAGATTTGAATGTTTCATGTGTAGCCAATGATGGTGTTATTGAAGGAATAGAACACAAAAAACACAAATGGTGTATTGGCTTACAATGGCATCCTGAATTTTTAATTACAAAATATGATATAAAAATAATCAAAAATTTTATTAATGAAGCAAAGTGAATATTAGAATTTCAAAATATCTATCTAGTGCTGGAATTTGTTCACGAAGAGATGCAGAAAAATTAATAGTTGAAAAAAAAATTAAAATTAATAATCAAATATGTGTTCATCCAAGTCATAAAGTAAGTGATTTAGATATTGTTAAAGTTAATAATAAAATTGTAAAAAAAATAAATAAAGTTGAAGTATGGAAGTTATACAAACCAATTAAATATATTTGTAGTACTAAAGATAATTTAGGTAGAAAAAAAATTTTTGATTTATTACCAAAAAATGTCGGTCAATTAATAAGCGTTGGAAGATTAGATTATATGAGTGAGGGACTTATCTTACTAACTAATAATGGTGATTATTCAAGATATTTAGAACATCCATCTTCAAACATTGAGCGGATCTATAGAGTTTGTATAAATAGCAATGTACAAAATACTGATTTACAAAAAATAAATAAAGGAATTACAATTCAAGAAATAAATTATAAAAAAATTAAAGTTGCCTTTGAAAAAAAATTTAAAAATCATAATTGGTTAATTTTTAAACTTAAAGAAGGAAAAAATAGAGAAATTAGAAATATTTGTAATTATTTTTCATGGAATATAGTTAAATTAATAAGAATTGGATATGGCCCTTATAAGCTCGGTAGACTCAAAGAAGGACAATTTCAAAAATTAAATTCAATTAGCAAATGATACGGATTACAGGAGGAAAGTTTAAGCAAAAAAAATTAGCTAGCATTAATGATTTTGTAAGACCAACTTCTTCTCTAAAAAGAGAAGCTTTTTTTTCAATTATTGAAAGTTATGCAATCAAAAATTCTATCGAATTATATAAAAATAAAATTTTTTTAGATCTTTTCGCAGGTATTGGCACAATGGGTTTAGAAGCAATTTCTAGAGGTATAAGTGAGGTAATTTTTTTTGAGAATAATATTGAGGTTATTAGTATTTTAAGAAAAAATTGTTTAGATATTTGTAAAAATAATCAATTTAAAATTTATGATGAAGACCTTATTAATTCTAAATTAGAAATAGAATTTCAAAATATTTCAGTTGTTTATATTGATCCACCATATGCAAAATATAATTTAGCAAAACTTTTAGAAAATTTATCAAATAAAATTAAAGGTACTACTTTAATTGGTTTGGAAACTAGTGTGAAAGATAATATTATTGTACCAGAAAATTTAAATCTGCTTCAAAAAAGGACTTACGGTAAAACAATAATTTATTTTTTTAAATTATCTTAAATAAGTTTTAGTTAGTTTTTTACCCTGTTCAACAGCAGGTTGATCAAAAGGATCAACATCTAAATACATACAGGAAGCAATTGTTTCTATTATACTAAATGATAATAATTTACCTAAGTTTTGCTCATCTATTTTAGGAATATAGATTTCTCTAAAACTAAAATTATTTAATTTAAAAGTTTCAATGGTTGCACGCTGTTCAGCTTCCATTAAATCTCCCATTGTTTTATCTTTAAAATAGTCAATAGTAGTACCTTCAAACATATCATTATTAATTTTTATTCCCTTATTTGAATGATCTGTAGTTATAAAGGTGAAATATTTATCTTTAGGTCCATCTAAATACAGTTGTAATTGACTATGCTGATCAGTGGTCCCTACTGAATGAATTGCTGTAATACCTTTATTATTTTTTCCTATACTTTCTGCCCAAAGTTGCAGATACCATTTTCCAAAAAAATAAAGTGAATCAGAATATGTCATTAAAACATTATTAGTAAATTTTATATTTTCTTTTTGAGTTAAATATCTTCCAAGATCGTACGGTTTGTAATCATCAATATTATTTACTACTTCAGATGCTCCACTAAAAAGTGCATCTATATTTAATCCAGAAATGATTGCAGGAACTATACCAACATTGGTAAATATAGAATATCTGCCTCCAACATCTTTATGATGCTCTAATAGTAAACAATTATTATCTTTTGCAATTTTATAAAGTGGTGATTCTTTAAATTCAGTTATGATTAGAGTATTTGAAAAAAAATCTTCAACTTTGTTAGCTTCTATTGCCTTTTGATAGAGACATGAAAATTGAGATAATGTCTCTGGTGTAGTACCCGATTTTGAAATAACCAAAAAGCCTGTTAGCTCAAAATTAATATTTTGAAAATTTTTTTCAAAATTAATAGGGTCAACATTATCATAAAATTCTAAGATAATTTTATTATTAGAAATAATATTATTTAATGCTCTAGCTCCTAAATTTGAACCTCCTGTACCAAATACAATTATTTTTTCTTTTTTCTCTTTAAATTGATTTGAAATTTTTATGGTTTCTTCTAATAAATTTTTATCTGAAACAATATTCAGAGAAGGAAGTTTTTCTATTAAATTAGTTATACTTCGATCAGTATCTTTATTTTGAGTGATTTTGTCAAAATTTGAATTAAAGTATTTTATTTCCATTTATAAAATTAAAAGAAGAAAAATCTTTTTTTCTTTTTAGGTTCGCCTTCTTCGTCATCTTCATTTTCTTCTTTACTGTTGAAAAAGAAAAATCTTTTCTTCTTTTTTGGTTCTTCTATATTTTCACTTTCAACATCTGTATTATCTTGGCTTATTTCATCTTCTGAGTTTCCATCAAGATTTTCCCTAATACTATTATCTACTTGGTCTGCTTCAGTTTCTTTTAAAATATTGTCGATAACAGAATTTTCAGAAGGTGTTTCATCGCTCTCTTCATCTAGACCAAAGAGAATTTCCTTAGCAAGCTCACTATCGGTATCACCAATATCTTTTGATTCAATTTGATCAGGTGGTAGTAAATTAAAATTTGGCGGAATTACTAATGGAGGATTTTCAACTACATTATATTCATCTATTACTTTTCTTTCTACACCGGCACTACTTCTTATAGTATTACAAGAAGATAGAAAAATTGAGGAAATGATTATTAGAAAAATAACTTTTTTCATTTTACTGTTTTTGATTTTATAAAAAAACTCATTATTAACATGATAATTCCAATTGTAATATAGATATCTGCTAGATTAAATGCTGGCCAATAAAAATTTTTATAATGTAGTAAGATAAAATCAACAACATAACTATTTATTAATCTATCAATGATATTTGATAAAGCCCCAATTATAACAAAGAAATAAGCCAGTTTTTCTAGTTGTTTATCTGATATAATAAATAAATAAAAAATTAATATAACAACTATTAAGGCTATAAGTATTAATATCCAATGAGAAACATAACCAGAGAATAAACCAAAAGAAACACCAAAGTTCTGAACATAAACTAAATCAAAATATTCATTGATTTTTATTGATTGATTTAAAAACAAATTATCTTGTATTAAATATTTAGTTAGAAGATCAAAAAAAATTAATGATACTAGTATAGCTATCTTTATCACTTAACTTATTGCATCATTACAACGATTGCAAATTTCATTTTTAACTAATTCTTTTTCATATTTCCAGCATCTTTGACATTTTTGGCCACTCACCTTAGATGCTTGTACCTTTACATTTTCAATATCGTCTATTGAAAAGCCCTGGCTATTTTCATCAAGTACATGCAGTTTATATGATGAAGTAATAGCAATTTCATCAAACATTACTTCATTAACTTTATAAAAATTTTCTTTTGATACAAATATATCCAAATGAGCTTCTAAACTTGAACGTATAATTTTTTCTTCTCTTATTTTTTCAATAGCACCCGTAGAAACTTTTCTTATATTCTTAATCAAATTCCACTTTTCATTTAATTGATCATTTTGGTATTCATTTTTACAATTTAAAAAATCTTGAAGATGTATACTTTCAGTATTTCCCATAGCTTTCCAAGCTTCTTCAGAAGTAAAAGAAATAGAAGGAGCAAACCACCTTACTAAATGGTTAAAGATAATATTTAAAAGAGTTCTAGTAGATCTTCTTTTAACCGACTGTTTACTATCACAGTATATAGTGTCCTTTCTAATATCAAAATAAAAAGCTGAAAGATCACTTGAGCAAAAGTTTAATAGTGTTGTAAACATCAAGTGAAAGTTAAATGTTGATACGCATTTTTGAACAACTTGATCAACTTCCCACAATCGATGAAGAAGATATTTTTCTAACTCTGGAAACTCACTCTCATCAATAACTTCCTCTTTAGTAAATTCATTTAAATTGCCAATTAAAAAACGAAAGGTATTTCTTATTCTTCTATAAGACTCAGCTTGTGATTGGAGGATAGCATTATCAAGCTTCAGATCATCATAATAATCAGATGCGACTACCCACAATCTTAAAATATCTACTCCATATTTTTTTAAAATATCATCTGGAGAAATAACGTTACCTAGAGATTTAGACATTTTACGACCTCTTCCGTCAACAACAAAGCCGTGGGTTAAAACACTTTCATATGGTGCTTTTCCTCTAGTTCCCGAAGACTCTAAAAGAGATGAATGAAACCAACCTCTATGTTGGTCGCTTCCTTCTAAATACATTGATGCAGGCCATTTCAAATCTTCTCTTTGTTCTAGACAAAAGGCATGTGTGGAACCGCTATCGAACCATACTTCAACGACATCTTTTACCTGTTCATAATCATCAAGTGAGTATTCATCCCCTAAAAATCTTTGTGGATCTTCAGTAAACCATGTATTGCTTCCTTCTTTCTCATATATGTCAGCTATTCTATTGATAATATTTTCATCTCTTAAAGGTTGACCCGTTTTTTTGTTTACAAATAATGGTAAAGGTACACCCCACACTCTTTGTCTGGAGACACACCAATCTGGTCTAGTTTCAATCATTGATCTAAGCCTTGTTTGGCCTTGAGGAGGATAGAAAATAGTTTCATCAATTGATTTAAGAGCAATGTCTCTTAAATTATTTTTTTCCATGGAAATGAACCATTGTGGAGTATTTCTATAAATAAGAGGGGCTTTAGACCTCCATGAATGTGGGTAGCTATGACGAAGCGTCCCTTTAAATAATAATTTTGAAAATTCTTCTAATTTATCTGCAATTTTGTGATCTACTTTATAAATATGCTCGCCTTCAAAACCAACGGCATGTTGATTATATTTTCCATCATCTTGAACTGTCTGGATAATATCAACATTATTTTCTATACCTAAAACATAATCGTCATCTCCGTGTCCAGGAGCTATATGCACAACTCCTGTTCCCTGTTCTAAGTTTACAAAATCTCCATGAAATGGTTTTACAATAAAATCGTATCCCAATTGTTTAAACGGATGTTCACATTCACAAGAAGATAAATTATCTCCTTTAAATTTCTTTTTTATACTAAATTTTTTAATTCCAATTTCTTTAGTTACATTTTCTAAAAGTTCTGAAGCAAATATTAATTTATCATTTATTTTGGCTAGACTATCTTCTTCTAATTCTTCAACGACAATAAGTGAATAATCTAATTCTTTACCATATGCTAGAGCTCTGTTACCTGGAATAGTCCAAGGAGTTGTTGTCCAAATAACTATATTAGAATCAATTAAATCTTTATCAGTAGAATTTTTAATTAAAAATTTAACATATATAGTGTTGGACGTATGATCTTCATATTCAACTTCAGCATCAGCTAAAGCTGTCTTTTCTACAACGGACCAGAGAACTGGTTTTGCTCCTTTATACAAGCTTTCATCAAGTAGAAATTTTCCAAGCTCTCGAACAATTTGTGCTTCTGCTTGATTTGACATTGTGAGGTAAGGATTTTCCCAATCTCCTTCAACACCAAGTCGCCTAAACTCTTTTTTTTGTATCTCGATCCATTTTTCTGCAAACTCTCTACACTCATTTCTAAACTGAACAGTTGGAACATCATCCTTGTTCTTTCCTTTTTTTCTATATTCTTCTTCTATTTTCCATTCAATTGGTAAACCGTGACAATCCCATCCAGGAACATAGATAGAGTCTTTACCAGCCATTTGTTGTGTTCTTACAATAACGTCTTTTAAAATTTTATTAAGAGCAGTTCCCATATGAATATGTCCATTTGCGTATGGCGGACCATCATGCAAAACAAATTTTTCTCTACCTTTAGATTTATCTCTTAGCTTTTTAAAAATATTTTCTTTATCCCACTCCTCTATTATTGCAGGTTCTTTTGAGGGAAGATTAGCTCTCATTTCAAAAGATGTTTTGGGAAGAAAAATTGTATCTTTATATTCCATTATAGTTGATGATATTCTTTAGCTGTATTTATATCTTTGTTGATTTGCTTGGTTAATTCTTCAAAATTATTAAATTTTTGTTCAGACCTAATAAATGTAAGAAATTCAACAGTCAATTCTTTACCATATATTTCTTCACTAAAATTAAACATATGTGTCTCTAGAAGGAGTTTGCTCCCATCGACTGTTGGTCTTAAACCAAAATTTGAAACACCTTTGTATTTTTTGCCTTCTAATAACACTTCCACACAGTAAACACCTCTTTTTGGTAATATGTGTTGATCTGGTATCATATTAGCAGTCGGAAAATTGATTTCTCTAGCTCTTTTATCACCTTCAATTATTTTTCCCTGCATATGCCAGGGCCTACCTAAAGACTCAGTAACATCTTCCATATAACCATCTTTTATTTGTGATCGAATTATTGAAGATGAATATTTATCAGATTTATCTGCAAGCATAATAGGATCAATTAAATGAATATTAAAATTATTTTTTTCAACATACTTTTCTAATGTTTTAAAATTACCTTTTCTGTCTTTTCCAAACTTAAAATCACTACCTATAACTAAGTATTTAATATTTAATTTATCAATAAGAATTTTAGTTACAAAATCATCAGCTGATAATACTGATAGATTGTTATCAAAAGTAAAATCTATAAATATATCTATACCCAATTGTTCAAGAAAATTTATTTTATCGCTTTGAGTATAAATATTAAAAGGCTCATTAATTTGATTAAAGTAAACACGAGGATGAGGATTAAAACTCATTATGGAAGAAAATAAATTATTGTTTGATGCAATCTCCTTAATTTTATTTATTATTTCTTGGTGCCCTTTATGTATTCCATCAAAATTACCTATTGCGAGACAAAGGTTTAATTTATCAAAATCTGATACAGTATCTAATTTATAAATTTTCATAATATTTATAAATCAATTAGTATAGAAACTTATGGCTAGTAACTACAAATATTTATTTAAGATATTTTCCAGATATTCTTGTCTTCCTGAACGAGGTTCTGGTTCAATATTATCATCGATTACTTTTTTATTTATATCCTCTAATCCAGTGTCTTTATTATGAATAAGCTGACCCAATTCTTTATTCCAATCTGTATATCTATCTTCAATAAACTTAGGAATAACATTATCATTCATTAATTTTTCAACAGCAATAAGTGTTTTTGCACAAACATCCATGCCTCCAATATGAGCATGGAATAAATCTTCAGCGTCAATAGATTGTCTTCTTATTTTTGCATCAAAGTTCATGCCTCCTTGGCCTAAGCCGCCATTCTTAAAAATAAAATAAAATGACATAATGAGGTCAGCAGGATTATTTGGGAATTGATCAGTATCCCAACCTATCAAAGTATCACCTCTATTGATATCAATGCTTCCTAAGGCGCTGTTTGAAGTTGCGTAAGCAATTTCATGTTCAAAATTATGACCAGATAAAGTTGCATGATTAACTTCAACATTTAGTTTAATCTCATTTTCTAAACCTGCCTTTCGTAAAAAAGCTAAACAAGTTGCAGAATCAAAGTCATATTGATGTTTGGTTGGTTCATGAGGTTTTGGTTCCAATAAAATTTGTCCTTTAAATCCTATTTTATGTTTATAATTAACGACTAATTCGAGAAATCTCTGAAGATTAGCTGTTTCCTTAGTCATGTCAGTATTAAGAATGGTTTCGTATCCTTCTCTTCCACCCCAAAGAACATAGTTTTGACCACCTAATCTCATCGTTGCATCCATACAATCTTTTACTTGTGCAGCTTTATATGCAAAAACTTCTGGGTCTGGATTGGTCGAAGCACCACTCATATATCTTTTATGAGAAAAAGCATTTGCTGTTCCCCACAGTAATTTCATTCCTGAGTCATTAATTTTTTGTTCCATTAAATCTATAATATGAAAGAAATTTTTTTGTGTCTCAGCATAATTTGAACCTTCAGGAGAAATATCTCTATCGTGAAAGCAGAAAAATGGTGTTTTTATTTTAGTGAAAAAATCAAATGCAGCATCAAGTTTCATTTCAGCCATTTTCATTTCATCACCTGCTTGCATCCAAGGTCTATCAAATGTTTGACCTCCGAACGGATCTAGACCTGGCCAAGTAAATGTATGCCAATAGCAAGTAGCAAACCTTAAATGCTCTTTCATAGACTTGCCTAAAACTTTTTTGTTTTCATCGTAAAACTTAAAAGCAAATGGATTTGTGCTTTCTTCTCCTTCAAATTTAATCTCTGGTATTTTACTAAAGTATTCTGTCATATGATTTCCTATATTATATTACTCTATCTTGATGCCCAAAGTAAACCACGTTTATAAATTTTATTCATTTGTGGATGGTTTAATTCATGTGCAAAATGACCAAGAGAAATATAAAAAATTTTACCTTTCCCAATTCGTCTTTTCCAAGCAACTGGCATTTGTACACCCTTTAACCATTCTGTTGTATAAGCGTCACCACTTGATGAACCAGGTTCTTGTTCAAGCTTCCAAACTTCATTACCTTTAAAAGTTGTGGTTGCCAAAACTTCATTTAATGGATCAACATGCATATAATATTGCTCTGAATGATAATCAAAATCTTCAATACCTTCCATGATTGGATCATCTTTTTTTGTTATATTTACTTTATAATCATGAATACCATTTGGGTGACTTACCCATTGACCTCCCGTTAAGAACTGCCAATCAATTGATTGTCTAAATGCATCACACATTCCACCGTGATGACCAGCAAGACCACATCCGTTGTGAACAGCTTTAATAACATTATTAACAGCAGTTTTTTTTATTTCTCCTCTTGGATCAAAATGAAAGGCCATAGTCACTATTGGAATAAGCAGATCCATTTCGTGAACATAGTCTTCTGCAAATGCAGAAGTTTGATATTCTGCTCTTACCTCATATCCTTCAGGCTCCAACATGCCTTTAATTATTTCAGTACATTTTTCTGGCTCATGTCCAGGCCAACCTCCATAAACTATTAAAGCTTTTTTCATTTTATTCCTTTCACTTTAATAAATTACTAATCTCATCTTCAGAGAAATAATTTAAATTTTTAATAGAACTTCTAAGTTCTATTTTTTTCTTTTCTTTTGATGATTTAATAATACTATCTAGTATATCTAAAACGTGAAGACTTAATTCTCCACTACATCTATTTAAACGATTATTTTTTATTGCATCAACTGTTTCACTCACACCAATACCTCTATAGTTAGCAATACCTGCTGACTCATTCGCTTTTTCAGATTTATTTTTAATATTTATTTTCCCTAAATTGTTATGCTTGGTATCTATATTTTCCCAATTTCCATTTTTTGATTTACAAACTAGAATATCACCTCCAAACATATTTGGATCAGGAATATTTATTGACCCTTTATCACCATATAGCTCAATATGATTTTTACTATGTTTCCAAATATCAAAAGAAAAAAATGAATCAATTAATGCACCATTCTGAAATTCTATTTGTGAAACTAATGTTGTTGGGATTTCAACTTCTATTTCTTGCCCTTGTCTATCGCCACTACCAATAACTCTTTTTTGATAAACTGTTCTTGATTGTGTAAAAACATTTTTTGCTGGACCGAGTAAATTTACTAGTGCTGTAAAATAGTATGGACCCATATCAAGAATTGGACCACCACCATATTTGTAATAAAAATCTGGATTTGGATGCCAAATTTCATGTCCAGCTACACCCATTGAAATACTACCAAGATTTATTTTACCTATTTCATTTTGATTAATAATTTTTTTTGCTTCCTGTATACCAGCGCCAAGAAATGTATCTGGAGCACAGCCAACATGTAAACCTTTTGAATTTCCTAATTTAACTAACTCTTCACCATGTTCAAACTTTATTGAGAGTGGTTTTTCTGAATAAGAATGTTTTCCAGCTTCAAGAATTGATTTTGAAACTTCAAAATGAACATTAGGTATTGTTAAGTTTATAATTAATTCAATTTCTTTATTAGATAATAACTGATCTACAGATAATTGTTCCACTCCATATTTTTCTGCGTAGTTTTTTGCAGCTTCATTTTTAATATCGGCACATGCAACAATTTGAAAATTATTAAAGTACTTCTGTGAATTACAAAAATAAATATCAGCAATATTTCCACAACCAATAATTCCAACTTTCATAGATTACCTTCAAATTATTCTTCAAATGCACTACTGTTTAAATTTACAACAATATATCTTAAAATAAAAAAGGCAAATTTTTAGCTTAAATCGAAGTATTTATTCTGTATGATAAGACAAAATTTTTATGAAGAATAAACCAAACATATTAATATTTAATCCGGATCAATGGAGGGGTGATATGCTCGGATATCTTGGTTACTCAGGCGCACAAACCCCTAATTTAGATAGTATAATTAAAGATGATGCAGTAGCTTTTAAGAATGCTTTTTGCCAAGCTACTGTTTGTACTCCAAGTCGGTGTTCATTTATGACTGGTTGGTATCCACATGTTCATGGTCATAGAACAATGCATTATATGTTACATACAGATCAAGGTGACTCTAGTATTTTATCAGAACTAAAAGATAAAGATTACTTTATTTGGTGGGGTGGAAAAAATGATTTGATAGCAGGTCAAAAAGGATATCGTAATCATTGTGATATTTACTTTGAACCAACGGATAGTGATTATCAAAAATGGGGTTACTCTCAACAACCAGGTACACATGGTGGAGATCTATTATGGCGAGGACCTGAAGATGGAGATAATTATTATAGTTTCTTTAAAGGAAAATTAGATAAAAAAGATAAAGATATTTATTTCGATGATGATTGGTCCATGGTTTATGGAGCATTAGATTTTATAAAAGATTATAAAAAAGAAAAACCATTCTGTTTATTTCTACCACTTGGCTATCCACATCCCCCTTACTGTGTTGAGGATCCATGGTTCTCTTCAATTGATCGGAGTGTAATTCCTAATAGATATCAATACAAAACATGGGAGGATAAGCCAAGTCTTTTAAAAGGAATAATGGATGGACAAAGAATGCAAGATTGGAATGATGAACGCTGGAATGAATTACGAGCGGTATATCTTGGTATGTGTGCAAGGGTAGATTATCAATTTGGACTTCTAGTCAATCAACTTAAAGATAATAATTTATATGATGATACTTTAATAATTTTTTTATCTGATCATGGTGACTTTACAGGTGATTATAATTTAGTTGAAAAAACACAAAATACTTTTCAAGATTGTCTTACGAATGTTCCTCTTATTATTAAGCCGCCAAAAAGTAAAAAAACATTAAATGGTGTAAGTGATACAATGATTGAGTTAATTGATATCGCTGGAACCATATATGATTACAGTAATATCGATCCTTCATATTGGCATTTTGGCAAAAGTATAAAAAATTTTATTGAACAGAAAACTGATAATCATAGAGAAGAAGTATTTACTGAAGGTGGCAGACTTAGATTAGAGAGACAAGCAAGTGAAAGTCAAAGTTTAAATTTACCCCATGGCTTATATTTTCCAAGAATAAACTTACAAGGTAAAGAGGATGAAATTTTAATGCACACCAAAGCAACAATGTGCAGAAATAAAAAATTTAAATATATAAAAAGAGCTTACGAAAAAGATGAACTATATAATTTAATTGAAGATCCTGGAGAAATTAATAATGTTATTGACGATCCACAATATGCATCAGAGCTCAAACACTTAAAAGAAAAAATGCTTTCATGGTACCAAGAAACTTGTGATGTTGTTCCATTTAAAGGTGATGAAAGAAATTTTAATTAATATAATTCGTTTTCAATTCTTGTAAGCCAAGATAATTTCTTTAGATTTCTCTTATTTTTTTTAGAAATAATTTTTTAATAATTCTTCTGGAGGATCGTAATTTTTAATTTCTTCCAACATGATATTTTTATATTTAGTCATTAAAGCAATATCATTTACTGGGCTTAATTGACCAGGATCTTTTTTTAAATCATAGAGCGCACTTTTAGTATCTTCTAAAGATCTATGTGGATCAGTCTTTCGAAGTATTCTGTTTACTTTCATCACTGGTATATTCTTAGTAAAATCAAAAGGCTCATGCATAGTTGCTGTTTGTAACTCTTCTTGTGAAAAAAATTGTCTCATATTTGTAGGCATTAAAGTATATTGAAATCTACTTCTATCATACTGATCAAAATTTTCAGGATAGTGAAAATACGAATATTTTCCATCAGAGATATTAATTCCACCGCCCCAATATCCATACAAAGCAAAATAATCATTTTCATTATCTTTATCTAAAAAATTTAAAATGGACTTACCTTTTACTTCTTTAGGAACATCATGGCCGTGCATTGTCATAAACGTAGGCATCAGATCAATATTTTGCGTTACAACATTTCTTTGTTGACCAGAATGATCTTTAAATTCAGGATGATAGAAATAGAACGGAATATTTGCAATTTCATTATATAAAGGCATTCTATTTTTAGCCCACCAATCATGTTCTCCGAGCATGAAGCCATGATCTGTAGTTAAAACCAATGCAGTGTCATCCCATAAATTATTTTCATCAAAATAATCCAAGACAGTACCTAACAAGTAATCACATAAACCAATTAAAGCAATGTAGTTGGCTTTTAATTCCGCAACTTCATCATCTGTTTCTTTAACTCTGTCATATTGAGGCCAATCTAATCTTGGACCTTTGTAATTAGTTTTTAATTTTTCTCTAAAGCGATCAGGTGCAAAGAAAGGTTCATGTGGATCAAAAGTTTCCAATTGAAGGAACCAGTTATCTGCATCTTTATTGATATTAATAAAATCTAATCCAGATTGAAAGCATTTGACTGAAGGAAAATCTTTTTCTTCTTTAATAAACTCACTATTGATTGCGTAATGATAATAACCTGTTTCCCTATCAGTTAAATTTAATTGAGATTGATGATATTTTTCTCTCAATTTTTCAAGAGGTGGTTGAACCATAGCTTTCCATGGATCACTCTCTTGTCCTCTAATAAAATCCCAAGAATTAAATCTATTATGATATGTTGCACCACCATCTTCGAAGTAATGATAATGATCAGTTACAAGATGAGTATATGTGTTATTAAGTCTTAAGATTTCTGGAAATGAATTATCAAATGGTTCTAAAGGACCCCATGCACGGTGCAAAAAGCTTAAGCGTCCCGAGTGCATATCACGTCTTGCGGGCATACATGGCATACTTCCAATATAATGATTATTAAATTGAACTGATTTTTCTGCTAATCGGTTAAAATTTGGTGTTTCAATATATTTACCACCATAAGAATTTAACATTCTTTTATTTAATGAATCAAATAAAAGGAAAACTGTTTTCATAAAAATTAGATTAATACGAAAAAAAAAATTATTAAAGTTTTTTCTTTAATCTATGAAAAGAATCAGGATTTAATCCCATTTGACCAGGATTATTTACATTTTTAGCTTTTGTAATTTTAGTTGTAATATTTTCAACTTTTCTAATTTTACTTTTAATCTTTTTTCTTAAAGAGTTTACTATTTCATCATAAGTACTAATACCAATTAAGTTATTTAATTCGTACGGATCAGCATCAAGATCGTATAGATTTGTTTCTGTGTATTGATTTGATGAAGGTTTGTCACTTCCATTAGAATCTTGATCAGCAATACAATATTTCCATTTTTCAGTTCTTAAACTTCTAGCTAATTGACTTTCGCTAATTTGAATAAAAATTTCGTTTTCCCATTTTTTGGAAGTTTTATTAACTAAAGACAATACTGATCTACCATCACAATGAGAAGTGTTTTTAACTTTTGCTAAGTCCAATATTGTTGCATGAATATCTAGAATGTTAGTTAATTCTTTTATACGTCCACCTTGCTGAAAAACATTTCCAATCAAAGATGTAGGAACTCGTATTGAACTTTCATGACATGAACGTTTATATTCTCTATTTCGTGTTTTAAAATTATTTCCATGATCAGATGTAAAAATAATGGCACTATCATCAAATAATTTTAAACTTTTGATGACATCAATCATTCTGCCATAAGCTTCATCTATTCTCTTCACCATTCCATAGTAACCACCTAAATGCCGAGGAGAAGATCCAACTAGAGAAGAAAGATCTGGTGGTGACCACTTGCCTGTATATTTTTCTCTGTATCCAATAGGTGGTGGATAATCATCTGTATTATTTTGATGATGTGGCTCAATAAGAGAAACGAAAAGAAAAAATGGTTTTTTTTGATTTAGTTTTATAAAATTTATAGCTGCATCAGTTATTGCATCAACTCTATATCCTGGAAGAAATACTTTTTTATTTTGTCCATCATAAACATATGTTTCATAAGCATCAGAAGTAAATTCTAATAGATTTGATCCTAACCAATAATCATACCCACCTCTATCCTCTTTTTTAACAGGTTCAGAAGAGCCGAGGTGCCACTTTCCAATATAACCAGTAGCATATCCTTCTTTAGATAAATATTTTGCAAGAGTTTTAATATTTTTTTTTAAAGGTATTCTATTTTTAAAACATCCAGTTTTTGTTGCATACATTCCTGATTGTAATGAAGCTCTTGCAGGCCCGCAAACTGGTTGGCATGTAAATGAATTATAAAGATGTGTACCTTCGACTGCATAATGATCGAAGTTCTCCATCAAGGATAATGGATTGCCATGTAAACCAGAAGTATCCCAACGTTGTTGATCAGTAAAAAATACAATAATATTTGGTTTAGATTTAATATTCATTATGATTTAGATTTATTTACTAAAAGGTTTTCCTTTATATTTCCTAAGATTGTCAGCGTGTTTTTTTCTATCTGTTTTTTCAAGACGCTCAACATATGTATTCCAGACTTTTGAATAAATATTTGCATGATGAGGACCGCCTTCTCTAATTACACCTTGAAGTGGATCTCCTCTATCAGCCTCATACATATTTTCTTCAATCCACTCATCAATTAAAAACATTCCATGCGCTACGAGATCTTTATGCTGATCTGCTAGGTTATTCAACTCATGCGGATCCTTTTCAATATCAAAAAGCATATATTTTGGAAAATCTTTTAAACCAGTATCGTACGTTCTTATCAGTAACCAATTATCCCATCTTACAGATCTTTGACAACTCCAAGCACCATGACTAATAACTAAATAATCTCTTCCATTTGATGATTTACTATTAGTTAAATTTTCAGTGAAATTAATACCGTCCCATCTGTCAGGTTGTGAAGATGAAGTAATTTGAGAAATAGTTGAAGTTAAATCTAAATTATAAAATTTATTCTCTACAGTACTTCCTTTATTTGTATCTGTTATCCCCGGCCATCTAATTATTAATGGAACTCTATTAGTTATATGATCAGCTGTTTGGTGATCTCCCCAAACATTTAACTCGCCTTGATTTTCTCCATGGTCTGCTGAAATAATTATTGCTGTATCATCCCAAAGATTCATTTTTTTTAAGTCTTCAAAAACTTTATTTAAATAAAAATCAGCGTACTTAATTCCAGTATCATATGCATCAATTTGTTCTTTAGCATCAGAAGTATTTTTAATTTCACCTACTCCCATTGTATACTTTCCTCCAAGATCTTCATCAAATCCTGGAACTTCTCTAGCGCTGTGCGGTCCGAAACTATTCCTTTGTTTTTGAATTAATTCTTCTGTCACCCATTCTTCGATAGGATCATCTTTAAAAGGATTTCCAAAGTCTTCAGGCGTATCATACGGAGTATGAGGATCCCACATATTTACATGTAAGAACCAATTTTCTTTTTCTCCATTATTTTCTAACCACTTTTTTATAACAGGGTAGACTTCATCAGCATTTTCTAAACCACCTTTTCCAGTGTCATATGTTTCGGTAAAACCAAACCAAACTTGATAGGCCGTATGTCTTTCAGGAAAAGGACTAATACTAGCTGTATAATATCCTGCATCTCGAAGAACTTTACCAAGAGATGTAAAAGCATATTCTCCTCTTAAACCGCCTTTAAATTCTCTATTCCAAATATTTTTTCTAGGAGCAATATCAGAGAATTCACCGCCATGATTAACAACTCCAGTTTTGAAACCAAAATTACCACCGAACAAAGAAGTTCTACTAGGTAGGCATGGTGTGTCAGTTGAATAAAAATTTGTAAACTTGACTCCTTCTTTTGCTATTGAGTCAATCGTAGGAGATGTGTTTCTATGATAACCATAACATCCTAAATGATCAGGTCTTAAAGAGTCTATGTCTACGTATAAAATTCTCATCTTTATCCTTTCTTAATTAAGCGCCTGAAACTCTTTTCATTTTTGATGTTTCATCTTTTAATGTGGCTTGCGCAAACTTAAATAATAAATCTTTTTTTAATGTTTGTGCGTTCGTATTATCCCATAAATTATTATATTCGTTTGGATCATTTTCTAAATCAAAAAGTTCACCGTAGTTAGCTTCTCGGTAAATAGAGATTTTATAATTATCATTAATGTAAGTTTTTAAATGTGGCATTCTTGGATTATGTCTATTTTCAACAAATATATGTGAACGGATACTTTCCTTGTTGCCATAAAATACATCCGTTTGATCCACTCCTTGCATTTGAGTTGGTATATCAATGCCCGCGACTTTTAAAAATGTTGGCGCAAGATCAACTAAACTCAATAAAGATGAAGATGATGAATTTTGAGGAACTTTATCTGGCCATCTAACAATAAATGGTAAACGGAGCATATCTTCATAGTGGAATGGTCCTTTAGCAATTAAACCATGCTGTCCTATAAAGTGACCATGATCAGTAGTAAAAATAATTATGGTATTATCAAGTTCACCCATTTGATCTAACTTATTAATTATTTTTCCAATATTCTTATCCATAAAACTAACCATGCCATAATAAATTGCCATGTCTTTTTTTAATTCTTCCATAGGATACAGATGACTCATGCATCCATGAGCGTTAAATGGTGAATGCCAATTTTCAAAATCAGGATTTGTCGTTTGTGTTTTTCCAAAATGTGGTGGATTTAATTCGTGTTCACCTTCTTTTAACGTTCCAGGTGACATGTCTTCTGGATTATACATTGATGCCCATGGTTCACTTAATACATATGGTGGATGTGGATCCTGAAAACTTGTCCAAAGAAAAAATGGCTTGTCATCTTTTTGTTGATCTAAAAATTCAATTGATCTTTCGGCTGTCCAATTTGTGTAGTGATGTTTTTCGTCTAACTTCCATACCCTATCCGGTCTTGCCCAGTAGTCATATTCACGAGCAATTGGAGGAGCATATTTAGAAGTTTCACCAGGCACTGGTTGAAAATATTCTTTCCAATCACTAAGACCGTTTTGTTCCATCCAAATTGCATAATGTTGACCTACATGACTTTCATCTGCATGATTACGTGCTAGCTCAATATGTTCAAAGCCATACCAAGGACCTTTAAAATTTTTCCAAAATTCTAAATCTCTTAAAGTTGGTTGTCCTTCTATAGATTCCTGACCTGGAACTGAAGTTAATGGCTGGAAATGTGCTTTACCAATTAAACCAGTAGAGTAACCATTTTTGTATAAAAGTTCTCCAATAGTTTCTACTTCTTCATCTAATTTAACACCAATTGTCCACGCTCCATGAGAAGACGGATATTGTCCAGTAATAATACTTGCTCTTGATGGTGTACAAACTGGTGATGGACAATAAGCTCTTGTAAAATTCATTCCTTCATCACAAAGCTTATCTAAATACGGTGTTTGTATTTTTGAATTAAATTTTCCGATAGTATCGTGATGCTGTTGATCAGAAGTTATTAATAAAATATTTGGCCTTTTCATATTTACCCTTTTACAGCTCCTTGAACACCTTCAACAAAATATTTTTGCATAAACAAAAATAAAATAATTATAGGCAAAATAGTTATAACAGATGCAGCTGCCATACCAGACCAATCGACAAAGTATTCACCTTTAAAAGCGTACACACCTACGGATAGTGTTCGTATATCAGGATTACCTAATGTGATGACGACTGGTAATAAAAAATCATTCCATGCATGTAAAACTTGTAAAATAGAAACAGTGGCTACTACTGGTTTTGTTAAAGGTAACATAATTGAAATAAATGTTCGAACAAAACCCGCTCCATCCATTTTAGCTGCTTCTTCAAGCTCTACAGGAACTCTCGAAAAATATCCTGCAAACAATAAAATATAAATTACAGGGGTGTGCCCTGCTGTTGCGAGTGTTAGTCCAATTAAGTTTTTAGAAATATTTAAATTATTTAATAAATCAAAAACAGGAATAATTGTGTAACCTTGAGGAATAAAAATTGTACTAATTAAAATTCCAATAAGTATTTTTTTTCCTGGAAAAGAATATCTTCCAATTACGTAACCAAACATACCAGTTGTTACGACAACTATAATTACAGAAACAACTGTAATAATAAGGGTATTAAAAAAATACCTACCCATATTTGCACCAAACCATGCTCTTTCAAAATTTTCCCAAACAAGGCGGTCAGGAATTAAGCCTAAGCCTCCCCAAATTTCAAAATCCGTTTTGAAAGAAGCTGAAAGTACCCACAGTAATGGATAGATCCAAAAGAAAGAGAAAATAATAAAAGCTATAGTTATAATTAAATATTTAACTTGGTTTTTTTCAGCAATAAAATTTAAGTATCTACTCATATTCTTCGAGTTCTCCTCATCCATAATCCCTGAAGCACTGTAATAAATAAAACAGCAACACCCCAAAATACACCTGCAGCACAAGCGTATCCAAGTCTAGGCATTGTGCCAGAGTCAGTTACAAAAGCTGTTCTAAAAATATATATTTCCATAACTTCACTACTAAAGAATGGTCCTCCAGCAGTCATAGTTTCAATTAGAGGAAAAACATTTAGCGCTCCAACTGCCTCCACAAGAATAATGACAATAGCAAAAGGTAGTACAATTGGTAAAATAATATGGATCCATAATCTATATCCTTCAGCACCATCAATTTTTGCGGCATCGTAAACATCTTGTGGGACTGTTTGTAAAGCAGCAAGCCAATACATCATGGTTATCCCTAGCCATTTCCATACATACACTCCCATTACAGTTGGAAGCACCGTATCTGGGTTTCCAAGAAAATCAATTGGAGCAGAAGTTAAATTAGTAGACATTAAAAATTTATTAGCAGGTCCATTAAAAGGGCTAAATACAAAAGTCATTACAATACCAATGATAGCAATTGCAGTAACTACAGGCATAAAGATTACAGTACGAAAGAAAGGGGCAAGTTTTAAAACCTGATTATTTAAAAATACTGCAATAATGAAACCTAAAACTATTTTTACTGGAACTGTTCCAAACATAAAAATAAAAGAACGAATGAATGCATCCCAAAAGAATTCATCGTTGACAGCTTCATAATAATTTTGAAGGCCAATAAATTTTGCTTCTTTTGTAAAACCACTCCAATCTAATAAAGAAAAATACCAAGACATTCCAATAGGATAAATGACAAACATTCCTGTAAGAATTGAGCATGGTAAAACAAATAAGTAACACCATCTTGCATCATATATTTGTTTAGATAGAGGTTTTTTGTGCATAGTAAAAAAAGGCGAATTTAAAAAATTCGCCTTTAGATATTTTGTTTAAAGTTCTTGATACTTTTCAGCACCGTAATTTGAGTATACATCCCAATTAGGGAAGACCCAATCATCACGAGTTACATTAGCACCATCTGCTCTTGCCTCTTCAACAGCTTTATCAAGAGCATCTTCATACCTTTGATTACAATCTTTAAGCTGTGCTTCCACACCTTTAAGTTGTCCAGTATACAACCCTTGAATAACTAGAGCCAAAGAAGGATCTGGTACTCTAGACTTTGCAGCTACAATACCAACATCTTTATTTCTTACAATTGGATTAGGTCCAACAAGTATGTTTTCAGCAAACATAGATAAAGCTTGTGCTGATGGTCCGGTTAAACCAGCTTTAGCAACTGCATCTGGATTAACAGCTGGATCTGCGGCACCAACAGTTTGAGCCCAGTAAATTTGACCTTGCTCAGTTCCCATAAATCTAATCAGGTCACCAGCAAATGGTCCCATTGTACTATTAGCACTTAACCAAAAAGTATTTGATCCACCTTCTGCAATGTAAAGTGGTTGTGCTTCTTTTCCATCTGGAACTGGTTCACTTGCAATACCGTATTTCCAATCTGGAGCATCTCTTCCCCAAACTCCAATACACCAAGGACCTTGGAATATCATTCCTGCTGCACCTTGTGGCATCAAAGCTCTAGCTTGAGGAGCATTCATACTCATAACTCCTGGGAAAGCGCTGCCATCTGATTTTAATTGAAGAAGTAATTCAACTGCTTCCATATATTGATCAGATGCAATTTGGAATTTACCATTTTGGAAGTTAATGTGTCTGTTTGTAAAACCACCTCTTCCACTATGTGCTCCACCTACTTGTCCAAATGTATGGACAACATCTTCCCATCGATTAACTTGGTTACCACCAATAATCCAACCATAATACTGACCATTTCCATTTTTAGTAATTTTTTTAGCAGCATCTCTGATTTCAGAATATGTCATACGACCAGCTTGAGGATCATAACCAGCCTCACTCATATATTTCTCACTATATAAAAGACAAGTTCCCGTTCTCTTATTTGCTGTTAGACATGTTCCATAAGTCTTTCCATTGAATTGGTTGACACCAGGAAGATAAACACCACTAGGAAACGCACCTAACCATTCGTCGATGTTTTCTATGTAATCATCCCATGGTTGCACCCAACCTTCAGATACTGCAACACCTGGATCCATTCCTATGGGTAATTGGAATACATCATGAACAGTTCCATTTCTTATAGCAATTGGAACAATTTTATTTATTTCTTTCCATGGTAAACCATCATATTCAATAGTGATACCTCTTGAAGCTGCATATTCTGGAAAAAGTTTTTTCCAAAAGACACCTTTCATGTCGCCACTATCAATCCATCGCATATTACCACCAGTTGTTGGTAGTGGTTTTAGTGGATCAGGAATATTAAATTCTCCAGCAAATAGTTTTGAAGGTATAGATCCTGCTGACATCATTGCACCCGCAGCAAGAGCTCCTTTCATAACTGTACGTCTAGAGATTTTTAATTCTTTTTTCTTCTTCATTAATTCCTCCCTATTTGAATTTTATTTTACGTGAAATAAGCAAAATAACAATTGAAAATAAATTTAAAATTATGTTAATATTTGTTAGTTTTTATGAAATATTTACACACAATGGTGAGGGTTGAGAACATTGATACTTCGCTAGATTTTTACTGTAACAAACTTGGATTAAAAGAGGTGCGACGTGTTGACAATGAAAAAGGTCGTTTTACCCTAATATTTTTAGCTGCTGAAAATAGCGATGAAAGAACAGGTCTTCTTGAATTAACCTATAATTGGGATCCTGAAAAATATACTGGGGGAAGAAACTTTGGTCATCTAGCTTACAGTGTTAACAATATTTATGAAGTATGTGAAAAATTAATGAACAACGGCGTCACAATTAATAGACCACCACGTGATGGACATATGGCTTTTGTTCGCTCTCCCGATGGAATTTCCATTGAGATCTTACAAGAAGGGGAATCTTTACCTGAACAAGAACCATGGAAGTCTATGGAAAATTCTGGTTCTTGGTAAATTAATTATTTAACTTCACTTTATAATATTTATTTTGATCAGTAGCCAAAGCTATGACAGCTGGCAAAACTTTTTTATAAAAATCAAAAAGACTACTAAATGGTTTCGGTAGTTCATTATCAATTTCTTTTCGTAATTTTTTTAAATTGTATGAAGGCACCATAGGAAACATATGATGTTCTAAATGATATTCCATGTGCCAATATAAAAAACTTAATATTGGATTTATTCTCACAGAGTAAGTGCTTAAGCGGTGATCTTTTGTGTCAACTTTAGCAGCTAGGTGTTGAGTCACATTTACGGCAAACCAAATTGGCTTCCCAATATAAGTTGGTAAAATAATATAAATTATCGGTAAAAAAGAACCTATGTAAAAAGAATATGCAATTACTGATAACCAAATAAAGACATATAATCGTGAGTTCCAAAGAATTTTTTTCTTTTCTTCTCTAGGTGCGGTTATATCAATAACTGGAGTAAATTTTCCAAAAGCATGTTTTAGAACTTCAAACTTAATTAATTTATGTGGGTATAATAAATCTGTAAGAGGTATAAAATTCAAAAAGAATGCAAATAATTCTATCGGTCTTGATACTTGTATTTCGTGATCATAATCATCTTCTGTTTGTAATGTTTTTGAGTGATGAAAAGTATGGCTCCAACGCCATCTAAAACCTTCAAAGTCACACATGAAAGAACTGATATGATAAAAAAATTCATTTATCCAACGAGTCTTGAATGCAGTTCGATGAACAGTTTCATGCCAGTTCGCTACACTGAACGCATAAATTGTACCATAAATAAAAAAGAATAGATATGTCCACCAAGTTCCTAAAGTTAGGTATGCAAGATAACCTGATGCAAATAAAGATAAAAAATAAAAAAAGAAATGTATTAATCCTGGAAGATTTTTTCTCTTTGATAGATTTTTTAGTACCTTTTTATCAACTTCAGGTTTGTACCAGTCATCTAAATTAACGTGCATTATAAATATTTAGTCTAATTATCCCAACGATCAAGCCAAGATCCATCAACAGAAGAGTCAAATTGATCCTTTTTTGAAGTTCCTCTAAATTTAGTATGCTCTTCTTCATAACCTTTAAACCATGAATCCCAATCGGCGGTGTAACTAGGGTCTTCTGATTTTCTCATAATAATTGGATCAACAAGACCAGTATGAAAACCAGCTTCATCTTTTGGATTTTGAAATCTTAAATCAACACTCCATCTTACATCATCAGATAAATTTTCAAGAGATCGATGAGGTACTAACTGATGAAGAAATAAAACAGAACCAACTTTCATTTCACATGTAACTACTTTTTCATCTGGAATATCTTTTTCTTCAATAAACAAATACCAAGAATCTTTTACTGATCCATCTTTTTTTTCAAGCTTGTGATTCAATACTCTCTCAGGTCTGTGTCCACCAGGAACAACTTGCATACAACCATTATTTTTGTTTACGTCTAGAAAGGGTATCCATGCAGCAGGTTGAGTAGTTTTTTCTGCCCCTTCTTTTAAATATGCTGAATCTTGATGCCACGGAACGGTCATTCTTTCAGTTTGTGGAGTTTTTGATCTAATGTTCCAAACAGGATGGCCAGAAATATCCTTACCAACCCAGTTTTCAACCATATCTAAAAGTTTTTTTGATCCCCAAAGGTTAGCGAGTGCAGGCTTTAACTCACCTCTGTGATGAATTAATACTGAAGAGCCTTTAAAATCTTTTTCCAATGCAGCTAATCTTTTGAATACATCTTTGTCGTCATGCTTGTTTTGAATTTTACCAGCTTGAAAAGCCTTTTCTGCGAAGTCATTAACAATTTCATCAAATTCATTCAGAATTGGATTTAATTCATTTTTATCAAATACATCTTCTACAATCGTGTATCCTTCTTCATTATATTGTTCGATTTGTTCTTTACTAATCATTTATTCCCCCACAAAGAAATTAAATATATTTACCCATTTACCAATAAATCAGTCAATTCATCAATATTTGTATCTTCTTTTGCTAAATCAGCAATTTTCTCACCTCTTGCCATAACACAAAGATGATCAGCTATAGGATATACGTGACTTAAATTATGTGTAATAAAAATTGAAGTCACACCTTGTTTTTTCAAACCCTCAACAAATCGTAAAACTTTGTTGGTTTCTTTAACAGATAAGTGGTTAGTTGGTTCATCAAGTATTAAAACTTTTGATTTAAAATACATAGCTCTTGCAATAACGACACCCTGTCTTTCTCCACCAGATAGTTGATTTACTGGTGTATCTGGAGATCTCAAATGAAGTTCAACATCATTTAAAGCATCCATAGCAGCTTTATCCATAGATTTAGTTTTCATTAATCCTATGGAACCAAGAGAGAAAGTGGTTTGTTCTCTTCCAATAAAAATATTTCTAGCAATAGACATTTGAGGAATAAGAGCTGAGTATTGGTAAATAGTTTCAATACCAAGATTCATAGCTTCTTTAGTAGATTTAAATTTTACTTCATTACCTTCAAAGTATATTTGTCCAGAGTCAGGTGAATGAGCTCCTGATAAAATTTTTATCAATGTTGATTTACCAGCTCCATTGTCTCCAATCAGACCAACAACTGAATCTTTTTTAATTTTAAGACTGAGATTTTTAAGAGCGTGAACACCAGAGTAGTATTTGTTAAGATCTTTACACTCAATTATGTTTTCATTACTCATCTTTACTCTCCGTTACACTTTCATTATTTTGAGAACTATTTTGATTTTCTTCTGCTTGATTTTTATGAACCATGTTTTCACCTCTTCTAACAACCCAAGTATTGAAAACTACAGAAATAATAATCAATGATCCTAATCCTGCTCTAAACCATTCAGCGTCTATTCTTGCCATGATAATTCCACTTTCTAGAAAGCGAATTAAGATTGCTCCAATTGCTGCACCAAAAATAGTTCCTACTCCTCCGAATAAGCTTACTCCTCCAATAACTGCAGCAGCTATTGACTCTAGTTCAAGTAAATAACCTTGCGAGGGTAGTGGGGCTTCAATTCTAAATGTTTGGATCATTCCTGCAAATCCAGCTAAAAAACCACAAAGAATGAAACAAAACATTTTAACATTATTGGTCTTAATACCCATCGATGATGCAGCTGCTGTATCACCACCAGTTGAATAAATCCAGTTCCCTAAATTACTTCTATGCAACATAATTCCAGTGATAAACGCTACTCCTAACATCCAAAATAATGAAGCTCTAAAAACTTCAAATTGAAAAACAAATAGTTCGTTTGGTAATTCATGTGGGAAAGGAGGTGGAAAGCCACCTGTTGCAACTGTTGTTAAACTTCTAGCAATATAAAGCATTCCTAGTGTTGCAATAAATGAAGGGATACCAAACCTTAAAGTTATGAAACCATTAACAAAACCAACTGCAATACCAATTGATAAACCTAATGCAATTGCAACCCATGGAGGTATACCTTGGTGAACAAGCTGAACCATAGTCATTGGAACAAGTGCAAATACTGACCCTACAGATAGATCAAACTCACCTGATATCATCAGTATTGCAATACCAATAGCTACAATAATATATTCAGGCGTAATACCCATAACAATTCGAATATTTCGGGCACTTAAAAAGTTCTCATTAGCAATAAAAAACCCTGTCATAATCACAACAAACATAATGAAGGTGCTTATCTCAGGACGCATTAAAATTGATTTTAAATTATTAGTGTTCATATTTTTTTAAAAAGAAGCCGGATAGGAACTATCCGGCTAAAATTAAAGTTAGATTATCTAACTGACATACCTTTGAATGAACGGATTTTTGCAACATCATCCGGTCCAATCATAGCTTTACCAGTGTTAATATCTAATGCACTTAAACCATATTTATTCATTAAATATAGCTGGTGTACAGACATGTATCCTTGATAGTATGGTTGTTGGTCAACTGTAAGTTGAACATAACCTTTTTCCATTTCTTCAAATACAACGTCAACTAAGTCAAATCCTGCAAGCAACATTTGACCAGGCTCATAACCAAGGTTTCTTATACCTTGTGCAGCACCTGCTTCCCAAAATCCTACATCAAAGTAAGCAGTAGTGTTTGGGTTAGTTTGTACGTATGAAGCAACTCTGTTTCCAACAGTTGAAAGGTCCATACCAGATTCAATTTTTTCATATGTAATTTCTCTGTCTGGGTTAGCAGCTTTGAAATCATCCATGAATCTAGCAATACCATTAGCTCTTGTGTAAGCCCAAGATTGGTTCATATCAGCGACACCAATTAATACGTGTACTGGACCATCAGGGAATTGTTTTGATAAAGTTGCTGCAAGTTCATAACCTGCTGCTTCTAAATCTTGTCCAACATAAGCAAGTCTATTACTACCTGCTGCACCTTCTGGATCGTCAGTGTTTGCTGTAATTACTGGAATACCAGCAGCTAGAGCTTCATCAACAGCAGCATCAAAGATAGTTGGGTTAGTAATTGTTGTTACGATACCGTCAACACCTTGAGCAATTGATGATTCTAAGTTTTGTAATTGCTCTTGTTGATCTCCATCACCAGATAGAGTTAACATTTGGCAATCAGCGCCAACTTGTGCACAAGCGTCTTTAAAACCTTTGTGAACAGCTGCCCAGAAAGCATTGTTCGTATCACTGTGCATAACGAAGTTAAATTTATATTCTGCCTTTGCTGAAGTAGCAAAAAGAGCTACTGAGGCAAGAATAATTGAAGCAAATTTTTTCATGCATTCCTCCTATAAATAATAATTTCCTAGCAAGAATAGGTATCTAAAACAAGGAGAAATGTTGGGAATAAGATAGTAAAATTATCGCAGTAATAAGTGGTTGAATTAAATTCATAGTTTTTTAAGGATTTGCCTTACGAAATCGTCATGCATGGGTTCAGGCTTCACACATGAGGAACGAAGTTCTACTTCAACTTTATAAATTGATGAAATCATAGCACATTCGATTACATCTAAAACGTGAAGAGCGAGTTCTCCATTACATCTATGCATTCTATTATTTTCAATGGCATCAATCATTTCAGCAAGTCCAGCACCCCTGTAGTTTGCTTGTTTTGGAGCTTCGTTACTTCTTCCGCTATGATTAACGATATTTGTTTTTCCAAGAGGTTTATCTTCCACACTTATATCTTTCCATTCAGATCCAAACTCTCCTGATATAGATACCGGACCACCAAACATATTTGGATCAGGCACTACTATTGAACCCTTAGTACCATAAAGCTCCATATGATTACGTTTATGATTTAAGACATCAAATGAAATGAAACCCTGAACAATTGCTTTACTTTGAAACTCAATATTAAACATGTACGAAGTTGGGATTTCAACATTAAAAGTTTCTCCTTTTTTTGGACCAGCTTTGTATTCTCTTTTATCAAAAAATTTTGCTCCTCTACCTCTTATGTTTTTAACAGGGCCAAGAAGATTAACAAGTGTGGTAAAAAAATATGGACCCATGTCTATTACAGGCCCTCCCCCTTCTTGAAACCAAGACTCAGGACTTGGATGAAACTCTTGAACACCAGGAAAAGCAAAAATAAAATTACCAGTTAGAACTTGTCCAATATCATTATTATCAATTAAATTTCGTGTGAGTTGCCCTCCTCCGCCTAAAAAAGTATCAGGGGCATTACCAATATACAGGCTATTTTTTTTTGCTAAATTTAATAATGCTTTTGCATCATCAAACTTAACACTCATTGGTTTTTCACAATAGACATGTTTATTAGACTCAAGAGCTCTCTTAGATATTTCATAATGAGCTTGGGGAATTGTAAGATTAAGAATAATATCTACATTCTTATCATTGAGTATCTCATCAACTGAAAGAGGAATAATATTATATTGTTCAGCCGTTTTTTTAGTAGCATCTAAATTGATATCAGCACAAGCAACAAAATTTATATTATTAAAATATTCTTGAGCCCGAAAATAAGTTTCTGCAATATTACCACAACCAATTAGACCAATATTTTTCATAACTTGTTTCTATAAATCAATTGTAAAAAATGGAATAGTAAAAAAAAAGGCCGTAAAAAATTACGGCCCTTTAAAAATAATTTAGCTTTGACTTACATAAAGTCTGAAGCGTTTTCTTTAGTAACTAATACAGTTCCAGTATCAATGTTATCTGGAATGCTCTCACCATTAGCTAACTTAAGTGCATTTTCTACACCCATATATCCCATGTTGTATGAGAATTGAGCAATAGTTGCTGACATTTCACCAGCCATTACACTTGCAGCAGCATCAGGGTTAGCATCAAATCCAACAACGACAACATCATCTAGCATATCAGCATTTTTTAATGCTTGGATAGCACCTAGACCCATATTATCGTTAGAAGCAAAGATTGCTTTTAGATTTGGGTTACCAGTGATGATATCTTCAGTTACTGACATACCTTGTGCAGTATCCCAGTTAGCTGGAAGTTCAGCAACAACGTTCATACCACATGCTTTAAGACCTTTGCTAGATCCTTCAGCTCTGTGCTGACCAGTAGTTTGTGTGATCATTCCTTGAAGAATTGCAACATCAGAACCACTTGGAACATTATCACAAATGTATTGTGCAGCTAAAGCAGCACCGTTGATATTGTTTGTTCCAATGAAAGTTACACCTTCATTAATTCCATTAGTATCAATGTATACAACTGGAACACCTGAAGCCATTGCATCATCAAGAATTGGTGCAACTGCGTTAGGGTCAGTTGGTGCAATCGCAATACCGTCTACACCTTTTGCAATTTGGTCTTCAATTTGTGCTACCTGAGCCATAACATCACTTTCTTGCGGTGGTGAAAGGATAATTAGGTTTACACCAAACTCTTCAGCAGCATCTTTAGCACCAGCTTCAACTGAAGCCCAAAATGGATTTCCAGCACCTGGTCCTTTAGTACTTAGCATTATTGTTTTTGCATGTGAGCCTGCTAAAAGACTACCTGAAAAAAACAATACAGAAGTAGTAATTATAGAAATAAAAAATTTCATTTTTCCTCCTAAAATTTTTTTTTAATTATTAATCAAAAATGAAAATCTAATCAAGTGACTGTTTGTCAGAAAGTGATTATTTTTTAATATTATGTTCTGGTTGCAAGTTGTCTTCTTAGAACATCAATATAAACGGCCAAAATAATAATTGAGCCAATAAGAACTTGTTGCCAAAAAACACTAACATTCATTAGATTTAGACCATTTCGGAGTATACCCATAATCATGACTCCAGCAAACACACCTAAAACCGTTCCTCTGCCCCCAAAGAAGCTTGCACCACCTATAATGACTGCTGCAATCGCATCTAGCTCAGATTGTAAACCAGCATTTGGGTAAGCAGAATTCGTTCTTCCAGCTAAAATTAAACCTCCAATACCAGCCAAGAAACCACAAAGGGTGTAAACTACGATTAAAATACGATCCACATTTATACCTGCTGCTCTTGCTGCTCCAGGGTTACCACCAATCGCATAAATCCATTTACCTATTCGTGTGTGATTTAAAAAAACCCAAAAGATAAAGAATATAACAATCATTAAAATTAAACTTGTAGGAATATACTCTCGCGCCCCTTCTCCAAAAAAAACATCCAGTTTAATTTTACCATTTCCAATAACTCTTATTTGTTCAGCAAAACCTGTTATTGGCACTCCTCCAGAAATAAGGTTTCCAATTCCTCTAAATATGTACAGCGTTCCTAACGTCATAATAAACGGATGAGGCATTCGAAGTAAGGTAATGCCAATACCATTAAACATACCGCACAAAAATCCAATTGCTGGCGCAACTAACATAACCACGTACCAAGGCATTCCTGCTTTTGAAGCAATAGCAAGTCCCATTAATGATAACATAATAATTGAGCCGACTGATAAATCTATTCCTGCAGTAACTATTACCATGAAGACACCAAGTGCTAACATAGACTGCCAAGAAACTTGTTTAAAAATATTTGTTACATTTCTCCATGATAAAAAAACATCGGGTTGTAACAAATGCAGGACAGCAATCATTATTAGGATCAGTAATAAGATTCCATATCTTTCAAAAAAAGGAATAAGTCTGACAAATAAAGTTTCTTGACTCTTATCCATTAATCTTTTTTCCCCATGATCCATCCAATCACTTCGTCTCTTGAAGTATTTTTTAATTCTGACTCAGCAAAGTTTGTACCTTGAAATAATGCCATTACGCGATCACAAACAGTAAAAATATCATCCATTCGGTGACTAATGACTATTACACTAACACCTAATTTTTTTAGATTTAAAATTAAATCTAGAACCTTTCCAACTTCTTTAACAGCAAGTGCTGCTGTTGGTTCATCCATCAATACAATTTTTGCATTAAAAGCTGTAGCTCTAGCAATTGCAACTGCTTGTCTTTGTCCACCTGATAATTCTTCAACCTTTTGATCAGCACTCTTTACGTTTATTTTAAGTTTTGCAAGATGCTCTTCCGTTAACTGTTTTCTTTTTTTATGATCTAAAAAATTGAAAGGGCCAACTTTTCTTGTTGGTTCTCTTCCTAGAAAAATATTGTCACCGATAGGGAGATTACCAGCTAGTGCTAAATCTTGATATACCATTTCTAAGCCCAAATTTTGTGAGTCTCTTGGACTATTTAAAGTTACTTTTTCCTTATCAAAAAAAAGTGAACCCTCACTTGGCTTATATAATCCTGATAAAACTTTCATTAATGTAGATTTCCCAGCACCGTTATCTCCGACGACACCAAGAACCTCACCTTTATTTAAATGAAGATCTACATTTTGAAGAGCTGTGATAGTACCAAAAAATTTTGAAACTGATTTAGCTTCTAGTACTAAGTTATCTGACATAGTGTGTTTTTAAATAAATTTTAATTAATATCAACTGGTTTTGAACGTAAATATTTAACAGTTTCTCTTTCAGCTTTTTTGCATAATTTAGGCGGCAGACCTTTTGTAATAAGTTTTAAATCTTGAATTACTAATTCACCCATCTCTTTAAATGCACTGTCTAATGCGCCAGCCCTATGCGGAGAAAAAATTACATTTTTGAGTTTTCTTAATTTATGATTTTTAGGAAATGGCTCTTGTGGAAAAACATCAATAGCAGCAAACACATTTCTATTTTTTAAAAAATTAAAAAAATCATCAAAATTTATTATGGCTGCTCTACTCATTAAGACAAACACTGATCCATCTTTTATTAATTTAAGTTTAGAGCTATTAATCATAGATTCATTAGAAGAAGTAATGGAAGCTAGTACATAAATGATGTCAGCATTTTTGAGTAATGAATTTAAACTGGTTGGCTTAACATCAAATTTTTCAATTTCTTTATTAGGAATCCAAGGATCATAAGCAATAATTTTATTAGAGAATGCTTTGAGTATGGGAGTAAGTGATTTAGCTAAATCACCAAATCCAATTAAACCAAATGTTTTATTTTTTATTAAAAAATTATTTTGGCTTATTGCGCCACCATATTTTTCTTTTTTTGAAATAAAGTCTGAATGAGCAATATGAATGCTTCTGGCTATCGATAAAGTAAGACCCATTGCCATTTCAGCAACAGGTTGAGCAAATACAGGAGATGTTGCTAAAACATGTATTCCTTTTCTAAAACAATAATCATAATCCATATTGTCCATAAAATTGCTTTCTACATTAAATATTGCTTTAAGTTTTGCGGACTTAGAAATTAAAGATGAAGGTAAATTGGGTTGCCCAAAGATATAATCTGCCTTTGGTAAATTTTTTTCATAAAAATTATTTTTATTTTTATTTGGAGCAGTAATAAGTTTAAAATTATTTTTTAAGTATTTTAAATTTTCTTTAGAAAAAAGTAGATCCATTGTTCTTGGATATGGATCTAATAAAATTATAGGCTTGTTTTGACTCATACAATTTTTAAATTTTAGAAAAAGAGATTTATTTTTATACGCCCTTACGTTGTTTATTTTTTCCTTCTAAAAATTCGTTAAGAGCTGATTTCTTACCTTCGGTATTATCCACTTCAAGTGTTGGGCTTTCCCAAAAAGCAGTTCCTTCTAGCCATTCATATCCATCAGTTTTCATAGAAATTACATATGTTTTGTCTGATTCTTTTGCTCTTTTGAAAGCGGCCTCTAATTCTGAAATAGATTTAACAGTCTCACCATTTGCACCCATACTTTTTGCGTGAGCTTCAAAATCTACAAACTGTACATTTGTCGCTCTTGCAGCATTGAGATTGCAAAGATATTCATTCCCACCTTTTGCCAATTGCAATCTATTAATAACCATATGACCACCATTATCACAAACAACTATAATTAATTTTTTATCATATAAAACTGAACTGTAGATATCGCTATTTTGTAAAAGGTATGAGCCATCACCTACAAATACAATTACATCCTGATCAGGTTTTGCCATTTTGATTCCAAGTGCACCTGATATTTCATAACTCATGCAACTAAAACCCCATTCAGTTTCAAAAGTATTCAGTTCTTTAGGTTTCCATATTTGAACCACTTCTCCAACTAACCCTCCAGCTGCAGTGACCACAATATCTGATGGGTCTGAGTTTCTATAAACTGCACCTACAGCATGAGCATAGGATGGTAATTCTTGATTTGTTGGTCCACTTTCTTTGGCAACATATTCATCCCATTTATTTCTTTCCTCAATTGAACGCTGGTACCAATTATCTGGTGCTTTCCAATCTCCTAATGCTTTTGATAATTCTTGAAGTCCAATTTTTGCATCGCTTACAACAGGAGTAGCGCGATGTTTTGTAGTATCAAAACGAGAAGTATTGATTGATACAAGTTGAAAATTTTCATTTTCAAAATTAGTCCAAGAGCCAGTTGTAAAGTCTCCTAACTTTGTTCCCACAGCTAGTGCTAAATCTGTATCAGTAGCAAGGTTATTAGATGAGCCTTCTCCTAAGCAACCAATTGCACTTATATAATAGGGATCATCTTTATTCATACAACCAATACCCATCACAGTTGCTGTTACAGGAATATTATGTTTTTTTGCAAAAGCAGAAATTTCCTCTTCTGCTTCTGAATATAAAACACCTCCACCTGAAATAATAATTGGTTGTTTAGATTGTTTTAATTTATCGGCTGCCTTTTGTATTTGATTTGGATCAGGATGAATTCTTCTTATTTCATGAATTTTTTCTTCAAAAAAGATTTCAGGATAATCATAGGCTTCTCCTTGAACATCTTGAGACATAGAAATTACTGCTGGGCCACAGTCTGCAGGATCAAGCATTACATTAATTGCTTGAGGTAAAGATGTTAAAATTTGTTCAGGTCTAGTAATTCGATCAAAATATCTTGATACAGATTTAAATGAATCATTTTGAGTTTCTGAAGGAGAATTAAAATGTTCTACTTGTTGTAAAACAGGATCTGGAAAACGACTAGAAAATGTATCACCTGGTAAAAGTAAAATTGGAAGTCTATTACTTAAAGCAACTGCAGCAGCTGTAACCATATTAGTTGAGCCAGGTCCAACAGATGAAGTTGCAACAAATATTTGTTGTCTTCTTTTAGCACGAGCATATGCAATACCTGTTAGTGCCATATTTTGTTCATGATGACCTCTGTATCCAGGAAGTTCATTTTGATATTCTTCCATAGCTTGTCCAATACAAGCAACATTACCATGGCCATAAATACCGAAAGCACCTGGAAATAATTGTTCTTTTTTTCCATTAATTAAAATTTTTTGCACAGTTAAATACTTAATTAATGCATGTGAACATGACATTCTAATTGTTTTCATTTGTTCCTTTCACAAAAAAAATAGATACTATTATATTAAAAAAATAATTTAAAGAGTTAAACAATTTATTTTTCTAATATTTTAGAATATAGAATATCTCATGAAAGTTGGGATTGTTGGTGAAATTCATCCAAGTGGATATGAGATATTTGATAAAAATAATATTGAATATTTTGTTACTAATAATATTGATGAAGATCACCTAATTGAAAAATTACGAGATGTGGATGGTATTGTTGTAAGAACAGCAGAAATAAATAAAAATATACTTTCTCAAGCAAAGAACCTAAAAATTGTTGCAAGACATGGTGTTGGCTATGACAATGTAGATACTGAATATTTAAATAATAATAAAATAGCTATGGCCATTACTGGGACAGCAAATGCAACGAGTGTAGCTGAACATGTAATGACTATGATGCTTTGTTTGACAAAGAATATTTTTGAATCAGATAAATTGGTGAAATTAGGTAAATTTAAAGAAAAAGGTAATCTTCCCAACTACTTTGAACTCTACAATAAAAAAATTTTAATTCTTGGTTTTGGCCGAATAGGAAAAGCTTTAGCAAAAAGATGTAGTGGGTTTGAAATGAAAGTTTATGTACATGATCCTTTTCTTTCGGATGAAGAAATAAAAAATCTTAACTGTATTCCAATCAATAAAGACGAAGGCTTTAAAATTGCTGATTATATAAGTATCCATTTACCTTTAAATGAAAAAACAAAAAATTTGATTTCTTTTGATCAATTTGAAACCTTTAAATCAAATTTGATTTTAATTAATACAGCAAGAGGAGGTATAATTAATGAAAACGCTTTATATGAAGCTTTAAAAAATGAAAAAATTTTTGGTGCTGGTGTTGATGTATTTGAAAAAGAACCACCTATAGAAAATCATAAACTTTTTTCTTTAAATAATATTTTATTAACTCCTCATAACGCTGCTTTAACTTTAGAATGTAGAAAAAGAATGTCAGTGGAATCGTGTGAAAATGTTTTTGATTTTTTAACTAAAAGTAAAAACTTAAATAAAAGTAATATTATAAATCTAAATATTTTTGATTAAATATTAAGGTAAAGATTTCCATCTTCTTCTGTAACATCAAATATTTTTAGTGGGGTCTGTTCTAAATCAGATATAGAGTCTCCAGATACAATACTAAATTTATTTCCGCATGTTGGACACTCCAGTTCTTCACCTTCAATACTAGATTCACTTAATAAAGTTTTCTCTGCACAAGGGCAATTTCCTTCAGTTGCAAAAAAGCCAGACTCAAGTCTATAAATTGCATAATTTACATCGTCGTATTCAAAATTTTCAACCGAGCCAACATCAATATCGTCAACTTCACCTATTAAGATTGGCTCTATTTCATCATTCATAAAAAATTTGTAAAATAAAATTGAATTAGAATAAATATTTTTTTTAAGAAAGTTGTTAATTTATCTGAATTTTAGATTTTTTCTTGTGAGTTCTTTTACGTTAGAAACTCCCATTAATTTCATATCTCGTTCAATTTCATTGCGTAAATTAGATAAACTTTTTTCAACACCTTTTTGACCTCCAGCAGCTAGAGCGTATAAGTACATTCTCCCACCCGAACATGCTTTTGCACCAAGAGATAGAGCTTTTAATACATGTGTTCCCCTTCTAATACCTCCCTCACAAATTACATCAATTTTATCTCCAACAGCATCAACAATTTCAGCTAGTTGATCAAATGGTGATCTTGAACCATCTAATTGTCTACCACCATGATTTGAAACCATTATAGCTGAGGCGCCTACATCAACAGCTTTTTTTGCATCGTCTACAGACATAACACCTTTAATAGCAAATTGACGACCCCACTCTTTATTAATATTTTCAACATCTTTCCAACTCATAGAATTATCAAGCATTTTAGTAAAATAGTCTCCTATAGTAGTCATAACGGTAGTACCCTCACTAATGTGATCTTTCAAATTGCTTAATTCCCATTTTGGTTTTGTAAAATAATCTACAGCCCATTTTGGATGTAGCATAAAACTTAGAACACTATTAAGTTTAAGTTTCATTGGAATAGTGAAGCCAGTATACAAATCTCTTTCACGGTTTCCTCCTACAGCTGTATCAACAGTAACAGCCATTGCTTCAAAATTAGATTCTTTACATCGCTCAATTAAAGCTTTGTTTAGCCCCTTGTCTTTGTGAACATAAAGCTGAAAAAGTTTTGGGGTTTTTACCAAATTAGATATTTCCTCAATACTTGCTGTTCCCAAAGAAGAAATTCCAAACATTGTTCCAAATTTTTCAGCAGCTTTTGCAACACCTATTTCTCCCTCGTGATGAAACAATCTTTGAAGAGCTGTTGGTGCACAGTATAAAGGCATATCTAATTTTTGTCCCATTACAGTGGTTGACATATCAACTTTATCCACTCCACTTAGAACATTTGGAATTAAATCACATTGTTCATATGCATCAGTATTTCTTTTGTATGTAATTTCATCATCAGCAGCACCATCAATATAGTGAAAGATAGGACTGGGAAGTCGTTTCTTAGCTAAATTCCTAAAGTCTTTAACATTATGACAATTATGGATGCTTCCAAACATTATGCCTGAATTGTTTTTTGTCTTTGTTCTCCTAAGCCTTCAATTCCTAACTTCATAATATCACCAGCCTTTAAAAATACTTGAGGTTTCATTCCCATGCCAACACCTGGGGGTGTTCCTGTAGAAATAATATCACCTGGCTGTAATGACATAAATTGGCTTAGATAGCTTATTAAGAAGTTTACACCATAAACCATTGTGTTGGTTGAACCGTCCTGCATTGTTTTACCATTAACCTCTAACCACATCTTTAAATTTTGAGGATCAGGCACTTCATCTGTCGTTACTAAGTAAGGTCCAATAGGTCCAAAAGTATCACATGATTTACCTTTGACCCATTGACCTGAATGTTCAATTTGAAATTCTCTTTCACTAAGATCGTTTATGACACAATATCCAGCTATGTGTGCTTGTGATTCACTCTCGGAAATATACTTTGCTTCTTTTCCTATAACAACACCAAGTTCAACTTCCCAATCAGACTTTACAGATTTTTTTGGAATTTCTACATCATCATTTGGACCAATTACAGCACTTGTTGCTTTTGCAAATATGATCGGTTCAGGTGGCACTTTTTGCCCTGTTTCTTCAGCATGATCAGAATAGTTTAGACCTATACAAATAAATTTACCTATACTTTCTTTACAAACACAAGGGGCAATACCATCGTGACTTGCAACTACAGGTAAAGACTCAAGGTCAGCTTTTTTTACTTCATTAAGCTTATCGATAGTCACATTTTTATTATCCCAATCTTTTACCAAAGAAGAGGCATCACGAACTTGCCCCTGTGTATCTAATATCCCTGGTTTTACTTCTTTACCAATTCTGTATCTTAAAGTTTTCATTATAAAGTCCATCCTCCATCTATTAAATTTAGTGTTCCTGTTACAAAGTCTGATTCATCACTTGCTAAATAAGTTGCAAGTGAAGCAATTTCTTCAGGTTGTGCCAATCTACCCATAGCTTGTCTGGCAATAAAATCCTCTCGAGCTTTTTTTGGATCATCGGCCATGTTTACTCTACCTTCCCATGAAGGTGTTTCAACAGTTCCAGGGAGTATTGCATTACAGCGTATTCCATTTTTAACATAATCTGCGGCAAGAGCTTTAACAAAACCATTTAGCGCAGCTTTTGTCGTACCATAAATAAATCTGTTAGGTGCTCCTTTTACATTTGACGCAGCAGAAGATACAATTATTATATTTCCTTTTTCTTGATCCAACATTTTAGGTAATAAATTGTAACTCATTAAATAAGCTGAAAATACATTTACATTAATCGATCGATGAAATTCTGTTTCATCACATTGCAATAATGTTCCGTGATGAACAAAACCTACAGCATGAAAAAGAACGTCAACAACGTCAATAGCGGAACAAAATTCTTCAACTGCATTTTTATCTGTTGCATCTAGTTTTTGAGTTTTTATTGAATTATTTTCTTTATTTAATTCAATTAGTTTTTCTTCATTAATATCAGTTGCAATGACAGAAGCACCTTCATTAGCAAACTTAAGTGCTGTTGCTCTACCTATCCCTTGTGCTGCTGCAGTCACAATTATTTTTTTATCTTTTAATCTCATATGTTATTCTTCCAATAATCGCCGTTAGGAAATGAAAACTCATTAACAGACTTTTCTTTCATTTCAATAGAATATCCATGATCAAGTGGTGGCATATAATTTCCATTTTCAATCCTGCATGGATATATAAAGTGTCCATGCAAACTGTCTTGATATTCTACTACCTTGTCATTTTTAGAACCGTTAATTAAAACATAGTCAATCATACATAAGTGCTGAACATACTCGCAGAGACCAACGCCACCTGCATGTGGAAAAACAGGCACGTTAAATTTATGTGCCATTAATAGAACTGTTATTATTTCATTAATACTACCCAGTCGACAACTATCAATTTGACAAATGTTCATTGCACCGGATTCAAGAAACTGTTTAAACATAATACGACCTCCACACGCCTCTCCTGTTGCAAGTCTTACATCTCCTACTGCTTTCTTGATTTTGGCAAAACCCATTACATCATCTGGGCTTGTAGGTTCTTCTACAAAAAATAAATCAAATTTTTTGTATGCATTAATATGTTTAATCGATTGTTCCACGTTCCATTGTTGGTTTGCATCCACCATAATAAAACAATCATCACCAATTGTTTTTCTAATTAACTCAAGTCTTTTTACATCTGCTTCTAGATCTAAGCCCACTTTGATTTTAAAATGTTTCCAACCTTGTGCCATGTAATCTTTGCATAGTTGGATTATTTTTTCATCTGAATACCCAAGCCAACCTGCAGCAGTTGTGTAAGATGGATATCCTTCTTGCAAAACCGTATCGATACGTTTTTGTTTGTCATTTTGATTATTAGTCAAGATCGATAATGCTTCCTCTGGGGTTAAAACATCTTCAATATATTTAAATGTTAACCAACTAACGATTTTTTCAGGCTCACTTTCTACAACAAACTGCCACAAAGGTTTTTTGTGCTTCTTAGCAATTAAATCCCATAAACAATTAAAGATTGCTGATACAGCCATATGAACAACACCTTTTTCAGGACCTAACCAACGTAGTTGACTATGATCAACACACCTGAACCAGAGCTTACCAATATTATTTTCTAAATCATTTAGGTCCATATTTTCAAAAATTGGAAAAAAATGTTTTATACATTCAGCAACAATGTCATTTCCTTTACCAATCGTGAAGGCAATACCATATCCTTTCAATTCTGATTGATCAGTAAAAGCCGTCACATACGTTGCTGAATAATCAGGATCTGTATGAATGGCATCAGATCCAGTTAAATCTTTTGAAGTTGGAAATCTTACATCTTGCACACTAAATTTAGTAATTGTTGTCATATTTAAATTTTTTTGAAAGTTGTATTATCTATAAAATCCCAATCTAGATCAATACCAAGACCTGGTTTAGAGGGTAAATGAGCATAACCGTTTTCAACTTTAATAGATTCTTTTAAACCAAAATTAAAATATTCATAAGGAACGAGTACTTCAAAAAATTCAGAATTTTTTATAGCTGCACAACAATGCAAATTAACAAGTTCTAAAGGATGATAAATAGCTGTATGAATTTCACACTGAACACCAAAACTTTCTGCTAAGTGTGCTGTTTTCATTGTAGCCGTAATGCCTCCACTCCATGAAACATCAGCTCTTACCATATCTACAACCCTTGTAGAGATACATTCAGCAACACTGTAAGGATGTTTTGCTATAACCTCTGTTCCAATAATAGGAATATCTAATATTCTAGTTAATTCCCTTAGATTATGAAAATTTTCATCAAATAAAGGCTCCTCGTACCAATAATAATTTAATTTTTCTAACTCTCTTCCAAAACGTAGAGCTTGTTCAAAAGTATAAGGGGCAACCGGATCACTCATAAGCTTAAATTCATTACCAACTGCTTCACGTGTTTTTTTATGAGCTTCCAAATCAAAATCATATTTTCCAGGAGGATGAAGTTTATAAGCATTGAAACCTCTCTTTTTATATTCCAAAGCTTCTTTTGCGTAAGCCTCAGGCGAATCTAAAACAAGAGAACTTCCATAAATTGGAACCTTGTCTCTATAAGCGCCTAAATACTTATAAAGAGGTTGGCCTGCTTGCATAGATGAGAGAAGCCAACAATTAATATCAAATGGTCCATAACTATATATAGGTGCGTGGTTCCACCATCTGTCTGCGGTTCTGTATTCATGCCAATGTTGCTCACGATAAAGTGGGTCTCTGCCAATAAAAAAAGGTTTAAAAATTGAATTTGCGATTTCACCAGCCATTTCTGCACCCCTACCTGCAAACCCAAAAGTAGAGCTAGATAGACCTTCATCAGTGTGAAATGTGATAACTAAGAATTCTAAATCTGATTTTTTCCCATCTCTCATTTCTGAATCTTTCATAACAGGCTCTTTGTGTCGACACATACGAATTTCTATATCTTTAATTTTCATGTGATACCAAATTCCTTCATAATACTTTTATTATCATTCCCAATTTTTGGAGCTGCCTTACTTGATTTAAAAATCTCTCCATCAATTTTTATTGGGCAACGAAGTGTTTCAATATCAAGTCCATCATCTCTTTTAATTCTCTGAACCATATCGAGGATCTTGAATCCTTCGTGTTTAACCATTGTTTCCCAGTCAAGTACTTTAGCACACCATATATCTGCTGGCTCAAGAATACTCAACCAGTGTTCTGTTGTTTGTTTTTCAATCCAGTCGCCAATATCTTTTTTAATTTCATCTCTTTTTGTGAACCATTCTTTTTGATCATGTAAATCTTTAATTGAATTTAAATCAAGTAATTCACCAAGTTGAGGCAGTGGTGTCATTGCAATTGCTATATATCCATTGGATGTTTTATAAATTCCATACGGAGCTGACAGATAAGCATGGGCATTATTATATGAACTTCTTTGCGGCTTTCTGTTTCCATCATTAAAATATGTCGTAAGAACTTCAAATTGAAAATCTAATAAGGCCTCAACTAAACTTGTTTCTACATGAGATCCATTATCCGTTCGAAATCTTTTGATAACCGCTGCTAGTATACCTTCAACAAGTGAATGTCCTGCCAACATGTCAGCAACTGCCAAACCCATTGGGGTTGGTGCTTCACCTCCGTTACCATTTAACCAAACTAAACCTGTTCTAGATTGCGCTAATAAATCTTGTCCAGGCAATGAACTCCAAGGTCCATCAGATCCGTAACCAGAAATAGTTCCATAAACTATTTTTGGATTTATTTTTTTTACATTTTTATAATCTAAACCAATACGTTCTATTACTCCTGGTCTAAAATTTTGTGTAATTATATCTGCCTTCTCAATTAATTTTTTTACTAACTCTATGTCTTTGGCATCTTTTAAATTTGCTGCAAAGCTTTCCTTATTTCTATTAATTGCATGAAATAAAGTGCTATCACCTTCGAGATCAGTATCGCTGATATATAAATTTCTACAAAGATCACCAACTTCTGGTCTTTCAATTTTAATTACTCTTGCTCCTAAATCAGCAAGTCTTAAGCCAGCATATGGCCCTGATAAAAACTGGCTAAATTCTAATACAGTTAATCCTTCTAATGGTTTAGTCATACAATAGTTTATTCTTTGAAACTCTTATTGTACATATCAGATAATTTTTCACAAACACTTTCAGCTGAAATTTCTGTTTGTAAATATTCATTAATTAGATCACCACTTTTGTCCTGAAATTCCATATAGCCATTATGTCTTGGTCTTACCCATGCTAAATCAAGCGTTTTACGAGTTCCTTTAAAAAAATCATTTGTTTCTAAATTTATTTGTTTATCTTCCCAAGCTTCAGAATTTCCTGGCTGTCCACCACTTTGGTAAAAAAGTGACTTTTGACATTCAGCACCTGCTATCCAAAATGCATATTCAATTGCTAAATCCTTGTTCTTGCTTACATTTGAAACTGCAATACCTGTGCCGCCTAAGTGTGTTCCTGCTGGACCTTTTCCAGATAAATCTAAAACGTCTGTGTATTTTAAAATATTTTGTCTATAATTTTTTCTTGAGTAATTTGAAAAACCATAAATATATGGACAGTAATAGAAATCATTTGTTTCTGTCATTAGTTCAGCAGTTTGAATTGGATCCATATTTAAACAATCACTAATTATTTCACTAGAGATAGCTTTCATCATTGTAAGGGTTTTAACAGCAAAATCTTTTTTGATAAAATTATTTTGTTCAGGAATTAATTCTTCAGTAATGTTGTTATAAATACTATAAAAACTACTAATTGCATGAATTGGTTTTAAAGGCCATAGAATTTTATTCTCTTTTGCTAAAGAAAGAAGATCATCCCATTTAGATGGAAGTGCTCTAACTAAATCCTCTCTATAGCAGGCAGTCTGTGAAGCAGCATCTATGGCAAGAGCCCATTGTTTATTATCTATAAAATAACTCTCGTGCGATTTTCCAACTGATTGTTTTTTTAAATCGTTTAATTGAGATTGATATTCATTGAGATTCAAGTTTTGTAAAAGTCCTTTGTGAGCTACTTCACCAACATGAGGATAGTCTATTACTATTAAATCATAATCATCGGTCATGTCTTCTATAGGTCTATCTGCAAAAGCTTGTAATGGTCTTTTATCCCATTCAATTGAAACTTTATTATTATGAATTTCCTGAAATTTTTTAGATGTAGCAACCATTGGATCAAAACCTCTAGAATGATCCCAGGTCATCCCCTTTAAGTTAATCATTTTTTTTCGTATTTATCTTTAAAGTCTTCTGGTTTTTTATATAAAACTGAATGTAGGTGCTCACAATATAAAACAATTTCGCCCTCACCTTTAAAAACTTCGTAACTGGTTCTTACTAAACCCATTTTTTCATATTTTGGTTTTTTTTCCATATTAGTTCTAATTGTATAAATTGTATCTCCAATAAAAACTGGTTTGATGAATCTTAAACGATCATATCCATAACTAAAAGAATTTACACAGTTAGTTGCAACTAAACCCAACCCATAAGAAAAAACCATAGCTCCTGCTACTAATCTTTTTTGGAACATACCTTCATTTTTAGCAAAATGTTCATCACCTACATATGGATGCATATCTAAAACCATACAATTAAATTGCATGGCCTCTCCTTCAGATATTGTTCGGCGAAGAGATCTAATTTTATGACCGACAATTACATCTTCATAAAACCAGTTTTCAGAATTCCATACTGGAATTTCTCCATGCTCATTGGGCATATCTTTTGGAAAGGTTGACTCAATTCCAACAGTGTTTTCAAATTTATTATCTTTATTCATTTTTACAATTATGCTACCTTATTACAGAGAAATATTTATTCAATAGAAATGGTAGAAATAGAACAATTCTTCGAAGACTATGAACTTGGTTCAGAAAGAGTCACTGTTGGTAGAACCATCACTGAAACTGATATTGTAATGCACGCAATGCACTCTGGAGACTTTTATCCTCATCACACTGATGCAGAGTTTGCTAAAAAGGGTCCATTTGGTCAACGAATAGCACAATTTAGTTGTACTTTTTCGATAGGTATCGCACTTACAGCTTCGATAGTTAACAAGCGAGCTTTCACCTATGGATTTGAAAGACTTCGTTTTCCTAATCCTGTTTTTATAGGTGATACAATTCACACTAAGGTTACTATAAAAGAAAAAAAAGATGATCCAAAAAGACCTCAATACGGACAAGTTAATGAGGCGTGTGAAATTTTAAATCAAAATGACAAATGTGTTTGTTATTCTGAACATATACTTTTGGTTGAAAGAAAAATTACTTAAAAAACGCTATACTTAATATATGCTTCTTGTGGATCCATTCCTTCTCTTATAGCTTTTCTAACTTGGCTTTCAGTATTAATTAATTTTTCTGATTTTTCCAAAACATCTATTACTTTATCTTGGGGAATAATAACAACACCATCAATATCTGCCATTACATAATCACCGTTATGTATTTCCACATCTCCAATTATAATAGTTTCTTCAAATTTAGTAGGCTTCCAATAAGCAACGACATCTTTAGGCGTATAAAATTTCGACCAAACAGGAAAATCGATTTTGTTTATAAATTCTAAATCTCTACACCCGCCATCAGCAATGTAGCCTCTAATATTTTTCTTTTGTAAAGTTTCGGCACTCAACTCACCCATTAAAGCTATATTATTATCGTTTGGTTGACAGATAAGAACTTTATCTGATGGAGCCTTTGATAGAAGACCGGTCCAAGCAAGAAGTGTTTCGTGATGAGAGAAACTAGTATTTGATTCCCCTTCAATAGTAAAAATTTGCCCAGCCATTTTGTGTTTTTCCTTATTAGGTTTAATATTTGGATTTAAAACAAAATTTTTAAATCCATCATCTCTCATGACATCATGGATGACACTACTAAAACATTTTGATAATCTATCTGAAATTTCAGAAGAACTTGTCATATTGCTAATCCGCTATTTTCATCGAATAAATATGTTCTATCTAAATTTAAAGCAAAATCTAAAACATCATTTGATTTAACTTGTTCGGGTGTAAACATTCTACTAACTATTTCTATTTCACCAAAGTTTGTGAAAATCAAAGTTTCGGTTCCAAGCGGTTCTGCCAGATTAACCAAAGATTGCATTTCCCAAGCACTTGATGGTTTTTGTCCAAATTTTAATGGCACTATATCTTCAGCTCTAAACCCAAAAGAAATATTTTGACCTTCACTTACAGAATTTTGTTTATCTTTGGGTACTGGCACTATAATTCCATCGTTTGTTTTCATAGATAGTTGATCATTGTTCTTTATTATTGTTGAGTTGATCATATTCATAGAAGGAGAGCCAATAAAAGTGGCTACAAATTTTGTAGCGGGTCTCTCAAATAGGTCTAATGGCGTTCCTATTTGTTCTATTATACCATCTTTCATAATTACAATTCGATCAGCTAAAGTCATTGCTTCAACTTGATCGTGTGTAACGTAAACAATTGTTGTTGAGACTTTTTGATGTAATCTTTTAATTTCTGTCCTCATCTGATTTCTTAATTTTGCATCTAAATTAGATAAAGGTTCATCAAATAAAAAAACATCTGGTCTTCTTACAATTGCCCTTCCCATTGCAACTCTTTGTCTTTGACCACCTGATAATTGTGATGGTTTTCTTTGTAAAAATTCAGTTATATCTAAAATTCCTGCTGCCTCATGTACTCTTTCTTCAATTTCTTTTTTAGCAAGTCCTGCGATCTTTAATGAAAATCCTAAGTTTTCTTCTACTGTCATATGAGGATAAAGAGCGTAGTTTTGAAACACCATCGAAACATTTCTTTCTCTAGGTTCTAGATTATTCATTTCTTTGTCACCAATTTTGATAACACCCTCATCTATTTCCTCTAATCCTGCAATCATTCTTAGAGAAGATGATTTTCCACAACCCGATGGTCCAACTAGAACTAAAAATTCTTTATCAATAATTTCTAGATCAATTTTTTTTACTGCTTGAACTTTTCCATAAAATTTTGAAACTCCTTGTAAGCTTACTTTTGCCATTATCCTTTTACTCCTCCAAAGGTTAATCCTGTTACTAAATGCTTTTGAACCATAAAGGTTAAGATTAATGCTGGAATAATTATAAATACTGCAAGAGCACACATACCAGGCCAATTTATTGTAAATTGCGCAGTGAAATCCATAAGTCCAACAGTTAATGTTTTTGAATCTGTGCTTCTTGCTAGATTTGAAACTAATGCATATTCATTCCATGAAATTAAAAATGCAAATATTCCAGCAGATGCTATTCCAGATCTAGATAATGGTAACTCTATATGCCAAAAAGCTTGAAGTTTAGTACAACCATCAGTCATTGCTACTTCTGACATCGCTCTTGGAATTTGTCTAAAAAAACCATCTGTTAACCAAATTGTAAATGGAATATTTAAAGCAACAAAAACTAGTATAATCCCAATATGCGTATCGATTAAACCAATTTTTGAAAAAATAATAAAGATTGGTAAACTTAAAGATATGCCAGGAATTGTTCTAGTTAACATGATTAATAAAAAATATTTATTTTTGTGCTTAAAATTATGCCTCGCAAAACCATATCCCCCAATTGTACCAACTAACACTGCTATAAATGTACTTGTAAAAGAAATTATAAGAGAGTTTCTTAAATAACTTAAAACAGGGATAGGACTTCTACCCATTGATCCCTCGGAACCACCAAAGAGCATAGTTTCAAATTGAATTAAGTTTAGATTACGCGGTATCCAAACAGCAGGTTTTGCCATAACATCTACTTGAGGTCTAAATGCTGTAAGCACTACCCACAAGCCAGGAGTCATAATTAGAACTATTAAAACAATGGCTGAAAACCAAATTAGAATATTATTGATTTGTTTTTTATTCATAACTTAACCTCTGCCTTGCCTCTACTAATTTAT
>CACJRM010000006.1 GCA_902595805.1 uncultured Alphaproteobacteria bacterium | reverse complement strand
GAATAGAGGATAGTTTTGAAATTGCATCTCTTATATAATTATCTAGAGAGCCTAAAGAAATTTCACCTCCATGAAGATGGATAATTGGTATATTGTTATAATATGCAGAAAGTGTAATTGAAATTATCTCATATCTATCTCCCAATACTAAGAGGTAGTTTGGTTTAGTTTTTTTAAAAATATTGTGTGATCGTGAAATAATATTTGCACAATAATTAGAAACATTTGAATTTTGATACAAATACTTTATCTTAAATACTTTTTTTGAGATTACCTTAATCTCATTTATTGATTCACCAAACTTTTTATCAAAATGGTTGCCAGTTATAATTAAATTAAAATCAATTATTTTATCTCTATTTATGCATTTAATCAGCGGATATAGTATACTATAATCTGATCTGCCGGCTGTTACGATATCAATTGTTATCAATTTATAACCAAATTTTAAAAAATTTTATTTTTTAATATCCATTTATTATTCTTTTTTTCCCATAGATGTTTTGATCTAAATTTATCTAATTTTTTAAAGAATTCTTCTTTTTCAATATCAAGATAATCTAAAACTTCTTCAAAATATCTATTTGGGAATTCACCATCAAATTTTTTAACTAAACGAATACCTTCTTCACGTGTAATATGTTGATTCCTTATTTCCTGAGAAGCATCATAAGAAGCTCTACCCAAGCCAAACTTAATGTATGTAGTATAATAATGTAAATCATCAATTTTATCATCTATGCTATTATATTTGCTATAGGTTCCTTCTGTTCTAAAGGGTCTTGCTTTAAAATTTGTATTTTCTACGGCATAATAGTAAGCTTCTTGAGGTATCCATTTTAAATAATATCCTAAATAATGAATCTGCATATTCTTAGTTTTAATTTCCTCTTCATTGATAGGTAAAAAAATCATTAAATCTTTCATTGATATTTTATATTTTTTAATAAGGTCAGATACCTTAATTCCTGCAAGGTATAAGTTATTTAAATTTGAAGCTGAGTAAAATGATTTTTTTCTTATTGATTTTGTATTATCGGCTATTGGATTACCATATTCAGCTTCATTTTCACCAAAGAAAACTAATTTTATACCAAATTTGTTTGCAATTTTTGGAGCTAGATTTTTCTGACCAAGAATAAAAGTTTGAAAGGGATGCATGAGATTCAATATTGATAATCTAGTCAATATTTTCTGTATATTTGAATTAGGTCTATACATTATATTATCAAAACCTCCTTTATCAATCCAATTTAAATAATTTTTATATCCATATTCTGTATATAAAATTGGAGGCCAAGTAACCGTTAATGGATTCATTCCATATTTATACTTCAGTATGTGAGAGGCAAATACACTGTCTTTACCTCCACTACCTGGAACTATACAATCATAATTATTATTATTCGACCTATGTTTATCTAGTAATTTTAAAAGCTCTTTTTCTCTCTTAGCCCAGTTAATTTTTTGCTTTATTTTATTTTGCTTACAAGCATCACACACACCATCTTCGATATTTAAATAAGATGCATTTTTTCTATCTGCAGTATGTAAAAACTCAGGTATTGAAGATGGTCTTTGATTTGACATGACACACTCTTTACAAAATATTACATTACTTGGTAGATTAAAAAGTGTTTTTGTCATTTTGAATAATATTTAAATAATTTTTATATACTTTTAATCCAAACTCACCACTTTTTTCTGGATGAAATTGAAAAGCAAATATGTTTTGTTTTGATACAGAACTACAAAAATTTATATTACAATATTTTGTTTCAGATAAAATAACGTTTTTTTTCTTTGGTTTAGCATAATATGAATGAACAAAATACATTTGAGAAATAGATTCTAAGCCATCACAGATATTATTATTTTTTATAAATTTAATATTATTCCATCCGACATGAGGTATTGGGGTAGGAAATTTTTTTTTACTTTTAAACTTGACTACTTCTCCTTCAATTAAATTTAATCCTTTTGCGTTACCAAACTCTTCACTTTTAGTAAATAATAGTTGCATACCAAGACAAATACCTAAAAAATATTTTTTTTTATTAATATTTTCAATAATTGATTTATCTAAATCTAATTCTTTTAAATTTTTCATTGCTTCCTTAAATGATCCAACACCAGGTAAAATGATAGAGTCAGCTTGTAAAACTTTTTTAAAATCAGAAGTTATAAATGCATTTAATCCCACATAATCACACGCGGCCTTTACACTTTTTAAATTACTTAACTTATAATCTATAATTGCTGTAGTAATTTTACTCATTTTTTTCTTATATTAATTTTATGATTATTTAAATATTTTTTTAATTTAATAATATTTGTATTTTGAAAATTTTTGAATTTTTTATTTGAAAATAAGAAACTAGAATTGCCTTCATTTAAATTGCTAAATTTTTTTTTTAAAAAATTATAATAATTATAATGGAGTAAGGAAGCTAGTGCAATTCCATCAACTTTATAGTTTTTTAAAACTTCCAATATATCTTGTTCTTTTCCTATTCCACCATTTAAAATAGTTGGTATTTTTATTTTGTTTTTTAATATTTTGATTATATCTAAATCAAACCCAAGAGATGTTCCGTCTTTATCAACAGATACTATTATAATTTCACCTGCTCCTCTTTCTTGAACTTCCAAAACCCATTTATCTAAAAGCTTACCAGTTGCCTCTCTACCGTTATCGATATAAGCATAATATTTTCCATCCTTGTTTTTAATGACTTCAATATTTATTGCTATTGTTGATGAACCAAAATTATTTGCTGCTTCATTTATAAATTCAGGATTTTTTAATGCAGCAGTGTTGATTGATACTTTATCAGCACCTGAGTTTAAAACTTCTTTGATATTAGCAATATTTCTTATACCACCACCAACAGTTAAAGGGATAAAAATATTTTTAGATGTTTTTTCTATAATATCATTTAGACTATTTCTTTCGTATAAACTTGCTACTACATCTTGATATATCAGTTCATCAGCTCCATCTTCATAATATTTTTTAGCAAAATCATAGCAATTTCCTAAAACTCTTAAACCTTCTAAATGAACTCCTTTTACTAAATTATTACCTTTTACTTCAAGCTTCGGAATAATTCTTAAAAATTTACTCATAATTTAATTAGTTCATTTTTCTTAAAATTTTTCTTTGCTTTTTTACCCATTAATTTTTTCCAAATTTTAGGTGACAAACCTAAAGCCGGTCTTTTTGTATCTAAGTTTAGATTAGAAAAAATTTCACCTTTTTTTATATTAATTTTTGCAACTATTGATTTCCTTACCAATTTAATATTTTGTTTTTCACTCTTGGTTATTTTTTTGTTTTCTTCACCTAAAGCTTTTTCAATGTTTCTTATAGAATTAATCATAATTTTTAAATCTTGAAATTCGATACTTGATTTTTGATCTGGTCCTTTCATATTTTTGTTCAAAGTAAAATGTTTTTCTATCACTTTGGCACCTAATGATACAGCTGCAATTGGAACTTCAAAGCCAAGAGTATGATCAGAATAACCTATTTCCAAATTAAATTTTTTCTTTAATAATTTTAAAGCATTTAAATTAACATCTTCAAATGGTGTTGGGTAGGCAGTATTACAATGTAAAATATAAATATTCTTTTTACTATTTCCATGTTGCTTAATGGTGTTTAAAGCAAATTTAATATCATTAATATTAGACATACCAGTTGAAAGAAAAATCGTATTAAATTTCTTTGCAATACTTATTAGTAATGGATAATTATCAATATCTGCTGAAGAAATTTTGACCTCTTTTATTCCCATTTTATATAATGCATTTACACTTTCAAAATCAAAAGGCGTTGTTAAAAATTTAATATTTTTTTTTAAGGTATGTTTATAAAGATGAAATAATTGACTACTATTTAATTCTAAAGATTTTAACATGCTAAAAGCACTTTGTTTCTTATTTGTATTTTTAAGTTGATATTTAGTTTTATTAGCATTTTTTGTTATTAAATTTTCAGTTTTAAACATTTGAAATTTAACATAGTCAGCACCAGCTTTTTTACTTAAATCTATCATTTTTTTTGCTAGTTTGATGTCTCCATTATGATTAACACCAATTTCAGAAATTATTTTAACTTTTGTCATTTTTTTAGGAATTTTATAAAATATCTCTGTTAATAAAGGAATTTGCAGGTATTATCGAATTATCAATAATTTTAATACCTTCTTTTATTACTGCACCACTTCCAACAAAAACATTGTTACCAATTTTAACACCTCCATTAATTATAGAACCAGTAGATATATGGCAATTATTACCTATTCTTGCATCATGTTCAATCAGTGTTTTGTTATTAATGATACAGTTTTGTCCAATTGAGGAGTTATAATTTAAAATTGCTTGTCTCATAATTATTGTGCCTATTCCTATATTTGTTTTTTTACTAATTATTGCAGATTTTGATTTAATAATACAGGTTTTAAGTTTTAATTTTTTTAATTTATTAAAAATAGATAATCTTTTTTTATAATCTTTAATTTGACCTATAGTTATAAAATAATAATAATTATTATATTTATCTTCTAAAAGAACTTTATCATTACCAAGTAATTTAAAATTCTCAAAATTTTTTATTTTTTTATTTTTATCAATAAAACCTATAATACTATAATTGTTTTCTATAATTATTTCTAAACAAGATTTGGCATGTCCGCCAGCTCCAATTAAAATTATTTTTTTTTTCACGTGTTATATTTATTATATTTATATTTTCTTATATTTTCATATTGTTTAAACCAATTAAAGGTTTTATTTAATCCTTTGTCTAAAGATATAAACCTTGGATTATTAATAATTGTTTTTAACTTTGAATTATCACAAATTAATTCTGTTACTTCAGACTTTGATGGTCTCAATCTCTCTTTAGATTTAATAATTTTTTTCTTTTTTTTTGATATTTCAAAAATTTTATTTAACAAAACTTCAATTGATACACCAACACCTGATCCAATGTTAATTGTTTGGCCATATAGGTCTCTCTTGCAAGATAGATCATACATAATTTTACATTGATCATTAACATAATTAAAATCTCTTATTGTTTTAGTATTTCCTAAAGATATGCCCTTAGAATTTTTTAATAACTGTGTAATAATTGTGGGTATTATGGCTCTCGCAGACTGTCGTGGACCATACGTGTTAAATAATCTTAGAACTGTTATTGGAAAGTTGTACGAGTAATAAAAACTAAGAGCCATTGCATCTGCAGATATCTTAGTGGCACTATAAGGAGATTGAGGTTGAAACGGATGACTTTCATCAATTGGAGTATACTGCGCAGATCCATAAACTTCACTTGTAGAAATATGATAAAATTTTTTAACCTTTGATAACATTGCTGCATTACAAATATTATATGTTCCCTTTATATTAGTATCAATGTAGCTTTCTGTAGAAATATATGAATGAGGAATTGCGATTAATGCTGCCAAATGAAATATTTTATTAATACCTTTTGTCAAATTATTACAAAAATTCTGATCTCTTATATCTCCTGATATTATTTCTAAAAAATTATTTTTTAAATATTTTTTATCCTCTAACCAGCCATAATTATTAAATGAATTATAATTAACTAATGCTCTTACTTTTAATTTATTTCTTATTAATAAATCAACTAAGTGAGATCCTATAAAACCATCTGCTCCAGTTACTAAAATCATTTTATATAATTTAATAATATTTATGTTATTTATAGTAAAGATTTAAAGTCTATATCTTTTACTTCTTTTAACGAATTAAGTAAATCTTGATCGGAAAAAGTGAATTTTTGATCTTGGCTTACATAAACGTCAACTATTGAAACTCTTTTTTTTATTAAATCTTTTACTCTTTTATTTTCATTATCTTTATTATGATCTAGTAATGTGATTTGTTTATTTGTTGCTAAAGAATAACCAAAAGTAGTTGAAGCAGTATCTGTAAATACTAATCTCTCTGCTTTATTCCAACATTTTTCAAATGGTTCAATTAAATATTCGTCAACAAATTGATTAAAGAGTCCATCTATTTCTTTTTTTCTGTCAGGATGGACTTTATATAAAACGCGTAAATTATTTTTTTTTAATGTTTTTATAATATTATACTCTAACATAATTTTAAAATAGAAAAATTGTCCATATTCATGAACATACCTATTAATGTTAGCCGGTGATCCAATTAACATTATGGACTTTACAGATGATTTAGATTTAGTATTTATATCTTTATAGTACTTGGTATTTGAAGAAATAAAAATATTTTTGTTTTGCTTTGACAATTTAGTATTTGCATAATTTTCCTCAAAGGATTGTTTTATATTTTTTGTAGGTACAATTTGAATTCTTGAGTGTGATCTTTCAGAATAATGTGCAATTGTATATCTTTTCAACCCAATATCATTACCATGATGAAAACCATATACTGCAGTACCTTTTCTTTGTGCTCCTAGAATAATCAATTTATTAAGTGGTTTAGCAATTGATGTAATAAGAATTTTTTTTGGTAAATTATTTAAATTAAGTACTCTTTCATAGATTATTGCAGCATGTTCAATTCTATTAAGCCATATACTCTTAATTTGTGCAAAATTTATATCTAAAAAATCTTGTTTGTATTTTGAGTTTAAAATATTAAAAAAATTAAAAAGGGTTTGACTTGCGTCTTTTTTTATTTTTTTTGAAAAGTTTGTTGGAGTCAAATTTTTTAATTCTACAAACTGTGGTATATCAATAAAATTACAAAACAATTTTTCTTCTACTAAAATATCAGCTTTTAAATTACTATGAGAACCAATAGATATAGAATCATAATTGTTATTAAAAATAATTTTATAAATATTAATTAGAAAATTAGAATTTTTATTAAAAAAAATATTTTTAATAATATTTCTTAGACGGATTTTAATTTTACCAAAGGGGAGCTTATAGTTAATATAATAATTCTCAATTATATTCCAATTTGGATTCAAAAAAGCATTTTCTTTAGAAGAAATTAAATCACTATTTAAATCTTTAGATTTTTTTTTTATCATATTATAGTGTAATATTCCTTCCAAATGAACTACAAGAAAGGAATATTCTGTCATTAAAATATCATATAATGCGGTATTATTTTTTTTTTCTAATAATAAATTTACATAAGTTTCATGTAAAAAACTTATGAAAGTTCTATAAAAATCCTCATTAATTGGCCAATAATAATCTTTTATGTATTTCTCAATACCAATTTGCTTAATAGAGTAAGTATCAGCAAGAATTTTTTTCATTTATATTAAATTTGATTTAATGGTTTTAAGATTCCTTGTTGTTCCTATATCAGAAAAAAAATAATTAGTCTTATAACAATAAACTTTTCCAATCAGTGTTGGTAAAATTTCCTTGCAAAAATCATATTCATTTTTATTTTTTGACTCAGATAATATTTGAATAAGTTCTTTACTTAAAATTATTATTGCTGAATTTGCCATTCTTCCAATAAAATGTTTTGGTTTCTCAGTATATTTAGTTAAGATTTTGTTCCTATTCATTTTAACAATGCCACAGGATGACGGACTGTTAGTCTCAAAAACCATCATTGAAGCTAGACATGATTTTGGTCGATTTCTATGTTTTATTATAAAATTTTTTAAATCATCTTTAGTAAAGTTATCTGCATGGATAAACATACAGTCGTCATCCTTAAAAAAATTCAAATTTTCGTACAAAGTACCAGCTGTTCCAAGTAATTTTTTTTCAAATTTTATAGTTACATATTCTGAATAATTATTTGATAAAATAAAATTATTTATTTTACTATGCATATGATTTGTGTTTATCAAAATTTTTTCTATATTGTTTTTGATAAGCTTATCTATCCATTGTTTTAGGAGTGGTTTACCATCTATTTTTATTAATGGTTTTGGAATTTTAGAAGTTATAGCACCTAGTCTGGTTCCTTTTCCAGCTGATAATAAAAGTGCCTTCATTATAAATTGTCAATTAATTCCTGTAACTTCAGAGGTTGATTGCCAATTCTACTAATCTGTAAAGATGCAGCTAAAGATCCAATATAAGATGATAACCATATGTTTTTTGTAATACAATGTGAAAGGGTTGAATATATAAGTAATGAGTCTCCTGCACCAGTAACGTCAACTGGAAATTTATTTAAAGACTCTATCTTATCAGTAAGTATTTTAATCTTATTACTACTATTATCATTAATTATTAATCCATCAGATCCAATTTTTAATAAGACGTTTTTAGAATTTGTTTTTTTTCTTAATTTTTCTGATAATACTACAAGTCCATCATTGTTATTATTTAATGCTATTCTTGCCTCATACTCTGTTGGGGCAATTAAATTAAGGTTTTTATAAATAGAAATATTTCCAATTTGAGAAGATGATTGACAATCAGCAGCAATATAAACATTATTCTTAATACAAATCTTTGTAATTTTTTTTATTAATTGTGGAGGCAAGCAGCCATAATTAAAATCTGAAAAAATTAATACATCAATTTTCTTAATTATTTTTTGTATTGAGGAATAAATTTTATTCTGTAATTCATTAGAAATAAAATGGTCATTTAATATACTAGTTTTAAAACTTGTTTTAGAATTTATTTGAAACCTTTTTTTTAAAGTTGTATTTCTGCTTATATCATAAAAAATATTTTGTTTAATTTTACTTTCCTCTAATTTAGATAAAGCAAATTTTGAGCTTTGATCATTACCTAATACAGAAAAAATATATACATTCGCACCTGCAACTGCAGCATGACTTGCAACAATACCTGATCCTCCTAAATATTTTTTACTTTTTTGTTCTTTAAGTACAACTACTGGTTCTTCTCTTGACATGCCAATTGGTTGACAGTCAATAAAGTTATCTATGATTATATCACCAACAACAGCTACATTTAATTTTTTTATTTTTTTGAGAGTTGAAATAATTTTATCTTTAGAAATGTTATGTCTTTTTAGATAAGTGTTAGGATAGACTAAATTAATTCTGATTTTTTTATTATATAATTCATTAATTTGATTACTGTTATATAAATTATCTCCAGATGCAAATAAGATTTTTCCACCAAACTTTTGTATTATTTTTTTTTCAATATTATCTGAGTTTTCATGCTCACTTCCCTTCAAAACAATATTTGGTTTTATATCTAATAGATATTTTTCTAAATTATCATTTAAAATGAAACATTCATCTACATAAACATTACTTTTTACACTTTCAAATCGATCTTTTTCATTAATAAATGATTTTCCTAATGAAAATTTATCTGACTCTACTGCTACTATCAATTTATCTCCTAATTTTTTTGCAAATTGAAATAATCTTATGTGACCTGCATGTAAAATATTGAATGTACCTGATATAAAAACTTTACTCATTCTAAATTTATTTTTTTCATAGTATTAATATTTATATATTTTGGATTTGAAAAAGTATCATTTATTGAATTTTTTTGAAAAAAATTTGTTAAATCTTCTATTGCATTTCTAATTGTTTTTTCAGATTTAAATCCTAAGATTTTTTCTATTTTTTTTGATGAAATGTGATACGATCTATTATCATTAGATTTAGTTGTTTCAATTTTAATGTCATCACCAACAACATTTTGTACAAGATTTGCAATTTCCATTACACTTATATTTTCAGAGCCTACATTAAAAGCTTCATTATTAACTAGATTTTCATCTGCAACAAGTAAGCTATAATACGACCTGATCATATCATACATATGAATATTAGGTCTCAATTGTGAACCTCCAAATACAGAAATCTTTCGTTTAAAAAATGCTAGATTGGTTAGTAAATTAACAACAACATCTAATCTTAATCTTGGTGAAAATCCGCATACAGTAGCTGGCCTTATAATAGTTCCTATAAAATCATTACTAGTATACTTTAATAAAATGTCTTCACATAATGCTTTATATTTTGAATAATCAGTTAAAGGTTCAAGTTTCATATCTTCTTCTACATTTTTAATTTTTTTGATACCATAAACAGAGGACGAAGAAGCATAAATAAAACGACTGACTCCATTAGATTTTGATATATTTACAAGTGGCTCAAATGCATCATAATTGATAGATTTACCAAGATCAGGATTTAACTCAAAACTTGGATCGTTAGAGATACAAGCCAAGTGTATTACAGCATCTTGGTTTTTTGTAGATCTAATAATAGTTTTTTCATCTCTAATATCACCTTTTATTATTTTTAAATTATTACTTTCTTTAAAATAGCTTTTTCCATATATAAATAAATCTAAACAGGTAATTTGATAACCATTATTTATTAAAAAAGGCACTAATGAAGTTCCTACATACCCCCCTGCTCCAGTTATTAAAATTTTTTTTATCTTAGACATTAGATTTTTTACTTAATATATTTAAACCAATCTTTAGTTTCTTCTTTAATTTTTTTTGGATTCCACAAAGGTGCTTTTTTCCACAAATTGATATTTTCTAATATAATTTTTACTCCAATATCAAAAGATATTTTTGGTTTCCAATTAAGTTCCTTTGTTATTTTATTTATATTTGCAAATGTTAATTTCGGTTCTCCAGGTCTTTTAGGAATCATAATTTTTTTACCTCTAAGAAGTTTTATTAGTTGATTGATGGACTTAGGTTTACCACTACCAACATTAAAAATGCTAGTTTTTTTATATCGTGAAGCTCTGTAAAAAGCTTCAGCAACATCTGTAACAAAAACAAAATCTCGCTTTTGCTTTCCATCACCTACAACAGTATATGGTTTATTATTAAGTTTTTGAGCTAAAAAAACACCAAAAACGGCACCATAAGTGCCAGAGGTTCTTGATCGCAGACCATAAACATTAAATAATCTTAAAGAAATTCCAATTAAGTTATAAACTTTACACCAATGTAGTATCAAATCTTCACCTAATTTTTTTGTTAAGGCATATGGATATTCTGGTTTAATTGGTGATTTTTCATCTGTTGGATAAATATTAGGAATGCCGTAACAAGACGATGAAGCAGCATAAATAATTTTTTTAACATTATACTTTAGACAAGCATCTAAAATATTCAGTGTCCCTACCACATTTGAATTAAAATATGAATTTGGATCTTTTACACTTGGCACAATATCAGCTTGTGCTGCTAGATGAAAAACTATTTTGCAATTATCAAATTTTTTTTGCCAACTACCCTTTTTACCTATATCAGCTTTGATAAATTTAATTTTGTTCTTGCAAGTTGATAAATTGCTTAATCTACCTGTACTACAATTATCGATAATTGTTATATCATATTTTTTTTTTAAGAGTAGGTCTACAAGGTGAGACCCAATAAAACCAGCTCCCCCTGTTACAATAACTTTCATCTATTCGATTATATAATATAAAAGATTAAAAATATAACTAAAAAATATTTTAATTTTCTTTTGTATTTCTATTATTTATAAAATCATAATAGTAAAAGAATGTAATGCCTATAGGAATAAAATACATAATACTAAGCCAGTTATTAAAAAAATTGCCAGTAGGTACAAATGGCCAGAGGCTTATAAGTAAAGTAATCTTAAAAAAAACTAAATGATCTGATAAATATTTCTTACTTAAGAAATTTCTTAAATATATTTCTTTTAAAATTAAATAACTAATAAATAAAAAAAATATAAATATAAAAGTAAAACCCACTAAACCTGTTTCTGATAATAATTGAAAGTATGTATTGTGTGGTGAGGTTGAACAAGTATTTTTCTTTTCTAATTTTGAACTACTTGAGCCAAATTGTTTTTCTACATATATCATACATAAATTTCTAAAGTTATTAGGGCCAATACCCATAATTTTATTATCTAGAAACATCTTATAAGAAGTTGTAAATAATTTACTATGCTCATTTGATAAATAACTAATATTTAAATTTTGATCTAATTTTGATGATTGATAAATAGAATAATCTATTATTCGTTTTTTAATCGGTTCTAAATTACCACTTAAAGTAATTAAAACTAAAGATATAAATAATGAAGCTATAATAAAAAATCTTAAATTTTTTAAAAGCATAAATGAAATTATAACAAACATGGACAGATAAAATATCGATACTCTTTCACCACTTGAAATAATTAAAATTGAAACAAGAGTTAGAATAGAAATTACAAAATATTTAGCTTTATTATCAAATTTTAAAAGGAAAAATAAACCTAAATAAAATGGTATACTTCTAGATAAAAAACTTCCTAACTTCTTTTCAGAACTAAAGATATTACTTATACTTACAGGTTTGTAATTGTTATCTATCTCATAATTAAAAGTAATCAAATATGCAGAATCAATAATTAAAACCAAATATGTAAAAGAAAATCCATAAAATAATGCATATAAGAAATTTTTATTTTTAGCTAATAAATACATAAATATCGAAAAGAAAATAAAACGTAAATAAAGTACTGATGACTTCAAAGAAAAAAGAACGTAATCTGACACTAATGACGAAAATATTAAAAATAACCAAAAAAGAATTAAAATTAAAAAAAATTTTCTTTTAATTATAATGCTTATAGTATTATTGAAGTAAATTAATATAAGCATCAATGCAGTTGTAGAAACAATTATATCAGGTAATGCTGGACCTGTTATAAGTGATATTGGTATAATAAAACCAAAAGAAATAACTAATAATGTTTTATAATTTTTTTCTTTAAACATTATCTATTTAATTTTGTAATATAATCTGTACCAATTAATAAAATTTGAAATTCCCTTTTCGATCGAAATCTTAGGTCTAAAACCTTTGAGTTTTTTTATTGATGCATGAGTTTTAACAACATCCCCTTTTTGTAAAGGTAAAAGTTTATATTTTATTTTTATTTTAAGATTTCTTTCGATAATAGAAATAAATTTTTTTAATGTTTGAGGTTTACTTGAAGCTATATTAAAAATATCAAATCTTGATTTCTTAACTTTTGTATTTCTAATTATAATATTAATACCCCTTATCGCATCATCTATATACGTAAAGTCACGAAACATTTTTCCATAATTATATAATTCAATGGATTTGCTAGATAAGATTTTTTGAGTAAATTTAAATAAAGCCATATCCGGTCTTCCGTATGGGCCGTAAACAGTAAAGAATCTAATTCCAGTTGTTTTTAATTTAAAATTTTTTGAATATGAGTGGGCTAATATTTCATTACTTTTTTTTGTTGCTCCATAAAAAGAAATAGGTTTATCTGTATCAAATTGCTCTTTTAAAGGAAATTTTTTTTGCTCTCCATATACTGAACTACTAGATGCATATATAAAATGCTTAATTTTATATTTTTTTGATAATTCAATAATATTATAAAAACCTAAAATATTACTTTTAAAATAACTGTCAGGATTGCTTAGTGAATATCTAACACCAGCTTGGGCAGCTAAATTAATAACAATATCAAATTTATTTTTTTTAAAAAAACGTTCTAGTTTATCAAAGTTTATTAAATCAATTTTTTTAAATAAAAAATTATTTGATTTTTTTTTTAATATTTTAAGCCTATCTTGTTTAAGTTTTATGTCGTAGTATGAATTCAGATTATCAATACCAAATAGAGATACTTTTTCTTTAGAAATTAAATCTAAACATAAATGAAATCCAATAAAACCAGCGCAGCCAGTAACCAATATATTCATTTAATTTCTTGGCATTATAAATTCAGGACCCGAAGCAATACTTTCTGGCCATCTACTTGTAACAGTTTTTTGTTTAGTATAAAATCTGACTCCATCCATTCCATGCATTGCATGATCTCCAAACAATGAATCTTTCCACCCTCCAAAGCTATGAAAGGACATTGGAACCGGTATTGGGACATTCACACCAACCATTCCAATATTACAATTTGAAGTAAAATGTCTTGAAATCTCACCATTAGAAGTATAAATACTTGTACCATTTCCAAATTGGTGTTGATTTACTAAATTGAGTGCATCATCATATCTATTAACTCTAACTACACTTAAGACTGGACCAAAAATCTCTTCATTATAAATTTTCATACTATCATTTACTTCATCAAATAATGTTGGTCCTAAAAAATAGCCATTTTCGTAACCTTGTATCTTAAGATTCCTTCCATCAAGAACTAATTTAGCACCCTCTTTTTTTCCAATATCAATATAGTTTTCAATTTTAGTTTTATGCTCTTTAGATATCACTGGCCCCATATCTGAGTCTTTATCTGTCCATGGTGCTACTTTTAATACTTGAGCTTTGTTATTTATTCTCTCTACAAGTTCATCTGCAATTGATCCTACTGCAACTGCTACCGAAATTGCCATACACCTTTCCCCTGCTGAGCCATATGCAGCTCCAATAATACCATCTACCGCTTGATCTAAATTTGCATCTGGCATGACTATTAAATGATTTTTTGCACCACCTAAAGCCTGTACTCTTTTTCCATTTTTTGCTGCTTTTTCATAAATGTATTTTGCTACCGGTGTAGATCCAACAAAACTTACTGAGGAAATATCTCTTGAGTCTAGTATCATATTTACTGAATCTTTATTTCCATTTAATACATTAAATACACCATCAAGCAATCCAGCATCTTGAAATAGTTCGGCTAACTTTATTGCACAAGATGGATTTTTTTCTGAGGGTTTCAATATGAATGAATTTCCACATGCTATAGATATTGGAAACATCCACATCGGCACCATTGCTGGAAAATTAAAGGGGGTTATTCCTGCAGTTATTCCTAAAGGTTGTCTTAACGACCATGAATCTATTTCTGTTCCAACGTTTTGAGAAAATTCTCCTTTAAGAAGATGAGGTATACCGCAAGCAAACTCAACTACTTCTAAACCCCTGATTACAGATCCTCTTGCATCCTCAAAAGTTTTACCGTGTTCCTCACTTACAATTGATGCAATATTATCAAGATCCTTCTCTATATTAGTTTTAAACTTAGCTAAAACCCTTGATCTTTTTAGAGGTGTAATATTACTCCATTTCTCAAATGCGTTTTTTGATGAAGTTATAATTTTTTTAAAATCTTCTTGGTTTGAATTGACAACCTCTCCTATCTGCTCTCCTTTTGATGGATCAATAATTTCTAAATTATTGGAAGAATAGCTTGTAGATTTACCGTTTATAAAGTTTTTTATTTTTCTCATACTATTTTTTATAAATTAAATATAAATTTCTTAAATAAATAAATATACCAAAAGTTTGACCAACTATTATCACAGGATCTTTTCTAAATATTGCATATATTAACAATCCTATACCACCAGAAATACTTAAATACCAAAAAATAATAGGTATATAACTTTCACCCTTCTTTTCAGATAATATCCATTGAAAGATAAACCTTGAAGCAAAAAGACCTTGACCAATGAAACCTATAGTCAAAAAAATAATTTCGTTTGTCGAAAGTGAATTAAAGTAATTAATCATTAATTTTATTTAACATTCTTTTAACTTTTATTAAATCAATAATGCCTTTTGTTAATCTGTCAAAAGTTCCATATTTAGAATATCCCTTTATTCTTTTACGATGATTAACATTTACAAATTTAGTTTTATATCCATGGCCACTAAAGAGAGCTGGTAAAAATCTATGCATACCATCAAAATAATTAAATGAGTTAAAAATTTTTCTTGAAAATACTTTTAAAGAACACCCAGTATCAGAACAATTATCTTTTAATATTCTAGATCTTATATAATTTGCAATTTTCGACGAAATAATTTTAATGATATTATCTCTTCTTTTATTTCTAATTCCTCCAACTAATTTAATATCATTGTCTGTAAAATATATTGATAATAATTTATGTATATCCTTGGGATCATTTTGACAATCGCCATCCATAGTTACAATGGTATCATAATTACTTTTAGAAATACCAAATTTAATACTATAACTTTGACCCATATTTTTAGTATTACTATATTTTGCTACATTCTTATTGATTAATAATTTATCTATTTCTTTTTCTGAACTATCAATGCTACAGTCATTAACAAAAATAATTTCATATTCATTAAATTGTTTTAAACTTTCAGATATTTCCTTATAAAGTATTAATATGTTTTGTTCTTCATTATATATTGGTATAACTATTGAAAATTGATCCATCATAATTATTAGTCTTTAATGAGCATAAACTTAACAAGCAATAAAGTTTTTTTAATTGGTTTTATATTTAGAGTATTAATATGTCTATTTTTTTTAGTTATTCCCTTTGAACATGCTAACTATGGAAAATTAAACCCTTTTGTATTTCAATATTTTGCTGATCTAAACTTTTATTTTAAATTTTTTAATATTTTAGATGTAGATAGCCAATATTATGATAATTTTATTAATGTATATAAAAATTTTATCTATTTTCAGTATGAAGATTTTTATAATTCGATTAATTCTTCAATAACAAATTATAGATTTCCAGGACCTTTTTTTCCAACTATTTTATATATAACTTTTTACTCAGAAAATTTTACTATTTTACTTGCTCTCATAGTTTTTTTAACAGAACTTTTTACTTTATGGCTTTGGGTAAATTATCTTAAAGAAAAAATTAATATTTTCTATTTATTATTTTTTGTCTTAATGCCATTTCCACTTATTCTTGGCTTCTTACATTCAAGTGATGTCTTTTTTTATTTTTTTTCAACATTAATTTTTTTAATAATGAAAGGAAATATTTCTGTCAAAAATTTTGTGTTTTTTATTTTATTATTTTTAATATTAACAATAAGACCGGCATCCCTATCTATAATTTTTGCAGTTTTTATTTATGTTATAATATTTGATAATAAGAATCTTAAATATACTTTTATTTCTTTATTTTGTCTTTTATTAGGAGTTTTTTATTATCAATCATATTTTTTTGTAGAAAGAGAAATAGTTTCTGAAATCACACCAGTTGTAAATTTAGTTAGCCAATTAGATTTTAATTCTAAATTACTTGAAAATATATTTTATTATATAACAAAAATATTTTTTTTATTTGGATTTCATCCTTCTAGTAGTGGTAGTGAATTTGTATATCTTCTTAGATCTTTTTGTGGATTAACACTTTTAATAGGTTACATTTACTCATTAAAAAAAATGAAAAATTTTGATTTTTTTTATTTAAATTTAACTATTCTCCCAATTATATTCTTTTTATATCCAGCATGGAGATATATAATGCCCATATCACCTTTACTATATTTATATTTTGTAAACTTTATTCATTTATTTTTTAAAAAAAAATAAAATATTTAACAATTTTAGTGAATCGAGAATAGATAAAGTTGATTTATTTCCTTGAAAATAAATTGATGATATATTTTCTTCAATTAATTTGTAATGATTTTTTTTCAAATAAATTATCATTTCCACTTCAAATCTAAAATCATTATATTTTAATTCCGCTATATATTTGGCATAATTAAATTTGATTGCTCTTAATCCACACAATGAATCTTGAATATTTAAATTTAATTTTTTCTTAAAGAAATAATTGAAAAACTTATTTGCAAATAAATTTTTGTATGGAGTTAGATTATTGTGCAATCTATTACCAATCAAAAAAATATTGTCATGCTTTTCAGTCTCAATTCTTTGTCTTATACTAATAATATCTTTTTCTATATGTTGGCCATCAGCATCTGCAAAAATTATATTGTCAATATTTTCAAAATTATTTATGATATAATATAAACCTTTTTTTAAGCCATATCCTTTACCAAAGTTATTTTTTATTTTCATTACTGAAACGTTTTTAAATTTTAGAATTTTTTTAAAATAAGGGTCAAAATCTTTAATATTACCGTTGTTAACAACTAATATTTTTAATTGATTTACATTAGATAAATTTTGAACTAATGAAACTAATCTTAGATCTGGTTTATATGCTGGTATAAGAACAATGCTACTCATTAAATTTTATGCAATATAGTTTATCTAGCCTTATTTTATGTGGAGGTAAAGGTTCAAGGTTAAAAAAAATAGGCAAAACTATCCCAAAATGTCTTGTAAAAGTGAACGGAGAGTTCTTTATTAAATATATACTTACTGGACTAAAAAAAAAATACATAAAAAAAATAGTTGTTTCAGGTTTTCATAGGTTTAGAATTTTAGATAAAACGTTAACTAGTTTTAAAATTAAAAATTTAATTCTTTATAATGATGGGAATATATCAATTTTAGATAGGATTAAAAAAAATCTGTTGAGAGAAAAAACAAGCTTATTAGTTTGTTACGGAGATGAATATGCTAATATAAATTTAAACAAACTAGTAAAAGATCATTTTGAATCTAAAAAATTACTTACAATAACTACCATTAAAATAAAATCAAATTTTGGGATTTTAAAAAAAATTGGTAACTCATATAATTTTTTTGAAAAACCCTTTATTGGAAACTGTAACATAGGATATATGATTTTTGATACAAAAAATATTAAATATATGTCAGGTTATAAATCATTACCAAATTATATAAATAAGTTGGCAAAAATAAATCAGATAAACCTTTATTCACATAATAAAAAACATGTTACTATTAACACAATAGAAGACATAATATTGGCTGAAAGAAAATTAAATAAAATGATTAACAAAAAATGAAAAATAAATTTGATTGGAATTCTCAAAACGTTTTAATTACTGGTATACACGGTTTTGTTGGAAGTAATTTATGTAAAAAAATAATCAAAAAAGGTGCAAACGTGTATGGATTACATAAAAACAACAGCACAAAATCTTTATTAGAGTATGAAAAAATCAAAAATTTTAATTCTATTAGCTATAACAACACAGATCTGAATAATATTGTAGACTTAATCGTAGATAAAAATATTAAATTTTGTTTTCATTTTGCAGCAAAAGTAGAGGTCAAACAAGCCGAAACCTTACCTTTTCAGACATTTGAAAATAATAATATGTTAACATTGAAATTATTAGAAGCATTTAGGATTTCAAAAAATTTAAAATCATTCATTTATACTTCAACTGATAAAGTTTATGGGGATGTTGATATAAATCATTTGCCTTATAAGGAAAATTACGCTCCAAAAGCAATAAATCCCTACGAAGTTTCAAAATTAAATTGTGAAAACATATGTAAATCATATTCACATTTGTACAAACTTCCAATCGTAATAACTCGTTCGTGTAATTTGTATGGCCCAGGTCAACTAAACTTTTCTGCAATTATTCCAAGCTTAATAATGAGTGCTTTAAAAAATACTAGGTTTTCACCTAGATCAAATGGTTTATTAACTCGAGACTATATGTTTATTGAAGATTGGGCAGAATGCTTAATTAAAATTGCGCAAAAAAATTTTTTAAAAAAATATAAGGCTGAAGTTTTTAATTTTGGCACAAACAATCCAAAAAATGTAATTGAAATTGCTAAAATTATTTCGAGCATGATTGATAAAAAAAATAAGAATATAGTTTTATCAGATTTTTCTAAAATCAAATCTAAAAATGAAATAATTGACCAGACTTTAAATTCGGATAAAGCAATTAAAGAGTTTTCAAAGTTTAACAAAACAGATTTAAAAAGCGGAATTAAAAAAACAATAAATTGGTATAAAAAATATTTAAATTAATCCTGGCAACGACCTACTCTTCCATGTCTTAAGACAAAGTACCATCGGCGCTAACAGCTTTCACTTTCGAGTTCGGGATGGGATCGGGTGTTTATCTGTTGCTATTGTCACCAGGAAACTATTAGTAAAAAACTTTTCTCTGTACGATATTGTAATCAAGCCAATCGAGTTATTAGTATTAGTAAGCTTCATGCATTACTGCACTTCCACAGCTAACCTATCAACGTGGTGGTCTTCCACGACTCTAATTGGGAAATCTAGTATTCAGGTGGGTTTCCCGCTTAGATGCTTTCAGCGGTTATCCTGTCCGTACATAGCTACCCAGCGATGCTCCTGGCGGAACAACTGGTACACCAGAGGTACGTTCATCCCGGTCCTCTCGTACTAGGGACAAATCCTGTCAAATTTCCAACTCGTATAGCAGATAGGGACCGAACTGTCTCACGACGTTCTGAACCCAGCTCACGTACCACTTTAATTGGCGAACAGCCAAACCCTTGGGACCTTCTCCAGCCCCAGGATGTGATGAGCCGACATCGAGGTGCCAAACACCCCCGTCGATATGGACTCTTGGGGGGTATCAGCCTGTTATCCCCGGCGTACCTTTTATCCGTTGAGCGATGGCCCTTCCACTCGGAACCACCGGATCACTATGACCGTCTTTCGACTCTGCTCGACATGTACGTCTTGCAGTCAGGCAGGCTTATGCCATTGCACTCTAAAGCTGATTTCCGACCAGCCTGAGCCTACCATCGCGCGCCTCCGTTACTCTTTGGGAGGCGACCGCCCCAGTCAAACTACCCACCATACAGGGTCCCACATCCAGATAATGGATGATGGTTAGATATCAAAAAATTAAAGGGTGGTGTTTCATCTTTTGACTCCATTTAAGCTGACGCCTAAACTTCAAAGTCTACCACCTAGCCTACACATTAATTTTCTAATACCACTGTAAAGCTATAGTAAAGGTGCACGGGGTCTTTCCGTCTAACTACACGTACTCCGCATCTTCACGGAGAATTCAATTTCGCTGAGTTGATGTTGGAGACAGCGGAGAAATCGTTACGCCATTCATGCGGGTCAGAACTTACCTGACAAGGAATTTCGCTACCTTAGGACCGTTATAGTTACGGCCGCCGTTCACCGGGGCTTCATTTTAGAGCTTGCACTCCACCATTTAACCTTCCGGCACCGGGCAGGCGTCAGTCCCTATACATCGTCTTACGACTTAGCAGAGACCTGTGTTTTTGATAAACAGTCGCTTCTCCCTATTCTGTGCCACCAATTATTAGTTGCCTAAAAATTGGTCTCTCTTATTCCGAAGTTACAAGAGCATTTTGCCGAGTTCCTTCAACATCATTCTCTCAAGCGCCTTGGTATACTCTACCTTCCTACCTGTGTCGGTTTAGGTACGATCTATATTCTGAGGCTATTTCCTGGAACCATTTCACAGCATTATCAATCCAATAAGACAATACTATTTACACGATCCGTCAACACTCAGAAGGTACAGGAATATTAACCTGTTTCCCATCGACTACGCATTTCTGCCTCGCCTTAGGGGTCGACTAACCCTGCGCAGATTAACTTTACGCAGGAAACCTTAGGATTTCGGCGAGAGTGTCTCTCACACTCTTTATCGCTACTCATGTCAGCATTCGCACTTCTGATACCTCCAGCATTTTTTTCAAAACACCTTCAACAGCTTACAGAACGCTCCGCTACCCCTTATAAATATCGCAATATTTATAAAGTCACAGTTTCGGCAAATGGCTTAAGCCCCGTTACATCTTCGTCGCGGAAAAACTTAATTAGAACAGTGAGCTGTTACGCTATCTTTAAAGGATGGCTGCTTCTAAGCCAACCTCCTGCCTGTCTTGGTCTTTCTACATACTTTCCCACTTAGCCATTATTTGGGGGCCTTAACTGGTGATCTGGGCTGTTTCCCTCTCGACTATAGACCTTAGCACCTATAGTCTGTCTGCTGTGTATAGAGTATCGGTATTCAGAGTTTGGTTAGGTTTGGTAGGAATCGCTTCCCCCTAGCCCATCCAGTGCTTTACCCCCGATATCATTCACACAACGCACTACCTAAATAGTTTTCGCGGAGAACTAGCTATAGCGGAATTTGGTTGGCCTTTCACCCCTTAACACAAGTCATCCAAAAACATTTCAACGTTTCCTGGTTCGGTCCTCCGATGCATGTTACTGCATCTTCAACCTGCTCATATTAAGCTCATCCCGCTTCGAGTCTAATCCGTACAACTAACGCCCTATTAAGACTTGGTTTCCCTACGCCTACACCTTATGGCTTAAGCTTGCTGCACAGACTAAGTCGCTGACCCATTATACAAAAGGTATGCCATCACTTCTTATGAAGCTCTGACTGCTTGTAGGCATTCGGTTTCAGATACTATTTCATTCCCCCTATCGGGGTGCTTTTCACCTTTCCCTCACGGTACTTGTTCACTATCGGTCATCAAGGAGTATTTAGGCTTGGGAAGTGGTCTCCCCATATTCAGACAAAATTTCACGTGTTCCGCCCTACTCGAGAATATTATTATTTTTTACCTATACGGGACTATCACCCACTATGGTCTTACTTTCCAGAAAGTTCTAGTTATTATAATAATATTACTGGCCTGATCCGCTTTCGCTCGTCACTACTAACGGAATATATTTCTTTTCCTCTAGCTACTAAGATATTTCAATTCACTAGGTTGACTCTTATTAACTATGTATTCATTAATAAGTAACTCTAAAGAGTTAGGTTTCCCCATTCGGATATTTAAGGATCAAAGTGTGTTGACAACTCCCCTTAACTTTTCGCAGCCTGCCACGTCCTTCATCGACTCTTGATGCCAAGGCATCCACTAAATGCCCTTTTGCGCTTGATTGCAATTACGTACAGAGAAAAATTTTGTACGTAAATTAATCAAAAAATTTAATTTTGATCAGTTATAATTTCATATTAACATTTTAAAGAAAAAATAAGATAAATATTAGTAGATGGTGGAGGATAGCGGGATCGAACCGCTGACCTCCTGAATGCAAATCAGGCGCTCTCCCAGCTGAGCTAATCCCCCTTATAATTGGTGGGCCGAGGAAGACTTGAACTTCCGACCTCACGCTTATCAAGCGCGCGCTCTAACCAACTGAGCTACCAGCCCAATATAATTAAATAAGCACCCAGTACTAGCTAATATAAAAAAGAGATAGATAGACAACAATCCGGATAATTAGCGAACCAATTATCATTATCCTTAGAAAGGAGGTGATCCAACCGCAGGTTCCCCTACGGTTACCTTGTTACGACTTCGCCCCAGTCGCTGACCCTACCGTGGACGGCTGCTTCCTTGCGGTTAGCGCACCGGCTTAAGGTAAAACCAACTCCCATGGCGTGACGGGCGGTGTGTACAAGGCCCGAGAACGTATTCACCGTAGCACGCTGATCTACGATTACTAGCGATTCCAACTTCATGGACTCGAGTTGCAGAGTCCAATCCGAACTGAGATGGTTTTTTGGGATTAGCTTTATCTTGCGATATTGCTGCCCTCTGTCACCACCATTGTAGCACGTGTGTAGCCCAGACCGTAAGGGCCATGAGGACTTGACGTCATCCCCGCCTTCCTCCAGCTTATCACCGGCAGTTTTTCTAGAGTGCCCAGCATTACCTGATGGCAACTAAAAATGAGGGTTGCGCTCGTTGCGGGACTTAACCCAACATCTCACGACACGAGCTGACGACAGCCATGCAGCACCTGTGTGTATGCCAGCCGAACTGAAGAATTACGATTCTGTAATTCATACATACCATGTCAAGGTCTGGTAAGGTTCTTCGCGTTGCTTCGAATTAAACCACATGCTCCACCGCTTGTGCGGGCCCCCGTCAATTTATTTGAGTTTTAATCTTGCGACCGTACTTCCCAGGCGGAGTGCTTAATGCGTTAGCTTCGACACTGATACCATTGTACCAGCGACTAGCACTCATCGTTTACTGCGTGGACTACCAGGGTATCTAATCCTGTTTGCTACCCACGCTTTCGTATCTCAGCGTCAAAAATGGCCTAGTTAGTCGCCTTCGCTTCTGGTATTCTTTCCAATATCTACGAATTTCACCTCTACACTGGAAATTCTACTAACCCTTACCAAATTCTAGATCACTAGTTTTAAATGCAGTTCCTGGGTTGAGCCCAGGGATTTCACATCTAACTTTTTGATCCGCCTACATACGCTTTACGCCCAGTGATTCCGAACAACGCTAGCCCCCTTCGTATTACCGCGGCTGCTGGCACGAAGTTAGCCGGAGCTTCTTCTTCAATTAATGTCATTATCATCGTTGATGAAAGAGTTTTACAACCCGAGGGCCTTCTTCACTCACGCGGCATTGCTGGATCAGGGTTTCCCCCATTGTCCAATATTCCCTACTGCTGCCTCCCGTAGGAGTCTGGGCCGTGTCTCAGTCCCAGTGTGGCTGATCATCCTCTCAAATCAGCTATAGATCGTAGCCTTGGTGGAGCAGTTACCTCACCAACTAGCTAATCTAGTGCGGGCTCATCTGAAGGCGATAAATCTTTCTCTTTGCAGACACATCCGGTATTAGCTACAGTTTCCCGCAGTTATTCCGAACCTTCAGGTAGATTCCCACATGTTACTCACCCGTGCGCCACTAAATCCGAAGATTTCGTTCGACTTGCATGTATGAGGCATGCCGCCAGCGTTCGTTCTGAGCCATAATCAAACTCTTAAGTTAAGTAAATTTGACCGAAGTCAAAAATTACGGAACGTCCGTTAAAGCGGAATACTTCTTGTATAAACAAAAGTATTTGTTGATACGTATTCCATTAACATTCGTAAAATTTAAATTACGAATTGTTGTCTACGTATCTCTTTATAATCTTATTAACAAATTAAAGAGCATACAAAACACTACCATTTTAAAAAAATAATAGAGGATTGTTCTTTTCTCAAAGAAAAGAGTATGTGCCTATAATAGTATAAAAATTCCTTGTCAAATCATAAAAAATAAAAAAAAATGCCGTATTTCTGGGGATATTTATGTATAACTTTAATATTTTTTACAAAATAAAGGAATCATTGTGCAAATATTGGTTGCGGGAGTAGGATTTGAACCTACGACCTTCAGGTTATGAGCCTGACGAGCTACCGGGCTGCTCCATCCCGCGATATAAAATCGACTGTTAGTACTATAGTATTCAAATTACAACAAAAAAAATTTGGTAGCGGAGGAGGGATTTGAACCCCCGACATCACGAATATGAGCCGTGCGCTCTGACCAACTGAGCTACTCCGCCAAAGATTAAATATTAAATGCTAAAAGACTCCCCACAACCACAAGTACTTTTTTCATTTGGATTGTCAAAAACAAATCTTGAAGCAAGTTTATCTTCTCTATAATCCATTACTGAACCTAATAGAAACATTGTTGCTTTTGGATCAATTAATACTTTTGCCCCATCTTGATCAATAATTTCAAAATTTTTAAAATCAGATGATTTACCAAAATCTAATTTATATGCATATCCACTACAACCAGACTTATCTACTCCAATCACAACAGAGTCCATGCCATTAGGAGCTTTGGAAATTATTTTTTTAATTTGTTCAGTTGCCTTTAATGTTATGGATAAAACGTTATTCATATATTTATTATAAATTAAATTAAAAAATATCCAAAGCAAGTTTTGCTTCTTCCGACATTAAATCTTTATGCCACTTTGGATCCCAAACTAAAGAAACTTCTATAGAATTTAGGTTTGATAACTTTTCAATTGATTTTCCTACACTTTCGGGCATAGTTCCTGCAACAGGGCAGTTTGGGTTAGTTAGGGTCATTTTAATTTTAATGTCGTTATTATCATTAATCTTGATCTCATATATTAAACCTAAATCATATAAGTTGACTGGTATTTCAGGATCTACGACAGTCCTAATACATTCAATGACTTGTTCTTCATTAATTTTAGTGGTGATTTTTGAATTATTGAATTTTTTTATATAACTTGTGTTTTTATCTGGTAAAAAATCTTCTAGTTGTTTTTCTTCCATTAGCTACAATAATATTTTTGTTATTTCATGAATGCTGTCAACTAAATAATCAACATCATCCTTTGTATTATATATTCCAAATGATATTCTAGAAGTTCCAGTGACATTAAAATGTTTCATAAGAGGTTGGCAGCAATGATGTCCTGTTCTTATTGCTATGTTTTTTTTATCTAACATTGCACCTAAATCAGAATTATGCACACCCTCGATATTAAAAGAAATGATTGCACCTTTATTTTTATTTGATCCATATATTTTTATATTATTAAATTTTGAAAGTTTTTCATAAGCATAATCATGAAGTTTCATTTCATGATCATAAATAACATTTGGATCAACTTTATTGATAAAATTTAAAGAAGAAGAAAATCCAATAACTGGTGCAATAGGAGGAGTGCCTGCCTCAAATTTTTCGTAACCATTTGCATATGTACTTTTATCGATATCTACATCATGAATCATTTGACCTCCACCTTGATAAGGAGAAAATTCTTCTATCCATTTGTCTTTCATGTAAAGCACTCCAAGACCTGAAGGGCCATACATTTTATGTGCAGAAAAAACATAAAAATCAGGATCTAAATCCTTTAGATCAACTTTTTTGTGAGGAGCAAATTGACAACCATCGAGTAGTAACGGTATATTATTTTTTTTTGCTATTTCTTTTACTTTATCAAAATTTGTTATTGATCCTGTAACATTTGACATGTGGGTTAATGTAATTAATTTAGTTTTTGAGTTAATTTTATTATTTAATTCATCATAATTAATCTCACTATTTTCGTTTAGCCCTAGAGGATTAATTTTTATTTTTTTTTCAATTAAATGCCAAGGTATCAAATTAGCATGATGTTCAAGATAACTTAAAATTATTTCGTCACCATCTTCTAAAAATTTTTTAGACATACAAGATGAAATTAAATTTATACCCTCAGTTGCACTTTTAACAAAAATAATATTGTTTTCAGATGTATTTAAATAATCTGCAACTTTTTTTCGAGCATCTTCAAATTTTTTTGTTAACTTTGAACTTAATTCATAATTACCTCTATGAATATTTGCATATTCATTTGCGTAACAGTTATTGGTTGCTTCAATCATGTCATCAACTTTCAATGCTGACGCGGCAGTATCCAAAAAAACTAGACTTGGATTTTTTTTAAATACAGGAAATTTTGATTTTAAGTTTGAAATATTCATTTCACTTTACTTAAGTATCTTACAAGTTTCTTTTGTATTATTTCAGACATTTGTTCATTATCAATACTACTTAATTCTTCATTAATAAATGATGATATCAATATTTTAGTTGCTGCAATTTTACTCATACCTCTAGAACGAAGATAAAAAATGGCATTTTCGTCTATAGGTCCAATAGTAGAACCATGACTACATTTCACATCATCAGCATATATTTTTAATTCAGGTTTAGAAAAATACGATGCATTATCAGATAAAAGTATCCCTTTACTGAGTTGATATCCCTCTGTTTTTTGTGCCACTTGATCAACATGAGTATTACTAAAGTATGTTGCTTTAGAACTATCATTCAAAATACCTTTGTAAACTTGATTACTTTTGCAATCTTCAGCTAAATGCTTAACAAATGTTTTGTTGTTACATGTGTTATTATCTTTTAGAAAAAATATTCCTTGTAGATCCGCTTCTGAGTTAGCCTCTATTAACTCAGAATAATGAAAATTTCTTACGTAGCCCTCTGAAAAATTATATACTTTTTGGGTGTATTTAGAATCTTTTTTACATGAAGAATGAGATGTTATTATTAAATTATGATTCGGAGAATTGTCTTGAATTAGAAAATGATTTAGCTGAGAATTTTTTTCTAATTTAATTACATTTAATATATTTGATGTAGAATTATTTTTATTTTCATATTCTTCAATAAGATTTAGGGATGATCCCTCTTCACAGATATAATTATTTTTTTGAAAAATAGTTAAATCATCATCGGTTATAATGTTTGATATTTTAATTTTTATGTTGTTATTTTTTTTTATAACAATCTTAAAACCGCTATTTAAAAATAATGAATTTAAATTTACAAAATGATCATTATTTTCAATCGTATCATTTTTAGAAAAATCATTGTAATCTTCATCTAGAATTTTAGTAATTTCAATTTTATCATCCTTAAAACTCAAACACTGTCCATTTACGGAAACTATTGAATAATTATTTTCCTGATTATTGTAGATTACTGATGTTTCTTCAGAGATAAGATATCTATACTTAAAATCAATAAAATTTTTTAGATTTATATTTTTAAGACTTTCATTATTTTTTTTATCAAATCCATCATTTTCAAAAATATTTATTAATTTCTCTCTATGAGTTTGAATATCTTTGTTTTCCGAAAAAAAAATTTTTTTTTTATTTTTTTGATAATTATCTTGGATATTCATTACTGAAATTTTTGAAATCCATCTTTTTCTATTTCAGCAGCAATTTCAGATCCTCCTGATTTTACAATAGAACCATTTACCATAACATGTACATAATCTGGTTTAATATAATCCAAAAGTTTTTGATAATGGGTAATAATTAAAAATGAATTATCTTTTGTTTTAAGTTTATTAACCCCATCGGTAACGATTTTAAGAGCATCAATATCCAGGCCTGAGTCTGTTTCATCTAAAATAGCTAAATCTGGATTAAGAATACTCATTTGTAAAATTTCGTAACGTTTTTTTTCACCTCCAGAGAAGCCTGTATTAACTGATCGTTTAAGCATATCAATATTAATACCTAAATCACTAGCTTTAGATTTTAAAAGCTTAGCAAATGATAAATTATCAATTTCTTCTTCATTCATACGTTTTCTTTTTGAATTAATTGCAGAATGTAAAAATGGAGTGATATTTACTCCAGGTATTTCAACAGGATATTGAAAAGCTAAAAACATTCCTTCTTGTGCTCTTTCTTCGATATTTAAATCAAATAGATCATTGTCTTTGAAATTGATTTTACCATCTAAAATTTCGTAATCCTCTTTACCTGCTAAAACATTTGCTAATGTACTTTTACCAGATCCATTTGGACCCATAATTGCGTGAACTTCACCTTTATTAATATTTAAGTTAAGGCTTTTAAGAATATTTTTATTTTCAATTTTTACTGAAAGGTCTTTGATTTCTAAAAACATACTAACCTACACTTCCCTCGAGAGATATGGATACTAGTTTTTGTGCTTCAACAGCAAATTCCATAGGAAGTTCTTGCAGAACTTGTTTGCAGAAACCATTTACTATTAATGAAACTGCCTCTTCATGATTTAAACCTCTTTGTCTGCAGTAATAAAGTTGATCTTCATTTATCTTAGAAGTAGAAGCTTCGTGCTCAATAACTGCAGTATTATTTTTTGAATCAATATAAGGAACTGTATGTGCTCCACAGTTATTTCCTACTAACAAAGAATCACATTGAGTATAATTTCTTGCCTTATCTGCTTTTCTTAAAAAAGAAACCTCACCTCTGTAAGTATTTTGAGATTTACCAAGAGAAATACCTTTAGATATTATTTTACTTTTGGTATTTTTACCAATGTGAGTCATCTTTGTCCCTGTATCAGCTTGTTGAAAATTATTTGTTATTGCTACAGAGTAAAATTCGCCGATTGAATTATCTCCTTTTAAAATACAACTAGGATATTTCCATGTAATAGCAGAACCAGTTTCTACTTGAGTCCATGATATCTTACTATTTTTACCTGCACAAAGACCTCTTTTAGTGACAAAATTATAAATTCCACCTTTGCCATTTTCATCTCCTGGATACCAATTTTGAACAGTTGAATATTTTATTTCTGCATCTTCTAAAGCAATTAATTCTACGTTAGCAGCATGTAATTGATTATCATCTCTTTTTGGAGCAGTGCAACCTTCTAGGTAACTAACATAACTACCTTTATCTGCAATAATTAGAGTTCTTTCAAATTGGCCAGTATTTTCTGCATTAATTCTAAAATATGTTGATAGCTCCATTGGACACTTTACGCCTTCTGGAATGTACACAAATGATCCATCAGTAAACACAGCTGAATTTAATGCTGAAAATGAATGGTCTCCAGCTGGTATAACTGATCCTAAATATTTTTTTATTAAATCAGGATGTTTCTGAATAGCTTCACCAATTGAACAGAAAATTATTCCAAGCTTTTCTAGCTCACCTTTGTAAGTTGTAGCAACTGAAACACTATCAAATACGACATCTACAGCAACACCAGCTAGAACTTTTTGTTCTTCTAGAGGAATACCTAATTTATTATACGTCTCTATAAGTTTTGGGTCTACTTCGCTGAGATCTTTGGGTTTCTTTTCAAAACCTTTTGGGGCTGAATAATAATAAATATCTTGATAGTCAATTTCAGGAAAACTGAGGTTTGCCCATTGTGGCTCTTTCATTTTTTTCCATTTAGAATATGCTTTTAATCTCCATGCAAGCATCCATTCTGGTTCATTTTTTTTCAATGAAATAAATTTTATAGTATCTTCGTTTAATCCTTTTTTTGGCTTTTCGTCATCTATTTCTGTTACGAAGCCATACTTGTACCTATTTTTAGAATATGTATTTAATGTATTTAACGTTTCTGAGTTCACAATATTTCATCTAATTCATTAATTAAAAAAATCCAGTTAATTCAACAAAAATTAACTAAATTTAGAACTGATTATAAATTTATGCAGTAATCCAACCACCCCCAAGTAATTGGTCATTTTTATAAAAAACACAAGCTTGTCCTGGAGAAGTTTTGTCTAATTCAGTGTCAAATGTAAAAGTTCCTTGATCACTTTCGATGTTAAGAATCCCTGGTAAATCCTCTTGGGTAGATCGAATTTTTGCCGAACAATCAAGTCCTTTAGGAAGAATATTGCCTCCTAACCAATTGACATTTTTAAAATTGATAACATTTTTTTTTAATTTTGCTTTTGTACCTAAAGTAATTGAGTTTTGATCTTTATTTATATTTACTACGTATAAAGCCTCTTTTGAGCCACTAATTCCAATACCTTTTCTTTGACCAATTGTGTAATTACTAATACCATCGTGAGTTCCAAGAATGTTATTATCAATGTCATAGATTATTCCTTTTTTCTTTACACTCGGATTTAAATTCTGAACAAGATCTCTGTATGAATCAGATGTTACAAAGCATATATCTTGACTATCAGGCTTATCACTAACACTTAATTTATATTCCTTGGCTAATTCTCTAATTTCAGATTTTTTATAATCACCTAACGGGAATCTAACATAATTTAATTGCTCTTGTAATGTTGCAAAAAGAAAAAAACTTTGATCTTTAGAAAAATCTTTTGCTTTATGTAAACTTGCATTATTTAAAGATCCTTTTCTTATTGCGTAATGACCTGTTGCGAGAGCATCGGCTCCAATTTTTTTTGCCTCATTAAGTAAATCTGAAAACTTTACTGTTTCGTTACACTTTACGCAGGGTAAAGGAGTTTCACCATTTGTATAGGAATCAACAAAGTTGCTTATTACTCCATCAAAAAATTTATCTTGATAATCTAAAACTATATGTTGGAAGTTATTATTTAAAGCAACATTTTTAGCATCTTCAATATCAATACCGGCACAACACGATTTTGCACTAGATACATTAGAGTTATTATATAACCTTAGTGTAATACCAGTTACATCGTATCCTTGTTTTTTAAGCATTACAGCTGCAACTGAGCTATCTACACCACCAGACATAGCTACAACGACTTTTGTGTCTTTTTCTGACTTATCAAAACCAAGAGAATTCATATATTTAGAATATCTATATTTACAAAATCATATAACTTCAATATTAGCTTTATCAAATGGTTGACTTATTAATCCCTGGACCGGAAGGTAAAATAGAAGCAAAGTACTCGCATAATAAAAGGGATGATTCACCAATTGTAATACTTCTTCATCCAGATCCATCAAGAGGTGGCACAATGCACACTAAGATAGTATTTAAACTATACAAAATTTTTATAAAAGCTGGTTTTTCAACAATTAGATTTAACTTCAGAGGAGTAGGTAAAAGTGAAGGTATATTTGATGATGGCGAAGGAGAATTAAGTGATGCGGCTTGCGTGTTAGATTGGTTGCAGCAATACAATACTAATTCAAAAATTTGTTGGGTAGCTGGTTTTTCATTTGGTGCATGGATTGCTATGCAGCTCTTAATGAGAAGACCAGAAATAAATGGATTTGTAAGTATTTCACCACCTGCAAATCTAAGAGATTTTAGTTTTTTAGCACCATGCCCATCTTCAGGTTTAATAATGCATGGAGATAAAGATAACATTGCTTCATTTGACTCAACAAAAATATTAGTTGAAAAACTTCAACAACAAAAAAAAGTTGATATTAAATTTAAACCAATAAAAGGAGCAGATCATTTCTATGAGAGCTTTTCAAATGAATTTGAGGACTCAATAAATGAATATATAAATCAAACAATAGAAGTAAAATAATTAATAATGAAATTTAAATCTGATTTTTTAAATGAAATTGATGCTAGAGGCTTTATTTATCAGGGTATCGACATTGAAAATCTAGATAAGATAATTTTAAAAAATAAAATATCTGGGTATATTGGTTTTGATATTACTAGTGATAGCTTGCATGTTGGAAGTTTAATTCAATTAATGCTACTTCATTGGCTAGACTTTTATGAACACCAAGCAATTGCACTAGTAGGTGGAGGAACTACACTAATTGGTGATCCATCTGGAAAAGACAAAACAAGAAAAATATTAACTAAAAAAGAAATTGATAAAAATATAAATAATATAGAAAAAACATTCAGTAGATTTATTAATCTAAATAATAATTCTTTAATTATAAATAACTATGATTGGCTTTCAAATTTGAATTATATAGATTTTCTTAGAGAGTTTGGTTCTAAAATAACTTTAAATAAAATGTTAACTTTTGATTCTGTTAAGAGTAGATTAGATCGAGAACAGCCTTTAACAATATTAGAATTTAATTATATGCTTTTGCAAGCTTATGATTTTTTGCATTTAAATAAAAACTATAATTGTATTTTACAAATGGGAGGGTCAGATCAATGGGGCAATATATTAAGTGGAGTTGATTTAATAAAAAAAATTAATAATAAAAATGCATTTGGGGTCACTTCACCACTAATAACCAATAATGATGGATCTAAAATGGGAAAAACAGCTGATGGGGCTGTATGGCTAAATAAAAATAAAATATCTAGTTTAGATTTTTTTCAATTTTGGAGAAATGTAAATGATAATGATGTTTCGAAATTTCTATATTTATTTACTAAACTTCCTTTGAAAGAAATAGAAAAACTATCAATGCTAAAGGATCAAGAAATAAATGAAGCAAAAAAAATATTAGCATATGAAGTTACTAAGCTTGTTAGAGGTAAAGAAGATGCTGATGAGGCTATTGATATAGCAAACAATATATTTAACTCAAAAATTATTGATGATAGATTACCAAATATTTCACAAAATAAAATAAATTTACAAAATAATATTTTTACTATTGTTGATGCAATAGAAAAACTAGAACTTGTTAAAAGTAGAAGTGAAATTAAAAGATTATTAAAATCTAATGGTGTAAAAATTAATGATGAATTATATAAAAATAGTAACTTGTCATTAAAAGAGTATGCTGAATTTAAAGAAATAAAAATATCAATAGGAAAAAAGAAAATGGGAATTTTAAAAATACTTTAGAATTTTTATAAAGTAAGAGAATTTTCTAAAAAGTTATTAATTTTTCCATCCAAAACATCGTTTACGTTAGAAGTTTCATATCCACTTCTCAAATCTTTTATTAATTTATAAGGATGCAAAACATAAGACCTTATTTGATTACCCCATCCAATGTCTTTCTTGTCTTTATTTTTGATGTTTTCACTTTCTTTTCTTTTTTGGAGCTCTGTTTCATAAATTCTCGATTTTATCATTTTCATAGCATTTGCTCTATTTTTATGTTGTGACCTATCACTTTGACATTGAACAACAATATTTGTTGGCAAGTGCGTAATTCTTACTGCGCTATCAGTTTTGTTTACGTGTTGTCCTCCTGCTCCAGATGCCCTATAAGTATCAACTCTCAAATCACTTTCTTTAATTTCTATTTCAATTTTATCATCTATTTCTGGATACACCCACACACTTGCAAAGCTTGTATGTCTTCTTTTATTACTATCAAATGGTGAAATTCTTACTAGTCGATGAATGCCACTTTCTTTTTTTAACCATCCATAAGAGTAATCCATCACAATTTTTAGAGTACAAGATTTTATTCCTGCTTCTTCACCGCGCATTTCTTGTAATAAACTTACTTTACAACTATCTTGATTTTCTGCCCATCTTAGATACATTCTTTGTAAAATCTCTGCCCAATCTTGACTCTCAGTTCCTCCAGCACCTGCATGAATTTCTATAAATGAATTAAGGTGGTCAGCTTCATCATTTAATAAATTTAAATATCGAATTTTTTCAGATAATTTTAAAGTAAGATCAACTTCATTTTTTAAATCATCTAATAATGATTTATCATTGTCTTTTTGAATAAATTTATAGATTTCTTCATTTTCATTAAGCAATTTTCTTAGTTTATCAAAGTCACTGATTTTGTTCTCAATAGATTTTATATCTTGAAAAATATTTTTTGCATCATTATTTTCCCAAATGTTAGGATCTGAACTTTTAAGCTTTAAATCTTCTAATTTTTTTTTAAGAGAATTATAGTCAAACTCCCCTCCTTATAAGATCAAAGTTTGATCTTATTTTCTTTAAATTTTCATCAATTAAATCAATATTTTCCATATAGTGTTTCTATAATAAACCACCTGTTCCAGAAATGGAATTATTATTAAAATTTTCTAATCCGTCAATAATGTTTATATTCCCAGAATATGGCTCAGAACCTAAAATGAAAGGTTCACTTATACTTCCCTCTTTATTTGATATCATTCCATTTCTTGGGTCAATTCTTACAAAACTTATTCCTGAAGGAATTCTAAATGGTTTTTTATTTTTATTAATTTTTATTTTTTGAGCAAACTTTTTAAATATAGGAACAGCGACACTAGAACCAGTTTGCTTGTATCCAAGAGATTTTGGTTGATCATAGCCAACATAAACACCTATAACTAAATCAGGACTATATCCAATAAACCAGGCATCTTTATTTTGATTTGTTGTCCCAGTCTTGCCAGCTATCGGTGCGTCTAAATCTTTTAACCTTTTTGCTGTACCTCTTTGGATTACACCTTCCATCATCGACGTAATTTGATAAGCCAAACGTGGATCAACAACTAAGCTCTGTTCTTCATCTAAATTTGGAATTTTTATTTTTGATGGAATTGAGTCAACAATACATTCATTACATTTTTTTAAACTAGTGTCACGTATCTTATTTCCATTTCGATCATAAATACTTGTAATAAATTTAGATTCAATTTTTTTACCTCCATTGGCAATAATAGCATAAGCATTGGTAAGGTCTCTTAGAGTAATAACTCCAGAACCAAGTGACATTGAAAGTTTATCATCAAAACCTTCATTGATATTAAATTTACTAGCCATATTTAAAATTTTGTCCATACCAATTCTATTAGCAAGTCTTACGGTCATTAAGTTTCTAGATTTTTCAATGCCTGTTCTCATTGTTGTTAATCCATAAAATTCATCTGTATAATTTGATGGTTTCCATTTTGGAAGGCCTGGGCCTTGATCAACTACATAAGGTGCGTCAAGAATTAATGTTGAAGGAGAATAACCTTCATTCAATGCTGCTAAGTAAACAATGGGCTTAAATGCTGATCCAGGCTGTCTTTTAGCTTGTGTGGCTCTATTAAATTCACTTTTGTGAAAACTATATCCTCCAGAAAGAGCTAATATATCTCCATTATGAGGGTCCATAACAATTATTGCACCATTTACTAGCGGTTCTTGTTTTACAGTGTAAGAATTATTATTTCTTTCAATGTAAATTACATCACCCTCATTGAAGTCTTCATTAGAAAGCCAATTATTATTGGAGCTATTTAAATTTACGATTAATTTTACTTTAGAGTTATTATAAACTTCTATTTTAGAATTATATATTTTATTAATTATAACAGTTTCCCAGTTTGGGAAAAAAGGATTTATTTTTTTATAATAACCTTGATTTTTAAAAAAATTATCAAAATCAGTATTTTCAATCAAACCATGCCAACCTTGTTTTTTTTCATATTCTATTAATCCTTCAACTAAACTAAGGTTTGCATTTTTTTGAATTTCTGAATCAAGTGCAGTCTTAATTATTAAACCATCTGAATAAAGTTTTTCTTTTCCAAATTTTGAATATAGTTCTTTTCTTATTTCTTCATAAAAATAATCTGCATCTGAAAACTTTCTATCATTACGTTTGAAAACTTGAAGTGGTTTATTTTTATAAATTAGATCTTCTTTATTTATATATCCATTTTGATACATTCTATCAATTACCCAATTTCTTCTTTCAATAGCTTTAAAGTAATTCGTTTTTGGGTTATAATTATTTGGTGCTTTTGGTAGTGCAGCTAAGAAGGCTATTTCATGAAGTTCTAGATCATAAATAGATTTATTAAAGTAATTTAAACTTGCTGTACCAATTCCATAAGAACCATATCCTAAATAAATATCATTTAAGTATAATTCTAAAATAGAATTTTTATCTAATATATTCTCAATTCTAATAGATAAAATAATTTCTTTAATTTTTCTAGAGTAACTTAATTCATTACTTAATAAGAGATTTTTAACTACTTGTTGTGTAATTGTTGAGGCTCCAACTACCCTTTTATTAGAATAAGTATTCAGGATATTAGTAAAAATTGCCCTAACTATCGCAATAAAGTCAACGCCATAATGTTGATAGAAATTTTTATCCTCAGATGATAAAAAAGCTAATTTGATAGTTTGAGGTATTCTATTTTCAGGAATAAATATTCTTTCTTCCGTATAAAAGCTTTTCAATAGTAATCCATCTGAACTATAAATTCTTGAAGACAAATTTGGTTTATAATTTACGATACTATTATATGATGGTAATTCTGCTGAGTATCGCCAAAGTGTGTAGAAAATTGTTGAAATTGATATAAATGCAAAAATGCATAGTAAAATTAGCAATAATTTTATATAAGTAAACAATCTAATCATATTTATAAACTACATTGTGAAATAGTTAAAAATGTGACATTAGGCAAATATTATACAGATATTCAAAAATGACTTTAATATATAAAAATTTTCACGGAGTTTCGGCATTATGTCAAAAAATATACTTATTGATACAACAAATAACATTGAAACAAGAATTGCAGTTACAGACGACGGCAAACTTGACGATTTTGAAATTGAAACAAATAAAAAAAATGCAGTTAAAGGCGATGTCTATCTAGCTAAAATTACGAGAATAGAACCCTCTCTTCAAGCCGCATTTGTTGATTTTGGAACAAATAGAAACGGTTTCCTACCTCTTACAGAAATACACCCGGATTATTTTAAGATTCCTGCTGTAGATGAGCAAAAAATAAAAGAACTTAACGATAAAATAAATAATGAAAAAGAAGATGATGATTTACAAAACTCTGAAAATGTTAATGAGTTAGATGAATCTGAAAATGACAATATTGAAACTAAATCTGAAGAACAACAAGACAATACAGATGAAAAAACTATTTCTATAAGAAAAAGAAAAAATAAAAAATTAAGTCCAAGAAAAGAATATTTCAATTTTTTTAGAAAATATAAAATTCAAGATGTAATTCGACCTAAACAAGTCTTACTTGTTCAGATCAACAAGGAAGAAAGAGGTTTAAAAGGGGCAGCACTAACAACATATTTATCGTTTGCAGGAAGATATTGTGTCCTAATGCCAAATAGTATGAATAGTGATGGAATATCAAGAAAAATTGGAGATATAGAAGAAAGAAAAAAATTAAAGCAGATTTTATCATCAGTAGAAATACCAGAAAAAATGTCTGTAATTGTAAGAACAGCTGGGATTGGAAGGACAAAAAAAGAAATTTCAAAAGATCTATCATTCCTTGTAAGCCAATGGAATAAAATTAGAGAAATTACTTTAAAATCAGAAGCACCCGAAATGATTCATGAAGAAGGCAATATTTTAAAAAGAGCAATAAGAGATATGCTAAGTGAAGATGTAGAAAAAATTTTAGTTGAAGGGAAAGATGGATACGATAAAGTTAAAAAAATTACAAAAAATTTAGCACCAACATTCGTTAAAAAAATAAAACAATACAAATCCGATGAAAACTCGCTTTTTGCTTCCAATAATATTGAAACTCAAATTAATGATCTTTTTAGTCTAAATGTAAAATTAAAATCTGGAGGCTCTATTGTAATTAACACAACTGAAGCATTAGTAGCAGTAGATGTAAATTCTGGGAAAAATACCTCTGAGAGAAATATTGAAAATACAGCATTAAAAACAAATTTAGAAGCTGCAGTAGAGATAGCTAGACAACTAAGATTGAGAGATCTCGGAGGCTTAGTAGTTATAGATTTCATTGATATGGATGATTATCGAAATAATTTTAAAGTAGAAAAAAGTTTAAAAACTGCCCTTGTAAGAGATAGAGCGAGAGTTCAAATTGGAAGAATAAGCATGTTTGGATTAATGGAGTTATCAAGACAAAGATTAAGATCCAGTTTAATAGATAAATCTTTTGAAAGATGTAATTATTGTAAAGGATCAGGTTTAATTTTAAATTCTTCTTCAATAATAGATCAAATATTAAAAGTGATTAAAGAAAAAATCTCTGAAAACAAAAATTCAATAATCAACGTTAAATGCAATAGTGGATTAGCAGAATATTTATTAAATAATAAAAAGAATGAGATAAATTCATTAGAAAATAAATTTGAATCAAAAATCAATTTTTATTTCGATCCACAATATTCTTTACATGATCCTTTAATTGAAATTGATGAAAATAATCATTCTAAAGGTCCTGAAAAAATAAGTGAAAAAAAGAATAATAAAACTACTAAAGTTACGAAAAAAAAGAAAATAATAAAAACTAAAAAAACAAAAAAGAGTATTAATAAAAATAATTTAAATGATAATGAAATAAAAGAAGATAATAAAATTGATACACAAAAGGATCTAAATTTAATCGAGAGTGAAATAAATGAAGATGAAGAAAAAACTGGATGGTGGTCTTAAAAAAATATCAATTTATTTATTATTTATTATTTTTTATTCAAACATTTGTTATAGTTCACAAATACTAGATTACGAAACAGAAGAATTTGTTAAAGAAATTATTGAGGATATTACTGAAGTAAATAAAATAAACAAAAAAATTAATTTTAAATTAAATAATAGTAATGAAATAAATGCTTTTGTAGATATTAATAATGTAATACATATTAATTCTGGTTTAATTATTCATTGCTCAGATTATGTTGCTTTATTATCAGTATTAGCTCATGAAGTTGGTCATATAGATCTCAATCATATTACTCTTAGAAAAAAAACAATAGAAAATATTAAAAAATATAATACCTTAGGCCTTCTATCTGTAATAGCTGGATCAGCATTAACTCAAAATCCTCAATTGTTACAAGGCAATATTCTGACTTCAGGCGCTTTATCAAATCAATATATTGTTTTTAGTAAAGATCAAGAAATGGAAGCAGATTTATATGCTTTGAAAACACTAAGTTTACTTAGAACTAATTCTAAATCTATTCAAACATTATTAGAAACAATAGAGCAAAATTTATTAAATAAGGGTTTTTCAAAAGATGATCAAAGAGTTAGTACTCATCCATATTTTGAGGATAGGATTTTATTAATAAAAAACTTCGAAGACAATAAAACTAATAATTTTAATGAGAGTTATAATAAAAGATTTAACTACATAAAAGCAAAATTTTTAGGTTATAGTGATAATGAGGAAGTCTTAAGTGAATTAAATGAACCTTTTAAAACTTATGCAGAATCAATTAAATTAGCTAGAAGTGGAAATCTAAAAATGTCCCTACAGAATTTAAATGAAATAATCAAAAACAATAATAATAATTTTCTACTAGAAACTAAAGCAGATATATTATTCTCTTATGGATATACTAAAGAAGCTAAAAAATTTTATAAAAAAAATCTAGAAAAATATCCTTTAAATTATTATGCTCAAATTAGAATATTTGAAAATATAGAAATAAAAAATTTATCTAATAGTGACACAGAAATAATTTTTCAAAATAATAAAGATCTTTTATATAAATTTTATAATAATAAAAATGTTCTATTAAAATATTTTGAAATAGCACAAAAATTAAATAAAAATGAATGGTTAGATTTCTTTAACTTTTTTTTATCAATTAATGACATGGAAAAAGAAGTTTTTGATATTGAAATAAAAAATTTTAAAAGTACTAATGATAGTGATTTATTAAAACTTGTTAATATAATTGAGAATGTAAATTAATGAGTGGATCTCTAGTATATCAAGATTATATAAATTTAATTAATAAAAATTTTATAATCACTGAAAATATTACAAATAATCAAATACAACCATCAAGCATGGATTTGTCATTAAGTGAGGAATGCTATGAAATTAAGTATAGCTTCTTATCCTATAATTCAAAAGTTAGAGATAAATTAAAAGATTTAGCTATTAAAAAAATAAATCTGAGTAGAGAATTTATATTTAGAAAAAACAAGACTTACATTGTTAAACTGAATGAAAGTCTTAACTTGAAGAATAATATATTTGGTCACTGCAACCCTAAAAGTAGCACCGGGAGATTAGATATTTTTTGCAGAACACTTGTTGATTATGCAGAAGAATACGAAAAAATTCCTAAAAATTATAAAGGTGAGATATTTTTAGAAATAACATCAAGATCATTTGATGTATCTTTTAAAAAAAATAATTCTTTAAATCAATTGAGACTTGTAAATAAAAATCATAATTATTTGAGTGATAAACAACTAATTAACCTGAATAAAAAACAAAAAATTTCAAATCAAACTATAAACAATATTAAAATTGATAACGGATTAAAGTTATCAGTTGAGCTAGCTGGGTCAAATATAGTTGCTTACGTAGCTAAAAAACATACTCCAGTTCTTAATTTTTCTAAAATTAAATCTCATAAAATAAATGATTTTTGGAATGTAATTAAAAAAGACAATAAAAAATTAGTAATTGAAAAAAACAAGTTTTATATTTTAAGATCAAAAGAGAAGGTAGTAATACCATCAAATTTAGCTGGAGAAATGATACCATACGATACAGGGATTGGAGACTTTAGAGCTCATTATGCAGGTTTTTTTGATCCTGGTTTTGGTCTAGGTAAAGGATCATATGCAGTTCTGGAAGTAAAAACAAATGAAGTGCCTTTTTTATTAGAAGATGGTCAAACTATAGCTAGAATTAAATATGAAAAGTTGAACAAAAATAGTATTATTGTATACGGAAAAAATATTAAATCAAATTATCAGAATCAAGGGTTAAAATTAAGTAAACATTTTAAATAGAATGAAAAAAATATTAATCATTAATGGCCCTAACCTAAATCTATTAGGTAATAGAGAAGATGATATTTATGGTAAAGACAGTTTAGATAAGATTAAATCTGATTGTGAAAAAAAAGGTATAGAAAAGAACTTAGAAATTATTTTTTTCCAATCTAATAACGAAGGCGAGATAATTGATAAAGTTCATGAAGTAAATGATAAATTTGATGGTCTAATTATCAATCCAGCAGCATTTACTCATTCATCGATAGCCATTCTAGATTCATTAAGAGCAATAAATAAGCCCAAAATAGAAATTCATCTTTCAAATATTTATGCAAGAGAGGAGTATAGAAAAAAAAGTATTACTTCCGAAGGAGTGCATGGTTTGATATGTGGATTTGGTGGAAATAGTTATCTTCTAGGAATTGAAGCAATATGCAAATTAATTTATAAATAAGTATGACTAAAATAGATAAAACAGATTTAGAGAATATTAAGTTAATCGTTAAAGAATCAAAAATTAATAGTGTTGCTAAAATAAAAATAAAAAAAAATGATTATGAAATTGAGATTACCTCAAATGACTTCGTTGAAAACAATGTTTCCGTTCAAAAAAAAGAAAAAAATACTGAAGTTAAAGAGGTTGAAAATACAAATGAAGTTGTAAATGAAGATAATATTGTTAAATCTCCAATGGTAGGGGTTGCTTATCTTTCTGCTGATCCAAATTCACAACCTTATGTTAAAGTTGGCCAACATGTTAAAGCTGGTGATACATTATTGTTAATTGAAGCAATGAAGACTTTTAATGAAATTAAAGCTCCTAGATCTGGTATTATCAAAAAAATAGTTACTTTGAATAGTCAGCCTGTTGAATATGGTGATACCCTTATTATTTTTGAATAATGTTCAAAAAAATATTGATTGCTAATAGAGGTGAAATTGCTTTACGTGTTCTTAGAGCCTGCAGAGAATTAGGAATAAAAACCGTAGCCATTCACTCTGATGTTGATGAAAATGCAATGCATGTAAGAATGGCAGATGAAAGTATTTGTGTCGGACCAGCCTCTGCACAATCTAGTTATTTAAACATACCTGCAATTATAACTGCTGCAACATTAACTGATGTAGATGCAATTCATCCAGGATATGGTTTTTTAAGTGAAAATCAGAGGTTTGCTGAAATTATTGAAGAACACAATATTAAATTTATTGGTCCAAAATCGGAACATATCAAAATGATGGGTAACAAAATTGATGCAAAAAAAATAATGGATGAAACTGGGGTGCCAACAGTAAAAGGTATAAATGACTTAAGTGATAAAAATAAGATTGAAGATTTTATAAAAAAAGTAAAATACCCAATTATAGTAAAAGCAGCAAGTGGTGGTGGTGGAAAAGGAATGAGAATTGTCACAGAAGAAGATGATTTAAATAAAGCTATAAATGAAGCAAAAATTGAAGCAAAAAAATCATTTAATGATGAAAATGTTTATTTAGAGAAATTTTTAACATCTCCTAAACATATTGAAATTCAAGTTCTTTGTGATTCATTTGGAAATGTTGTTACTCTTGGAGAAAGAGATTGCTCAATTCAAAGGAAGCATCAAAAACTTATTGAAGAAAGCCCAAGTTCAGTTCTAACAAATGAAAATAGAGAAAAAATTTCTGAACTTTGTAGAAAATCTATGAAAGAAATAGGATATGAAGGAGTTGGAACTTTAGAATTTTTATATGAGAATAATGAATTTTATTTTATGGAAATGAATACAAGATTACAAGTTGAACACCCAGTAACAGAAATGGTTACTGGAATAGATCTTGTTAAGGAGCAAATTCTCGTTGCTAATGGTGAAAAACTTACTATAAAACAAGAAGATATAAAACTTAAAGGTAGCTCAATTGAATGTCGAATTAATGCCGAACATCCAGAGAGTTTTATACCATCACCTGGCAAGATAACACAATATCATCAACCTGGAGGACTAGGTATTCGAGTAGACTCAGCTGTTTATGATGGATATTCAATTCCATCCCACTATGATAGTATGATTGGTAAGCTAATTACCTACGGTGCAACAAGATCAGAAGCTTTAAAAAAAATGAATAGAGCACTAGAAGAATATGTAATTATGGGAATAAATACTAATATTCAACTACATCAAAAAATTATTCAAACTGATGAGTTTAAAAGAGGAAGTTATAACATTAATTTTATGTCAAATTTAATTGAGTAAAATAATTGATTTAAACAGCTTAATAAAATTTTATAAAAAAGCTTACTTTCCGATGGCTGATAGTAAGTATTCTGAAGAAATAAAATTTTATAAACCAAAATTAAGATTTATAATTCCAATTTCGAATTTTCATTATCCAAAGAAACTTTTTAGTGAGTTTAAAAAAACAAAATATATTTTTAAAATTGATCAAGATTTTGCAAATGTTATAGAGTTATGCAAAGAAATTAAAAGAAAAGATCAAGATACTTGGATTAATGAAATTATTTTAAATACATATATTGAATTACATAAAATAGGTAAATGTCACAGTGTTGAATGTTATGAAGATGATAATCTAATTGGTGGTTTATACGGTTTACATATAGGATCATGTTTTTTTGGTGAAAGCATGTTTAGTTTAAAGACCAATACAAGTAAGTTTTGTTTACTTTATTTATTGGCAATATTGAAAAAAAATAATTTTTCCATTTTAGATTCACAGTTTTTCAACCCTCATTTAGTTCAATTTGGAGCCTATGAGATGGAAACTGAAATTTATGAAAATAAACTAAAAGAAAGTTTAGAGATTGAAAGTTTATTTAAGGAAATTAATAATTTTCAAGAAGTCTTATCGTTACTACAATCAACTAACCAAAGATCATAAATAGGATTTTCTAACGGAGTAACATCGGGGGAAGAAGAAATCATCCAGCCTCTATAAATATTAGTATTTTCATTATTGATAGTATCGTATACGTCTACCAAAACATAGTCTTCAGGAATTTCAGTTGGAGGAGTGCTACCGCAATACAAAACTTCAATATTTAAAGTTTCCCATGATATTTTCGAACTTACCAAAATATCCTTAGTAGAAACTTTATTAGTAGTCTTGTTTAATAACTTAAAAGAGGCATACTTTTTTTCAATAGTCTCAGCAGAAACAGTTAACGGTAGGAGAAAAAAAAATGTTACTCTAATTAGGAGTCCAAGATTTATATTCTTCTTCTTTTTTTTCTGGGTCATAATTTTTTGAAAGAGGATGAGATGATGGGAAATATGCATCACTAGTGCCAGTCATATTTGCTTTATGATCTTTTTGCCATTTGTATTTATGTGAATAGTCAATTGGAGGATTATCAATAGATTTGTGAAGCCAAGCATGCCAGTGCGGCGGTATATTTGATGCCTCTATTTCACCATTAAAAATTACCCATCTTTTTGCTTTTAAATCTTTGAAATCTTTGGAGTTAGAGTAATATTTATTCCCTAAATCATCACTAGCAACAAAGTTTCCCTTAAGCCAAGTATAGATTTTTGTTCCTAATGACATTAATATTTCTATAAAGATTAATGGACTACTTTCCAATTAATTTTTTTATTAGCATAAAAATTCTTAACCTGAATATCATTATAACTAGATAATTCTGGCATAATCCATTCTTTTTTTTCTAATTTAATTTTTTTATCATTAATTGGAAAACTATAATGTTTTGCACCATTAATTGAACAAAATATCTCTAACTTATCAATTGCATTTTCTTGATCAAAAATTTCTGCATATAATTCTATTGAGCAAGGAGATGAAAATATTCCTGGCTTAGATGACATATCTGGTTTTTTTTCTTGAATTGGATGTGGAGCTGAGTCCGTACCTAAAAAAAATTTAGAATTATTGTGACATGCAGCTTTTCTTAATTCTATTAAATCTGTTTCGTTTTTAACAACTGGCATACAAAAATGGTGAGGATTAATAAAATCATCATGAAATACATCTTTTTTTGTTAAAAGCATGTGGTGAGGTGTAATTGTTCCTGCAATATTTTCATTTTCTTTCACATAATTAACTCCATATGAAGTTGATACATGTTCAAGTGTGATTTTTAAAAAGGGAAATTTTTTTCTAATAATGCTTAATTCATCATCTATAAAATATTTTTCTCTATCAAAGATATCTATATCTTCAGCTACTTTTTCACCGTGTATTAGTAATGGACTTTTTTCTTCTTCTAAAATCTCTAAATATTTAAAGATTTTTGAAATGTCACTCACTCCATGACTTGAGTTTGTAGTTGCATTTGAGGGATAAAGTTTAGACCCAAAGAAAACTTTATTTTGCATACCTTTTCTAAAATCTTCTAAATCTAAATTTTCATTTAAATAACAAGGTATAAGTGGTTCAAAATTATTACTAGATGCTTTATTTAAAAGCTTTTTATAAGCAGAGGCTTTATCAGTATCTGTTATGGGAATTTCTGTATTTGGCATTGCCACACATCTATTATTTATTCTTGAGGAGAAATTAGTAACCATTTCTAACATGTCACCTTCTCTAAAATGTACATGCCAATCATCAGGCTGAATTATTTCAATATTTTTATTCACAATAATTATTTTTTTGTAATGTAGAATAAATCTTTTCTACACTTATAGAGTCCATATAGGACTTTGTTTTATCAATATTTATATTTTTAAAATAGTCATAGCTTTCATTTGTTCTTATAACTTGTGAATCTTGCATAAATGGACCGTAAATCATATCATTTGTTGGGCCAAATAATACTATAGACTTTAATTTTGTGGCTGAAGCCATATGTGATAATCCTGAATCATTTCCTATAAATAATTTTGATTTCTTCATATAAGCAGCAGTTTGAGTCAATGATGCACCGAATAAATTAATTATCTTATTACTATCAATATTTTTTGTTATTTCATTTAAATAATTTTCTTCTTCTGATTTTGAACCAACTAAAATAAATTTAATATTTTTATTTTGAGATAAAATTTTGATTAATAGTGAATTATAATTTTTAATACTCCAAATTTTTGGTTTCCAATTTCCACCTGGAAATATAACAAAATATTTAAAATCATTGGACAAATGTTTTGTAACTATTTCTTCCTCTTCTGTATTTGTTTCAATAAACAAATCTGAACAATCAAATTTAAAGTAATTAGATAATTGCTGCACATGGTTTAGATTAGAATTTTTTTTAAAAATAAATTTTTGCTTATGTTTTAAAAAATATGATAACAACGAACTTCTAAAATCAATAATTATATCCCACTTCTTTCCATAACAATTAGAAATTATATCTAACCAATGCATATTGTATCTTTTTTTTGAAACAGTGATTATGGTTTCAACAGATTTAAAGTTTTTGAAAATTGATTTAGCAGATGGACCAATTACAAATGTAAATTTTGTTTCAGGATATTTTTGACTAAAATAATTGATTACTCCAGTTGACAGAATTGTATCTCCAATAAGATTTGATGAAATAACAAGAATTTTCACAGAAATATTACACTTTTAATATATTCAATATATATTTAGATAATTATGAAAGATAAATACTTTTTTCATCATCTGAATTCAAGATTTTTTGAGATTTCTGGAAAAGATAGTAAATCATTTATTCAAAATTTAATTACTAATGACATTGAAAAGTGTAACGATGGATCAATTATTTATTCATGTCTATTAACACCTCAGGGTAAATTTTTAGCAGATTTTTTTATTTTCAATATAAATAAAAACTATATTTTTGAAACTAATGATAAATTTTATAGTAATTTATTAGGACGATTAAAAATTTATAAACTTCGCTCTGATATAAAAATTAAAGAAATTAATAATCTAAATTCTTATTCATTATTTAATATAGATTATGAAGGTGATTATAATGTTTATTTAAATGATCCTAGAAATATAAACTTAGGTAAAAAACTTATAACGGATAAAAAAATTATATTTGAAAAAGAGCGATTGAAAGAAATAAATGAAACGGAATATCGTGAAATTTTAATTAATCATACAATACCCTATTCACCATTTGATATTTTAGAAAATAAATCTTTATTATTAGAAAATAATTTTGAAAATTTAAATGCTATTGATTGGGATAAAGGATGCTATGTGGGTCAAGAAATTACTGCAAGAATGAAATACCGTGGATTACTCAAGAAAAAACTTTACGCTTTAAAAATAAAAAGTGGAGATGTGCTGGAGGGAGATGAGTTAATAGTAGATAATAAAAAAATAGGTACAATTGTATCAAAAGCAAATTCAAATATTTTTGCAGCATTAAATATTAATTTTGTTAATGAAATAAAAAATAAAGATCAAAATTTAGTAATTAATGATTCATTATCTTTTGATTTTTTAAACTGAAAATTTTTTTCTATAAAAACTAACTGGAATTATTAAAATGATAAAAATTATTAGCATTGGAACAAATATATTATTAATTCCATAGTTGTTTGCAATAAATCCTAATGAAGCTGGAGCCCCTATAAATGTTCCGTAAACTGCAATTGAAATGATTGTTATCCCTACTCCACTATCAATTCCCTCAATTTTTCCAGCTAAACTATATGCGATAGGAACAATTGAGGATGCTCCGACACCTAATAATGAAAAACCAATAATAGCTGCATAAATACTGCTGAAATTAGATAAAATTATTAAACTTATAATTGTCGATAAAAATAAAAAGAAAATAAAAAGAAAAACTCCAATTTTATCTCTTACCCAATCACCACTAAATCTTCCGATAACCATAAATATATTAAAACTTAGAGTTGCTAAGCCTATATAGAAACCATCAACTTGAATAAAATCTCTCATATAGAGAGCTCCCCATGCATCAACACTTCCTTCCGTTAGAGCGTTTGCCATTGCTATTAATGCTAATAAAAAAATAATTAAGGGCCAAATAAAAAATATATTTTTTTTAATAGAATCTTTTGATTTTGATTCAACTTGTGACTCTAAACAAAGTACAAAATACAAACTCAGAGGAAGAAGAATGATGACATACAAAAATATATTAAAAATAAAAGAATAATTCAACTCTAGCAAAAAGCTTGTTGTTAGAGATCCAAATAAAACTCCAAGACTCCAAAATGCATGAAACCCTGACATCATTGATTTTTTTTCTCTAACTTCTAAATTTGATGCATAAACATTGCATGCTATTTCAAATGCACCATAACTCATACCGAAAACAAATGAGAAAACCATAAAAAGCCATAACTCTTGAATGAAAGGTACTGGCAACCACAAACAACCTTCGGCAATTAAGGTACATGTTAAAATAGATTTTGTAGAAGTTTTCAGAATAAGAGCATTTGCAAAAATCATTGCAACAATTGAACCAATTGCAAATGATAACATAATATATCCAACGCCAACATAATCAGTTTGAAGTTGATCCTTTATGGTGGGTATCCTAATAGCCCATAAACCTACATAACAAGCAGTTATAAAAAAAATAATTTTTATTGCATGAATATCACTAACTTTTTTCATACAATTTTATTAATTAAAATATTTTTTGTAATATTCAGATAAATTTTCAATAGAAACTCTTTCTTGTTTCATAGTATCTCTATCCCTAACAGTAACACTTTTATCTTCTAGAGTTTCAAAATCTACAGTTAAACAAATTGGTGTACCTATTTCATCATGTCTTCTATAATTCTTACCAATGTTTCCTGAATTTTCTAAAACAACTCTACCCAATCCCAATTTCTGTAGATTAGATTTTATTTCTTTAGATAAATTAACTAATTCCTCATTATTCTTTTTGAGAGGAATAACTGCAGCTTTAATAGGTGAAAGATGAGGTTTTAGAGATAAAAGAATTCTTTTATTATCTTTATCTACATTTTCTTCACGATAAGCTTCATTTAACAAAGCAAGAACTCCTCTATCAACACCAGCTGATGGCTCAATTACGTAAGGAATATACCATTTTTTTTCTTCTAAATCTTGAACAGCTAATTTTGTAGTTGAAGAGGAGTTTTTCATAACTTCTGATGTAATTTTAAAATCGTTTTGATTTTTAGTATGAGAACCTAAGTCAAAGTCAGTTCTATTGGCTACCCCTTCTAGTTCCTCTTCACCATGAGGAAACACATAATTGATATCAACAGTTCTTTTTGAGTAGTGAGCTAGTTCATTTTTTTCTACTTCAATTTTTTTTAAATTTTCTTTTTTTATGCCTTGATTAATCCACCATTCTATTCTCTTATTTATCCAATATTCATGCCATTCATCATCAGTACCTGGTTTAACAAAAAACTCTAATTCCATTTGTTCAAACTCTCTAACTCTAAAAATAAAATTACGAGGTGTTATTTCATTTCTAAATGCTTTTCCCATTTGTGCGATACCAAAAGGAACAGTTCTAGAAGTTGAATCTAATATATTTTTAAAATTAGTAAAAATTTGCTGACACGTTTCTGGTCTTAAATATGCGAATGACGAACCATCATCTACTGGTCCAATTGCAGTTTTAAACATTAAATTGAAAGGTCTTGGCTCAGTAAGATCTTCCGATTTACAATTTGGGCATTTATTATTTTCAAATAATTGATCTGCTCTCCACCTTGACTTACATGCCCGACAATCAACCAGAGGATCGGTAAAAGTATCTTCATGGCCTGAATGTTTTAGAACTACTGGAGAACTTAAAATTGAGGCATCCAAACCTTCGGTGTCATCTCTTTCATATACCATTGATTTCCACCAAGCTTGTTTAAGATTATTTTTGAACTCGACTCCCATTGGTCCATAATCATATAACCCCTTAATACCACCATAGATGTCATTTGATTGAAATAGAAAACCTCTTCTTTTACAAAGAGAAACTAACTCTTCCATTGTTTGTGCAGTCATATAACTCTTAATCTTTTGGTTTATATTCTTTCGTTCTTGGATCTTTCTCTAAATCGATTACTGAGTCATTATTTACTTTATTATTAGTGAATTTGTCTTGTTTTTTTTTCTTAAATCTTAAAAATAACAAAATAGAGGCTAAAATTACAACTAAAACTAGAAATTTCATTACAAGCCAAACCTAGAAAACATAATTCGTTCTTCAATTTTATTTAAAATTTCATCAGAATTAAATATTGAAGAAGAAAATCTACGTTGTAAAAATGATTTTTTTTGACTGATTATTTTAATTTTAATTTTTTTTCCAAACTTCTCTTCTAAAATTGGTTTAATTGCACCAATACCATCTGCTAAACCTAAATCGATAGCTTTATTACCAACCCAAAATAAACCAGAAAAGATGTCATCCAATTTATTCTGATCGAGTTTTGAACCTCTTCTATCTTTTACATAATTAATAAAATTATCATGAATTTGTTCTTGAATATTTTTTAATCTATCAATGTCTTCCTGTTTTTCTTCTTTGAAAGGATCAAGAAAACTTTTACTTTTTCCAGATGTATAAACTCTTCTTTCAATTCCAACTTTTTTTAGGAGATCAACAAAACCAAAACCTGGTGAAATAACACCTATTGATCCAATAACAGAGTTTTGATCAATATATATTTCATCAGCAGCACATGCTAACCAATAACCACCAGAAGCTGCAACATCTTCAACGAATGCTAAAACTTTTTTGTTTTTTTCCTTAGCCAGATCAATGATCCTTTTTGCTATTAAAGAGGATTGTGTAGGAGAACCTCCAGGTGAATTAATGACCAAACCTACAACAGGAGATTTTTTATCAGCAAATAACTTATCAATTAACTTTTCTAAATTATTGATTGCTAAACCAGAGCCTGTTAAGCCTGACTGAGATGATATAATGCCAGATAAACGTAAAACCGGTATTGTATTACTCTTCGAAAATAACCTTTTAAACATAATATCTAATAACAAATGTTAATCTTTTCTTAAAGCGTTATGTAGCATTTGTTTGTAATTTTAGTAATTTAAGTTTAAGTGCGTCAATTAAGTTAATGAATTAACATAATATTCAAATAGTTAAATGATATGGATAATGTACTTCCACTTAGAAAAAAAGATTTTTCATTTGAAGATGAAATCAGAGAATTAACAGATATATGCAAGGAAGATCTGGTATCCGTAAATACCATAATCCTAGATAAATTAGATAGCAATGTACCTTTAGTTCATGAAGTTGGAAAATACCTTATCTTATCAGGGGGAAAACGACTACGACCTCTTTTAACTGTTTCAAGTTTTCATATGACGAGAAATGAAACTAGTGAAATTGAAAATAAAATGAATCATATCGGTCTATCTGCAGCAGTAGAATTTATTCATACAGCAACACTATTGCATGATGATGTAATAGATGAAAGTAAACAAAGACGAGGAAAACCTACAGCAAATGAGAAATGGAAAAATAAAACAAGTGTATTAGTTGGTGATTTTTTATTCAGTAGAGCTTTTCAACTAATGACAAAATATGGAAATACTGAAACGTTAAAAATATTAGCAGATACTAGTGTTGTAATTTCTGAAGGAGAAGTTTTAGAACTTGTTAATGATAAAAATTTAGAAATAAATGAAAATATTTATTTTGAAGTTGTAAATGCAAAGACTGCTTCTTTATTTAGTGCAGCATGTCAAGTTGGATCAATTAGTGCTCTTGGAACAGAAGCTGAGGTTAATGCATTAAAATCATTTGGAACAAACTTTGGCATGACTTTTCAATTAATTGACGATGCTATTGATTATTCCTCAAACAAAAAAATATTAGGAAAGAATACTGGAGATGATTTTAAAGAAGGTAAAATTACTCTTCCAATAATATTAGCATACGGAAGATCAAATGATAAAGAGAAAAAATTTTGGGAAAGAACTATATCTGATCTTAACCAAAATGATGGTGATTTTGAAATGGCATTAGAAATAATAAATAAATATCAATGTATTGAAGATACTCTTACAAGAGCAAATCACTTTTCAAATGTAGCTGTAGACTCAGTTGATATATTTAAAGATAACATTTATAAAGAAAAATTAGTATCTCTTGTTTCAAAAAGTGTTTCGAGAATTTATTAATTAATATTCCTCATAAGATTTAACTTCTACTAATTCAGAGCCAAAGGTTTTATTAATATCATTTTTTACTTTTGCTCTTTCATCATTGGTAAAATAGACACTTCTAGCAAGATCAATAAATGTTTGATCAAATAATTTTATTCTTTCACACTCTCTAATATCGTCTTCTATATTCCAAAGTTTAGAATTAATATTTATCAAATTTTCTAAATAAGTATTTATTTCTTTTTGTTGAACATAATTCATCAATGTTTTTTGAAGAAAATCTAATTCTTTTTTGACATGATCAAGCTTAGTTTCATCAGTTATATTTTTCTGTTTAATAATTAATATAGAAATTTTATCTACAAGTTCGCCAAGCGATATAGGAGTATTAATAAGCATTAAATTCTTTCATAAATATCTTCGTATCTTTTAATATCATTTTCATCAAGATTATCACCGTACCACATTTCTATAATAACTAAATCACGAACTTTTCTATTAGCCATTCTATGAATTGCCCCTTTAGGAATAAAAATATTCTCATTTTCTTTTAAATTTATTACTTTTTTGTCAATTGTGACTTCAGCCTCTCCTTCAGCCACAATCCAATGCTCAGATCTATGTTCATGACTTTGAAGAGATAAAACTCCTCCTGGATTTACAAGAATTTTTTTTACTAAGAATTTTTTACCAGACTTTAGTATCTCAAATGACCCCCAAGGTTTTTCTGTGATAGAATTCATTATGAATGTTTATTTATATATTATATATCTATTATAAATGATAAAAATATCACCATCAATATTATCAGCGGATATTCTTAAATTAGAAGAAGAAGTTAGATCTTTAGATCTAAATGGCGCTGACTATATTCATATAGATATTATGGATGGTCACTATGTTCCCAATATTACTTTTGGACCAAATATAGTTAAATCATTAAAAAAAGTTACTTCTAAAATCTTAGATGTTCATCTTATGATTAAACCAGTTAAACAATATATTAATGAATTTATTGAAGCTGGATCAGATATCATTACCTTTCATCCTGAAGCCGATGATAATCCGGAAGAAATTATTAAAATAATATGTGGTGCTAAAATTAAAGCAGGAATTGCTATTCATCCCAAGGTAAATATTTCAGATATTGACCATTTATTTAATCAAGTGCAACAAATAATAGTTATGACAGTCACACCTGGTTTTGGAGGTCAAAAGTTTATGCATGATCAAGTACAAAAAATTAGAGATTTAGATGAAATTAGAAAAAATAATAATTATAATTATGAAATAGCTGTTGATGGTGGAGTAAATAATGAAAATGCAAAAATATGTAAAGATAGCGGAGCTAATGTATTAGCAGTGGGATCTTATTTATTATCCCAAAATCAAAATAACTATAATGCAATAATAAATTCCTTAAGGTAATGGACTGGGATAAGTTAAAATCATTTTACGAAATTGCAATTTCAAGAAGCATTTCTAAAGCAAGTGCAAAACTAAATATAAGTCAGTCTGCACTTAGCAGACAGATACAAGATCTTGAATATGATTTAAAAACACCTTTATTTATAAGACATCAAAAAGGTGTAAGATTAACTGAGCAAGGTGAAAATTTATTCAATACTGTAAATCAAATTAATTTTTCAATTTCTGATTTTGAAAAAAAATTATTAGATAAAAAAACTAAACCAGTAGGTAAATTAACCATTAGCACAACTGTTGGTTTTGGATCTGCATGGTTAACACCAAGAATAAACAAATTCGCGAATCAATATCCTGATATAGATGTAAGTTTAATTATGAGTGATGAAGAAGTTGATTTATCTGCTAGAGTTGCTGATGTTGCAGTTAGAGTAAAAAAACCGACACAAGCAAATTTAATTTTTAAAAAATTTGTTAATTTTCATAACCATATTTATGGTTCTTCAGATTATTTACAAAAAAGTGGGATACCAAGAAACGTTAATGATCTTGATAAACATGATTTAATTTGTTTTGGAGCAGGTTTACCTTCTCCTGTTTCTAATATTGATTGGATATTAAAAATTGGAAAAGAAGGAACAAAAAGAAGACCTAAATTTAGAGTGAACAGTATTTATGCCATGTCACTTGCAATTGAAAAAGGTGGAGGTTTAGCATCTTTACCTGATTATATGGTTGCAGACAAACCTCAGCTTGTACGTGTTTTACCAAACTTAGAAGGTCCATCATATCAAACATACTTTGTTTATTCTGAGTCTTTTAAAAATGATAGAAGACTTGAAGTTTTTAGGGATTTTTTATTTAATGAAGCTAAAGATTGGCATTATTAGTCTTTGACTTAATTTTTTATTTTTGTATACCGTATCTACATTATGGGATATCCAAAAAAACATAGAGGCAGACGTAAAAGAGGCTCCAAATATAGAAGAAACAAAAAGCGTCAAAAGAAGAAATAATTAATACTTACCTTCTTTTTTAAAATCTATTTGAACATATATATATAAAATGTTTAAATTTTTCACTGAACCAAAATGGTATGTGTGGGCTTATGTAGGCTCTGTAGTCATTCTTACTTCTATATGGGTTCAAGTTCAAATTGATGTACAGATAAACGAATGGTTTGGTGAATTTTATGACATGATACAAAAAGCACTTGGAACGCCAAATGCTATAACCATGCAAGAATATATGGGAGCTCTTTTTAGCTTTGCTCAATTAGCCGCTATTTCAATTGCATTAGGACTAGCAATTTCATTTCTAACTTCCCATTTTCTTTTTAGATGGAGAACAGCAATGGTTGAGTGGTACCATAGTGTCTATGATCAAGCGAGAACTATCGAAGGAGCAAGTCAAAGGGTTCAAGAGGATACCATAAAGTTTAGTAGAATTATGGAAGGTCTTGGAACCAGCTTAATTGAATCTGTTTTAGTATTAGTAGAGTTCTTCCCTCTTTTAATGACTTTATCAGTTGGTATACCAATCTTATGGTTTGGTGATTGGCAATACGGTTTAGTATCTGGAGCATTTATATGGGCTGTCGGTGGTACAATTTTAATGATTGTACTAGCATGGTTACTAAAACTAGTTGGTATTGAATATGACCTTCAAAAAAAAGAAGCTGCTTATAGAAAAATTCTGGTTATTGCTGAGGATGATGGAAGTATTAGACCAAAATCTTTAGAAGAACTTTTTGATGGTGTAAGACAAATTCATTTCAAAAGTTATTTGTACTATCTCTATTTTAGTATTGGGAGATTAGCTTATCTACAAGCTAACGTTCTTGCCGCTTACATTTTTTTAGCACCAGCAATTGTAGCTGGAGTAATGACACTCGGTGTTATGCAACAAATTATAAGAGCTTTCGGAAGAGTAGAAGGTTCACTTCAATATTTATTTAGAGCATGGCCTACAATTATTGAACTTGCTAGTGTCTATAAAAGATTAAGAGAATTTGAGAATAAAATAGAAAAAAACATTGAGGATGAAAAAACTGGTATAGTACGCTAGTGATTTTTCTAGCCTTTATAATAATTCCGATTATTGAAATAAGTATTTTTATAACAATTGGCTCTAATATAGGAATTTTAAATACTATTGCAATTATACTTATCACCGCTTTAGTTGGGATATTTCTTGTTCGAAAACAAGGAATTAAATTATTATTTGATGCACAACGAAATTTATCACAAGGGGTGATGCCTACTGAGGAAATAAAAGGAGGTATTTTTCTATTAGTATCAGGATTACTTTTAATTACTCCTGGTTTCTTTACTGATCTTATTGGTTTTGCCGTCTTTTTGAAGCCAGTTCAAAATATAATTGCAACTCAAGCAAAAAAATATTTTAACTCACGTATTCGCTATTAAATGGTCAATCTTATTAATTAACTCCTTTAAGAGTAACACCAACTTGTTATTTTGAGGATTATCAATTTGTTTTAACGGTGGAATAATATTATTCCAATCAGTAATATTATCTACAATTGAAAAATAAGCCTTCATTAAACTTATTGGCTCTGCTGAGGTCAGTATTTTTCTAATTTCAGCTTGTAAATTTTGTAATTCATCAAAATTTTTAATATTTTTTTCATTTTTAAAATTTTTCAAAATAAAACAGAGTAACTTACCTGATACGTTAGTACCAGCAGTAATAGCTCCGGCCCCTCCTCGTCTTGCAACGTTTAAAGCAAGAGTATCATGCCCACAAAAAACTGCAAAATTATTAAAATACTTAATTGTTTTTAACATATTATCATAATCTCCACTTGAATCTTTCAACCCAACAACATTATTTGGATATAATTTCAATAAACTTTCAATAACTTTAAAGTTAATGGGAACATATGTATTTTGAGGAATATGATAAAGTATATACTGAAAGTTATTATCATCTACACTTTCAATAATATTTCTATAATAATTTATCACACCTTCATCTGAAACATTTTTATAGAAAAAAGGCGGAAGAATTAAAACTGCTCTTACATTCATTTTGGAAGCATGCTGAGTCATTGAAATTGCATCTTTCAACGAACTAGAACCAGTTCCTGGTATGAGAACTTTTGGATCAATTTTATTTTCTATAAGAAATTCTATATTATTTCTTTTTTCGATTACACTAAATGAGTTTGCTTCACCAGTTGTGCCAAAAACAGCAAGGCCATCGTGACCCTGTCTCATAAGATATTGACAATGACGTAAATAAAGATCCTGATTGATAGTAAGATCTTTTTTAACTGGAGTTAAAGATGCGCTGAAAACTCCATTTATTTTAAGCATAGAAGTATAATAATATAAAACCTAAAATAACTCTATAAATAATAAATATATTAAAAGTTGATTTTTGTATAATTTGCATCATGATATTAATTGATAATAGTGCAGTAATACACGCAATGATTGCCGCAAATAAAGATTGGTATAAATTTAAATTTACTTCAGAACTACTTATTAAATCTAAACTTGTTAAAACTAAAGATGCTAAAATAATAGGAATGGATAAAAGCATAGAAAATATTGCTGCAGAAGATCTATCAAATCCTAAAAAACGCGCTCCAGTAATTGTAACACCTGCTCTACTTGCCCCAGGTATAAAAGCTAAAACTTGAAACATGCCAATGATAAAGGCCTGAATATAACTCATACTCTCCCAAGAAGATATTTTCATTTTAAAATGATCTGCTACAAATAATAGAGCAGCAAAAACAACACTTGTGACTGCAACAACTTTGATATCGCGAAAATATAATTGAACAAAATCAAAAATAAAAAATCCCACTATTACGGCAGGTATTGTTGCAATAATAATTTTAATTAGATTATCATTTTGAGTAAGCTGGAAAGAGAAAAAACTCTTAATTAATGATGTTATATGAGATCTTAAATAAGTTATAACTGCTAATAATGTGCCAACGTGAACAGCAACATCAGTAAAAAGACCTTGATCTTGCCAACTCGTTAATTCTGATACAAGAACTAAATGACCAGAAGAACTAATTGGCAAAAATTCAGTAAAACCTTGGGCAATGCCAATGATAAAATATTGAAGCTCAAACATTAACCAAAGATTATTTTGCTCAGTTCCTTACCGCTTGGAAGGGGTTCAGCATTTTTATTAGAAAAATATTTCTCCATAAAATTTAAATAGACATTGTAATCTTTTAAAATTTGCATTTTTTGAGCTTTATTTTCATCATCGCTTTCTTCCATTTTAACTAACTCTGTATCAGTTTGTGACATTGCTTCTGGTATCGTTGTAAAAGGTCTTTCTTGATTAATAACTAATCTTTCATGTAACTCTCGGTGAACCATTTTAAAATCTTCTTTTGATAAAGTTTTTGGACTTTCATCAAATATAAGTCTTTTTAAAATAAAGTTTGCTCTTGGCTCTTTTATTGAAAGAGCAATTTTATATTTTTCATTCCAATCATCTTGTTCGTGAAATTTAGCTATTTCTGTTGATTGTTTAAAATCAAGAAAGGCATTTGCTGCACTTTCTGGAAATACATTATCCTGGGATTTTTCGTCTTCTTTTTCAATACGCCTATCAATTTCCATAAGTTTAAACTTGTCTGCTAAATCTTTATTTTTAAAAACTATTTTCGCTCTTTCATTAAGAACATCTGAACCAATTTCATCATAAGGCTCGTAATTTGCAGCAATCTTACCTGGTAGAATAATAGGATGCTGATTAGTAATGACGTATCTATTTTTTCTTTTAATCAGTTTTTTAAATTGCTCAGAATTAGCTTCTAGTAATGGTGTAGGATCATGAGCTAAATCAATTGTATGAAACCAACCATTGTATTGTGACTCACATACCATCGATAATGCTTGAAGTTTAATTCTTCCTCCAAAACTTGTCATAAAACAAAAACCTTTATTTTTATTTATATATTCAATGGCATCTTCTTTACTCATTGTCATTTGTAGCTGATTCCAATTAGTTGTGTCTGCTTCGTTAATATATTTGGTCAGAGCAATTGATGTCTTAACATCTGAAAATGCATCGTGAGCAAATTCAACAGGCAAGTTGTTCATCTCTGCAATTTTTTCTAATTTAAAACTAGGATTACCTCTTTCTGTTAAAGGTGTTTTTATACTTGAGGGGTTGATGGCATATAAACCTCTCGCTAAATTTAATGTATCGCCCCTACTCTTTCTTGTTACATACGGATAAAACATATGACTAAACAAATTGTATTCGAGAACTGATTCATCGAACTCTATTATGTTGTGTCCTATAAAAGTAGAACTTGGATCATCTTTTTTCCATTCATCAAAAGTTTTATTAATTTTTTTCATTAATTCGTAAGATGACTGTGGGGCATCAAGTGCCTCTCTCATACCTTTGAGTGTTGTTATTAATGCACCAGGTTGAGAAATCACTGATGTTCGAGGTCTGCAGAACTCATTCATATTTTGATTTGTTTGATTAAACTTGGAGTCAGTAACTATTGCTGCAATTTGCATTATCTGCTCCCATTTTGGAGTAGTACCAAAAGCAGTTGGATATTCTTTCTTACCTCTTCCTGATGTTTCTAGATCGTAAAATATATATTTTGACACTGATAAATAACCTTATTGGTATTTATAGACTATTAATTATCTCTTTTGGACCAATAAAAATGATAGAATAGAGTAGCTGCGATAGCAATAAAAAGAGAGATAAAGGCAACGTAAATTATAGTTGCGATTGCCCAGTAAGCTACTGCTATTAAAAGACCGATAGCTGTAATCCCAGCCCAAAAATAGATCAGTCTTTCTAAGAATAATTGCATAATGGTTCTATTATACAATAATTATAGAAGTTTATCAATTTCCTCTCGAGAAGGCATAGAATTTGCCGTACCAATTTTAGTCGTTGATAAGCCAGCAGTAGCACTAGCAAATTTTAGAGCATCTTTAATATTTTGACCCTCAGTAAGTGCTGCAGCAAAACCTGCATTGAAAGCATCGCCAGCACCTGTTGTGTCGACTACTGGATTTGAAAGATTAGCTACAGGTATAGAAAAATTTTCTTCATTGTTGGCAAAAAAAGCTCCTTTATCTCCAAGAGTAATAACGACATTTTTAATTCCCTTTTCTAATAATTGAATTGCAGCTTTTTTAGCATCCTCATGAGTTTCAACATTGTGATCAACATAAAAACTCGCTTCTGTTTCATTTGGTGTAAAATAATCAATCATTGAAAATAAAGATTCATCTATTTCAGCTGCTGGCGCAGGATTTAAAATTGTTTTTACATTTAAACTATGTGCTTTTTTTAATGCATAGGTAACAACATCCTTTGGTGCCTCTAGTTGTGTAAGAAATATACTTGAGTTTTTAATTGCCTCTTCTGCTTTATCTATATCTTCAATAGTAATTGCACCTGCTGCCCCAGGAAAAACATTAATGGCATTAGCTCCTGTTCCTTCATTAACAAGTATGCCAGCTGCACCGGTTGAATGATCTTTTGAAATAATAACATTGCTATAATCAACACCAGAATTTTCATAAATCTCTGTTGCCATAGAGCCAAATTGATCATCACCAATCTTTGAAATAAAAAAAATTTTTGCACCAGCCTTAGATGCAGCTACAGCTTGGTTTGATCCTTTGCCACCAGGACCAATAACAAAATTTTTACCAAGAATAGTTTCTCCCTCAACGGGAATTTTTTCTCCAAAAAAAACTAGATCAGCAACAAAAATACCAAGTATACTAATCGACATAATTATTTATCGATTATCCAAACAGTACCATCTGGCTTAATAACACCTTTTGTTAAAATAAAATTACAGTAAGGTCGTCTTTCACTTGTTGTAATATATGCATAGGTTGATCTTGATTGCTTATAAAATTCTTGTCTTTCGTATGAACCAATTTTCCAATGATCTCCTGATACTTCCTTAATTGCATCAATTACTTCTTTATTAGCATCATTAATTTCATCTGGCTGATTATCAACTTCCATTCTGTGAACGGCTGAGTCTACGAAACTATCCAATGGAAAAACAGATAAAACAGCTCTAATGACAGTTGTCATATCAAGTCCATCTAATCGATGAACTCTATTGTGATTCGAATGGGCAGGATAATTAATATCAGATATAACAAGTCTATCACCATGACCCATTTCACGTAATGTTTTTAATATATCAGGACTTAAAATAGGGTCGACGTTAATTAACATATTTTTAGTATATCACTCTCCGTAAGGGATCCAAATATTTTTTACTTGTGTACTTTGATATAGAAACTCTTCTAAGAAATCTTCTTCTTTCGAAGACCAATCAAGATTTTTTGATTGTGGACACCAAGTTCTTTTTAAATTTGATGTTGTGCTTTGAATAACCTTTAGGCGCTCATTATTATTTTCACTAAAAAACCAAATACCATCAATATTTTCATGTTCAGATAAGATTTTATTCAAACTATTTTGTTTAGTTGTAAGGATATTAATATACCCAGCTGGAACATCAGAAGTTTCAAGTAGTTGATACAATTCGGTTGCTAAAAGAGATGTCTTTTGTCCTGGAACAATAATACTAGCATTTCCTGCTGCAAAATTTGATCCTAATGTAGTTATTAAACTTAAAAGTGGATAATCATCATTTAAAATATTTGCAACAACTCCTATCGGCTCTTTAACAGCTAGTGTTAAACCTCTTATAGGAGGATTATGTATAGAGCCTTCAAACTTATCAGCCATAGCTGCGTAATAAAATAATCTTTCAATTGATTGATCAAATTCTTTTTCAGCATCTTTTGAAGAGATACCAACTAAAGAAGATAACAAATTAGCAAAGGTAGTTTTTCGATTTTGTAAATTTTCAGCTAAGTAATAAAGAATTTGAGCTCTATTAAAGTTAGTAGAAGATTTGTTAATTGCTTTAGAAGCAACTTCAACTGTGTCTCTTACATCTTTGCGATTTGCATTTGGAACATCACAAATAAAATTATTTTGAACATCATAAGAAGAAAAGGAATAACCGCTATCAGGTCTTTTTTGTTTTCCTCCAATGTATAATTTTGGTGTTCTATCGATAGAGTTAGATGAATGAGCTTTAGATAATTTCTTTCCTCTTTTTGATTGAACAAGAGGAAGTGGTAATTTTGAATATGCTCTTATACCTTCTGAGCCACCTTCTCTTCCAAAACCACTTTCTTTGTATCCGCCAAAACCACAAGCAGCATCAAATAAGTTTGTAGAATTAATCCAAATGACTCCAGCTTTTACTTTTGGAGCAATATCTAAAGCTAAATTAATATTTTCAGACCAAATACTTGCAGCAAGTCCGTATTGTGTATTATTAGCAATTGATACGGCTTCACTAGGTTTTCTAAATGTCATCGCTGTTAAAACTGGTCCAAATATTTCTACTTGAGCAATAAAAGATGACGGTGTTACATTTGTAAATAAAGATGGAGGATAAAATAAACCATTTGTTGGACATGACCATGAAGGTTGCCATAATTTATTTCCATCCTTTTGTGCTTCATTTACTAAAGAATTAATTTTTTTAAGTTGGACTGGTGCAACTATAGCTCCAATATCAATAGACTTGTCTAATGGATCACCAACACGAAGTTTTTCCATTCTTTTCTTAAGTTTTTGGATAAATTTTTTCTCAATACTTTCTTGTACTAAGAGTCTTGATCCAGCACAACATACTTGACCTTGATTAAACCAAATTGCATCAACAACACCTTCTACTGCGCTATCTAAATCAGCATCTTCAAAAACAATAAAAGGTGATTTACCCCCAAGTTCCATTGTCATTTTTTTATCTGGATTAGTATTTGTTTGAATTATTTTCTTTCCAACTTCAGTTGATCCAGTAAAGGCAATTTTTTTAATATCTTTATGCAATGTTATATGTTCACCAGTAGAACCATCTCCCGTAATAATATTAATTACACCATGTGGAATTTTAGCTTTTTCACAAAGTTCAGCAAAATAAAGTGCTGTTAAAGAAGTATACTCTGCAGGCTTTAAGACTACTGTATTACCAAGAGCAATTGCAGGAGCAATTTTCCACGCTAACATTAACAATGGAAAGTTCCACGGTATAATTTGCCCAACAACACCAATAGAGTTATCAGAATTATTAGTATTCCTCGCAGCCCACCCGGCATGGTAATAAAAATGTCTAGCAACAAGTGGAATATCTATATCTCTTGTTTCACGTATTGGTTTACCATTATCAATAGTCTCTAAAACAGAAATAAATCTTGAATTTTTTTGTATTAGACGGGCGAGTGCATATAAATATTTTGATCGATCAAAAGATGAAAGTTTTGACCATTTGATATGAGCTTTTTTGGCAGCACTGACTGCAGCATTTACATCTTTTTTTGAAGCAACAGACAATGTCGCAATTTTTTTATTTGTGGAAGGATTTATTATATTTAATTTTTTTGAGCTAGATGATTTTACAAACTTTCCATTTATAAAAATATTATTTGGATTTTTTAAATTTTTAATCCAATTGGTAACTTCCTTGCTATCCTCTGGTGCTGGTCCATACGTTATATTTTGAAAATTTTTAATAACTTTATCCATATTATCCTATTGCAAGTTTCTCTTTGTTTGCATACCTGCCACTAGTGTAGTGATATAGTTGTCTTTCTATATCAATTAATAAACTAGAAGCACCAATTCGCAATAATTTAGGATTTACCCATTCAAATCCTAGTTCTTCTGCTACTAATATTAAAAATTCTAAAACAGATTTGGCTGTTGATATTCCACCTGCAGGTTTAAAACCAATTTTTTTTCCAGTTTTTGTATGAAAATCTCTAATCATTCTCAACATAACAAGGCTATTATTTAAGTTAGCATTCACACTTTCTTTTCCAGTTGATGTTTTTATAAAATCTGCACCAGCCATCATACAAACTAAAGATGCTTTAGCTACATTTCGAAGAGTTTCAAGATCGCCAACACCAAGAATAGCTTTTATTTTTGTTTTACCTGCAGTTTCTTTAAAACTACGAACCTCTTCGTATAATTTTTTCCAGTTATTTTGGAGAACATATCCTCTATTGATAACAATATCGATTTCATCAGCACCATGTCTAATAGAGTCAGAAATTTCTTTTTTTCTAGTCGTATAAGATGATAAACCTGCAGGAAAACCTGTAGAAACAGCAGCAATTGGGAGTTTATTTTGAATTAGTTTTGTACAATCTTTTATTAGATGGTGATAGACACATACAGCTCCTACTCTTATTGCATTTTTTACTAACCCTAAGTCTTCAATAATATAATCATCGATGGGATTAAGAGCTTTATTGCATAGTTTTTCAACTTTTCCAAAAGTGTCGTCGCCACTTAGTGTAGTAAGATCAATCAAAGTAATAGCTTTTAATAACCAAGCAACTTGAAATTCCTTTTTTACAGTTCTTCTTTTAATTAAGGTAGATGTTCGACGCTCTACAGCACTCAAATTAATTTGCGTATTATTGACCCAAATTGTATCCAAGGTATAAAATGTTTTCTTTGTCATCAAATTAAATTTTCTCTTCTGTTATTGGTCTACTCAGTAAATTAGTTAGTTCTTCTTTTAAATCATGTTGCTTATAAAGTATATTGTATACAGACTCCATAATTGGCATATCAATATTTTTTTTTTGTGAAATATTATAGACTGCTTTAACAGTATAATAACCCTCTGTTACTTCTTGCGATTTTAAAAGATCTAAAAAATTATCATATTTTGAAGAAGCTAATTTAATGCCAAACTGTGTATTACGAGAATTTTTAGAGCTGCATGTTAAAATTAGATCGCCAAGCCCTGATAAACCAAATAAAGTATTTTTATCAGCTTTAAATTTTTTTGCATATCGTGTCATTTCTGCAAAAGATCTTGAAATGAGTGCACTTTTAGCATTTTCACCTAAATTCAATCCTTCTGAAACACCTGCAGCTATTGCATATATATTCTTTAACGCACCACCTATTTGCGTTCCGATTAAATCATTTGAATAATAAATTCTAAACTCTTTGTTAGGTATAAGTTTAGAAATATTCTCAAAATCTTTTTTATCTTTTGTTGCAAGCGTGACAGCAGTTGGTAAACTTTGAGATACTTCATTTGAAAAAGATGGGCCTGATAAAATACTAATTGATTTAAACGGCATCATTTCTTGAAATACATCTGTTAAAAATTTTGATGATGATATTTCAATGCCTTTAGAACATATAACAATATGATGATTTTTATTATGTAATGATGTATCCTTAATTACCTCCCTAATATTTTGTGCCGGTAAAGTTATAAATAAAAATTTAACATTTCTAATTTCTGTTAAAGAGGTAGTAGCAGTGACATTTTCATTAAATGAACTGTATTTTAATTTTGGATTAATTTTATGTTCATTTATTGATTTAACAATTTTTTCATCTCGAGCATAAATTATAACTTTATTATTACTTAATACTCGGGCAATTGCACTCCCCCAAACACCTCCACCTAAAATTCCAATTGTCATACGTTTGATCTTTATCCGGTGAGGCAAATGAAGTCAATTTATGGTTTTTGGCTAAAATCTTGGGTATTTTTATTAAAAAACTGCATGATTGATTTTTGGAACTAGTATATGAGGTACCATATATAAAAAGTATACTTTTTTGGAGGAAATATGAAAAAATTACTTCTAGCTGTTATTGTAAGTTTGTCGACTGTAACGACTGCTGCATTAGCAGAAATTAAAGTAGGAATTATTCTTGGTTTTACAGGACCAATTGAATCTTTAACTCCTGCTATGAGAGATGGTGCGAAAATGGCATTCGATGAAGCATCAAACTCTGGAAATCTTTTAGGTGGTGAATCAATTACTATCTTAGAAGCTGACTCAACTTGTGTAGACTCTGCTGCTGCAACTGCTGCTGCTGAGGATCTAGTTGCACAAGGTGTAACTGCTATTATGGGTGCTGACTGTTCAGGTGTAACAGGTGCGATTAATGCAAATGTTGCAGTACCAAATGGTATCTTAATGGTATCTCCGTCAGCAACTTCACCAGGTCTAAGTAAAGTTCCTGATAATGGAACTTTTTGGCGTACTGCTCCATCTGATGCAAAAGGTGGTCAAGTATTAGCTAAACTTGCTTTAAGCAGAGGAATTGAAAGTATAGCTGTAACGTATACTAACAATGACTACGGAAAAGGTTTAGCTGAAGTATTTGAAGCTTCATTTGCTCGTGGTGGTGGAACTATTACAGCATCAGCTGCACACGAAGATGGTAAAGCGGATTATTCATCAGAAGTTGGTGTTCTTGCATCAGCTGGTGGAGACGCACTACTAGTAATTGGTTATATCGATGACGGTGGAAAAGGAATGATTGAAGCATCTTTAGATTCAGGTGCATTTGACACTTTTGTTCTTTCTGATGGTATGATTGGTCAATCAATTGTAGATAATATTGGTGCTGATCTTGAAGGATCATTTGGTTCTATGCCAGGTGCAATTTCAAAAGGTTCAACTAAGTTTGGTGAACTAGCAGCTGCAAATGGCATGGATGGAAGTGCTCCATATGTTGGAGAGTCTTATGATGCTGCAGCAATAATTGCTCTTGCAATTCAAGCTGGTGGATCTGCTGATAAGCAATCAATCTTAAACAATATTGCTAAAGTATCTAACGCTCCAGGTATTGTAATTAACCCTGGTCAATTATCATACGGCTTACAAATGTTAGCTGCTGGTAAAGATATTGATTACCAAGGTGCAACAGATGTAGAATTTAATGCGTTTGGTGATGCAGCTGGTGCGTTTAAAGAGTTAGAAGTTAGTGGTGGCGAATTCGTTACTGTTGGCGCTCTTTAATAGTTCAAAATTATTTTAATTTAACCCCAGCTTTTAGCTGGGGTTTTTTTATGAGTGCCTAACTTTCTCTGGTATAATTCCCTTCGGCCTATATCGTAAAATTAATAATAAAATTAAACCCATAAATAGATATCTAAAGTAAGGAACACTATCAAGTAAATGTAATTTTAAAGCATTTGTGGGCTCTAATCCTATGGTAAGTAGATTAATAATAAATGTTGTAAGTGGAGCTGCCTCAATCCAAGAAAACCATATAACAAAACCACCAAATATAGCGCCTAAATTATTTCCACTACCACCTACAATAACCATAATCCAAATAATAAAAGTGAAACGAAGTGGTCGATATCCTGAAGGAGTAAATAATCCATCTAAAGTAACAAGCATTGCACCCGCAACACCTACAATTGCAGCCCCTATTACAAAAATAATTAAATGTTGTTTCACAACATCTTTCCCCATAGCATTTGCAGCTGTTTCATTATCTCTGATAGCTCTCATCATTCTTCCCCAAGGAGATAATTGAGCTTTGTTGGCAAAATAAAAAATTATTAACATAACAATCAGAAATAAAATCGCGTAAGATAGTTTTACAAAAATTCCTGAGCCATCAATAATAAGATTGTTTAATACTTGTTGTCTATCAGTTACATCAATAATATTATTTAACTTTGACGAGTTTAGATAAGTAACCAAGTTTATAAACCAATCTGCATTTTGTAAATCAATTTCATAAGGAACAGGCCTCTTTAAACCGATGACATTTTTTACTCCCCTAGATAGCCATTCTTCATGTTTTAAAACACTAACAACTATTTCTGAAATACCAAGAGTAACAATAGCAAGATAATCTGATCGTAATCCAAGAGCTACTTTACCAATTACAAATGCAACGCCCGCAGCAAATAAACCTCCTACAATCCAAGAGAAAATTATTGGCAGTCCAAGACCACCTAAAAAACCTGCAATTGCTGGATTAACATCTTCAATATTGTGTGTAGCGTTTAAATAAAAGTGTCTGATAATTAAAATACCAAAAAAAATTATGAGGGAATTTAAAATATACCTATTTCTTTTTTGGATTACCGTTTTATTGATATACATTACAGCAATGACCAATACGACAAGTAAAGCAAAACTGATACCTAGCCCTCTACCTCCAGCCTGCCATGACTCTGTAATGGGAGGGTAAGATACAAGGACTGCCGCTAATCCACCCATGGCAAGAAAACCCATTACACCAAAATTAATTACTCCTGCATAACCCCAAGAAATATTGACCCCCATTGTCATTATTGCTGAAATAATACACATATTTAAAATTACTAAACTTACTGACCATCCTTGAATAAAGCCTACAAAAATAAATAAAGAGATCATAATTGTGATAGCTAACCATTCATATCTTTCAAACTTCATCATAAGACTTTTCCTTTAAATATTCCAGATGGTCTAATCAATAAAACGATGACTAAAATTGAAAATGATACAGCAAATTTATAATCAGTTGAAAGTAATTGTACTAGACCAGTTGGCTCCATAGAACTTGGAAGCAAATAGACAAAAAATTTCTTATAAGCATATGTGACCATTATTTCTGAAAAAGCGATGACATAACCACCTACTACAGCTCCAAAGGGACTGCCAATGCCTCCAACAATTGCTGAGGCAAATATTGGCAAGACTAAATTGAGATAAATAATTGGCTTATAACTTTTATCTAAACCATAAAGTGTTCCCGCAACACAAGCTAAGACTCCTACAATAATCCAAGTAGTGAATACTACTCTATCAGGATTAATACCTGACAATAATGCTAAATCTTCATTATCAGAAAATGCTCTCATTGATTTTCCAGTTTTTGTTTTTTGCAAAAACCAGAAAGTAAAAGTCAAAAGTAATACAGTAATTAATATTGTAATAACTTGAGAAGATTTTAATGCTAATCCTTCATTTAAACCTGTCATTATTTTAAACTGTTTGGCTTTCATTATAAATTTCTGTCCATCGGAAAATTTTATAGTTTCTGTTCCAATTATGATTCTTATTATTGCATTAATTACGAACATAACCCCAATTGAAACCATTGCTAAGACAACAGGAACACTTTTTTGATATCTGTAATATTGAAAAACAAATTTATCAGAAATAATGCATAAGATAATTGTTGCAATTATTCCTATAGGTAACGCCAACAGAGCAGTAGGGAGAATTCCTAAACCAATATTTTGTGATTGAAAAAACCACGTAAATAAAATTGTTATCATCGCTCCAAATGACATGATTTCTCCATGTGCAAAATTGGCAAAACGAAGTATAGCGTAAACAAATGTAACTCCAAGTGCACCAAGTGCAAGTTGAGAGCCATAAGAAATACCTGGAATTATAATAAAATTTAGAAGTACAATTATAGAATTTAGAAAATCAATCATTTTAACCTCCTAAAAAGGACTTTCTAACCTCTGGATTATTTAATAGTTCTTCACCTGAACCTTCTCTACTATTTTTTCCATTTACTAACACGTACCCTCTATCAGCAATACCAAGTGCTTGTTTTGCATTTTGTTCAACCATTAGTATACCAACACCAGTTTTACGGACTTCTATAATTCTTGAAAATAACTCATCCATTACAATTGGTGATACTCCTGCCGTTGGTTCATCTAACATCAAAATTTTAGGTTGGGTCATAAGAGCTCTACCAAAAGCTACTTGTTGTCTTTGACCTCCTGATAATTCTCCTGCACTTTGATTTCTTTTTACTTTCAAAATAGGAAAAAGGTCATAAACATCATTAATGGTATGAATAATTTCATCCTCTCTTAAAAACCCTCCCATTTCTAGATTTTCTTCTACTGTCATACCAGTAAACACATTGTTTGTTTGAGGAACAAATGCCAATCCTAAATTAATTCTGTTTTGAGGTAGCATTGAAGAAATTTCCTCATTTGAATATTCAACAGAACCTGAAGTTAAACTTAACATACCAAGCAATGCTTTCATTGCTGTTGATTTCCCTGCTCCGTTTGGACCAACTATGACAACAATTTCACCCTCGTTAACTTCTAGATTAATATCTTTAATTATATCAACCCCTCCGTATCCAGCTGTTAAATTTTTACCAATTAAATTATTCATAAAATTCTAATTCTTATTAATACCTTTGCCTAAATATGCTTCTATAACTGTATCATTATTTTTCACTTCGTTAAAATTTCCCTTAAACAAAACAGAACCTTCCGCCATCACGATTACAGGGTCACAAATTTTTTCTATTAAATCCATATCGTGTTCAATTACAAAAAATGTATAATTTTTTTCTTTGTTTAATCTTAAAATTGCATCGGTAATTTCGTTAAGAAGTGTTCGATTTACTCCAGCTCCTACCTCATCAAGTAAAACAATTTGAGGATCAACCATCATAGTTCTCCCTAACTCAAGTAGTTTTTTTTGACCACCAGATAAATTGCCTGCAAGTTCTTGAGTTAAGTTACTTAAATTCAAAAAGTTTATAACATCGATAGCTTTTTGTCTTATTTCTTCTTCTTGTTGCTTTACTTTTACATTACTTAATAAAGCGTATGATAATTTTTCACCAAATTGATTTGGTGGTACCATCATTAAATTTTCAAGAACGGTCAGAGTGGAAAACTCATGAGCTATTTGAAAGGTTCTTAGAACTCCTTTTGAAAATAATTCGTGAGGTTTTAAAAAAGATATATCCTCATTATTGAGAATTATATTTCCATCATCTGGATCATATAATCCAGCAATAGTATTAAATAATGTTGTTTTTCCTGCACCATTTGGACCTATTAAACCTGTAATTGAACCCATTTCGACTTTCATTGAAGCGTTATTGACTGCTTTTAATCCTCCAAAAAATTTATTAACATTATTTATTTCAAGCATTACGTATTTTTTTTAAATTTCCATTTAATTCTGCATTTAGCACTAATCCTAAAGAGATAATTATAGCAAGCATTGCTGAACCCCCATAAGAAACTAAAGGTAATGGAATTCCAACAACAGGCATTAATCCAGATACCATAGATATGTTCATTATCACATATATAAATAAATTACTGGCAACACCTATTGAAAGAATTCTACCAAAAATATGATTTGATTTAATACTTATATAAAAACAGACTGATATTAATAATAGAAATAGTAAAACTATAAATATAGTACCAATAAAACCAAATTCTTCTCCAATTAACGTAAAGATAAAATCGGTTTGTTTTTCAGGCAAATACTGTAGATAAGATTGAGAGCCTTCCAAAAAACCTTTACCAGTAAGACCACCAGATCCCAAGGCAATTTTAGATTGTATAAGTTGATATCCTCTTCCAAGAGCATCTGCTTCAGGATTTAAAAAAGAGAAAATTCTATCTTTTTGGTATGGTTGTAAGTAATTTAATAACAAAGGTATTGAGGAAATTAGAACAAAAAATCCTAATACAAACTTCCAAATTCTTATTCCACTTGCAAATAAAATAAGAATCCCAAGCATTGCTATACTTAAAGCAGTTCCAAGATCTGGCTGTATAACAACTAAAGAAAATGGTAAAAATAAAATTAATGTTGGAAAAAATAAATTTTTTATTCGCTTAATTTCATCAAATTTTAAATCATGGTAAAATCTTGCCAGTGCTAATATTATAGTTATTTTTATTAATTCTGATGGTTGAATGCTAAGACCAAATAAATTTATCCATCTGGTTGCACCCTTACCAAAAACACCTATTAATTCAACTGATAGCAAAAGTAATAATGATAAAGTAAAAAAAAAATAAGAAAATTGATAAATAAATTTAATATTTATTAAAGCTAAGATAATTGCTAAAAATATAAAAATTGCTAATCTAATTAAATGTCTTGAAGCCCAAGGATTATATGATCCACCTGCAGCAGAATATAAACCTGCTGCACCAATAAAAGAAATTAATATTACTAAGAAAATCAATAAGTAATTTAAGTTTTGAATTTTATTTAACATTAATTTTCTAAATTTTTTGTAAATTGAAAAATTTCTTTTGCTATAGGTGCTGCAGTTGATGCACCTGAACCTCCATGTTCAATTACAACCGAAACGGCATATCTAGGACTTTCAACTGGCATATATCCAACGAATAAAGCGTGATCTCTTTTTTTCCATTCTACTTCTTTTTTCCTAAAATCTTCACTTTCTCTCTCGGCTACAGTTATTCTTCTAACTTGAGAAGTACCAGTTTTTCCTGCAAAAGGTGCAGACTCAGATCTCGATTTATAAGCTGTACCTTTACTTTCATTAACTACTTTAAACATCGAACTTTTAATGATTTTTATTGCATTTTGGTATTTTTCCAATTTTTCAAATTCTATGTAAGTATTTTGTTTTATAATATTTGGTTTTATATTTTTTCCATTAGAAGCAATAATAGAAGTCATTACTGCAAGTTGTAGTGGGTTAGCTAATACAAATCCTTGACCTATAGCAGAAATTAGAGTCTCCCCAGGGTACCAACTTTCATCATATTTTTTCTTTTTCCAATCACGTGAAGGGATAATTCCTTTTTTTTGATTAGCTAAAGGAATATCATATATTTTGCCTAAACCAAAATCTTCAGCAACACTAGCAATTTTATCTATGCCAATTTTTTTTGATATTTCATAAAAGAAAACGTCACATGATTCTTTGATAGCATCACTAACATTCATTGAGCCATGACCATTATTTTTCCAACAATGATAAAGTCTATCGCCTAAACCAATTTTTCCACTACAAAAATGTTTTGTATTTGTATCAATGATTCCATGAACTATACCTGCTATGGCAACAATCATTTTAAAAGTTGAGCCTGGAGCGTATAAACCTTGAATACATCTGTACGTGAGGGGCGAAAGTTCATTTTCTAAAATTGAATCCCAGTATTCCTTGTTTGGTTTTTGTATAATTTTATTTGGATTATAAGATGGAGTTGAAGCCATACATAATATGTTACCATTATTAATATCCATAAGTACTACGGATCCTGCTTTGTGTTCTTTTAATAAATTTAAAGCATATTGTTGGATTCTAAGATCGATAGTTATCTGAATATCATTTCCTTTTTGACTATCTTGCCGTGATATTTCACGAATTACTCTTCCATAAGAATTAACTTCTATTTCTCTTTGTCCTGATTTACCTATTAAATTAGGATTAAAACTTTTTTCAATACCGTCTTTTCCTATCTCTATATCAGGCATATTTAACACAAAAGGTAATTCAACCTCTTCACGATTAGGCTTATTTGTATAACCAATTAAATGTGAAACAGTATCATCAAATTGATAAGTTCTCATATAATCTTGAGAAATAAATATACCCTCTATATTGAGTTTATTAGCTTCTATTTTTTCAAGCTCTGACCAATTGATATTTTCTAAGACTTTTATTTTTTGAAATTTTTTTACTTTTTTAGATAAGTCAATTATTTTTCTTCTATCACTAAAGTCAATTTTTATAATTTGGTTTAGTTTGTTTAAAGATTTATTTATATTTTTTGTATTTTCAGGAATTATGTACACATCAAATACTTTAATATTAGATGCTAAGACCTTATTATTAGTGTCATAAATTTTCCCTCTAACAGGATATATAATTTCTACATCTATTTGATTATTTTTTGAAAGAGTTTTATATTTTTGAGAATCTTTTATTTGAATATCATATAATCTCCATCCTACAATACCAAAAAAAGATACTTTTAATAGATATAATAAAAATGTTCTTCTATTAAGAACAGTATATTGTTTTTTATCTTCTGAATAAAACATTTACTTATC